>JAMFSA010000248.1 GCA_026225055.1 Mucilaginibacter xinganensis | reverse complement strand
CCGCGACAGGTGTTGAACCGGTAGTATCAACGGATAATCCTTTGATGTTCCGGGCAACGCTTTCGCCGCCTGCTATTTTAATACAATCTTTTATGGTGATCTCCAGCCCTTCAATATAATCTAAAGGATGCTGCCTGAACTGGTTATTCGCCGGATCACAATACAATCCTTTTTGCCAGCGCGGGTAATAATATACTGATGATGCTATTTCTTCGCCGTTAAGGGCGTTAATAATTACAGAGCGGACAGAATCGGACCCGTAGTCCACTCCTACAACAAATTTATCTTTACTCATATTGGTTTATAATACGTGTCGAATTAACACTAATTTTTTTAATAAACGAAATATTTCTATAAAAATATTTTCAATTATTGAATACTCAAGCATGTATAGCTAAAATGTTACTATAACTTGATAATATACTATAAGCGCATGGGTGCGGTGGATTGACACAGGGGCGGAAGGTATTAGTGTCGTTTATATACTTATAAATTTCAATAGGGTAAACGATACCGCATAGAATACCGCTTTAGCTGCTAAATGACATCTATAAATAATGAAATTGACGGGAAAAGCATCTTCTATACAAACATCTCGGCACCCGCGTAAGTCCTTCTGTATTCTTTTGGGCCGACGATCTTTTTTTCTTTAAAGATGCGGTTGAAATAGGATAAGTTATTGAAACCGCACTGGTAGGCGATTTCGGAAATGGTATCGGTCGAGTCTATCAATATTTTGGAGGCATGCCCTACCCTGATCTCGTTCAGGATGTTTACAAATGACATCCCGGTGCGTTTTTTTATAAATCGGGCAAAAGCAGCTTCCGACATATCAACTATCCTGGCCATCTCGGTAAGCGCAATCTGTTTGCTGAAGTTCTTGTTCAGGTATTCAAACACCTTCTCCACCTTCTCATTCTTATAGTTATATTCCTTACATAAATGACCAGGATCAGAAAGCATTTTGCTGTTTTTGGCTATAGACAGATCATATAGGAGCGACATCAATTCGAGTGCTGAATCAAAACCACTTATCTTTTTCAGGTTGAGTATCCGGTCAGCTACATTAACAATGGTTTCCTGTGAAAAGAGTATGCCGCACTGCGCATTCTCAAACATTGTTTTGATAAGGCTCAACTGGTTCCTGTTCAGCAATCTTTCATCAAACAGATCTTTATGAAATTGTATGGTAACCTCTGTTATATTTTCTTCCTTACATTCATGCGTAAACCAGCCATGGTACAGGCTTGGGGCAACTAAAACCAGCTCCATGTCATCAATCACTGCCTCGCTATTTCCCATTACTCGTTTTACGCCTTTACCATTTATAATAAGGTTGAGCTCAAATTCATCATGATAATGCAGCGGAAAATCGAAGACCTTTTTGGTGCGCGAAAATATGGTAAAACAATCATTATCAGTTAATGGCGTTATCTCTTTCATTATATTCCGGTTCATACCCAAATGATTTTAATTGTTAGTAGTTTTTAGCGCGAAAATTGGTTGCTGAATAATCAGTTTAATTAATGCCGGTTTATAAGCAATAATTACATTGATAAATGTAGACAAGTGCGCTATCAGCAGATAGCATAAATGTTAAGTTCTGTGGCAAAAATGTTAATCCTAAATAAATAATTGGATATCAATTAGTTAACGATATAAAAATCTCCAATAATTACATTCTATCACATACCCTTAAAAATGAACCTGTTATACTATCATCATCAGGTAAAATACAAGCAAGTATTTGTTTAAATAGTATTATCGTATTTAAAATGATTTACTTAGTTTAGACATACACCAATTGTTATAAACAACAAGTATTAAGAGCGGCTTAAAACTTGCCGCCTGCCACTAAATCTAAATTGATATGCCACACGTTAATTTACCACATGAATTCCCGGGAATAAGGAGCTTATTTATGTTCCGCCCCGAAACCGCAGGACCATTAAACGCTTTAGTTCAAACCCTGCTACACGACCCACACCCAACATTAAGCGCGGGCGACCGTGAACTGATCGCTACTTATGTATCGGGTTTAAACAATTGCAAATATTGCACTACTATACATGGCGCTATTGCCAAACACCAGTTAGGTGATGATGGAGAGCTGGTAAAACAGGTTCGTAACGATCCGGAAAGTGCACCTATCAGCGCCAGGCTAAAGGCCCTTTTAAAAATAGCAGCCAAAGTGCAAAGCGGCGGTAAAAACGTTAGCGATGCCGATGTTGCATTTGCCCGTTCTGAAGGCGCTACGGATATAGAGATACACGATACCGTATTAATTGCAGCGGCGTTCTGCATGTTTAACCGTTATGTTGACGGCCTTGACACCTGGCAGCCAGATGACGAGGAACTATATGATAAAATGGGCGAACAACGCGCCCGCGAAGGCTACCTCACCAAACCCTTTAAAGTAGACAGAACTGAACAAACCGTATAAACCAATTGTAAGAATTTAAAATGGCACACATTAAATTATTGAACGAAGAGTTACCCGGCATTGTGGGTTTACTAAATTACAGGCCCGAAACCGGCAAAGTCCTTACCGATTTGGCGGAAATATTATTAAGAGGCCCTTCGTCGCTTACCAGCGGCGAACGGGAGATCATAGCGGCATCGGTATCCTATTGGAACAAGTGCCACTTTTGCCACACCTCTCATGCGGCAGCCGCAGCAGCGCATTTAAACAGCGGACTGGCATTAATTGATGATATTAAAGCGGGGTTGCCCAATACACCTGTATCAGATAAATTAAGGGCCTTATTACATATAGCCCACCAAGTGCAGGGCAATGGCAAAAATGTTACCGAAGCAGATATTGAAGCTGCTCGTGCAGAAGGCGCTACCGATATTGAGATACACGACACCGTGTTAATTGCAGCGGCATTTTGTATGTACAACCGTTATGTAGATGGTTTAGGAACATGGGCTCCCGGCCCAAATGAAGCCTATGCCGAAATGGGTGAAAGAATGGCCCATGTAGGATACGGCAAATTTTAACAATACTATATAAGCTTAAAAGTAACCTGGTTAATTAAACCAGGTTACTTTTTATGTATGAAATACTCTTTTTAATACTATCGTAAGGATCGCCGGGGCATTTATCCTGCTCTACAAAGAAGTATTTTAGTCCGGCTTTATTGGCGCTCTTAAATATCTTTTTAAAATCAATAATGCCATTACCAACCTCAGTAAATGCACGGTCGGTGGTATTGTTCATATCCTTTAAGTGCCATAATGGGAAACGGCCCGGATTTTCATCGATCAGTTTTGTAGGATCCTGATTAGCTTTGGTGATCCAGTACATATCCATTTCCATCTTCACCAGATCTTTATCCGCATTGGCTAATATGGTTTCGTATGGATATTTACCGTCCTGTTGTATAAATTCAAAATCGTGGTTGTGGTAGCAAAGCTGTATACCTGCTTTTTTACAGGTTTCACCAGCTTTGGTGAGATTTTCAGCTACCTTTTTATAATGATCTAAGGATCCGCGTTCTGTATCGGCCAGGTAGGCGCATACCATGTATTTTAAACCTATACTGGCCGCATCATCCACCGCTTTGTCCCAGTCATTCAATATAGTGCCTTTTTGTGAAGAGCCGTTCACCAGTTCCTCGCCTAAACGATAGTGACTGCTTGGCATAATCAGGCCATTTTGTTTTAACAGGCTGCCGAATGCTTTGGCATCCATGCCATAAAACTGTTCGTTACCGGTGTACGTAGCACCTTCAACAGATGTATAACCTATTTGTGCTACTTGTGCTAAAGCAGCCGCGGGGTCTTTTGCCATGTAATCGCGCACGGTGTATAGTTGCAGGCCAATATATTTCTTATCGTAAGCAAATAAGTTGGGAGCAGCTAAAATCCCGGCGGAAAGTAAAGCTGAAGTTTTTATAAATGTTCTTCTGTTAGTCATGTAGAATGGTTTATAGCGTAATTGGTATGTGCAATGTAGTAAACTTACTTTTTATTTAAGATATCGTTGGCTGCTAATATTAAAAATAAATAGTCGGTAGTGCCTCCGCCTAAAACATATTCACCCTGCTGCCATAAAAAGGGCCAGTTAAGCAGTTCGGGAAAATCAGGACGGATCAATGCCGTACCTGAGGTTATCCCTCCGGGGATATACGACCAGTCGGCACGGTTAAAGCCGTAAGCAGTTGTCATCGATTTTGATCCTACCCCCGAAACAAACGAAGCTGTGTTTGAACCCGGATGGCAGCCCAAAACAAAGTTTATAGAGGCTAACATATAATCATCCGGAAAAATGGATGGGAAGTATTTATAAAGGAAATATTGTTTGTAGCCAAAATTCTGGATCCCCCAGCCTGCGCCCCAAATATCCGGCTCATAAGGCACGCTGTAAGGCGTTTTGGTACCATCCAGCTTAACCTGCGCGTATAATTTTGTTACCGCCTGGGTAATGGCATCATGATAAGCCTGATCGTTAATAAGCGAAAGTGTGCGCCCTACCAACCAACCAGTATTATTTATATGCTGCGCGATGATTTGAGTGTGCGCCACCAAAAAATCGGCATATTCCTTTTTACCTGTGGTTACCAGTAGCTCAACTGCTAATGGCACGCGACTTAATTCACGTTTCTCTTTGGTGTTCTTCCATACTTCCTCAGCAATTTGCAGGCATTGGCTGGCCAGGGTATCATTAAAGCCTTTCATTACACGGTTAGCAGCGGCTAAAGCAGCAGCAGTTTCCAGGCTGCGTTCGGGGTTATCTTCAGTAAATACCCAACGGTCATCGGGTGAATTAGGCAAACCTACTGCCGGTGGTGGTGTCCCGTTTGCAGGTGCTACATAAGGCTTGTTATCCGTTATATTAGCAGCATCACCCAAAATGGTGTACTGCGGCAAGGTCGGCTCAATCATACCCCTGTAAAACCGGCCCATTGATTCATAGCCGCCTACAATTGATAGTAAGCCATGCTCTATTTGCTGTAGTACGTCAGGTTTACCATCCGGCTTTTGGATATCAACGGTTTGCGTAGTTTGATCGATGGTGGTGTTATCATATTTCACGTTGAACTGCTCATAAGCCAGCGTTAAACCATGCACAGTTTCCGCCTGTGACTCTATCCTGAGATCAAAGTCACCCGCATCGTGCCAGCCGCCTTTATTTAAACCCGGCACGGTTTGCCCCGGCGCATATTTAGTTAAGGTAGAATGTCCCTGTATATAGCCGTCAAAATGATCGGAGTCTGTTGGCGCCATTCGGGCATCATCCATATGGCAGAAGCCATGCCAGATGCGGTAGTTATCTTTCACCTTCATGTGGCACATTTGCACGGGCAAAAAATATTCGAGCGTGGGTTGCCACACATTATTGCTGTACACATCCTTACTGATCTGGAATGGATGGGTTTTAAAACTGCCATAGCTTACTACATACATGCCTGGCTTTTTTATCGCGCTGAAATCAAACTGCAGGTAATGGTAACGCAAAAAATCGCCCCAATCCTTTGTCCCGGTCGAAAGAACTGTTTCAAAACCACCGTTTTCATTAATCCTTAACAGGGATGCAGAAAGCTTTTTGGTATCGTGCTTATCCAGTTCAATAACGGCTATCTTTTTCTGATCAGGATGATAGCCAACTTCTGATACCTGTATCACAGGATCCGACTGCCAACCCTCAATAGCATGCGGCGTAACCAGCCATTCTATGGCATTTTTTGTTGCTCCCTTCGCAACTAATGATCGTACCACGAACCAACCGTTATTATATTTGCTCCTGCCGTCAATCAGTTCCAGGTTACCACCGCTCAGGTTTTGGATGGTCATGCGTTGCTTGTCTGATTCAGGTACGATGGTCAGCGTTTTGCCCGATGCCATTGGTGTTACCTGGAAATCACCGTCGCTGTCCTTATATACCTGGTCGTTACCCTGTTGCGGGAACACACCAAATTGCTGATCCATATAATAGGATTTGCCAAACAGTATCCCCGGGAAAAGCTCAAAATTGAAACCAACCTTTCCTATCCAATTATCGGGCAAGGGTTTATCCAGATCCACAATTATTTTGAATGATTTACCAACCGGTACCACACGGATATTGTAGGCAAATTTCAAGTCAGGGTAAATAACCGGGTTAAACCCCTTGCGGTCGATGGCCTCGTTTGGATATTCCATCCTCACGCTTATTTCGCCTGTTTTGGTATCAACCACCCGCTTGCCCACTTTTGGTATCGGCGACCATTGCCCCGGCGTAGGTTCCAAACGCAAATCGCCGTTAGTACCAACCCTTTGTCCGTTTTGTATCACGCCTACCCCACCCTGATGGCCCTCGGGATAAAAATCATGCGCAAGCATTACGTTTACGCCCTGGTACTCCAGGTACTCCTGGCTATTGAGTATCATCCCGGTGGATTTCTTCGTATTCTGGGCGTATACAGCCGTATTAATTGAAACCGCAACACAAATGCCGACAAGTTTTAACAGGTGTTTGTACTTCATAAAGTTTAAAAAATTGATAAGACATAACCTTAGGAAATAAGTTAATCATACCACGTAAAGGAAATTATATCGATTATAATTAGCGGCGGTGTACCACGTACACTCACTAAACAAACTTACCGAGTGTGGGTAAGCTACAGTAATACTTTTTTACCAAATGTTTTATTGTAATGTAGTTTTTAGGAAAAGTCAAAAAACCTGATTGCAAAATGAATGTTGATATTTTCTTATCAAAATTTTGCTCAAAACGCGCTAAATAACGCCATTATCATCAATAGACTTAAATTAGAAGCACCAATCCATTTACCGATATGTCATCGTCAATACCTTTTGCAGCCAAAGCATTTGCTGTATGTTCAATAGCTTTTAGTTTACATGCTTTTAGTCAGGATAAAGCCTCCGAAAAAAAGCAGATAGCCGTGCAAATGAAATACTCCATGGTTAACAAATTGCTTAAGCCATGGTACCCGGCATCTGTTGATACTGCAGATGGTGGTTTTTTAAGTTCTTTTAGCTACGATTTCAAGCCGGTTGGCAACCAGGATAAAATGATTGTTACACAGGCCCGCCACGTTTGGAGCACCTCCAAAGCTGCGGAAATGTTTCCGACAGTAACTTATTATAAAGCTGCAGCCGCTCACGGCTTTCAATTTTTAAAGAATGTAATGTGGGATAAGCAATACGGCGGGTTTTATACTTTTATTGATAAAAAAGGTAATGTTAAAAAAGGTGGTTTCGCTCCTAAGGAAGCGTATGGTAATTCGTTTGCTATTTACGCGCTATCAGCCTATTACCAGGTAAGTGGTGATACCAGCGCGCTAAACCTTGCGATAGCTGATTTTATGTGGCTCGAAAAACATAGTCACGACCCGCTTTATAAAGGATACTTTCAGCATATGGAAAGGAATGGCACACCCATAAAACGTGATGCCAGCACCCCTACTACGGCCGAGCTTGGCTATAAGGATCAGAATACATCCATCCATTTGCTGGAAGCATTTAACGAGTTATATACCGTTTGGCCCAATGATTTATTAAAGACCCGTTTAAACGAGATGCTGCTGCTGATCCGTGATAAAATAGTTACACCTAAGGGTTATTTGAATTTGTTTTTTCATGATGATTGGTCGCCGGTATCGTATAGGGATTCATCAGAAGCGGTAATATTAAAGCACCGTGGATTAAATCATGTATCATTTGGGCACGATGTGGAAACTGCTTATCTGATGCTGGAAGCATCACGCACCTTAGGCATAAAAAATGATACACTAACGTTAAGGATCGGCAAAAAAATGCTTGACCACGCGCTAGATAATGGTTACGATAAACGTGTGGGCGGTTTTTATGATGAGGGTTATTATTTCAAAGATAAACCAGGTTTGACTGTTATTGCTGATACCAAAAACTGGTGGGCGCAGGCTGAGGGGTTGAACACCCTTTTATTAATGGATAAATATTACCCCAATGATAAACATCAATACTTCAAGACCTTTAAACAGCTATGGAGCTATGTACAAACCTATTTAATTGATAGCGTACACGGCGACTGGTACCAGGGCGGTATAGATAAGCAGCCACAATACAAAATTGCGCTGAAAGGACAGATCTGGAAAGGCACCTATCATACTTACAGGGCATTTATGAATTGCATACAAAGCCTTACGCCTGATAATTCATCACCGGCAATACCTGCATATGTTACTTTAATACGCAGTAATAAATCATCACTCTTAAAATGGACTGAAGTAAAAGGCAGTAAATCTTTTATTGGCTATGACCTGTACCTGAATGGCAAACGCGTTTGGTATACTCCTTTAACAACGTTTACTGTACCCGCAAATTTTAAGGGCAAAAGCCTGAAGATAAAAGCTGTTGATATACATGGCAATGAATCTGCATTTAGCAAGCCTGTTTCAATTTAAATAATAAGTGTGAATAATAAATAAATCAGTTGGTTACAAAAAATGCCCTTACGGGCATTTTTTATTTAATCGGGATTGCTCTGGTTTGTCCTTTATTGTTTGTTATCTGGACATTTGTTACATCCTTATTTACGGTTAAGAACCTGCCTGATTGCGACAGGAATGAAGATCCATAATAAAACTCCTGTTTTTGTTTTGCGCCATTTTTATAGGTGATAATGGCACTTTGATCGTCCGGCTGAAGCTTGATATTATTTACAGGCCTGTTGAGCACAAATACTTTCAGCGAATCGCGGTTTTGGCTAGCAGCGAGCATGTATTTACCGTCGCTGGTTTGCAGTTTTACAAGAGCTTTGCCATCATGCGGGATATAAATTCCGCTTTGTAGGATGCTTTGAGGTGAAAAATTGCCTTTTCCGTCGCCTTTAAGCATTAAACCGTTAAGCGCATCGTACCTGCCATCAAAAACCTCGTTACCGTAATCGTTGCCATTTATTATAACGTCGAGGTTACCGTCGCCGTCAAAATCATCAACCACCATACCGTTTAAGGTTGATACCTGCGCCTGCATAGGTAATGGAATAATGGTGAATTTCCCATTTCCATCATTACGCAAAAAGCAGGATGCTGATGTATTCGACATTAATCTTAAAGCGCCTGCTCTCCTCTCAGCCGGGAAAACCTCATCCATTGTAGCGGTCGCGTACGATTTGTAATTGGTGTATTTCTTTTTCACGCTGATCAACTCTTTTAAGATGTCGTCCCTGCTTATAGCTGGAAACTCTTTTTTATCGCCATTCTGATCAGGCAAAAAGATAGAAGTTATGGCATTATAACTACCATTCTTATCGAAATCTTTAGCAGTTATATAAACCGGGTATTGCTCGGTCGCCTTGTAAAAAGTATTTAACCCAACGTTACCCACAATATAATCCATCCGGCCTGTGTGCCTGAAATCTCCGGCTACTATACTGTTCCACCACCCTGTGCGTTTGCCTATGCCTGTTGTGCTTGTCACATTTTTGAATACACCATGATCATTTTTAAAGAAAGTCACCGGCATCCATTCGCCTGCCAGTATCAGATCGGGCCAGCCATCATTATCATAATCGGTAAACAAGGCATCACATACTAAGCCTACGTTTTTTAAGCCTGGCGCTACCTGGTCTGTTACATCGGTAAACTTAACCACGCCATTTTTACTATCGTTACGCAATATTACGCTTGATACCGGCTTAGGATAACTCCATGGATCAACCCTACCCGAAATGAACAGATCGGGTTTACCATCCTTGTTATAATCAAATGCCCGTACACACAATTTACTGGTGTGGTTTATAGGTAAAGCATTAGGCGCTAAAGTAAAGTTGCCCTTGCCGTCGTTTAAATATAACCTATCCTGGTAAACATCATTATCATGAGCAGTTGCATAGCCACCGCTGGCTATATACAGGTCCAGTTTACCATCACCATTGGCATCAAAAAGCAGTATGCCTTCGTCCTTAACATTGTTATTAACCGCATAGGCCGACTGGTTTTGCAACAAATCGCGACGTATAAACTTGCCGTTTGCCTGTTGTAAAAACACCTGCGCAGGCATCATTGAGTTGCCCCCGATAATAATATCATCTAATCCATTTCCATCAACATCGCCTACAGCCAGACCCGGCGTATAACCAGAAAGTTTGTGCGGAATGAGTTTCTGGATCTCAAAGTCGTCAAAGTCCAGTTCGCGGTGCGTGTAGTGGATATCCTTATCATTGCTTACATCTGTAAATAACGCTTTATCAGCAGTTTTGGGCTGAGTCCACGAGTACGGAACTGTTGCATTGGCAATGTTTGCAGTAATTACCTGATTGGTTTTAACCTGTTGTAAAACTTGTTTTTTGTTGTTTGCCCAGCGAATAACCACCGAATCGAGCACTTGTGTTTTACCTAAGCCAAAATGAGCTATATTTTGGTTGGTTGAGAGGTATCCCCTGTATGGGTTATTTTCAGAAACCTGGTGCTTACCATGATCATAATAAATATCGGCCCAAGCGCCTAAACCGTTCACATTGCGGTTATCCCCTTTAAATTTTATCTGTAAATAATGTGTCCCCGCCGGATCTTTTTCGCGTGAGGTATTTTTGTAGATGAGCGCCTCGTCATTTGTGTTATTTACCACCATATCCATTGCGCCGTCGTTGTTCAAATCAACATAAACTGCAGCATTTGAAAATGTAGGCAGACTTAGCCCCCAATCATCCGTTTCATCCTTAAAAGTAAGGTCGCCATTATTTTTAAACGCATAGTTATGGATCTTTACCGATGGAATCTGATCCAAAATTTTTTGCTTGGCACCAATAGCAAAGGCGTTTTGGCGGTAAGTCATAAAATCGTGATCTGTAATATCTTTCGGGAAGCCATTGGTAACAATAATATCTCGATAGCCATCATTGTTAAAATCTGTGATAACTGGTGTCCAGCTCCAATCTGTTTGGGCAACACCGCTCATAAAACCAATCTCACTGAAAGCGGGGTCGCCAATTTTATTATTCTCTAAAACTTTTGGGCCCTGATTAAGCTGCAAAGTGTTCCTTACATACTGATACTGATAGCCAAACTGCTCGAAATTTTGTATAGTTTGATAACTGCTTGCCATCAGCATCATTTTTTTACGGTAATTATCCTCGGGGTTCATATCCAGTTCAAAAACATCGGCGAGGCCATCGTTATTGATATCCACTATATCCTGCCCCATAGCATTAAATGATGTGTGCTTAAAATACTCTTTTGAGCGGTCGGTAAAAGTGCCGTCGTGGTTATTTATATAGAGGATATTCGACCCTATGAAATCATTGCTTACATAAATATCTTTCCAGCCATCACGGTTAATATCCACCACAGTTGCGGCATGCCCGAAACCGCCAATATTAATACCGGCCTGTACCGAAACATCATGAAAAACAAGATGCTTTAACTGAGGATCCCAAACACTATGGTATAACCTGCCCATGCTGCCGGGCTTCCCCCTGTTGCCTTTACGCCCAAAAACATTGGGGTAATAGCTATCATTCGCCTCGTTATCAACAAGGTACATATCCAAATAACCATCATTATCGTAATCAAAAAACGTGGCCATGGTTGATTGTATGGTTGCATCCAAACCGTATTCCTTTGCCATTTCTTTAAAATGAGGCACACCATCTTTGTCGATACCCTGGTTAATGTATAACAAGTTACGGCGTTTATTGGAGTCGGGCGATATAGTATTACAAACGTAAATATCCATCAGGCCGTCGTTGTTAATGTCGATAACAGACACGCCACGCCCCCAGCGGCCCATGCCGCTTATACCGGCTTTGTCGGTTACATCTTCAAACTTAAAATCGCCTTTATTGATGTATAACTTACTGGATACCATATTACCTACGAAATACAGATCCTGCAATCCATCGTTATTAAAATCACCTACGCCAACCCCGCCGCCATTATAAATATTTACAATATCCAAGGGATTTATTGAATCGCTTTCAGTAATTGTATTTGCAAAATGAATACCTGAATGTGATGATGAAATTGATTGGAATAAGGTTGGCTTTTTCTTGCATGAAAAGATACATACCGCGCACAAGAGAAGGCCGCCGGAAATAAGTTTATTCATTGTTATTATTAGGTTATTATAATACTTCACAACCCCAAATAAACCTTAATAATAAATAGAATATAAATTATATAGTTAATCTAAATTAAAAATACCAACAAATAATAAGATTTTTTATACCATTATTTAGACAATAAAAATAAATAACGGCTGTTAAAAATTAGCTCAATGATACAATGCCATTTTTCGACATACGAAAGAATTGCCATGCACCCTGTCGATCTTTTATCTTATTACTACTATTTTAATTAAGTAACTTATAATCAATATATTAAATATTTATTTTAAATGGTTAACTGGTGTATGATCTATAACAATAATACTAAATTGTTTGCTTAAAAAAGAAGGAATTATTAATTATATTTACAACACAATACTTGAAAATTGCCAGTTCTGAAAGCAGATTTTCTCTTATAACCTGTCTATATCCTAATGAAGAAAATTGTATTTATATCAATTATATTAATTGCCTTATTTGTTATTATTTATCTCGCATTTAGAAACACTAAACCTACCGACCCACGGGGTGACTCCTATGCAGGATCATCAACCTGTATAAAATGCCACAGCGATATTTATAAATCATATTTACACACCGCCCACTACGTAGCTTCGATGCCGGCCGACATTAACAATGTACATGGCAGCTTCGCCAAAAATTTCAACACATTCAAAGTGAGCGACTCCCAAAAAGTAGTAATGGAAAAGCTGGATAGCGGCATGTACCAGAGCTATTATTTAAACGGGAAATTAGTGGAACGCCACCGTTTCGATATAGTTTTAGGTGGCGTAAAAGGCGAAAGTTATCTTTTTTGGAAAAATAACGGGTTAAACCAACTCCCTATTTCCTATTTCACCAAACAGGATAAGTGGTTAATGAGCCCTGGGTACGCTCCCGGTGTTGCAGATTATACCCGGATAATTACATCGCGCTGTATGGAATGCCATGCTTCATTTATAGCAGAGCAACCAAATGACGCGCAAAAATTAGATAATACTGAACAGTTTGATAAAAGCTCATTGGTTTATCGTATAGATTGTGAAAGATGCCACGGCCCAGGCGCTCAGCATGTTGATTTTCAAACCAATAATCCTGATGTTAAAATCGCGAAGTATATAGCCAGTTTTAGTTCCCTACCCCGTGCACGCAAAATAGATGTGTGCGCCGAGTGCCATTCGGGTAATAAAAGTCAGATGTTGCGATCTACCTTCTTTTTTAAACCGGGCGATACACTTGCAAATTATAAACTACCTGAGTTTGCGCGGGCTGTAGATACCAGCCACCTTGATGTACATGGCAACCAGGTACAATTGTTGGAAAGCAGCAAATGTTTCATCAACAGCAAAATGGATTGCGGAACTTGTCATAATGTGCATCAAAACCAACGTGGTAACATGGCTTTGTTCACACAAAAATGCCTTGACTGTCATAGTGTTACTACTCATAATTATTGCAAGATCTATAATTCGCTGAATGCGAAACTTATCAGTTCTAACTGTATACAATGCCACATGCCCGCTTTGTTAACCAAGGTGATACTTACTTCAAACATCAATAAAACTACTAATGCCGATATATTGATACGCAGTCATCATATCGCTATTTATCCCGGGGAAACAAAAAAGATATTAATGATGCTGGCAAAGTAGCTGTCGCTGATAAGGTTTTAGTATATACTTGTAGTCTCCAATCAGACATAATAACCTTGAGTTTATTAAGAGACAAGTAGCATGTTTCTCCTTTACAATAAGCAGCCAGATATCATACAGAGCGCTAATTGAAGTTAAATGTAAAGCCCTACCCGCATGCTTTTACTAATATTACCCATGACAGAATTGAAAAAATGTGTCATTTCACCTTCAGAGGCCACGGATTTTAAAACTCAGCATGACAACGTCTTGAGCGTAAGTGACAAGAAAATAAATTATTAAAATACAAAGCAATTTGTAGGTACAAAAAAAGCCGCCTCAAATTTTGAGGCGGCTTTCGTATTATACCAATACTCCGGTATTAATAACCAGGGTTTTGTTTTAAGTTTGGATTAAGACCAATTGCAGCTTGTGGAATTGGTAATATATCACGCCCTGCAGGTAAATCGTTATAAGTAACGCCGTGTGTTTTACCGTCGGATGTCGGGCCATACGGATAAATAATCGGGCTTGTGTTATTGTCAGGACCAGCACCGGCAACGTGATTTACGTTGTGAATAAATTCTTCATCATATGGTTTGCCTGTTGTAGCATCTGTACCAGCTCTGCGTAAAAGGTACATCAACGAATATTCTGCTGTAAGTTCGTGCCTATATTCGCTCAACACTTTTTGCATTGGGTCGGTTAAAGCCGGCGCCTGGCTACCATCAACCTGTTGCCCATCCTGCCAAACAGCTGGTGGCGTTCCGCCGAATGCCCTGGTTCTAACTAAATTTAAGTCGGCTAAACCACCCGCCACATCACCTGTCCGTATTTTACATTCAGCCCTTGAAAGTAATACTTCTGCATAGCGCATCAGTATCTGGTTTTGACTACCGAAAAGTTTTTGCGGTCCTGAACCACCTGTAAGGTTTGGATCTCTCCATTTTTTAGCATCAGTATAACCTGAACGTGGTGTACCGTCAGTACCATACCATGGATAGGTTGCAGTTCCATTGGTATTTATAATGTTACCATGACCATCTGTATACCTGTTTTTATCTGTAACATCAGTAGTTGGGGCTGCAAGGTAAGATGCATAACCACCTGTTACATAAGGATAGCCTTTTATACCACCCCATTGGGCAATAATTCCGGGGCTGATGATTGAATCGCCAGGACCTAAAATGGTAGCATATTTACGGAGATCACCCGTTTGATAAGAGTATTCTAATGCAGGGCTTCCGTAATCATAACCTTGTCCGGTTATTTCAGAAGGCCAGCCAAAGCTATCTATCCAGCCCAGCTCACCACCCGGAGGCTGCCAGCTGCCAGCCCAATCCTGGGTGCCACCTGCAGGAAGATCAAACTGAACTTCGAACAAAGACTCATCATTATTCTGGTTGTTGAACTCATGAACATTAATGAACTGAGGAATTAAATGATAATTGTTTGTTAATTCAGGATTGTTAAAAGCAGCTAAAGCAGCAGTGTAATTACCTAACCACATTTGTGCAGAACCTTCATAAGCGTAAGCAGCGCCTTTAGTAGCACGACCCAAATCACCTGCAGCAAGTGTAGTTTTTGATAGTAACAGGGTTTCTGCCTGTTTCATATCACTTATTATCTGTGCAAAACATTGAGCCTGGGTGCTTCTTGGTGTTAAACCATCGCCGCCTGTTTTTAATTCTAAAGGAACGCCGCCAAAAGTACCGGTAAGGTAATAATAGGTCATGCCACGTAAAAATAGAGCTTCGCCGGTTAAGCGGTCGGCCAAATCAGAGGTAATTATACCTTTTGCCTTTGCATCAGCTATAATTGGCAGGGCATAATTTGCTCTCGATATACCTACATAAGAGTCATTCCAGAAAGTAGATAATGCTCCAAAAGTAGATGGAATTGTGTAATTGTTCCACACAATATCATTACCGTTATTATACCAATCATGAGCAAGAAAGTTGGCATAATACCACATCGATTTTTTCAGGAAATCGCTGTTCTGGTAAGTATCATATATACTATTTACAACCGCTATAACATCCTGAGGCTTATTAAAAGTAGCCGCCTCTGTTGATGAAAAGGTATTAGTTTGGGTTAAAAAGTTCTTTTTACAAGCCATTGGAACTGTTGCCAGCATGGCAAACAGCACTATGAGCAAAATATATTTCTTTTTCATTTTCATATCTTTAATATTTATGATGTTTTTACTAAAATGTTACGGCCACACCAAGCGTGTAGAATCTTGATGATGGATAAGTACCGGTGTCTATACCGTTTTGGGTTGCATTACCACCTTGCATACCCACTTCCGGATCCAGACCCTTATAGCCAGTGATAGTAAACAGATTTTGTGTTGTGAAATACAACCTAACCTTTGAGATAGCCAAATTTTTCAAAAGCTCTGACGGTAAAGTGTAACCTACTGTAAAAGTTTTTAATTTTAAGAAACTACCGTTTTGAATGTATGCGCTTGATGCAACGTTATTACCTTCAACATCGTCATTAGCACTTGCCCTGGCATAAACATTTGAAGGCCTGGTAGGTGTCCAATAATTGTTGTAGTAATCGGTACCAACGTTCTCAACTCCCACAAAGCTTCTGTTCTGTAAGCTTTCCAAAACGCTTTCCTGGAAATTAAATATTTTGTTACCATATACGCCATAGAAATACGCGTTAAAGTCGAAGTTTTTGTAAGAAGCGGTAAGATCAAACCCACCATAGAATTTAGGAATCGGACTGCCAAGGCTAACCTGGTCATTCGCATCAACTATACCATCGCCATTAGTATCGGCAAAGTAACGGTCACCCGGCTGGGTAGTTGTTTTTTGATAAACACTACCTGCACCATGTTTTGCAACAGCCGATGCATTTAATGCATCAAGTTGGGGTTGGCTCTGGATAATACCCAGTGATTTATAGCCATAAAACTCACCTACCGGTTGGCCGATATGCGTTTCGGAAAAAGTTGCCCAGCCATCAGCAGGTACGGTTAGACCACCAAAGTTTTGTATAAAATTAGTACCTGAGGTTAAACTGGTTAATTTATTATCAATAGTTGTAAGCGTTAAAGTTACACCATAACTAAAGTCACTATTTACTTTATGGTTGTAATTAGCTGCAAACTCAAGGCCTTTGTTATCTATACTACCTATATTTCTGGTTTCATCAAGAAAACCGGTTTGCGCAGGGAACGCGATATTTAATAAGAAGTCTTTTGATCTCCTGTTGAACCAATCAACAGTAAGTGTAAGATCGCCGTGCAAAAATGCCATATCAGCACCAATATCGGTCGTATAATCAGTTTCCCACCTTAAATTATCATTTTCTGGCTGAGTAGTAGCATAACCATTTTGATATAATTTATTGAACGGATAGCCAAGGTTGTCCACACCGCCGCCATTAACAGAAGCTGCGTAACCTGTTGAAAATAACTCTTCGTACTGGAATGGGTAGATAGCGCCCTGATTACCTACCAAACCATAGCTGCCTCTAAATTTTAATTCAGATAACCAGTCAACATTTTTCAGGAAAGATTCTTCTTTAGCTCGCCATGCCACAGCACCTGAAGGGAAAGTACCAAATTGGTGGCCGGGAGCAAAATCTGACGACCCATCCCTTCTTATAGTACCTGTAATAAGGTACTTGTCATCATAATTGTAAGTTGCCCTACCAAAATAAGATTGTAAGGCTTTAACATTTGAACCATTACCACTATTTGAACCCGCAGGGATATTTGTATCCAGCTTAAGATTTGAAACTTGTGCTAAATCACGTATCACACCGTTTGGCGGAATACCCTGGCCGCCCATTCCGCTCCAGAAGGTTTTCTGCTCAGATGCACCGCCAAGTAAATTAATAGTGCTCTTTCCAAATGTTTTATCATAGCTAATTGTATTTTCCCATAACCAGTTAAAAGTTTGGTTAATATGCTGGCTATAAAAAGCATTTGTTACCTGAGAACCCGGATATTGATTGTTTTCACGGTCATCTTCAGGTGAGTAATAAGATCCTGAGTAATCACTTAGGTTTATACCTACGTTTGATTTAACTTTAAGCCCATCTATAATAGTTGCTTCTAATGAAGTATTAGCTAATATAAAGTTACTTAAGCCATAGCTACGGTTGTTACCAATGCTATAAAGCGGATTGGTATAACTTGATATCTCAGTAAATTTAGGATTATAAAAACCGTAATTACCATTGCCATCATATGGCAAGTAAGTAGCCTTGTTACCACCATCAAGCGTTGGAGGTAATTCCGTTAATTGAACTAAACCACCGCCACTTTGTAAATTACTGCCAAACAGATTTTGTGAATCCTGGTAAGTGTATTTAACACTGGTTGATGATTTTAACCAATTAGTAGGCTGGTAATCGGTATTGTTACCAAATGTAACCCTTTTAAAGTATGAGCCTAATACGATACCTTTCTGATCATAATACCCGATTGATGTAGCTGCCTGAACCTTATCACCGCCCCCACGGATGGCAAGACTGTAATTTTGAGTTATACCTGTACGGTAAACTTCATTTTGCCAATCTATATTATGCAATGATGAAGGATCTGCATATGGCGCGAATGCCGGCAATTGAACGCTTTGTGTTTTATCTGCCGCAACAGTATTATATAAGGTTGCAAATTGCTGCGCGTTTAATACACTGTATTCTTTAGGTTTGCTTTGAAAACCTACATAAGCATCCAATGATACCTGGGCACCACCTTTTTTACCTTTTTTAGTAGTGATAATAACAACGCCATTAGCAGCACGGATACCGTAAATAGCGGTAGCAGATGCATCTTTTAATACGTCTATAGAAGCGATATCATTCGGGTTAATGTTATTAATGCCACCATTATCCAATGGATAACCATCAATAACATATAACGGCCCATTACCGTTACTTGCCAAACTACCAATACCACGTATTACCACACTAACGTTGCCACCTGGGGAAGCATCGTTGTTGGTAACCTGCACACCTGCTGCACGGCCTTGTAATGCCTGGTCTACAGTGGTAACAGGATTCTTAGCAATTGTTGCCGCAGTTACCGAACTAACTGCACCTGTCAGGTCCTTTTTCTTGGTAGTACCGTAACCAATAGATACTACAGCAACCTCTGCTAAAGTATTTGTATTAGGCGACAGCCTAACAGTGTAAACATTTCTGCTACCCACAGGTACTTCCTCTGTATCATAGCCAATAAAGCTGATAACAAGTGTAGCACCAGGAGCTACTGATAATTTAAAGGCGCCGTTCACGTCAGTAACAATTCCGTTTGAGGTTCCTTTAATTTTAACACTTGCACCCGGTACAGGGTTACCATCGTTTGATGATGTTACCGTACCTGTTATTTGCCGGGTTTGGGCAAATGACGAGTAGCATGTGCAAATAGCAAGCAGCAAAATCAGTACTGATTTTTTGCTGCTATTTAGTTTGCTTAAAAGTAAATTTTTCTTCATTTTCATTCATTTAGGATTTAAAATTCAGATATGTATTATTAGGTTAATGGGGTTTATTTATATTATTATTTATCAGTTAAAAAAACCAATGTGTGCAAACCAATTTCAGAAAAATATTCTTATTTAAAACTCGGTTTAGCACGTTATAATTGATTAATAAAATTACATCATTGCACAGGCTATTTGTAATACTATTTTTACATTCTTTACTCTAAAAACCTATCTAATACATGTAAATTAATTGCTATTATTCAGATCGATTTTCAGGCTATTGATATGTTTTACTTATATGATTATATATATAATTCCATCTGTTTTTTACACGCACATCGCTTAATCATCAGGGTAGTAATATCAGATAAAATATTCCTTTAAAAAATGATACTATTTTATCATTTTATTGTATTAATTTATTCCGCTTATCAGAGTTTCTATCTACTCAGATCTGTATAAATAATTCCGTTTTTATTTAAAAAGCTTGTTAAATAACCTGCTTTTAATACCATTTTTGATCACCCAATGATATGGTTTCCGGCCTCGAGTATATGGCGTTAACCTGCGCCCGGGTATTATACTTCCAGATAAAATCCGTCCATACCATAAACCACGCCCATCGTGGCTGCGCGGCTAATATTTCAGGTTTCGGCAACTCTCCTACTTCGGTTAGTGCCATTACTTTTCCATTAGCCAGTTCCAGTAACTCGTTATAATCTTTCTGTTCGTAATCCGAGTGATAGATATCAGTGCCCAAAACATCCACATATTTTGCGCCTGGATAAAAACCTTTATATGAATAAGCTTCATCCTGTGGGATATCTCTTGGGCCATTAGCGCCCCATACCCATAACAGGTTATTTAAATGATGATAGTTAACAAACCTATCATACATCATTGTCCATAATTTTTGCACGCCGTTTTTACCTGGCCTGTTGCCCCACCAAAACCATACGCCGTTCATCTCGTGGTATGGACGCCAAAGCACAGGCACATGTGCATCCTGCAATTCTTTTAAATAGTGTGCTATGGTATCAACCTGGGCAAGCCATTTTTTATTGAGTTCGGTATTGGGTGTTGTAATCTGGGTCCATTCCTCGTCAGTTACTTTTGCCTGCACACTTTCTTTAAAACCATATGGTGGGTTATCCATTGGCCTTCCCTGGTGATACATTAGCGCGATGATATATCCTTTTTTGTAGTTCGCAATAGCTTCGTTTACAACTTTCTGGCCGCCACCATCAGCACCCGACCAAATAAAATCACTACCCCATACAGCAGGATATTTACCTGATATAGATTTGGTGCTATCTAAAAACCGGTTACCCCCACCATGCTCGCCTGATAAAATTGATTTCCCGCTAATACTGTACAGGTATTTTAAAAGGTTCTTAGCCTCGGGTGTAGCGTTCTTATTTACAGGAGCAAATGATTGAGCAGATAAATTGATTGAAAGGAATACTAATAGTGCAAGCAGGGCGTTTATCCTGATGAAATATACAGTATGATTTATACCGATATTTTCAGTAAACGCTAACCCTTTGTTTTTCGGGCAGTATACGTCTTGCTTTTTGAAACTTAAATATCCCATGTTATGTATTCAACAGCAACCACAATTTATACCTGTACTAATAAGCAACATTGAAAAATGGCTTACCGGGTTACAGTTATAAAGATTGAGTATGGCATGTTTGGTTTATTGTTTATAATTGGCTTATAATATTAAACTAAAGGTAGATGCTTTGATTAACCTGCATCATAACGAATGTTTCATTATATCGCAAAAATGTTAACCTGGGCCATTTTATCTATTTACTTACGTTAAATGAGGCTATTTGCCTTATATCCTTTGATGATGAAGCTGCCATGAGTTTGTATTCACCAGGTTCAACTACCCACTTGCTCAATTTATCACTCCAATAAGCCAGGTCGCTTACATTTATGTTAACCGAAACTGACGATATGTTACCCGGAGTTATCATTATTTTCTTAAATGCCTTTAGTTCCTTATCAGCCCTTGGCACCGATGAGTTTACTTTGCTAACATAGAGCTGCACAATTTCTTTACCGGCCACACTTCCTGAGTTTTTAACCTTTACTGTCGCCACAATTTTATCTGCAGGGGTATAGTTCTTTTTATCGGTTGATAAACCGGTATAAGTAAAACTGGTGTATGACAGTCCGTAACCAAAACAATATAATGGGTCGATCTTTTTGGTATCATACCAGCGGTATCCTACCAATATCCCCTCTTTATAAGTAGTGGTGGTATCTTTACCCGGGTAAGTGTCCAAAGCGATAGCCGGTGAATCACTTAATGATACAGGGAAGGTGAATGGCATTTTACCGGATGGATTTACAACGCCTTTTAATACATCAGCCAAAGCATTACCTGCCTCGGTACCGTTAAACCATGACCAAACTATGGTATTATTTGTTTTTTTGATCTCGTTTAGATCATAAGGTGCACCTGCCATTATCACAACGATGGTTTTAGAATTAGCAGCAGTAACCGCGTTAACCAGCGCTTGTTCGCCAAAGGGCAAAGACAGATTTTTACGGTCGTGGTTTTCGCTCTCATACTCACGGTTTGAGCCGATACATACTATGGCTACATCTGTTGTTTTTGCTAAGGCCACAGCCTGATCAATTAAAGTTTGGTCAGGTTTATCATATCCTGCGTTTTGCTCGGCAGTATTGTTTGCTAAATAATTGGCTTTATAACCTTGTGCAAATTTAATATCGGCAATTTTTCCAAACCGTGATCTGATACCAGTTAGCGCGTTTATCTCATATTTAACCTTTACACTTGCGCCAAAGCCGCCTGTAGCAAAAGTGCGTGTAGCGTTGTCACCGATCACTGCTATACTTTTAACCTTATCAGCATTTAAAGGCAGTAAATGATCGTCATTTTTTAATAATACAATTGATTCTGAGGCGATATCATATGCCGCTTTACCATGTTCAGGCGTAGCGATAGAACCTTTGGGGTGATTTGTACTCATGGAGGTATGGTAGATCATCCACAGGATCCGCCTTACTTTGGCATCAATAGTTTTTTCTGAAACCTGGCCTATTTTAACCGCTGCGATCAAAGGCTTTGCAAAGTACCATTGATCATTAGGCCCGCTTGATCCCATTTCAACATCCAGGCCCGCATTTGCTGCTGCTACGGTATGGTGAGTGCCGCCCCAGTCGGATATAACTACGCCTTTAAAGCCCCATTCGGTTTTTAGTACTTTATCCAGCAGGAAATCATTTTCAGAACACCAATAGCCATTTATTTTATTATAGGCCGACATAATAGTGTAAGCGTTACCTTGTTGTATGGCAACTTTAAATGCAGGCAGATAAATTTCGCGCAATGCTCTTTCGTCAATTATTTCGTTGATCGAGCTGCGGTTAACTTCCTGATTATTGGCGGCAAAGTGTTTTACACAGGCTGCCACATGCTGACTTTGAATGCCTTTTACAGCCTGTATAGCCAGTTGACCATTCAGATAAGGATCTTCTGAATAATACTCATAAGTACGGCCGCAAAGCGGGATGCGGCAAATGTTAAATGCAGGTGCAAGCATTACTATCTTTTTGCGCGCATTGGCCTCTTCGCCCATTACAACACCATATTTATGTGCCATTTCAGGGTTCCAGGTAGCGGCAATTGCTGAGCCGTTGGGGAGAAATGTTGCAGAATCGGTTGTCCAGTTGGCGGAATTCCAGCCAAAGCGTTCTTCCTCGCGGCGTACGCCTAATGGGCCATCATCATAACTTACTTCAGGAATACCTAAACGCGGAACACCTGCTGAATAAAAAGTAGCGCTACCGTGCAGCATAGCCACCTTTTCCTCAAGCGTCATTTTTTTAATAATACCGTTTATTTTAACCTGCAGCGCTGCTTCATTATTATTTTGTGCCGAAACATTAACAAAAAGGAAAAGGGCTATAACGCTGGCTATTGCATACTTCATAAAATGTGATCTATTATAATTTTGGTTATTGATTGTTTGTTAGAGGTTGTGGTATTACAAAGCCACCATAGAAATTAATTCCGATAGTGGTTTATAATTAGTGCTGTAAAACTATACTTCTGAAAAAGGATGGAATAGTAGTATTGATAACGTTTATATTATAAATGTTAACCTGCTATTCAAATAACAACCGTAAAGGCTGATATGCCAATCAAAATAAAACGGCTATTTAGTGAAGTTTGCTACACCTGTTGGAGTGATCCTGAGGATATTGCCTTTACCATCGAATTTCAAACTATCAATACAAAGTTCCCTTAATACATATGCCTCTTTCTGAGGATGGATACGATGATATAAAATGTAGTATTGGCCATTCTCATTAAAAACGGTATGGTGGCCGGGGCCGAAGGTTGTGCTATCAGCCGAAGTGGAAAGTATCGGGTCATTTTCTCCTTCTTTCCACGGGCCTAAAGGTGAATTACCAATTGAGTAGCGTATTTGATAGGTACCATCAATAGCCTTACCGTATGAATACATTAAATAATATAAACCTTTGCGTTTTACCAGGTGTGGCGCCTCAAAATAATGTGGTGGCGTAATATCTATTGGCTTGCCATCAAAAGTTACCATATCCTTTTTTAGCTTAACTGCCATACAATGCCCGTTTACCCAGTTATAACCCGATCCCCAATATAAATAAGCCTGACCATCGTCATCAATAAAACAATCGGGGTCGATATTATGTACCTGCGGGAAATCATTCTTGGTTACTAATGGCGTATTATCGGGTTTTGCATTTTTCCAGGGACCAAGCGGATGATCACTCACCCCTGCCCAAACCTCGCTGCCAACAGCAACGTACATGTAAAACTTACCGTTTACCTTGCGGATAGAAGGCGCCCAAACCATAGCATCTCCTGATGTTGGGCTGGTACATTGTTTTTTGGTTGGCCAATTAATATGCCTGCGAGTGAAGGTTTTAAAATCTTTAGTTTCTAAAACACCCAATTCTTCGGCTCCCCATGGATCAATGGTAGCATAAATATAATAGATGCCTTTGTCCTTAATTATGGTAGGATCGGCATAATAACCATTAACAATAGGGTTTTTAATAAAATCACCTTGCGCTGAGCAGTTAAATGCAGTGGCTACAAGTAATAATATTAAATAAGAAAATAAGCTTTTATTCTTGGTCATATAATTAAAACCCGTTAACTGATCCTGATCTTTTTATTTACCTGTTTTATCCATTGCCTGGCCATTAATTCGTGACCGCCGGGCATCGGGTGTACGCCATCCCAGATCCAGTAATCGGCAGGTGCCTTTTTAAGTGCCTGGTTAAAGGTTTCCTGTAAGGGGACGTATATAAGATTAAATTCATCGGCAAGCTTTTTGGCTACCTGCTGTCTACCAATTATTTCCTGCTGCCATTTATCCCAGTTATCCTTAACCCTGCCTACCGGAAGTATAAATGGCTCGCAAATAACAATTTCGGTTGAGGGTAACTGCTTTTTGGTTTGTGTTAGTAATGCACGATAATCGTTCTCGTAGCTTGCTACGGTAAAGTTTTTATCACCGGAGATAGCGGCGTTTACATCATTCACACCAACCAATATACTTAGCAGATCAGGTTTTATAGCGATGGCATCATCCTGCCAGCGTTGGGCAAGGTCTGTAACCTTATTACCGCTTATCCCCCTGTTAAAAAAATGATATCCTTTTGCCGGCAGATCATACCACAATCGTGCCGCGATGAGATAGGCATAACCATGCCCTAAAACATGGTTCCAATCCATATTCCTGCTTCGGTTACCATCAGTGATGGAATCGCCCTGGAACAGAAATGTATAACCATCGGCAACTTTCTCATTGGTTGATAATGGCGATGCCGTTAGCATTGATGGTGCAGCAACTGCTGCAGCACCCAAAAATGATGCCTGTTGTAAGAATTTTCTTCTTGATGATACTTTTGACGATGGCATATTAGTTTTTATTTTACAGATAGTTTAAACAAAGCCGCGCCATGTTTATTCACCTGTTGATGATAACTTTTGCTAAACGAACCTATATCCTGTTTTTTCCAGAGATCCCTTACTTTCACCTTGCCTTTTAGTCCTAACGATGCAAAATCTACGCTTACATCGCCAGTGGCTTCGCCAAGATTAAACAGGGCTACGTACAGATCCTTGCTGTTTGGCACATGCGAATACCATACCATACTGTCATCTTTACGGTAAAGCTCACGCGGGTTTTCGCCTTGCTGGTTTACGGCAATAACTTCGCTGTTATTGAATAGTTGCAGTTCAAATGGCCTGTTCTCGGGCAGGTTGCCGCCCAGCATTAATGGCGACCGGAAAATGCTCCAGAAGGTCATGTGGGTATACTCCTCATCGGGTGTAAACCTGCTGTAACGTTCCTCACCAACCGGGCCACGCTTTGATAGCTTGCCTATCTGTATCATATCGCAATCGGGCCAGTGACCGGGGCCATCTTTACCCTGCCATTGCTCGGCATAGCCCACCATCCCGATTATCTCTTTCCAGTTATCCCAAAAATCATCAGCCATACGCCACATATTGGCATTTTTTGTAGCATGATCCGCTTCACTTAAAGCGGTGGCACCTGGCGACAGGCTTAATACTATCGGCCTGCCACTGTTTTGTATCGCTTTATGGTACCCTTCAATTTCTGCTTCGCGATAAGGCCTTGCTATATCATCAACCTTAATAAAATCAACGCCCCATGAGGCATATAACTCTAATATTGAGTTCAGATATTCCTGCGCCCCGGGTTTCTTCATATCAATACCATACATATGGTTCATCCACGGGCAGGTTGAACTGGTATCTGCTATCATATCGGCAGTTATACCATTGGTGCCTTTTACCGGCGATTTGGCCCACACTGCCTGGCGCGGAATCCCCCGCATTACGTGGATACCAAACTTTAAACCTAATGAATGTACATAAGCTGCCAACGGCGCAAAGCCCTTGCCACCAAATGCCGATGGAAATTTTGTTGGCTGCGGTGTTAACCTGCCATACTCATCCATGGTAAGCCAGGGAATATAGGAGCCGTCCTGTAAATTTTTCTGAAAAGGGTTGCCTACGTTGCTACCTGGAGGATTATCATACGACCATAAAAAATCAACTACAATATACTGCCAGCCGTATTGTTTAAGATTTTGCGCCACGTAATCGGCATTAGCCTTTACTTCATTCTCATGTACAGCTGAGCCAAAACAGTTATAACTATTCCAGCCCATAGGAGGTGTTGGTGCAACATTTTGCGCGATAGAGGGATTGTACCAGCTAACAAAAAGCAAAATAGCTAGTGAGCAGATATACTTCATATTGGTTTTATAAATGGTTTATTGTCAAAAATACACTTATTTATCAAAACACAATGGATTTCAGACGCTACGTCAAAAATATTTTTTTAGCTTTTTAAGTCAATGCTAAAAAATAGCGTTTCAATATAAAAAATGTTAATACGGAATAGTGTTAAGTCAACAGTATTGACACGAGGACAATGATCAGGTTGTTTCTATCTCTTTTTTACGGATTGCAAGCACATACTCTGATGGTACTGCGCCATATTCGTCCTTAAACACTTTTGAAAAATAAGTTGGGTTATTAAAGCCTACTTCATAAGCTATGTTAGCGATACTTAACTGGCTTTTCTCTAAGAGCTGTACTGCTCTTTTAAGGCGCACAGTTCTTATACAATCAACCGGTGTTTTCCCCGTAAGTGCCAGCAATCTTTTATAAAGCGATACACGGCTTAACGACATCTGCCTGCTCAGCTCCTCTACCGAGAAATTATAATTAGTGATATTTTTTTCGATGCAATCAAAAACGTTCTTCAAAAACTTTTCATCTTCCGATACAATATCCAGGTTTTGAACCTGGATGTCCATTTGTTTTTGGTAGGTCTTTTTAAAAGTTTGTTGCATGGATAGCAAACCGTTGATCTTTGACAATAAGATCTCAAAATTAAATGGCTTGCCTATATAGTCGTTAGCGCCATTTGTTAAGCCTATCAGCTGGTCTTCTTCCTCAGTTAATGCTGTTAACAGGATGATTGGTATGTGGGCGGTACGGCTATCGTTCCTTATTTTCTTACAAAGATCGAGGCCATTCATTTCGGGCATGCTTACATCACTTACTATCAGGTTTGGATGTAAAGCAAGTGCTTTTTGCCAACCTTCTTTGCCATCGGCAGCCTCAAGAATATTAAAAGTATGCTTTAAATTATCTTTCAGATAGAAACGCAGATCATCATTATCCTCAATTAGCAGCACAACAGGTTTCTTTTCTGATTCCCAGGTGGGTTTTACCTGCTTTACAACATCATCGGTTTTTTGAATAACCGGTGTTTCGAGTGTAATATTCTCTTCCTCAATATTTAATGGCAGTTGTATACTAAATGTACTTCCATTGCCGGGTTCGCTTTCTACATATATTTCACCTGAGTGCATTTTCACAAACTCGTGGCTTATAGACAGGCCTATACCACTACCCTGATTCAGCAAACCTTCAGGCAAATTCACCTGGAAGAACCGTTCAAATATCTTTTCCTGTTTCTCTTTTGATATGCCGATACCGGTATCAACAACTTTTATCTCCAGCAATTGTCTAAGCGGATCAACAACATCGGTATTTATCACCCTTAACAAAACACTGATATGACCGCCCGACGGCGTAAACTTAAATGAATTGGAAAGCAGGTTAAACAGGATCCGTTCTATTTTATCATGATCGAACTTCGCGCATAGCGAACTAACCTCGCTATCAAACAAATAACCTATGTGATTTTGATCAGCCAGATCGGTAAATGATGCAGCAACCTCTTTTATAAATTTAACGATATCGCCTTTTTGCAGATCAAGCCTCAGTTCCTTGAATTCCATTTTTCTGAAATCAAGTAACTGATTTACAAGATTGAGCAAACGCCTGCCATTACGCTTGATCATGAGCAACTGGTTCTTTTGCTCTGTTCTGTCGCTGTTTTTAATCAATGTATCAATGGGCGATATGATCAATGATAAAGGTGTTCTGAACTCATGACTTACATTGGTAAAGAACTTGATCTTCATCAGGTCTAGCTCATGCATGCGGTGCGCTTCCGCGCGCTCGGCAGTGATCTTACGCTCTTCTTCCAGTTTACCTTGTGTTGCTTCAAACTCTCTTCTTAATTTGAGTATCCCCCTATGCCGGATATAGAACAATATGCTTACAATCAATACAAAATAGAATATATAAGCCAGAGTAGATTTCCAGAATGGTGGAAGTATGGTAATATTGAGCGTAATTATGCTTACATCCTTGGGGTTGTTAATATTTCTGGCTTTTACTTTAAACACATAATCGCCGGCATCTAAGTTGGTGTAGGTTACTTTACGTGAACCGGATGGCGATGTGAGCCAGTCTTTATCAAAATTCTCTAACTGATACTGGTATTTTATTTTATCGGGATTAAAATAATCGCAGGCCGCAAATGAAATGCTGAAAACGTTTTGGTTATGATTTAAAACCAACGATTGCGTTTTTGTAATAGATGAGGTTAAAACCACTTTACCGTTAATGGTATCGCCGGCATTTATCGTTTTATTAAATAGCTGAAAATCGGTAAATAACAATTGCGGTTTTATATCAGGCGAGCTTATACTTTCGGGATTAAACAAATTAAAGCCGTGGGCACCACCAAATATAATATTACCATTCCTCAGTTTCAGCGCTGCATTAGCGTTAAACTCATTACCCTGTAAACCATCAAACTCATTATATTTATGAATTTCATAAGTATAACTGTCGCCTGTTGGTATCAGCTTTATACTTGCAACGCCATTGGCACTGCTTACCCAAATGCGGCCGCTGTTATCTTCAAGCACATTCCATATGTTATTACTGGGCAAGCCCTGTTTTTCTTCAACATTGATAAATTTACCGGTACTGGGATTTAATATGCTTAAGCCCTCTTTAGTCCCGATCCAGATCAATCCCCTGTGATCCTGCATTATACTATTAACATCATCTGATACGAGGCTATTAGGGTTGCCGGGCTTGTTAAAATAGTGTTTGCTCCATCTGCCGTATTCATTAATTACATCCACGCCTTTATCCCGCCCTATCCAGATATTTTTCTGTTTGTCTTCATACAAAACTGAAGTATAGTTTGATAAGGTTGAAAAGCGGGGATGATTAAAATCGTCTGCTTTGCTATCATAAACATTTAAGCCACCCGTAAAAGTGCCTACCCACAACTTGTTTGATGAATCTTCGATGATGGTGTATACACGGTCATCCGATAAACTACCCGGAATATTATCCTTATGGCGGTAATGAACAAATTTATCGCCATCTAAACGCTCCAAACCACCAAAATAGGTACCTATCCATAGCTTATGGTTATGATCGATATATAAACTAATAATTATATCATTTGACAGACTATTGGGGTTTGCCGGATCGTGTTTATACTGGGTGTACTTTTTAGTTTTTTCATCAAAAAACACCAGGCCTCCCCCATTGGTACCTATCCACAAATTGCCGTTCGCATCCTCTGCAAAACAATCAACATCTTCATAAGGTAAACTTGAGCTGTCCATAAGGTAATGGCGCACAAGCGGGAACTGTATAATGCCTTTGTGGTAGTAGCTGATGCCTTGTTTAAACGTACCTGCCCATATAATGCCTATATTATCTTTATACAATACCACCGCATTTCCTTTTAATGATTTTGGGTCATCATCACGGTTTAATATATAATTAATTTTGTGAGCCTTTAAATTAACCATGTTGATACCGCCATGGTCGGTACCTATCCAAATGTTATTATCATCACCCTGTACTACGTTATTAATAACATTTGAGTTAAGGTTGACTATGTCGCCCCCCTTAACAAAATGCTGCAACCCGTTGGCTTTGGTATTGTAATAATAAAGGCCGATTGAGCTTTCTGAAACATAGATCCACAGGTTCTGGTCGTTATCAACCATTGCAGAATATGGCTGCAGCTTGTTGTTATTTGCCTTGCATAAGCTATATGTTCGTAATACAACTTTGTTTGCACGGGTATCCAATTTATCAATTACGCCATCGTTATAAATCAGCCAAACATAGCCATCTTTTGTTTCAACTACTTCATCAACACTATTTGAATAGAGAACAATTTTAGATTGTGCAGCAGCATTATAGGTAACAGTAGTTTTAGTGTTGGGGTTATAACGATAAACGCCTTCGTTTTTGCTTATAAACCAAAAGTTACCTGTATTATCCTTTTTTAAGGATACAACTTCATCAGCCTTTATATTATATTTTAGCAGTTCATCAGCAACATTGTTTGAGAATTTTTCGGTGTTAGGGTCATAAATACTGATGCCGTTATTGGTGTATACCCACATCTTTTTATTCGGGCCCTCATAAATATGATCAACATAATTATTAATGAGCGAATTGGCATTGTTTGCATCATGCTTAAATACTTTAAACTCGTAACCATCATACCTGTTTAATCCGGCGGTAGTACCAAACCACATAAAACCTTCAGCATCTTTATAGATACAAATTACACGGTTATTGGATAAGCCATTTGTAATATCTAACTGCGAAAACTGGTATTGATTATTTTGCGCAACTACACACTGCGACATAACAAAACACAATACAATTGATATGTAAATTTTCAGCATGGTTTAAACAATTGGTAAAAGCACCCCAAAAGAGCCGCGGGTACATACTACTAAGATAGGCAAAATAAAGGTTTATATGACACTATTTTTTGCACAAAAGTGCCTTTTTAGCCTTTATTTACACATTTACACAGGGACTTGATAAAATAATATCAGCAAATGAAATATTAGTATAATGTTTTAAGAGGACTAAAACGATCCCTTTTAAAATACAAATACCGCTGCAAATGCAACGGTATTGTTTGTATATATGATCAGAGAATTAAGGGGCTTCTCAAAAATTACAGTTAACCGTAATTATATTTTCACTATTATAGTTTTACCTGTATAACTTACCACTTTGTCCGCTTTAGCTATTGCATCTGTACCAGAACCATGATCTTCGTTAACCAACACTACATTAAACGTGTGTTTTTTGATCATCCCATTAAAACTACCTTTAGTATCAGAGATAGTCAGCTGGCGTGTTTTATCGTTCCAGATAAATTTAAAAGTTGCTGAAGCGCCTTTTTCGTAGTTGTAGCTATCGTTCTCATCTTCATAATAAGTAAACTGGCCACTGGCACCAGGATATATTCTTAATTCGATATTGCTGGCCGGTTTTTCAGTAGCGTATTGCATAACAGGGCCCATTGGTACTATTGAGCCGGCTTTAATATACAACGGAATAATATCTATAGGCGCTGCTGACTCTATGCTTTGGCCGCCATCGTATTGTTTGCCGGTATAAAAGTCGAACCATTTGGTTGATGCAGGCAGGTATACGTTACGGCTTGTTTTACCTTGCGCGGTTACAGGGTTAACTAAAAACGCCGGGCCAAACATATACTGATCTGGAATGCTATATACATTTTTATCGCCACGGAAATCAAATGCCAGCGAACGCATAATGGTATAATTGTCATTAGTGACGCGGCCCGCCAATGAGTATGTGTATGGCAACAGGCGGTAGCGTAATTTATCGTACTTAAGCAGGATAGCTTTGGTGTTATCGTCCCAATTATTGGAGAACAATGCCCTCTCGCCCTTACCGTGAATACGCATAATAGGACTAAATGTACCGAACTGGAACCAGCGGGTAAACAGTTCGCGCATCTCGGGCTGCGACCAATCAGGGATGCCATCCGGTGAAGTTCTTGAGATATAGCCGCCGATATCAGATGTCCAGTAAGGTATGCCCGATACGCAGGCATTGATACCTTGCGGAATCTGATTCCTTAAAGCATTGAATGTGGTTGTAACATCCGACGACCATAGTGTGGCCGCGTTGCGCTGCTCACCGGCAAACGACTGTCTGATCAAAAAGAATGCTCTTTTGTTAGGAATATCCTTGCGCCAGCCCTGGTAAATACCTTTTGAGTGCTCCAGCGAATAGGTGTTGAAATAATCGATACCCTTACCTACGGAGAAATCTGCTTTGCGGCGTTCATCCAGCAAAGCGCCGTTATCAGGTTCGCATTGGTCAACCCACCAGCCGTCCCAGCCGTAGCGTTTCACAACACTATCACGGGCCTGCGCCCAATACAGGGCACGGGCTTTAGGGTTGTGCGCATCATAATAAGTATCCCAGGTATGGGTAACAAAATTATCCCAGGTGATGCTGGTTAAATAGCCTTTGCTTTTCATCGCGTCAAAATCCTTTGTTCCACTGCCGAATACAGGCCATATGGATATCATGGCATGTACGTTTGCCTTATGCAATTCGTCGATCATGGCTTTAGGATCTGGGTACCTATCGTGGTTCATGATATGCGAGCCAATAGGAAGCGGTGCCCACCAGTACCAATCCTGCACTATAGCATCAACAGGGATATTATTTTTACGGTAATTGTCCTTAACGCTTAGTATCTCATCCTGACTTTTATATCTGTCCTGCGATTGGAACAATCCGAACACCCATTTAGCAAACATCGGTGCTTTGCCCGTAGCTATGCGATATGAATTAATGATTCGGTCGAAATCGGGGCCATAGAAGAAATAATAATCAACCTGCCTGCCGCTTTCTGATACATATTTAAACTTTGTGTTATTAGCCTCGGCACCGTAAAAGTTTGATGCGGAATAGTTATCCCATAGTAAGCCATAACCTTTGGTTGATAACAAAACGGGGATAGCGCCTGTCATATATTTAATAAGCATTTGCTGGTCGCGGCCCTTGTAATTGATAGATAACGTATCTTCAGGATGACAGCCTAAGCCAAACAACGCTTCATCAGCAGGTGAGTTGAACTGCGAAGTGCAATTGTAGGTATTGATGCCAGCTATAGTAGCAGCCTGCATTCTTTTGTTATCTGTTTTATCTTCGGAGGTTATTACGTTGCCTTTTTTATCAAGATAAGTAATAGCGTTGGTGGCTTTATCAATAACCAGTTTAAGTTTCGCTGTGGTGATGGTAATGACGCCGTTGCCCTCAGTTACCGTAAACCCTGTTTTTGTGAGCCATTTATTATTTACAACCAGCGATTCCTTTTGAGAGAAATCATTGAACATGGTGTACTTTACTTCGATGATATCATCGGTACAAACTTTAACTTTCATTTCGCCCTTATCAAGGGAGAAAGTAACACCATCAGCGTCTTTTGTGTAGGATTTGACTGCTGCATTAGTTGTACTCACACTAAAAACACTAATAAGTGCAATAGTAACATAACAAGCATTTCGCCTGAGCAATCGTAAATTTTTCGTGAACATTAATTATGATTTAGTATTAATTGGGTTTCAGCATTTATGCCGTAAAACTATTGTTAATGGTTTTAACCAAATGCCACAAAAGTTAATACTTAGTATAATAAATGTTAAGGAGAAGAAATTATAGCCATTAAGAATATCAATGGCTATAATTGAATAGAATGCCCCGAAACTAATCGGTTGGCTATTTTAAGTAATTTTTAATTACTGAATTGGGCAATAGCAATGCTTTTATTTGCGCATACGGCACTAACAAATCTGTTTTACCGGCGGCATAGGGCTTAATGGTATATACGTTATACAAAAACTGTATACCTTCTGGGGTAATCAAGTAATTATCTGACAAACTGAATTTATTATCCTTAAAAAAATAGGTGCGCCCGTTATTTAATTTTGCGGTGTCCTGTAACTTCTCATTTTTACGGAATATTTGTTCGGCAACCTGGTTTAATTTATCCTGATAACCGGTAACGAAAATATCGTTGAGCGCTATGCTTTTGTTCGCCTTTATATCCCAGTTAACGTATGATGTAAGATCGATACCATGCGGACCGCCGTGATACGAATAACCCGAAACCTCAACTGTTACTACAGCCGAGTCCTGTTTCAATACTTTGGCATGCCCGTCGAGCAGATAGATCAGTGTTGATTTTGGCTGCTCCTTTTTAAAAGCTTTATAAACGCCTATAAAATTATCAGCAAGCTGACTATATGCTGTATCTACTTTACCCGAAGCTGTCGCGAATAGCCTGATAAAATTACGCTTAACCGAATCGTTCAACGTTGTTTTGCCTTCAAAATCAGGATAGCTGACTTTCACTATGGTACAGGTACTATCCGGATTGTTTCCGCAATCTGCATCGCGTTGCTTAAACGTTTTATAAGTATAAGCTAACGTATCTTTTGTATCTACCGTTTGCTTATTGCCCTGCACGCCAGAGTTGCAGGCAGCAAAGCTTCCTGCTATAAGTAATAAACTAATATTTTTTAGATACTTCATTTTAAACGGCGGGTACATGGTTGTTTAATGGCAGATCACTTGTTGTACGCGATGATTGCGGCAATAATAATAGTAAGGCTAATATTGAGCCATAACTTCCACCTCGTTCAATCCATTCAAATACTTCCCAATGCGGATAGAATAGCTCGGTGCCTACTTTCCAAACAAGTAATACGATCAATATGCCACGGATCGGCTTGATCAATATTAAAAAGGCCGAAACAATCTCAAAAACTCCTACAACCAGCGCAATCTTTGCAGGGTTTGAGAAGCCGAGTGATGTATATTGTCCCATTATACCTTTCTTGTCTAACAGATTTAGCCATCCGTGACCGGTTAACAAAAGAAATACTACCACCCTTAAACACATAGTAGCTGTTGCCAGGTTTTTTTCATTAGTTATTACACCTGGCTTAATACTGGTAAACCATTCTTTAAAGCTTTTACCACTAACACCACATACCAACAATAAGGTTAATGGGGCTCCAAAATTGCCTGCGCGTTCAATAAACTCAGCAAATGGCTCGCCTGATAATGGGCGTAATGATGCTGTAATAATACCCCATGCTACCAGCCATAATAGAACTGCACGGGTTGGATATGCTAATAATGTTATGCCGAACAATATATCAACCGAACCCAAAACAGGCATCAGGTGGTAGGCCATATTATGCCCTATACCAAACACGGCAAAGTAATTACACCAGATTTGCTTAGTAATGATACCAAACGCACCGTGGCCTATGAAGCACATGGCCGATGCAACCCTAAGTGTGTAATACACTTTATTGTCTACTGCTAACATAATTGTATTAGTTTTTTAATCTAAGTTTCTGAATAATAAACTCGCCGATCTCATGCCCCTGGAAGCTCCCTTTTTGCACACTGTTAAGGAAGTGGATACCGCCATAGTTCCTGCTGATGGCTGTTTCATCAGCAGCTTTATTAAATGAATCGAAATGGCGCTGCAGGCCAATGTACCGCATCTCTGTGGTATCTTGAAACTTGAAATTATCGCCAAACAAATAAGTTAACACTGTTGCCGATGCAGCGCTGATATCGGCATGACCGGCAGGATATTCGGGGAATGGCGGCGTTTGCAATAGCGGCAACCACTCACGGTCTACAGTTTCATTTATTTGAGATACCGGCCTGATATACGAGTACTCGTATTTAGCTTCCCAGCTACCGATAAATGAATCGAACAAAGCTATAGAGGTAAGCGCATAAGCTTGTGCCACCTTTACAGCATTGGCATGGGTTTGCTTGCAGGCAATTGATGTGATCCCTATCCAGTGGCCGCCGGGGGTTATCTTTTTATCAGCAAACATCATGTGCCCACTGTGCTGTACCACAAATGGGTTATCATCCCAAAAGCGGGCAATAACTTTCTGTTCGCTGGTAAGGCTTTTATTTAAGCGATAAACCTGTTGCACTTGCTTTACATAAACGCTGTTTGTATCGACGCTATAAGCCGGTGGCGCAGGCAAAGGAAATTGCCTGGATGAGGTAATCACAAATGGTTCCATGGTTCCCCAGCAATATTCCACGCCATCAAAATAATCGGGAGGTGTTGGGCGCCACATGGCATGGCCGTTATTGCCCAGGTATTTAGGTTTACCTCGGGTTTGCGGGTAATTATCAACCATTGCCCTTTTTATGATCAGCTTGCCTATCTTTTCGCCAAACGCCATTGAACGCGCATACGTAGAATCATCCATAGTTTGCTTAAACATGGGGTAGATCTTGTCCTCGTACTCCTGCAGGGTATCAACCGAAAAGGTTATTTTATGGGCTACTGTAAAAAATGCTTTAGTAGCTGCCAGGGTAAAATTGTATGTTTTTCCTTTTTCAGGTACGGGCGGTTTGTCAAAACCTTTTATCTGGGTAATTAAGGAGTTATACTTTGGATCGGCATAGCGCATTGCTTCATAAGAGGCCAGGTTGGCATAGCCATAAATACGACTTGCCACTGGAGGGGTAAATACATCGTAAATAATAACCTTTGTAAGTTCCTCCTCATTTGCATGCAAAATTTCCGCATCATTTATGGCTGCTTTCTTCCCACAATTGGTGAGGAATAAGACTGATAGCAACAGCATTAATGAGGCTTTTGGGTATTTCATGTTTTGTGTATTTTTAGGTTTGTATTTCGGTTTACAGGCACTTAACGGCCAGCCGTAAAACTTTACCAATATATATAATTCAGCATTATATCTGAGGATATTATATTAAAAAAGGTAAAATTTCATTATACAAACTATGTTTAATCAATAGTTGGTTAATGTTAATCAGGTTAAATAGTATGCCGGACTAAATAAAAAGCCCGGCAGCATTGGTTAATGGGAGTAAAATTAGGACGGTTTGGCAAATAAGAGTAGTATTATTTTACCAAATAATATTGAAAATTTCGCCATAAACCTGCAAAATATGCTAATGCAGGTTATTTATGCAGGCAGGATCTTAAAGCTGTAAGCAATCTGTTCTGCGGCATTATCGGGTAAATTAATGATTAAAGCGTCATTAGTACGATCAAAGACCAGACCCTGTCCAGTACTAACAAGTTTAATAGCGGCTATTTTACCGGTATAATATTGACTGTTCAATCCTAATACTTTTATAACAGCTTTACCACCATCGGGTAAACCCAAAGCTATAGCATATAATATATTACCCTTTGTTGTAAACCTGATATCGCTACCCGAAAATGGCTTGCCTTTACCCTCGTTAAAATTTTGAGTTGCTACAGAAGCTGTTGGTTCACTTGCCGGGCCCTCGCCAAATATTTTCCATGGCCGGGTGCCAAATATGGCTTCGCCATTTGCTTTGTTCCAGGCAGTTATGCCTTCAACAATGGCTTGTTCCTCATCGTCAATGGTGCCATCTCCCCTAACGGGAATATTCAGCAGCAGATTACCATTCTTGCTTACCACATCAATTAAAGTATGGATAACCGCTTTGGCGCTTTTGTAGCCTTTGTCTTCATACAGCTTCCTATCATAATGCCAGTTGCCTATGCAGGTATCTGTTTGCCATGGCAAAGGCTCTATCTGATTGCTTTGGCCCCGCTCAATATCCCAAACCATGCATTTGCGCTGCTGCTCGTTTAATATTTTGCCGGTTATTATAGCATCAAGGCTGCCCTTATTCTTTTTAATATTCCGGTTATATATATGCGCGGCAATACGTAGGCCTACATCACTTACATTATATAATGGCAGTACGGTATCATCAAAATAAACCAAATCGGGGTCATAACTGTTAACCAGGTCTATGGTACGGTTAAAGAAATCGTCGCAATACTTTTTATCGGGGATGTTTGCACCGTGCGTCCAATCCCACTGCTCGCCGCCGTCCTGACCAACCTTGTGCCTTTGCGAATATAGCGCCTGCGGATCGTAGCCATCCCACCACTTGCCCTTGCCCATGTCTTTAGTAATATTACCATCATAAGGCACACCCGCCAACGGACCAGCTTTATCAGCTCCCTGCGCAGTTTGATAAAACATCCAGGCATGGGCGGCATGCACACTTACGCCAAACTTTAACCCGTTGTTTTTAGCTGCCTTGGCCCATCCACCAATCAAATCTTTTTTAGGGCCTAATTTGGTCGAGTTCCAGTTATGGTATTTGCTGTTGTAATTATCAAAATTATCGTGGTGATTTGCTAACGCGAAGAAATATTTAGCCCCGGCATTCTTATATAGATTAACCAAATGCTCCGGATCCCAGTTCTCAGCCTTCCACTCATTTATCACATCTTTAAAACCGAATTTTGAGGGATGGCCATATTTTTCCACATGAAATTTATAATCATCGCTCCCCTCAATATACATCATACGCGCATACCAATCGCCATGCTCGGGTTGGCATTGCGGGCCCCAATGCGCCCAGATCCCAAATTTGGCATCACGATACCACTCAGGCACTTTATAGTTCTGTAACGAATCCCAGTTAGGGCTAAACGGGCCCGGTTCTGTAGTTTCATCAAGTGAAATATTCTTCAACAAGTGTTCAGCACCCAGCGCTTTGGTAATAGCTAACCCCGGCACAACGGTAAGCGCTGATTTTATTAAAGTCCTTCTTCTCATAATAGGTATTATAGTTTAACTGAAATTGGTTTACCAGTATAAACAACAGTTTTATCAATTTTATCGGCAACTGATGAATCCGAGCCATGCGTGCCATTCACCATTACTATATTAAAAGTATGCTGCTTCAACATTCCTGAAAAACTGCCTTTTGTAGCCGATATGCTAAGCTGCTGTTGTTTATCGTTCCAATTTAGCTTAAAAGTGGCGTAATTACCGTGCTCGTAATTATAATTGTCGTTTTCATCCTCATAATAGTCAAAACTGCCATTTGCTCCGCGATAGATCCTTAGTTCGATTTTATCCGCTGGTTTTTCAGTAGCATATTCCATTACCGGGCCCATCGGGATAATTGACCCTGCCTTAACATACAACGGTATGGTTTCAATTGGCGCGGCGGCGGCTATGGTTTGCCCGCCATTGTAAACCTGACCGGTATAGAAATCGTACCATTTTGCAGCTGCCGGCAAGTAAACGCTACGGGTAGTTTTGCCTGCGGATGCATTAGCGCCGCTATACAATTGCTCGGTAACCGGGTTTACCATAAATGCCGGGCCGAACATATACTGATCAGGGATACTGTACACATTGGTATCAGTTCTGAAATCAAAAGCCAGTGAACGCATAATGGTGTAATTATCCTGGGTTACTTTGGCTGATAATGAATAGATATATGGCAACAGGCGGTAACGCAGTTTATCATATTTTAACAGGATGCCACGTGTTTTTTCATCCCAGTTTTTTGAGAAGATGGCACGTTCGCCCTTACCATGGATCCTGAACACAGGGCAGAATGCCCCAAACTGAAACCAACGGGTAAACAGCTCGCGGTATTCCGGTTTCGACCAATCCGGGGATTCCCAATGCAGGTGGTAGCCGCCGATATCAGATGTCCAGTATGGTATACCCGATGCGCAGGCATTTATACCCTGTGGCACCTGCCTTTTGTACGATGCGAAGGTACAGGTAATATCAGATGACCATAAGGTTGCGGCGTTACGTTGCTCACCCGCAAATGATTGACGGATCAGAAAGAAAGCACGTTTACCCGGGATGTCCTTGCGCCAGCCTTCGTATATACCTGTCGAATGTTCCAGCGAGTAGGTATTAAAGTAATCTATCCCTTTGCCTGTATAGAAGTTGCTTTGGCGGCGGGCATCCAGCAGATCGGTGTTATCAGGCTCACATTGGTCAACCCACCAGGCATCCCAACCGTAACGTTTTATAAGGCTATCCCTTGCCTCCTGCCAGTATAACTTGCGGGCGGCAGGGTTATGAGAATCGTAGTAATTATCATATGTGTGCGTCATAAAATTCAACCAGGTAATATCAGTTAAACCGCCAATTTTCTCTAACGCGGCATAGTTAGGTGTTCCTTTGCCCAATACCGGCCAGATGGAGATCATGGCATGCATATGCGATTTATGCAATTCGTCGACCATCGCTTTAGGGTTAGGATATCTGGTCGGATTCATAATATGTGAGCCGATTGGGAACGGATCCCAATAAAACCAATCCTGAACGATAGCGTCAACCGGGATATGATTATTGCGGTAATTATTTTTAACGGAGATGATCTCATCCTGGCTCATATACCTATCCTGCGACTGGAATAAACCAAAGGCCCATTTAGGGAACATTGGAGCTTTACCTGTTGTTACACGGTATAAGTCGATAATATGATCGAAACTCGGGCCGTAGAAAAAGTAATAATCAACCTGCTTACCACTCTCAGATATATATTTGAATTTAGTGTTACCCGCTTCGGCACCATAAAAGTTTGAGGCTGAGTAATTATCCCACATCAATCCAAATCCTTTGGTTGATAGCAGCACCGGGATAGCACCGGTCATATACTTGATCAGCATTTCCTGGTTACGGCCTTTGTAATTGATGGACAATGAATCAAGGGGATGACAGCCCAAGCCAAACAAACCTTCATCCGCAGGAGAAACAAACTGCGTTGAACAATTATAGGTATTGATGCCTGCGATGGTTGCGGCCTGCATACTTTTGTTGTCTGCTTTATCTTCGGCAGTTATTACTTGTCCGGCTTTTGTTAAATAGCTGATGGCGTTGGTAGCCTTATCTACAGCAACCTTTAGTTTGGCGGTAGTTATTACTACACTACTGCCATTATCCGCTACGGTAAACGCGGCTGGCTGGGCCCATTTATTAGTAACTACCAATGATTCTTTATTAAGGAAAGAGTTGAGCGTGGTGTACTTTACCTCGATGATATCGGCGCTGCAAACTTTTATTTTTAAAGCTCCTTTATCCAGCTTAAAGTTAACACCATCGGTTTCCTTACTGAAACTTTGGACAGCGGCGTTTGCATTTGTGCCCGCCATACACGAAAGAAGCAATAAAGATATCCCTACTTTGCAAAGGCCTGAATGTAAATTTTTAAATAACATAAACGTTTATATATTTTGGTTGAATATTTATTTTGATTGGCTGATATCGCCATATAAAGTACCGCGACCATGAGTGCCTACATACACCCGCCCATATTTTTTAGGGTCGCCGGTAACTTGTAGTATCAGGCTCCAGCGGTGGGCATCATCATTAATGCGTACCCAGTTCTTGCCTTTGTCATCAGAGCGGAATATACCATCCACCCCATTTACGGTACCAGCCAGATACAATGCAGAATAATTGCTTTTTGGAGCAGCTTTGCCAAATCCAAAACCATGTATTTCGGTAACGCCATCTATTTTTTCAAAGTCTGCCGAACCTTTTTTGGCATGATATAATCCGTCAAAATCCGCTATCCACAGATCACCTTCTTTACCCGGCGCAGCATATAAACGATCTTGTCCGCCACGAATATCACCACGATTTGATGCACGGTCGGGCAAACCATTGGGCAGATGAAAATCCTGTTCGGTAAAAGTGTTTCCGTTATCAGTGCTGGTGTATAATTTCCCATTAAACAGATCCATCGCGTAAAATTTGGCATCGTTTAGCGGGTCGGCAATTACACGGGTATTATTGGGCAGGCCGGGGATTTGTTTCCAGGTAGCGCCTTTATCGGTGGTTACATATGGTGCGCTGCGCTGTGGTGTCCAGATCCAGGTATTGCCTGATGCGGACACACAAATAAAACCATCTTTACTCTCCGGCTGAGGTGTGCCTGTTGTTGGCTGCCATGTTTTGCCGCCATCCAGTGAATAGCCGATATTGCCGCCGCCAACTTGTGATGATGCTACGCCAACCCTAACTACTGTATTACTGTTTTGAGCACCACAGGTCACGCCATCCGTATTAGCGAAATGCGGGTTTATGAAATTGCCTTCGGGAGCAGGCTCATCCAGGTTATTGTGTACAAAACCACCATAATCGCCTATGGCAGATATTAGCGGAACACCTTTTGGCGGGCTTAATAGTTCCAGCGCTACGGTTTCCTCAATGCCTTTGTTTTTTGTACCCCAGGTGGTGGGTTTGTTCTTATCAACATCGGTTAGGTCAAAAGTCTCATGTAAACCATAACCGGTAGTAAATATGGCATGATCTGCGTTGAAAGGATCAATCTCCAAATCAAACAACCAATGTATAGGCGTGTGCGATACATAAGGCGCATCCGTATAATCGTATTTACCATTGCCGCCACCTGTAAATACGGGTTTCCACGTAGCGCCGGCATCCAGGCTCCTGAAAATATCGTCGCCCCCGGTTTTGCCATAACGGTGAAAGGTGCTTACAATAACCATTTGCGGGTGCTGCGCGTCAACAGCCACAGCGGCATAGCCAAATCCTTGTTGATTTTCGGGCTGGGGTTTTAGTGGGGTGATGTTTGTCCATGCACCGCTAACGGTATTATATTTATATACGGCACCATCCGTCATTACATCGGGCCCGGGGTTAGTGCCATAGGTTATATATAATGAACCATCTGCTGATAATATAGCGTGTGTTGGCATCAGGTCGATAGGCTCGTTGGGAATAGCTGCCCATGTCGTGCCACCATCGGTACTGCGGAATAAATTTTCTTTTCCTTTTTGTGAGATGCCTACGTATATATTGGAGCTCTTATTATCAGCTTTGCTTTTAGGATCGAACACGACGAATATCATCCCGTTTGGCCTTGGGTGATACCTGGCTTTGGGGATAATGATGGTATCAGCAACGGGAATTTTTACTTCGGGGAAACTGGTTACGCGGTTCCATGTAACGGCGGCATCCTCGCTCTTCCATAGGCCATCTAAACGGGTTGCCATGTAAATAATATTACCATTGTTAGGGTCTACGGCCATACGTTCGCCGTTGCCCCTGCCGTTCTCATTGCCGCCCATCCTGAAGGGCACATCGGTACGTTTAAACGTTTTTCCCCTGTCGTTCGACCGCAGTATAGCATTGGGAACACGAATAGCTGTATAAGTACCGCAAGCCATATATACACGGTTGGGGTCATTAACATCCAGGGCAATGCTTTCAACCCCCATCAGGTTACGGTCATTATAAGATACCCAATCCAATATAGGCTCCCAGGCTTTAATAGCCTCGTTCCATTTGTAGGCACCGCCCATATCGGTACGACAGTACAACAGGTTCTTTTCGGTAGGATGATAGATAACGCCGTCGACAAATCCGCCGCCCCGCATCTGTACACTCTTCCATTGATAGGATTGGCTTAACACCTGCGCCTTTACTGTGGTTTTTAAACCAACAGCTGCTATAAATAACACAAATAATAGTTTTCTTTTCATAAGGTATCTTCTGAAAAACAAGCGATAATTAAATCCGCTGCCAACGGTAATATGACCTGTTAACTGGTATATGAATTGGTTTGGGTTGTAAAATAGATCGGTTTATATAATGGTGAAGGTATCATACATCCCATTAAATGATGTACACTTTTGTATCTATCAATACAACAAATGTTTACACAGATGTAGCGCACCTAATGAGATAGCTGCAAAAAATAAGAATACACTTATAACTGATTTTAAGCAACTTACACATTAAAAACAACAGAAAAACAAGCCAAACTAAAGACAGCCCGGCAATATTAAGAGAAGTGTAATTGAATGCGAACGGACTTATTGTCCGTTTATATCTGTGGTGAGTACCTCGCTCATGTAATCAAAAAAAGGCCGCATATTCCGGAAGGTTGCACCTGCCTCTTTTATAAAATTTCCATGCAACACTTCTTCATCCGTAAACCGCCGGATCAGCAGGAATTGCTTATAACGCAGCAGGTCTATCCCTTCGCTATTGCCATCATAGCCTTTTGGTGTGGTTTTTAGTTGTTCACCCCGTAATGTGCCGAAGGTATCTACAAAAGCTTTGCTATTCAGAATATTCCGCAGCGGCGCGGAATCAAAAGCAATTTCATCCCTGATCAATTTCAGATCTTCAGGGTTGGGGCCACGGAAGCCGCCCACTATCACACTATTGCCCGGTTCAAAACGAAAGTAATAACCACCCCGGCGATATTTGCCGGCCCGGCGGAACCCACCGCTCCAGCATGTTTTGAAGGGGATCTTTTCTTTTGCAAAACGGGTATCCTTATAAATGCGGCGCAGGCTTTTTTTGCCGTTGGGTGTTTCAATTACATCATGTATATTCAATTCCTGCAATAGGGCATCTGCAAAGCTTTCTATAAAACCAAGCTCATGCTGATAAGCGTCCTTATGCAGGGCAAACCACTCGCGGTTGTTATTATTTTTCAACTCGCGCATAAATTCAAAGCATGATGGAGGTAATACCGGGATATTCATATAACAAAACTAATGGTTTAAACCTTTATGAATTGTACCGTTGATGGTAATTATCTAAATTCGAAAATGAAAATTACACTGCGCCTTTCGCTTAGTTTGTTATTATTCTTTTCCTATTTCTCGCTTTTGGCGCAAAAACGTGTTGTAAAGGTGGTTTATATAGGCGACAGCATTACTTTTGGTGCCTGGCTCGATAGCCCGGCTATCCAAGCCCCGCCTGCAATAGCAAGCGCTTATTTAAAAAAACAGAAGGGAATAGATGTGGTTGAATTTTCTAACCAGGGGCATAGCGGTTATACTACCGTGGATTTTTTGCCGGGTGGCGATACTTTTAATGCTGCAGAAAAGGCGGCTAACAGTTTTTCTGCCAAACCGGGAATTTTGATCTTCTCAATTATGCTGGGTACAAATGACAGTGCTGTAAAAGGCCCGAACGGATCGCCGGTATCGCCCGAAGATTATTATAAAAACATGAAAAGCATTGTAGATAAACTGCTGAGTGATTTTCCACAATGCAAGGTTGTGATCAACTTGCCATTGTGGTACAGCCCCAACACCTATAACGGTGCGCAGTATTTACAGGAAGGATTGGACAGGCTGCAAAGTTATTTCACGCCTATAAAAACATTAGTAAACAGCTATCAAAATCACCAGGTATTTTTAGGCGATTCAGCAGCATTCGGCTATTTTAAGAATAATTATTTAACGAAACTAAGGCCTGAGGATGGACATCAGGGTACATTTTACCTGCACCCTACTAAAGATGGAGCCGCTGATCTGGGTGTTTTTTGGGGTAAGGCTATTTATGGGGTTGTAGGTGAGCGTTAAGTGAGTATAATATTTATTCACTATTGATGGTCAAACATTTCCTATCTTTAATCTAAAACGCATATGATGAAAAAGTTTACTTTAATCTGCCTGCTTTGTGCGGCATTCTTGTTGGGTTATGGATTCAGTCGTTTAACTAATCCCGTCAATAGCGGTCCGCGGGTAACGGGTATTGGCGGTATCTTTTTTAAGGCCAAAGACCCTGCGGCGCTTAAAGCCTGGTATAGCAAAAACCTGGGCATTACCATAGGCGGATTCGGTTCAAACTTTGAATGGCACCAGGGAATGGACAGTACAAAAAAGGGATTTACCATATGGGCACCGTTTAAGGAAACCACCAAGTACTTTCAGCCCTCCGAAAAACAATTTATGATCGATTACCGTGTGGTAGGATTAGATCAGCTTTTAGCCAACATGAAAACAGCAGGTATATTACAGGTTGACAGCATACAAAAAACAAGCTACGGTAATTTTGTACACATCATGGATCCCGAAGGCAACAAGATAGAATTATGGGAGCCTAATGATGTGGAATTTGCCAAAATGAGTACTGTTACTACCAAATAGTAGATAGTTATTTATTTTATGTTGCTATCAGATTATAACCTTTAGTCAAACATCCTTTCATCACTTATTTATTCTTCCTTTTCACTAATAAGTTTCATTTTAAAATCTGAAACCAACATCAACTTGTAAAAAGCTCATTACAGGGGAAAGCTCCTTAAATTGATTAAATATTGATCAACTCCGGAAATAAGTAACCCCAGGCAAATGAATATCACTATAAAAGATTACGCTTTCGCTTCAGGTGGAATATTCTGGAAATTTTTTGACCGCCCTCACTTCGAGTCTAAGACCTTACGACAACAGATATTTTTTGTTTTGGGATTGATCATGCTCTGCTGGCTGCCACTGGCTGTGTTATCATTTATTAAACTCGGGCAAGGTCAATTTTATCTCCTTTTTGTGCGGGATATTTCAACACACGTTCGGCTTTTGCTGGTAATACCTATTCTCATATTTGCGAGGCGCGCCGTAAATAATTCCTTTAACCACGCCATCAGCTTCTTTTATGAATCAAAAATAGTCGACAATGATAATAAACAGAAATTTGAACAAGTATTGGAGCGGATTGAAAAATGGAAAAGTTCAAGGATCATTGATTATATCATTATAGTATTGGTTTATTGCTCCTTTTTCATCCAGGAAAACAACAGAATTAATAATGCCGATACGTATGCGCCATGGCACATGGTAAATAACCATATTACAGCTGCCGGGTGGTGGTACCTGCTTTTAAGTTTGCCTATACTTCAGCTATTACTTTATCGCTGGCTTTATACCATTATTTTATGGATTGTATTTTTAAGAAAGCTTTCGACAATGGATCTTCACCTTTCTGCACTGCATCCGGATGGCGTTGGCGGGCTCGGATTTTTACAATACACACAGCTTAGTTTTTTCCCTGTTGCGCTAGCGTTTTCGGTACTTACTGCGGGGGTTACTAATAATCTGATCATCTTTTCGGGTATATCCGTTACAGATTATAAAATTGCCATTGGTTCTGTGCTCGTGTTTGTTTTGCTCCTGTTTATATTGCCCTTGCTATTGCTTATCCCACTGCTGGTAAAAGTAAAACGGAGATATTTTATGCAGTACAGTTTGCAATCGTGGCCCATGACCAGAAAATATGAAGATGAGCTTAAAGCTTTTTATAAAACTGAGGAAGAAAATCCGGATACCTCGTGGCATGTTGACTTGCTTGGGAGTTTTGAAAAGGCCCAGGATATGAAGGTGGTACTGGTAGACAAAACCTCATTAATAGCTTTTACAGCTGCCGTTATACTTCCCTTTTTGCCGGTAGTAGCTCAACAAGTGCCGTTAAAAGACCTTTTTATTAATCTTATCGGGAAGATATTAGGGTAACTATTAATATTGTTGCGCCATTTTAACTTAAGTGAAAAACTGCTTACTGAATAATGAAGATTTTTGACGGTATAAACAAAATCAAAAATCATGACTTCAGTTAATAAATCAAATGCAGCAACATCCATTGAGACTGTTGAAACTGCAAAATCGCTTCGAAATTTATATTTCACACGTACAGGATTCTCATTTCTATGGTTCATCCTTGTAACGCTATTTGCGAAAACAAATGTAGGTCTGGCCAACACACTTTTAATTATTTACCCGGTATGGGATGTAATTGCTACTTATTTCGATATCAAAGCTAACCCCGCCACCGTATCAAAAACACCGCAGTTGGTAAACATCGTTATAGGTAGTGTAACTACTATTGCTGTAATACTTGCACTTAAAACCGGCATTCCGGAAGCGTTAATGGTATTTGGCGCGTGGGCGATTCTTACCGGGCTTATTCAATTGATACTGGGTTTAAAGCGCCGGAAAGCGCTTGGTGGCCAGTGGCCCATGATCATCAGTGGCGGTCAGTCTATGATTGGCGGTACATCTTTTATCCTGCTTGCCCATTCACCAACTATGGGGATTGCCAGCCTTGCCGGTTACGCGGCTTTCGGTGGTTTCTATTTTCTGTTGTCAGCCATCAGACTTTCAAAAGTTATTAAAGGCAATGCAATAAAAGCCTAACCGATTAATCAAACCGTCGGCATTCGTATAAAACTGCCGGCGGTTTAAAGATTGATCCTCTTTCTGATCCTGCTTAACGAAGGATTAGTGATACCCAGATAGGATGAAATATGGTATGCCGGGATGCGATTAATGATATTAGGATGTTCTTCGGTCAATTTGATATAGCGCTCCTCATGTGAGTTAAAAAGAAACTCCTCCGTGCGGGCCTGGGAATAGTTAAAAAACAGTTCGGCCAAAAGCCTGCCGAATTTACTCCAATTGGGGTGGGTATCATACAGAGCGTTCAGGTCCTTATAATTGATGTATACGATCTCGGCATCTTCCATGGCTTCAATGTAATAATAACAGGGATAACGGGTAATAAAACTGCGAAATGAAACAATAAATTGATTTTCGGATATGAAAAATATATTCTTTTGTTCATCTGTTTCCGGGTCGTTATAATAGATTCTGAAGATCCCTTTTACTACAAGCCCAAGATCATTACATACAACATTTTGCATATTGAAGAAATCTCCCTTCGGTATTTTCCTCGTCCTCCAATAAGTGATAGCGTTATTCATATCCTTTTCGGTAAGACCGGCAAAATCCTTCAGGTGAAGCTTCAAAGCCTCGTGGTGTTCGTTCATGGTAGCGATTTTTGCAAATAAAAATCAATCTAATTAATTTATTTAGTTTTAACTTAAGTTAAACTAAATAAAAAATGCCCCTCATTTTCATGAGAGGCATTCTGGGTAAATGATGGGGCTCGAACCCACGACCCTCGGTACCACAAACTAACGGTACACCTATATAAAGTCCTCAATTACAGAAACTTGACTGTCGACCAAATCATCTTGTAAAACAATTGTAAAACAAGAGGACTATAATGTCGACTGATCAAAAATAACAATTTTTTTCCATCCCGTGAAATTAACCACTATTGAATACACATTGCGACTAAATTTTCGAGAAGTTTTACAAGAAAACTTGCTGAACTATAATAAAAGATTATGAGTCTCCTGAAATTCTTTTTTTTAGCTATATGTCAAGTAGATATGGCAAACATTTTGTTCGTCGCTAAACAAAGTAACTGATCCGATGATCAGCTACTCAAAATAACAAAAATACCGGATATATCGTAGTATTTCTATAATTTAAATATCCTAGCCCAGCTGATATATCCAGATTATTAAATTTTTTAATGGAATTGTGAATCAGAATAAACAGGCGTTTTGTTAAAGCGATAAGATGTGCGGCATGTTGAACAAAACATCCCTTATTGAACTGTTGAGCAACCAACAATTCCGATTTTTCTAATTGTCTACACAACTCGGTGTTCCAAAGCGCACGGAACAGCCTCGTCAACCGTCCACGAATGCCCACCCAGCGAAACAATCACTAAGCAAACAGAACGAACCAGCATTGAAGATTGAGGACTGAAAATACATCCAGTCCAAACCTCGTTAACCAACCATCTCATGAGTGGTGTCTCACGAGCAGTAATAGGTTATCGGGGCTTTCTTGTGCAACAAAGCTACGAGATATTATTTTTATGTAGCAGTTATGCGGTTTATATAATGTAGGTTCGATAACTAAATCCCTCCTTAATGAAAAAGCTATTGATTATAGAAGATGACATAGATATAATTGATATAATAGCTTATTTATTTGAAGGTCAAGAGTTTGAGGTATACAAACATATAAGGTCGATACCTTTAGCTGAAATAATAGAGTTAAACCCAAACATTATCATATTAGACCACCATTTAGGTAGCGAGTTAGGAAAAGACCTTTGTTTAGCCATTAAACAACACCCCGAAACAAAACACATCCCTGTTATTTTATTTTCCGCAGCAATGAACCTTGAAACGTTAGCCGCCGATAGTTGCGCCGATGCTTTTATAACAAAGCCTTTTGATTTATTTGGTTTGGAAAAAATAGTTAAAGAAATGGCTTTATGAAATACTGGGACGATTTAGAAAGGGCGGTATTATTCGTACAAGCCAAACATCACGATTTTTTTATTGATACCAAAACTATGATCTTAGATTATATCGAAATACCATCGCATGATGGACAGCCCTTGCAATTCAAAAATTATCTCCCCGAACACATCAAAAACGACCTGATTGCCCAATTAGAAAAAAAATAATTACCTTAGACTATGGCAAAAGAGAAAACTCCCAAAGAGGCATCAACCATCTTTCATAATATAAATAAGGCATCGGTATCGCCTAAGGCTACGGGTAGTAAACCGCCTAAAAAGAAAGATAATAAACCAAAGTCTAAAAAATAGCATTATGAACGTTCAATATTTTTTCATGTATTTCGTAGGTTCTCTGTTTGCTTTCGGAGCAGGATTTTTTACCGCAAAATATATATATCGCAACCCTAAAACACAAATCGAGAAATGAAGAGTAATTACTTAATAATGTATGTTTTTATAGCAGCGACTTTTACAGCAATGATATTGTCGTACAATACTAATAAGTTTTGGATGGGTGCTATTGGCTTCATTTGCTCCTTAGCTTCGCTTTTTCTTATTCGATATGCTACAAGTCTTTCCAAAAAATAGAAAGAGGCGTGGTCTAACACGTATATAGTCTCCAATTTTTTTCGCCTTTACTATGTTTTATTTTTTAGCAGACCTTCTATTTCTGGCGCATAAGAAACGCCAATAGGAACTCCCCGCTCTGTTAGCCAAACGCATCGTTTATCAATCCTGGTTATTTTTGTTTTAGCGACAATGAATGATCGGTGAACCCTAACAAAGGCTTTTAACGGTAGTAAGTCTTCTGCTTCAGCCATAGTGAGGCGGGAAACAATAGTTTGAGTCGTTAAATGGAACCGAATATAGTTGCCGACACTTTCTACATAGAGCAAATTGGCGAGATCTATTTTTACTTGTTCATAGCCGCTCTTTATAAATATCGCTGGTAACGGTTCAGTAACCGCCTGGCCGGAATTGACTTTCAATTGGTATAGCGCCATAGCCTTATTGCATGCTTTTAACAGTCGTGAAAAAGAAAACGGTTTCAGTAAATAATCAATAGCATCCAATTCAAAGCTCTGTACCGCGTGCTCGTTATAAGCAGTAGTAAATATTACCATTGGCGGATTCGAAAGTGATCTTATAAATTCAATTCCGGACAGGCCGGGCATCTTAATATCTAAAAAGATGATATCGATTGTATTTTCCTGAAGGAATGTAATGGTGTCAATCGCTTTGGTGAAAGATTCAACTAATTCCACAAATGGCACCTCCTCCAGTAAGTTTTTGACGACCTCTAATGCGAAGGGTTCATCGTCTATGGCAATCGCTCGCAGCTTGTTCATAACTTATGGGTTTCGGGTTTAATAATGAGTTCGGCAATAAACTCATTCTCTGTTGCACCATAACTGAGCTCGTGCCTACCTTCGTAAAACAGCAAGAGCCGTTCCTTAACATTTAACAAACCGATACCGGTATGCTTCTTTTCAGGATCGTTAGTTTCTTTCAGGTGTAAACTGTTCCTTACTTCGAGATGGATATTATTGTGGCTGCATGTTAGATTTATTTTGATCCAGGATTTTTCATTCAAGTTTATCCCATGCTTAAAAGCATTCTCTACTATAGGAATCAGCAACATCGGGATAACTTCAAGGCTACAATCTTCAACAGTTATATCCTCACTTATATTAATCTGGTCTGAATTCTGGATGCGTAATTTTTGCAATGCAATGTAATTTCTTAGATAATTCAATTCACTATCTAAAGGAATAAAATCGAGGTGGTTGTCGTCCAGCATAAATCGCATCATATCGCCTAGCATTTGCACAGCGTTAGCTGTTCTTTTGGAGCCATCTACAAGTGCCATAGCATATATTGTATTAAGGACATTAAACAAAAAGTGTGGATTAATCTGCGAACGCAAGAACTTCAAATCGGCGGTCGATTTGGATAATGCAATTTCGGCACCTCTCAATTCCCTTATCTTATCCTTTCGCTGCTGGTAAAGTATCCAGGTCACTGGTGTAACAACAATGAACTGAATTATGCAGCTAATTAGCCACATGTTTGGCATTACGCCTGCTTTGTTTAAAAATAACGCAAAAGGAAATGAATAAAGCAAGGTAGAAAATGCAAGACGCCAAATCAGTTGAAAAGAAATGTCGGGCGTATTTGCAAAGCGGGGAAAAAGCCAATAGGTATTACTGAAATAGACAAATATAACTGACGGTATAAAAACAAAATAAGCCTGATAGATGCCAGTATCGTTAACAATATGGAAAGCGGATATCAGGTTAGGCAGCAGCAAGAAAATACATAAGGAAGCAGCAATTTGATTGGCGATCAGTATCCTGTAATTACTTCTTGGACCGGAGCTTTCGAAGCGATATACAATATATTCGCGGATACCAGCGTAAATTCCATAGCCGAATAATAAGATCAGCGCATTATCGAACCCCACCCATAAATTAGTTAATGGTTTTTCATTATATCCAAATGAAGCGAATAACGAAAATTCTCCATAGTTATTCCATGCCGGATGTGCATAATAGCTTGCAATGTTTACACCGATGGCAAGCAGGTAGCTTAGAAGCAGTATTTGAAGTAAAACCCAGGGATAAATAAAGAATGACCTATAGCTAGTTCGTAATTGCGGTATAGTAAAAAGATTAACCCAGAAATAAACAACCATTAATAATAACACGATGCCGGTACGCGGCAACAACATATTAATAAAATAATTAAAAGGAAGGTTGTGGTGAATTTTGTTATACTGTTCAAACCCGGTAACATAAATCGGAGCCAGATTTAAGCGCTGCAAAACATAATTAATGATTGCTATTAAGGCCAACAAGGCGACGAGCAATTGTTCGTATTTTCTTATTTTTATTTTCATTGTCTGTTTATTTATTACAATGATACAAGGTGGGAAATTACGCTTTTTAAAAATGTGATGAATATGGAATTCGTGGGACAGAAAAGCTAAAACTGACGTAAATTACCAATGATTCGTTTCGTTACCAATCTTATATTAAAAAGCAGAACAGATTTTTAACACTTGTTTCAGGATGGTTGACCAACCTAAAAGCATTGTAGGACGCGTTTTGTATAGGCCAATCTCTTGGTCGTTTACTGTCCATCAGTAACCTTTTTGTAAAAAAAAGGCATTCTCTACTCTGATTAAAAAGCCTGTGGATATATGAGTAATTAACTAAAGGTTATAGCCACATCAAGGTAGTAAGCTCGGATGTAAGTGGTGAACCCCATCCCAATGTTGCTCCTGCTCCAAATAAGAAAACAACTCTTTTTTTGTTCATATACTTATTCTTTCTATTGAACCGTGGACTTCTTCAATGATCGATTCGGTCCATTTTTGGGCTAAAATTTGCAGGTTTTCAGTCGTCCATTCTTTGTCATAAAGATGTTCTTGCCAAATTGTCTGGCGACTTGGCCCAACCTGATACTTATATTTTTCTAAAAAGAATTTGAGGTCGCTGTAAGAATTAAAAGATTTTAAGCCTGCTTTTTTAAAGCCATTTAATTCTATGTTTAGACCCAATTCATGGATATTATGTCCGGTAAGTAAATCTGCTTCCAAATCTGTGGAGCCTAGAAAAGAAGAACGTCCATTTATAGAATAGGATATAATATTTTCACTGAACATTTTAAAAATGGGGTCCAATAAGATCTCGACTTTGTTTTTTAATTCGAAGATCACCTCATTAAAGATCACCCTTGTTCTGTCAACGCTTAGCTTTTCTTTGATCTCTTGTTGCCCGATATGGTTTACAAGATTATTAAGTTTGTCCAGTTTTTCATCTATAAGAGTTTTGGGTATTTTCAACTCCTTTTCCAGTTCTACTTCCAAGTCTTCGATGCTTGGTAACTCGCCTTTCAAGTCTGCCGGAATAGCGGCTGTAAATTGATATTCAGCAATGCCCATTGGTTTGTTTACATCCCTTAACGCGTATTCGGCGGTAACCTTATTTTTGTTTTTGCATAGGATGATGCCTATAGTGGGGCCATCTTCCGCCGTGCGATAGTCTTCATCGAAGGCGGAAAGATAGAAATTCATTTTTCCTGCATATTCAGGTTTAAAGTCACCTATTTTCAATTCCAAGATAACGTGACAATGCAATTTAGTATGGTAAAAAAGCAGGTCTAAATAATAATCTTGCCCTCCTTTTTCCAAATGTACTTGCTTGCCCATAAAAGCAAAGCCTTTGCCCATTTCTAGTAAGAATTTGTAGATATGGCTAACCAGGGCATCTTCCAGATCACGCTCACTGGCTTCCTGCGTAAGTTGAAAAAAATCAAACCTATACGGGTCTTTAAATAATTCCCGTGCCAGATCACTTTTGGAGGCAGGCAAAGTACTCGGAAAATTATGCTGGAGTTTGCCCTGCCTTAAATGTAGGCCGGAATCGATCTGGTTTACCATTACATCCCTGCTCCACCCATTTTCAATGATCTTTTCAATATAGAAGTACCGATGCTTTTCTTCCTTGACCTTATCGAGTAAGGTAATGTGGTGATACCAGGTGATTTGTGCAAGCGGTACTTGCACAAATTCAGTGTTGCTTACAACCGCTGAACTATCCACACTTTGTGCAAGTGTATCTTGCACAAAAGATGGGTAAGCACTAGCAAAAGCGCGCATATATTTCAAATTCCGCTCTGAAATACCTTTCAAGTCAGGAAATTCTGCTTTTAGATCAAAGGATAGTTTCTGAATAACTTTTGTACCCCACCCCTCTGCCGCTTGCTGGGTCCTGATGGCATTGCCTATCCACCAATAAAGTTCCAGCATCTGTTTATTGGCGGACAAAACAGCTTTTACCCGTGCCGTCTGAATTTGTGCCTTAAGCCGTAAAAAAAAAGCTTGATAATTTGAATATGACTCCATTGACCAAAATTAAGAATTTATCTAATGCTTTATATATACTGTTGATCGTGCCGTACATTACACAAGCAATTAAAGAGTCGGGAAATACTTTTTATCTTGGCTAAATATTATGCAACTATTCACTTACGAGAACCCTCAAATTATCGATCACGGAGACCTGAAACCAGTTCCGTATGAAATGATGCCATTTCCTTATAACCAATTGGCCAATGACCGGCGGTTTGAAGAATTGGTTTATTCCCTTTATCAAAGTGCAATCGATCAGCATGCTTTTAAGCCGTATACAGAGATCAGTTTAATGAATGGTGTCCGTGACTATGGAAGCGATTGTTGTTTAATAAAAGACGGCAAAAATTTCGGGCTTATTCAATGCAAAAAATATGGAGAGAACTATGCTAAAGCAGACTTTGGCCAGGAGATAACAAAATTTGCAATGTACTATTTGTTGGATCATACGCTCATAGCTGATCTAAATGACTTTACTTATTATATCGCGGTTTCCAAAGGGTTTGTGTCCAACTGTACTACATTTATCAAAGATTTTAACCGAAATATTCTTACAGAGGCTCACCTGGATAAGTGGATTGGTGAAAATTTAAAAAGCGCAACATTAAGAGAATTGGGGTTAGGCAACGTAAAGGCAGAAGTGCTGGAAGTGCTGACTAGGATCAGCGTAAAACAAATTCTTCCCCAAGATTTAGATGTCTTACTGACCAAACCCTACAATGGCGGCCTGGCTTCTTTGTTTTTTGCGGTAAGATCGGTTACAGACAATAGCGTATTGCAGAAAGGGTTAGCATCAATCAGTTCGGGACAAAGCAACGCGCTTTCAGAAAAAGAGCTCAAGCAGGAATTAAAGACAGGTTCGGCTACCATCAGCAGCCAGCAAAACACCATCAGTGAAATCCCTGATTCCCATATGGAACGTGCAGAAACAAAATTGCTGTACAATTGGGTAACAACGTCCTGCGAAGTAGCAGGCTATTTTAAAAATATCTGTTTATTGGCCGGAGGTGCGGGTTATGGCAAAACAGTTATTATGAAGGATCTTTATGAACAGCTGAATAAGAATAACATCCCCTGCCTGGCTTTAAAGGCGGATAAATTATATGTTAGTAATTTTAAAGAACTCCAGGAAAAAATAAACATTTCAGTTCCTATCCGGGAGTTTATTGATCAATGTAAACAGCATTTTGAAACACTAGTTATCATTATTGACCAGATTGATGCTTTATCCCAATCACTATCGTCCAACCGGAGTTTTCTGGATACCTATGTCGGCTTAATCGAGGGTTACAAAAATGATCCGATAGTCCGCGTCATAATCTCCGTTCGGTATTTCGATCTGTTATATGATCCTGCGCTTCGGCCTTATAAGGATATCAAGACCATAGAAGTCAAGACACTGGCCGTAGATGATGTCAAAAAACAATTGGTCAAGATCGGGCTTTCCGACAAGAGCATGAGTAGTCAGTTGTTGGAGCTGCTGAGAGTGCCTAACAACCTGAATGTATTTTCACGGATTTATAAGGATGTTGGCGATTTTGCGGGTGTTAACTCTATCCAGGGGCTTTACAGCGAACTATGGAATGCGAAAATAGACAGTATCAGGGAACTTCACCAATTAGACACGGGGCGTGTTAAAGATGCCTTGTTTCTTATTGCTGCTGAAATGTATCGTCGCCAGCAAATTGCAGTGAGTGAAAAATCGTTTGATACCTATGCCAATGAATTAAAATACTTGAAGAGCGAACAGTTGATCACATTCGATAATACCGGACTTCAGTTTTTTCACCAATCATTTTATGATTATGTCTTTGCAAGGCAATTTGTAGAATCGCGGTCTTCTCTGTTCCGTTATCTTAAAAAGCAAAATCAGTCTATTTTGGCCAGGGCGGCGCTTAAAATGATCCTGAATTATTTAAGAGAAGTCGACCCGGAAAGTTATCTTAAACAAGTGAGCAGATTGTTAAATAACCGAACAATACGTTTTCATGTACACCACCTCGTTCTTTCAACGGTAGCCGCCGTAGAGATCCCAACCGTAAAAGAAAAAGAATTGTTACATAAGATTATAAAAAAGGATAAAATCTTTTTTATACCATTTTGTGAGCAGGTATCCGGCGGATGGATCAGTTATTTTATACAATGCGGCCTTATTGATGAAATGCTGTTTCCTGAAAAGGTTTCCGGTTTGACAAGGCCACTTAAACATCTGCTAAAAAAGCTTCCCTTCTTAACCTCCAAATCCGACGAAATTGCAATGGCTAAACCTTTAAATAATTTAGCTTTAGCGATGTTGCAAAAGAATATCTCTGTATCACCGGAGCTGGTATTACCGTATTTAAAAAGACTGGAAAACAAAACGGTCGTCTTAAACTTGCTTTATCATCTTAACGATTGGGGTGTTGACGGCGCAATTGCGGTATTGGAAAGTTGCGGGGAAATTAACTTAAGTGAATTCAGGTATAGCGGGATTTTTGAACACCTATTGCCGGTAAACCCCAACTACGTATTTGAAAGAACAAAAGCCTGGCTGGTTGATGCCTCTTCGAATATTAGTAATGATCAGCACCGAAAAGAAACTCTACTGGAAAAGCTTTTCGAAACTATCCCGGAACTTACTTTTCAATACCTGTTTCAATATTTTACTGACAGGATCGACGAACTCAAATATGACGACCCCAATAAGCCGTTGATACAGGATTATATCATTTACGATATCAACTTCGATTTAGAACATCTTCACGGAGATCCGTTCCTATTTCAACAAATGCTCGTTTTTTTACAAGAGTCCGCCAAAGCAAATAGTGAATTTTATCAGTCTTTTCTAACACAGCATTTAAGATCCAACTATCTATCGGTACAGCGCGCAATTATTCATAGTTATTCGGGCAATGAAAAACAGCATCGAGAGTTTGTATTTCAGACGTTTATGTATCTAAACGCTATCGGCGCATTAAACAGCTTCGACGTATTATCCGACGCTTTAAGGAGCCTTTTAAAAGCTAGCCTGCCGATCTTCAAAAAGCAACAAGTAAATGAATTGCTAAAGATGATTAATCTCATTCCAGAAAGTGACTATTTTATATTTACAAGGGATGATAAGAAAGTTTTGTCTACCCGGTTTGGTCAAAACAAATATCGATACCTTTTATGCCTGCCAAACAATTTGATTAATAGTTTCCCAAAGCTCAAGCGGAAATTTAACGAATATCAAAGGAGGTATCCGAATATCACTATCATACAAACGGATCATGGAAGGGGCGGCATGGTTCACCCACCGCTATCGAGTGATGCCTATGAGAAAATGAATTATAATGCCTGGATGAAGTCTTTCCAAAAGTTTGATCAAGAGCGCGGGATGAATGCCTGGGGGGACGACTTTCTCAAGGGCGGACTTTCTGAACATGCACAGGCCTTTAAGAATAGCGTTAAGAAATTTCCGAAAAAATTTATACCTATACTGGATTCGCTTTTTGATGACTGGTCAATAAAAATCGACTATCATATAAGTGGATTAACGGGCCTGATGGAAAGCAATCATGATCCTGTAAAAGTGTTGTCTTTATTTAAGCTATTGATCACTCAAAACCTGACCGGCTATTTTATATTATCCAGTCTAAGGATCGCCGACTACCTGATTAGAAACGATATCAATGACGAAAAACTGATCGATTATGTTTTTTACAAAGCGGAGAATGATCCTGATCCGGAAGAAAATAACAATTTGGCTAACGCTGACGGGGAACAACTTATAGCAAAAGGCATAGGCTCAGTAAGAGGCGCTGCCGCTCATGCCTTGTGTTTGATTCAGGAAAAAGATTTGGAGGATAGGGTATTTGATGCTTTGATCAGAATTGCTGACAATGACACTTTATCTGTCATTGCTGCGATACTATACCGGCTGGCCTATCTCATGAACTTAAACAGGGATCGAGCATTTGGTCTGTTTATAAAAATATTGAATAACGAACAACACACGTGGCAGATCGAAACTGCATGGTCGCTCTCTTACCTTGTCCATTATGACTTCATACGACTTTTGCCTTACCTTAGACGGGTTTTAGCTTCGGAATTAAATGAAAAGACGGCCGAGAGTTTTGGCAATATTTCCTTCGGTGCCTATTACAATAACTATGAAAACGCGAAGGATTTACTCTATTCCTTTATGGTAAAGTTTCCTAAGATCAGGCCTACAATTGTCGGAAATGCGCTGAAATACATCCATATGAATGAAACTTCATATTCAAAATCAATAGCACTTTTAGAGGAATTGGTGATAATCAGAGATAAAGAGATCGAAAGTGCGTTTCATACCGGTTTTCTTCATGCCGAGCATATCACCTTTGAAGAGCTTTATCCCTTTCTGAAAAAATACGTCAATAACGACGCGATTACCGGAGGTGAATATTTTCTTCAGTTCTTACTTACTCATTGTCATTCCTATCCAGAAGAATGCCTGCAACTTTTTGAATTTGTCGTTCATCACGTTAACCAAATTCCCGCAGATGAATTCAATCAGCATCACTATAATTATGAAGAAGATTCGGTCAATCTGATTATTGGTATTTACAATTCCCTTCGCCCCGAACGAAACCTGAAACATCAAAAAGACCAGGAGAAATTGCTAACGCTTTTCGATACTACACTCCGTGATAGTAGGTTTAAGTCCAACACCGATAAGTTACTTGAAAAAATCATCTATTAATATATAAATATGTTGAGACTATTAGAGCGAAAAGCTTGGAATTAAATTGTGTGGTAACTTGAAATTGAGTTTCTCATCTAAATCTATATGCAGGAACTAACGCATATCGAATGCAAAGTCGTAATCATCATCAATAAATTTTGATGCAAATTTTTCCTTCCAATAAATTTCGGCAATCCAGTCCGGATCTTCATGTTTGTTCAACATTTTTTCCTGCTTTAATTTACCAATCGCATGCACCGTATGGTTTTCAGTTTTTCTATAGCCGTAGCGATTTAAATAGAAAATATATTCACGGGCAATGTAATTGTCAATTTCATTGATTAGATTTTTCTTTTCCTCCTCACTTATTTCCTTTTCCATTGAATTAATCTTATCAAAAAGTTCATCATATTGAGATCCCTTATGTTCCTCGACATTATTAAAAAAACGATCCGATACGCCACTTTCTAATAGTTCATAATGATCATAAGGACAATTTGAACAGACTTCATATACATTTCCATACATCTCATAATTGTCTACATTTGTAGGGTCATAAAGCAAAAGATTAAACAATTTACCGTCGCAGTCATCAGCAGGGCAGTCTTCCAAAATTTGTAAATCCTTGATTTTGCCCTCATCCATACGTTTCAAAAAATCAAATTCGTCATTAAATCGTTGCACCGCATAATCATGACCGGAAATGACTGATAAATTTTCAAAATTCAGACCGGCATTTTCAGACCAATTAAATGATCCATTTAAGATTATTCTATCGTCGATTATCGCAAATTTATGATGCATGATGTTGGTTTTTTTCTTTCCATAATCGTCAATACTCGTCGGCATTTTTAAAAAATTTATATCAGCACCCCTTCCTTTCAACATCTCGATTTTTTCTTTAAATAATTGGTTTACCCAGTTATCATCGAGAATAATAGAAAGCGCAACCTTATTCTCCAGCAAATTTTCAAAAAGTTTTCCATAGAGTGTAAAGTTTAGCCATGCCATCGCTATTTTCACTGTTTCATTAGCCTTCGCCACCTCATCGTGAATAACTCCTTGCAGGTTATCAAAATATATTTCGTATTTCATTATCTATAATTTCTTTTTGGCTAATCGGTGGTTTTCATAATCTTTTAAGACCATCGAAAGGAAATTGAGTGTCAAATTGAGATACCACAAAATGAGTTGGTCAGTTGGGGTAATGCTACCGTGGAGAATATTATTTCGATCCATGCTCGATAAATAGTCCAGTGTTTCTTTTCTAAGAATAGGTTTTTTATCTAAAACTGAACGAAATCTTGCTATGATTGTAAAGAGTGTTAATTTTTGTTCAGAAGAATCCATTAATTTTTCCTGGGTTAATATTTTTTTAAGAATACTTTCAATGGAGGGATAAAGGCTCCTTAGTAAATGGATATCAGGTTTTCCGGCATTTATATGCTGAACGATGTCTTTGATTACGGAATATTGCCCGTTCAAAATTTCCTTATTATTAGCAGCGAGATTTAACAATTCGTCATTGTCCTTTTTATCGTGAAATTCAAAATACTTAGCCCCGGAAATCTCGATTTTAATAAGATTTTCAATCAGCGTTCCTAAGAACTTATTTTCGGAATTTATGGCTTGCCCAATTACTTCACGACCAAAATCCGTAAGGAGCGTTTCAAAAAAATCATCTCCTATATATATCATTTGAATTCCTTCAATTTCGTCCTGACTTCGTCTAGATAATGTAAGATCATTTGTATAGACTAAATCAAAGTCTTGAATTCTGCTTAAATAAGTCATGTTAGGATCGTCTTCAAGAAGCGTATACCGGGCATCTCCTAAGTCAACATATACTTTTTGCGCTTCATAAAGTTTTTGCAAAAACTTGTGACTCATGTGATAAGGATTAAAGTCAAAAGCATTTTCTGTTCCTGGTTGGTTAAGGTAAATCTCCAACTTTAACAAAAAGACAGTTGCCGTTGTGGGTGATAAACTCAAAAACAAATCTCCTATTGGCGTAACATTCCAAACCTTGCAGTTCCAGGTTAACAGACAATTCTCGATTGCATATTTAAGTTCGGTATATGGACTAAAATAATCAGTCGAAGTCAAATTGATCAAATGATCGATCTGTTCGACTTCCTTGGAAGGATACTCAATACCGGATCTAAAGGGATGCCAACAAATATGCATCGGATAATTGTTAATAATAAAGCTTATCGCATAAAACAGAGACGATTCTATTATACTGTTATTTTGAGGATATGTATAACCTATAGAGTCTAACTTAAGCAGAATTGGTTTGACGATTTCTTCGATGCCGTTATTGAGTATTTCGTTTTGAATGATTTGCCGCTCATGTTTATTCCCTTTCGATATTTGGACCACATAATCTTTCATTTTTCGAAGCAACAATTCATCCGCATAGATTTTACTAAAGGCAAAACTTTCTTTTGGATTATTTTTAATCTTCAAAAGCAGGTCCCGAAGGCTTGAAACTAAGGATACAGACATGATTCAATAATATAACTGAAAGATTTGAGTACTATTAAAACTATTGGTTCCACATGTGGCGGTTAGAACCCCATTTCACTTTCATGGTTCTTTTCCCACGCAATCATCGACTCAGTGTTTTTCAAATGTCCTTCTGCCCATTCCCTAACTTCTAAAATAGGATGGTCAATAAGTTCCGTGAACATAGCTTTTACAAGGTCATAACGGTCAAGTACAGATCCAACCCAAGAATAAGTTCCAATCTTAGCGCTTATTCCACTCAACACTTCTTTTATATTTCCAAGTTCATTAATAAATTTTAAAGCGTACGGATGCCATTTACTGGTTGCAGTCTGGTCATTATTAAATACGGGAAGCATTTCTGCTATCCAATAAAGGCTTTTATTTTGGTGACTTTTTGACCATTCAAAAATGGTATTAAACTTTTTGGGTTCACCTTTGAAAAGTATGCCCTCCGTCTTAGCGTAGTAATCATGCTTGGCACCAAGAAGGTCTTTAAAATGAAACAAGGCAGCGCTATACTCTTCTAAGTCTAAAAACACGGTCTCCAATGCAGACCAGAGCTGATCAAAATATCGTTCTTGAATTACGTCTAAAATATTATAAAAATCGGACCGTCCTGCAAAGGAATCCCAATCGTTACTTTTGGCGATAATTAAATTAATAATCAGTTCCGCAAGTTCGTCGTCGTGGTTTTCCCTGAGTAATTTCCGAACTGATTCCGACCAATAATACTGATCCTGAGTTCTGCTAAATGCATTCAGAAGTAATTCACCATCCTGAATTAGTAAATGTCTCAAAAAATCTTTGTTTACATCCCATATTTTATCGTCATTATAACTCCAAGAATATGCGATTGAAAATGCAAGTGCCTCGCCCTCCTTATTTATTTTGCTTATCCGCTCTAAGATTGCACGGGCTTCTTCGTGGCCAAGATGTTTAAGCCCCCATCCAAAGTTAAACACCGACAGCATTTTGACATCGAAAGATCCGATTTCAATCAAGTTTATTATCAGACCAATATAATCGAAAGGCAATTCGGTTCCTGACGCTATATTAAAGGCCAGGAACTGAAGATTCGGTGTGTTTAAAACGGTATCAAAGGTCTCAAGAAGAACCTCTTTAGATTTCAATGTACGTAAAAATCCTACTAGTACGCCAATATTACGGTTGGCAGGGTCTGTATTAAGAATTAACGTCAATAAAAGTTGAATGAGCCGCCTCATTTCAGCCTGGTCCTTAATCAGGCTTCCCAATTCTTTGCCAAAATTGATACCTTCACTGACCTGACCAGTAACTACCGGGGCAAGATAAGCTTCCCATTGCTCAGGAGCCTTTAAAAATTCGGCTGCTAATTCATTTATTTTTTTTGATAATAATTTCCCGTCCTGTTCTTCATCTTTAGCGAAATAGTCCTCTGTAGATGGACGAACAACAATCATCTTTAGTTTACCTATAAAGTCATCGGGAGTAATTTGGTCAAGTAACCGATTGAGTGCATCAATAGTACCCTGATCAAAAATGTTACCCGACCGCAGTATTTGTTTGACCTTGTTCCTAATCGTCAGCCAGTCAACTGCTTTTTTCTCTAATAATCGTTCAATAACTGGAATAATGAGATTTCCTGCAAACTGGCTTGATAAACCATATAACGAGTTTATCAGATGTTCGGTTATCATCGTGGTATATTGAGGGTATACCAGGTACTCTTCCAATAATGAAATGGCCTTAGACCAATATTCCATTATTTCATTTGGGGCAGGACGGTAATCCCCTGGCTGTTGTTCATCTTCCGGACCTCCCATCCTGCGGAAACTTTCAGTTTTCAGTGCGCGCATAGCCGCCTGTATAGCTAATTGTTTATAATCGTCATCTTTTTGCAGGCAATACTCAATAATATCCCACCGTTTTTGCAGATTCACAGTTGTACCGGGAAGAAAAATATGAAACAGTTGGAGGAATTGCTGAGTGGCATTATTTGCAATATTTTCATTTTCAGCAACTGCGAAAGCGGCCATAATTTTTATTGAAGAATCAAAAGTATCCTCTCTATAACATAATTGTTCTAATGCCCACACGAGATTTCTTCGTCCTTTATACATCCCAATAATGGTCTCTTTACTTAAGTGACCAAATGCATTGGTAATCGTTTTTGCACAGGCGAGAGGGTTCACATTTACAAATGAGCGAAAGATCCGTGAACCTTCTTCTGTGTCTAACACTTCCGCTGAATTAAAAACCCCTTTACAAAGATCTGCTACTATTTCCTTTGCATGCGCAACATGCTTTAAAAACCTAAATTGTTGACAGAATTTTTCAACCAGGCCATTCGCTTGTAAGACCGGCAGTATTTCCTTAAATTTTTGCACTGTACAATTCCGCCACCATTCTTCTGCGAGCCGGACGGCCAATGGAGTGGGTCTGAATGATAAAGAAAATCCAACTTTCTCCAACAGACCCCTTTCCTGCATTTGCTCACATATTTCTTTAAATTTCCTTACCCTTAAATCTCCGTCCGTTTCATTGATAGGACATAATGCCTGCGATTGAGCAATGGCAATCAATTGACTTTCATTTTCATTAAAATAACCAAACCTAGTAAATATAGAAGTGGCAAGAATGATAAGTTTATTCTCTTCATTGTTATAAAGGGGACCTAGTAATTTACCCAAAATCGAGGTATTTGTTAAAGTTCCCGGCTGTTGTTTTGCCTGTTCTTTATTTTTTGCCATTAAAACAGCATAAAATGGCAGTCCATTTGAATAATCGACAAATAATTCAACTTCCTCTTTCGTAAGTTCTGTAAAATTTTTTTCTAATAACGTTTGCACAATGGGACGAAATTCTCTTGCTTCAAGCTTTATGACTACTGTCTTACCCTCCAAATCAATTTCCTGTTGTGATTCATTTGGTTCTGGACTTATTGTTATCAAACTCATTTCGGAGCTGCTGTTACAGACTATTTCCTTTATCTTTTCGTGTGCAGGCAACCCACAATTGTCGAGGATGATTATTTTTTTTTCCTTGCCGCTAAATATTTCTTTAGTCTTTGCCTTGATCGCGTTCTCATCACATTCATTCATATTGGCATAAAGTACTTGATTACAAACTTCATTGGTCATCGCCATGGTCCCTGGTCGGAAGCATTCCAAAAGTAGATTTGTTTTTCCAAGTCCGGATAATCCCAGCACGCGAACTATTGATCTTGGAACAAGAATTGCATTTTGAATGGTGTTTATTTGAGTCTGGATGTATTCATTGACTTCGAAATTGAATTCCTTTTCTGTTAGGTCATTCCATGATTTCCAAGTATCAAAAGGTTGATTCTCTTTTTTATTACGCTCATGTTCAGTGGTGAAAATTAATTGAATGGCATTATATAAATCAACGGTTAGCTTTTCTGCAACAACTTTTATTTCCTCTACATTTTTTGCTGAAAGCTCATATTGTATAGGAAACCTGCGTTGAAGTACATCGAAAGGCATTACCTCAGGATCGCCCGGTTTGCCATAAGCAATATTTATTACATTAATGATCCTTTCCTCACCTATTGCTGAAATGGCATAGTTCAATTCTCCAAAAACATTATTATTGAGTTGTGGATCGGATTTTCCATCTTCCTTTTCAATATGACCGATTACCGTAAGGTCGCCAATAAAAAGATCGCAAGCCTCAATTTTTTTAAAGATAGTTAAGGGTATGTTTGGATAGCCAGGAACATCTTTGCTATCTCTGTCAAGATAAAAATCGGGCGATTCGTCTTTATATTTCTTCTTGAGTCGTTTTAAAGCTTCTTTTAGACAGTCGCCAATGAAATTTTGATTGAAAGTTTTGTCCCGGTCAGATTGCCAAGCATAAAATATTTTAAATCCCATTTTAAGGTTATTAAGGTTGTGTAAATCTACAAAGAAATTACTATCTACGCGCTTTTTGTAAAATTGCTGACAACCCAATTAAAAATATTTGCTCAAAAAAGAGCGCCACATGCTTCACTTTTCCAAAACTAAATAAGCAAGTGGCGACAGGGCCCCGGCATGGCCGGGGCCGCCGGGCAATTTTGTGACCGGCAAATTGTCTATTAGGCTAATTGCGATTACGGGAACGCCTATTATACCCCCACAGCAACAAAGCCCAAATTCCAAAGGCTATACCAAATAAAGGGAAAGGATTTTTGGCGTTTGTTGCGCCAAGTAACGCACCTGTTGAGATAAAACAGGTGATGATAAAATATATGGCAGTTTTCATAATTGGTTTTAATAAGGTTCATAAATGTTGATGGTCGCATTGATGCCGGACAAATGCTTTTCCATCATTGATTTGACGAGTTGCCAGTCCAGTCCTCCGTTGCCACAACCAAGTGCGGGAATGGCAATGCTTTCTATTTGATGGTCAGCGATACATTTAACTAAGGCTGATAAGCCCAATTCGATATAATGGTATTCTGAGGGAAGCCACCACCTGATTTTTGTCGGGAAATTGATGATGAGTTTTTCGCCATATAAGAGTGAGGTGTCATCCATGTAGAGCATACTGCCGATATTTACTAAGCCACCCTGACAGGCATCTATATAGCAACGATAGTTAAACGGAAATTCTTTTTTGAAGGCAAGGGCAATGCCTTTTCCCATAACACCACCCATATTGACGGTATTGACCAATGCGAATGCCTCGTCCGCAAGCAGGTCGCCTTTTTTATAGGTTATCATAGGTAAGCCACTTTTAATGGTTGTGTCTTAAATTCTTTAAGGTTGAGAAAGAAGCCCCGGTTGAACAGCATCCCCTCCCGGAACAATTGCCATAAGAGCGATGCGCCGACATTGGCTAATGCAGAATTAATGAACAAATCCTGTTTGGTCAGGGCTTCGGCAAGGGAACAGCTTGGCGTGTTGTCGGTGGTTTCGGATGCGATTAATAGTTCGCCAAATTCATCCATGACCATTGGTAAAGTATCAACGGTACGATACTGCTTGGATACGGGTTGGCTGATTTTACCGATGGTGGAAAGGATAACCTGTCCGGTTTCCCTGCTGTTGCCAAAGTCCATATAATACAAGGGTTGGCTACGGTTATTATTCATCGTCTTATGGAGAATTTTTAAAATGTGCGCAATGTCTTGCCTTGCCTGTACGGTATCTACGCAGGCTATGGTGATGGTTGCAGAGGCATCGATATTATTCAGGCTGTATTGTTTATCGTATTTTTCGGGTATGGCTTTCCAGTTCGTACCAAAAAAACGGTTAATACGGTTGATGAGCGCAACGGACTTATGCAAACCGAGTTCGGCGGTCGTAAATAACTGCCGTCCCAAATTCGCCCTGTTTACCGTATCATCGTCAAATACCCGCACCATCAGTCCCGGATGGTTCAGCGCAATCAACGCCTGGTTCATCCTTGCCAATGCGGTCAGCACCTGTCCGCCTGTACCCCCTGCACCAATAAGGTTAACTGTTACCGGATTATAAGGCTGTAAAATTTCCTTGTTCACGATGTGAACCGCTATTTTATTTTTGCTTATTGCTTTCTTTTTCATCTGATTAAATCTTTTAATGTCCTGCCATTTTTGATGATTTCATCCTGCGGGAAATCCCTGCCTGTCCCGGCCTGTTCCTGCCACAACTGGATGAGGTTGCCTTTACAATGCCGATAATTGCCGAGCGTATGGGTGAAGTAGCTGTTAAAGAAATAGCTTTCCCATTCCGCCATAAAATCCTCTAAACAGGTTTGGCGGTCAATCTGAATATTCACTGTACCCATGCACACCCTGCCGTCTTGCGACAGATTGAAAAATGGCGCATAGTATAATGCGGTATCGGCGGTTGCTTTGGCTTTGCCTTTCAAGGCAAAGACCTGCACACTATCTTTGGTCGCTTTCCAAAGCATGCCGGGTATTTTCATTTTGCCGGATGGGATGCCTAAGCTGTCATTGAAAAACAGGGTTACTTTTTGTGGCGGGGTATGCCAAATGGCGTAACCGTTATTTTGGGTGTTGACATAGACCAGTTTCGGCGATAGTACACCCCGGCTTTGCAGGTAATTATTTTTAAGTTCCTGTGTGGCTTGCAGTATTTCGCTTAATGCTATCATTTCCTTAACAGATAATGGGTGCGCATTAATGGGCTTTCCGTTTCTGCCGATGTCATAGCTTTCCACGTAAACCTCGGTCGGCTGACGTTCATAGTTATCGTTATCCTGTTCCACCGATTGGTAAATCAGCAAGGCTTTGACAGGCAGGTATTGTTCGTTAAATGTTTGGCTCACGTTCGTCATAATCGTAGTCGCTTAATAATTTGCTTAGTTTGTTGATAAGGTCAAACAGGCGGTCTTCAAAATCAAAGTCAGGGTTTATATTTTCCGGCAGAGTGTCGAATAACTGCAGGTGCATCGGCTCGTCCATATAGGCGATTTCCTGAAAATGGCAGTTTATCATATCAAACAGGCATTCTGAAAGGCAATCATCCCCGCTCCAATAAAAGCTGATGTACTGGTCGGCAGAGATACGATCCTCACCATCGGGATAGAGTAAACCCGAATGGATATGGTCAAAGATGTTACGGTTAGGATATTGCCTGTATAGCTGTAAAAACGCTATCGCCACCAATTCCCAATCCAGTTCCCATTTGTCGGCATGGTGAAAATTCAAAACGGTTTGTTCAAATTGCGCCAACCGTTGCGGGTCGCTGATTAAGTTATGCAGTTTTAAACCTGCGTTGGTCAGGGTATAAATTTCATCCTTTTGCTGTTGGCGATAAGGTTCCTCATCCTGGTCATCATTGACCATCTGTTCGATATAGTCATATTGGGAAGCTAAGTAGCTGCTTTGGTCGGAATAAAATGGTATGCCCACTACTTGATGCAGGTAAGCGAATATGCCTAATATGAGTTCAGCGATGTGCTGCCCATCACTGCTCTGCACCCAATGCCATAACGGACGGACAGGAATATAGTATAGGGTCATGCCCGTATCGAATTGCTTGAGTGTCGCCAATGTTGCATTATGGCTGTCGTCCTGTAAAAGAATACCTTTTAGTTTGCCATCCCGGCTTTTTAGCTGTTCGCAAATAACCTTATAGGTATGATAAATACTTTGCGGAAAATCACCATTGATAGCTGTCGTTATCGGAAAATCATAGTATTGGCAAAGATTGGAAAGGGAGCATAAAAACTCCCTTTCCGCCCTGTCCCGGTTACCGTCATAAGCCCAAAACGGCTTGAACTGGTGGCTTAAAAAACCATTATTGTCAGTCCCGCAGGTGCGCTCCTTAACGGGTTGCGCTGTACCTCGTTTGCATCGGGCAAATGGTCTAACTTTTCCGTTAACCGTCCGAAATGCTGTTGTATTTTCCATGCCTCGCTTTCCTTTCTGATTTTAATTGTCCTGTCTTTTTGTTGCTTGTTCATGGCTCATCCCTTATGACCCATCGTGCTTTCAAAGCGGTACTGCACCTCATCATCCTTGATTTCGGGGCCGACGATTTTAGCGTTGGTCAGAATGGGATAAGTATTGGAGTAAAAATTCAGTACGGCTTCGGTACTCATGTCCTTACCGGGGTCGGCTAAACGGACAGACTGCCCGTTTTCTTTATGCAGGAACACCCTGCTTAATGCGTTGACTATCATTTTGCGTAGGTTTAAGGTTAAAAATCCTTTTTCAGTTCATCATACATGACTTTGCGCTTTTGCAACTCTGTCGTCTTGCGGGTAATTTCCTCGGCTTTTTCGGGATAATCATCTGCTTTCGGCATGTGGGCTATCGCTTCATCGTACTTGCATTGCTGATTAAGTTCGCCCACCTGTTTCATCAGTTCTTCATAAACCCGTTTCCGTTCCTCTTTTTTCAGCTTATCGTCAAGGGGCTGTGTAAACAAAGTTTCAGTTTCACCTGCTTCATCATCGTTATCATCATCCGTATTGGTGTTGGCGGTAGTTTCCCCTTTAGTTTTTGCCGATTTGCTTTTCTTGTCTTGTTCCTGTTTGGAAGCCAGTTTGGCATTGTCCAAACCCTTTTGGTATTCATCCATGTTGGCGAATAATTTGGCAGTCGAAACTATCGGTGTCGCAATGGCTTCAAAAAAGCCCTCGTCCAGTTCGGTGGCTATTCCCCTCAACAGCATCGGCGGTATGGCATTACCCGCTTTATCGCTGATTTTATCATTAATTAATAATACCGATACGGCGAGTTCACCACCCGCCTGTTTAGCGATAGTCAGGTTAAGATTACCGTTAAACCCTAACCCTGCTATATGTTCAAAAAAGTTCGTTTTCATAATGCTTTTGCTTGTTTTTAAATATTCTTGTCCCTTTTCCCTTTTTATAATCTGCCCGATAACCGTTGGTTTCGATGATAGCCTTAATCGTGTTTTCGGCTTCTCTTGCTTTATGGGAATCTTCGGCACTGATAAACAGCAGGTCGGTATGCTCAAAAAAACGCAGGGTATTCGCCAGTACTTTAAGGGCTTTCTTTTCGGTGCGTTGTGCTAATAAACTCATGGCTTAATTTCTAAATGGGGGATTGCTCCCCCATGATTAAAAAAATGATTAATTAAAACGGCAGGTCGTCATCATTCCCTTTGACGTCATTGTAAACGGTTTCCTTAACGGTGGATTTGCTGTCCGCCCTGTCTGTACCGCTTGCATTGGATTTACCTAACAGTTTGATTTTTTCGGTATGAAATTTTAAAGTACCTACCGCCACCGCATCTTTGCTGATGTAAGCCCCGGCTTCCATGCGCCCGTACAATTCGACCAATGTCCCTTTTCGCAGGTATTCCGCAAGCCCGGCATTGAGCCAGTACGAACATTCTACATAAGTGGTAATTTGCACCCTGTCGCCACCTTTAGGACGATAGCTGTCATTGATTGCAATGGTAAAACCTGTTACCTTTTTGCCTGATTTTGTTTCCCTTACGGCAGCGTCTGCTACCAGTCTTCCGTTGATTTCCATAACTTTTTAAGTTTTTTAATGAATAATTTTTGTTTTCAGCCATTTCGGCGCTCGCCTCCTTTGGCCTTTGTAGAGGCAAAAAACTTGCGCGTGGGGCGGGCAGACAAGGCTGACGCAAAAAATACAACCTGAAGCGAAGCGGAAGTGTGGAGATTTTTTAAAGCGGCACTTGCATGGCCTTGACTGCCGAAGAGGTGTAGATTTGCCTCAGCAAAGGTCAAATGAGTCAATTTTTATTAAACCCAAAGCGGCTCCCGGCCAAGCCGCATCAATCAATCCAATGAATTTAGGGCGAATCGGGAACTGCCTTCACGGTTAAGTAACCGGGCGCAGCAGGGCACGATACGACCTTCATTTCCCTTAAAATTCCCGTTATGGATAGCAGCGGCATCCTGTGAGCAGATACAGCGGATAGCCAGGCCTGAGGCAACGGCAATATTGTGAAGATCTTTGTTAGTCTGGTAATTAAAAGAGCATATCTTGTTCTTGCTATTTTGAATTTTAACTATTATAATTGTATGTGCTTGTTGGCAAGCCTGCTCGTTCGTGCAAAGATTTCATCAGCCAATAGTTTAATAATGCAAACCTGCCTGCTTATTATCCAATCAAAAGAATACGAACGCAAAAATTCCGGATATTAAGTTGGTCTAAAAGGAATGTATTATGCAAATTATTGAGTACTTCAAACTCCAGGCAAAAAATCTTCACAAAGATTTCAAAACACAAAAAACTTATTTCGATTCCACTTATGGTCGCGACCTGTATGAATATGCGCCAAAGTTTTTCGATATACAGGCACTACTTAGCGACTTCGATATCGACGAAGACAATTTCACCCTGATGAACGCACAGCATCACATTGCAAGATTAGCGGGATTTGAAAAATGGACGGAAATGCTGAAAGCTTCTCCCTTTGCAATGGCGTTATCGAAGCTGCTATTTGACAACATGCACAAAATAAGTATCATAGAATGGGAGATTTACATTTCAGGTGAAGAACGTAATTATGGTGAGCCTTTTGATGACGAGTTTAAACTGGACATTTTCAAAACGGTTTTCGCTGATGTAGATGACCATCAAACTACGGGTTACGACTACCGCCTCGCCATAAACACGATAATGCAGACTGAAAATCAAATAATCAAACCTCAAAAAAGAAAAAGAAAACCGCCGTCCAAATTACTGCTTTACCATTAGTAGGAACAAATCTTAAAAAAGCTATTGAAGTAGCAAACTGGAAATTCGAGGATTTGATACAAATGATGGAGCCCAGGCATCCTGAATTAATACGTAAATTATGGAACCCTGAAAAGTGGATTAATGAAGTCCTCAAACCAGATATGTTACCAATCGAAAGAGATTACGCACTTTCTTTAATTGAGGCCTTTTTAGTTCATCATTTTATTGAACTGGCTACTGAATCTGATAAGCAGGGGTAAACCCTCAATTTATTATAAAATAAAAACTCGTTAGGTAATATACTTAACGAGTTTAATGTAAGGACAGCGGGAGGTTAATTCATGGATAGTGACGGCCACTGTGCTATTATATTCCTCTATTAGATCAAATCATAAGATTCCCTCAGGTATATAAAAATTCCGGGTTTGAGATCGTCAAGGCATGACAGCCGAATGTGATTTTCGTATTTTTTTCCGGAGGCAACGCTTTTAATTACCGGTTTGTCTTTGTGCGGAGTTTTAGAGTAGAATTTCAGATCGAGCCATTTTTTCATTGGCCGGATGACGAGGAAACCGGTGCGGCGGTAAAACACGATGCAGTTAGGGGTTGTGCTGACGAGTACTTTAGGCCAGTCGGCTAGTTCTGCCAGGATCTTATCAAAAACAAGTATGAGTTCTTCAGACCGGCCTTCCAATAGACTGTCGAGACTTACGCGCTTACAATAATGCCTGAATTCCGCCCAGGGCAATTCGCGTTCGCATTTGGGACAGGTCCAGCTCATATTTTAACAAGGGTCGAGAATAATTTTCCATTTATTTTCATCATCGAGCGCATAGGTAAGGCCATCGCTCATTTCATAAACATGGCGTCCGCACTTTTCACTGTAATAACTTTTCATTTCACGGATAACCTGTCCTCCGTTTTCCTGGCGTAAATAATATGATAAGGCGCTGAGAGTAGGCTCCACGTCGCTTAGCTTTTGATACTCGCCTTCCTTAACAAATGCTGAACTCATTAGATCAATGATTTTAGATTTTCTTACAAATAATGTGCCTCAATGCGGCCTGCGATGCCTACAATAACTTCTTCGTCGAGCCCACCGGGATTGCGACAAATGTGGATGTACTCATCCTCATCCGGTTCGTATACTGCTACCAGCTGGTCACCTGCATACACTTCATATTCGCACTTATCTGCGCCGTTATTGACGACCTGAAAATTAAACAGTTCGCCTGTTCCCGGGACACTGATGTTGAACTTTTCCATGAGTCTAAGCCTTATCGTTCTAATTAAAACCCGTTGGTACCAGATTTGTTATATCCTTACATCTAAAAATTAAAATCATGGCAGACGATAATACAAAAACCGGTAGCCCGGACAGCGACCTGATCAACACCAATGAGAACTACGAAGTTGAATATTGGTCTAAGAAATTCGGTGTAAGTCCGGAGGAATTAAAATCGGCGGTTAAAGCTGTTGGCAATTCGGCGAAAGCTGTTGAGGCGCACCTGAATAAATAGATGGAACGAAAACTAAAACCCAAAGCGGCCGATACCAGGACAGTGGATATTGATGATGCTTATACCCTGGATTTTTGGGCAAAGGAATTCAACGTTTCCAAAGAGAAATTAATGGCGGCTGTTCTTGCGGCAGGTACTAATGCACCGGACGTAAAACGCGAATTAAAGAAATAAGGCTATGAGCTTAAAAGAATACGTCAAAAAGCGGGACTTTAAAAAGACTGCGGAACCGAAAGCCGGGGCCAGTAAGGACAAGGATCACCTGATTTTCGTCGTGCAGAAGCATGACGCTTCAAGGCTGCATTATGATTTCAGGCTGGAGATGGACGGCGTATTGAAAAGCTGGGCGGTGCCGAAAGGCCCGATGTTAGATCCAAAAGTCAAACACCTGGCGATGATGGTGGAAGACCATCCCTTTGACTACCTCAACTTTGAAGGCATCATTCCTGAAGGGGAATACGGCGGCGGTACGGTGATCGTTTGGGACGAAGGTACTTATGAACCGATTGAACCTATTAAGGGCAAAAAAGCGCAGGAAAAAGCGTTGCTAAAACAACTGGCATCCGGCCAGCTTAAAATAAAATTGCACGGTGAAAAGCTAAACGGCGAATTTGCGCTGGTCAAGACGCATGGAATGGGGGAAAATGCCTGGTTAATGATCAAACATAAGGATGAATTTGCCACGGGTGAAGATGTCACTAAAAAGGATCAATCTGTGCTATCCGGCAAAACCATCGAAACGATGGCCAAGACAAGCGAAAAGGTATGGCAGCACGGGCACGAAGAAGATGTAGTCCCAGACCAGGAATTGGCGGAAGAAGTTGAAACAGCAGAACCGAAAACTACTAAAGCAGACATCACGGAGATCTTAAAATCTGCACCTAAATCAAAAGTTCCTGCCAACATCAAACCAATGAAAGCCACGTTGGTGGATGAGCCTTTTGATGAACCCGGCTGGCTTTTCGAAGTCAAATGGGACGGCTATCGCGCTGTTGCCAACCTCAGTAAAAAGGACGGCGTTCAATTAATTTCCCGCAATAATCTTCCCTTCGAGAAATATTACCCGATCAACGATGCGCTGAAAAGTTGGAAAATGGATGCGGTATTAGATGGTGAATTACTGGTACTGAATGATAAAGGCATCTCTGATTTTGGGGCGATGCAGAACTGGCGCAGCGAAGCGGACGGCAATCTCGTTTATTATATCTTCGATATTCTTTGGTATGAGGGAAAAAACCTGATGGGTTTGCCGCTTAGTGAAAGGCAGGCTATCCTGCAATCCATTCTCCCGACCGACAACGATCACATCCGGCAAAGCAAAGTATTTGACGCGAATGGCATTGACTTTTTTGCTGCTGCAGAACGCATGGGATTGGAAGGCGTTATCGCTAAGAAAGCAGACAGCACTTATACTTCAGACCTGCGGAGCCGGGAATGGCTGAAAATTAAAGTACAAAGGCGGCAGGAAGTTATTATTGCGGGATTTACCAAAAATGAAGGCACCGGTAAATCATTCAGCGCGCTAGTTTTAGGGGTTTATAAAGGGAAGGAACTGCAGTTCGTGGGTAAGGTTGGTACCGGCTTTTCTGATAAACTGCAAAAAGAAATGATGGCGCAATTCAAACCGCTTATCACCGGTAAAAGCCCTTTTGATTACGAAGTTGATGTCGACAAACCGACCCGCTTCCGCCCGAAACGTATGGGTGCTAAACCAACCTGGTTAAAACCGGAACTGGTTTGCGAAGTGGGCTTCGCCGAAGTGACCAGCGATGGCGTATTCCGTCAAGCCTCTTTTAAAGGAATGCGTACCGATAAAAGCGCAAAGGATGTTGTTTTAGAAACACCGGCAGCTACCGATGAAACGGTGGCCGAAGTTGATAAAAAGCCATCTAAACCAGCTACCGGAAAGAAAAAGACAACAGACAAAAAGCCTGACCTGGCGTTAGCACCGGTTACGAATACTGAACGCAAAACACTACTCAATCCAACCGAAGATACGCAGGTCAAAAAGATCTGCGGGCATGAGCTGAAATTCAACCACGTGACCAAACTCTACTGGCCGGAGGATAAGATCACCAAAGGGCAAATGCTCAACTATTATTATAAAGTTGGCGAATACATGATGCCCTATCTGAAAGATAGGCCAATGTCGCTTAACCGTTTTCCGGGCGGTATTCACGGTCAAAGTTTTTATCAAAAGAATGTAACGGATAAAGCACCGGATTGGGCAAAGACTTTCGACCATGTGACAGACGAGGGTAAAGTAACCAAATACCTCGTTGGAACCGATGAAGCCAGCTTACTTTGGATGGCTTCATTAGGCTGTATCGAGATCAACCCCTGGTTCAGCCGTGCACAAACACCGGATAACCCGGATTACTGTGTGATCGACCTTGACCCTGACAAACATACCTATGACCAGGTCGTTGAAGCTGCCCGGATCACAAAAGATATTCTGGATGCCATTGATGTTCCCTCCTATCCAAAAACATCCGGTTCAACGGGGATGCATATTTATATCCCACTGGAGGGTAAATATACCTACCAGCAAAGCCAGTTGTTCGCCAATATTATTGTCAAGTTAGTGCATAAGCAAATCCCGGATTATACCAGCTTGGAACGCAGCATCGCTGCGCGAAATGGAAAGATGTACCTCGACTTTCTACAGAACCGTCCCGGCGCTACCATTGCAGGCCCCTACTCGCTCCGTCCGAAACCCGGAGCGACCGTTTCTACTCCCTTAAGCTGGGACGAAGTAAAACCGGGATTAACTATCCAGCATTTTAATATAAATAATGCTATTGATCGGTTTAAAGAAACAGGCGATTTATTTAAAGGTGTGTTGGGTGAAGGAATTGATTTACAAAAGACAATACAAAAAGCGCAGAACGTATTTAAATAATTTCCATGAAAAAGATTGTAAGTAGCATCATTGGCGGACTGGCAGGCGCAGTCGCTTTAAATATCCTGCATCAGGCAGTGAAAGCACTTGATCACGATGCACCAAGGGTTGATCTCATTGGTGAAGAAGCGCTAACCAAAGGTATGGAATCAATAGGTCTAGAGCCGCCTACCGGCAATGCCTTATTTGTAGCAACATTGGCCGGTGACGTGCTTAGCAATGCACTTTATTACAGTACCATCGGATTTGGTAGAAAGAGGTATCTGCTACTTAGCGGCGCGGCCATAGGACTGACTGCAGGTATTGGCGCACTTAAAATTACAGAACCAATGGGATTAATGATGCCCAGGTGACCCGCACGCATAAAACGAAAATATTGACAGTAGGCTGGTATATATTTGGTGGTTTAATTGCTGCGGCAACCATAAAAGCTTTAAGAAAATAGATGCGACAGGCTAGAGCGTAGATCAATAATGAAACCAACCCCAAATTATCACAATTATCGGCGCTTCGGCGAAGATTTAGGCAGCAGGCCAGTTGATTAGCCGACTGCTAAATGGCAAACTGATGCTGTGTCATAAAAAAGCTCAGGGGTGGCATTTTTACCAGGAAAAGCAAGGAAGTAAATAAATTAACTTACCTTACACCTGACCCAGAAAGCTTATTCGGCTCGTTTTTAAAGTTTCATACTTTTTTTGGATTTAAACCCTAAAAAATATGGAAACAGTTATCGTACAGGATACCGACCAATCAATACTTGACATACTTACCATTGCTTTACAAATGGAGAATTTCCACGTTAATTCTGTATTGGATTATGATAGTAATTTCATAGATATGATCGCAAAACTTAAACCGCACGTGGTCATGCTAGATTATAAACTCGACGGAAAAATTTGCATTAAAATTTGCCATGAGATCAAAAATGTTTACCCCCATCTGCCAGTTATCGCTATGAGCTGCAATAGTAATATCAACGACGCATATGATAAACATGGATTTGATGATTACATCCCTAAGCCTTTCGACCTGGATAACCTATACGCAGTTCTTCGTAAACATATTCCCAAACAAGAAGCTAAAATCCTTGCGAAGAAAGCAGGCGAAAATTTGGCTTAACAACAAAACAAACAAAAGATGGATCACTACCGCGAGACCAATAACTTTTTGGCAGATTCTAACTTTTTTTATACGATAGCCATCGGCATGGACAGCAGGTATACTCATGTCAGCGATAATTACAATCGTAATTTTGATTTGCTTGGCGATTCCCTGCTGGGTAAGCATTTTTCGGTAACTTTGCATCCGGGAGACATACAGATTTGTAAAGAAGCAGGTATGCGCTGTTTTGAAAATCCCGGCAAGCTGATTCCGGTCACATTGCGTAAACACAATGGAGAGGGTGGCTTTGTGAGCACCCAATGGGAAATGAAAGCATTGTTTAAAGATAATCAGGAACCGGAAGGTATATTTTGTATCGGCTACAATATCACGGAACTGGTTACGGCAAAAATAGAGATCGAAAGCAAGAGCAACCAACTTTCAGAGATCGGTTTTATACAGTCCCATGGGGTACGAAGGCCGCTGGCCAACATTTTGGGCCTTACCGAGCTGTTAACCGCTACCGAGGTTACTCCGAATGTACAGCATCTGCATGAGCTGCTTCTGCGCAGCGCAAAGGAACTGGATGCCGTAATTAAAGATATAACAGACAAAGCGGATCAGCAAATCTAAACAGCTAATGGCAGTGTAAACCAAAAAGTGCTGCCTGAACCAGGCTTACTTTTAACGCCGATATTTCCATGATGACGCTTTATGATTTGTGTACTGATGTAAAGTCCCAAACCCAGGCCGGCATTATGCATCTTATCAGGTTCTGCCTGGTAATAGCGGTCAAATAATTTTTCCTGCATTTCCGAAGCGATCCCTTTTCCTTTATCTGTAACGGCTATTTTAGCGAACTCATTTTCTTTTGAAATGTTTATTTTTATTTCTTTTGATTCCGGTGCATATTTTATGGCGTTGTTAACCATATTGTCAATGACCTGGTTAATTCTATCCGCGTCTGCTGTTACTGCCAGGCTTTTATCACCTTCTAACCTTATATCATATTTGCCAGCTGCGCGTACCGGATCACAGCACGCTTCAATAATCTCGGCAAGAATGAAATGGCTTGGTCTTAACGCGATCTGCCCTTCATTCATAGTATTTGAATTCAACAGGTCATCAACCAGGTGGCTTACTTTATTGATGCTTTTATTAGCTTGTTCAATAAGGTTCTCAGTATTAGCGGTTAGGGGATTACCTTTTCCCTTTTGCAGCAATTGTAGAGAGGCCTTTAAACTGGTAATGGGAGTTTTCAATTCATGGCTGGCGACGCTGATAAATTCGTCTTTTTGCTTTTTGAGCTTTTCTGAATGAGCTACCGCCAATTCTGCATTGATTTCCTTTAGCTTCCGCTCGGATATATTATTTTGGATACCAATGAAATGAGTCGCTTGTCCTTCAGTATTGATGATGGGTGATATATACACTTCGTTCCAAAATTCAGTACCATCTTTCCGGTAATTTAGGAGTTCCACTACGCAGGCCTTATTGTTGGCTAGAGCATCCTTAATAACATAGCGGCCCTCTTGGGATGTTTCCTCGCCTTGCAAAAAACGACAGTTGTGACCTAAAATATCTTCTTTTTCATAACCGGTCAATTCTTCAAATGCTTTATTGCAATAAATGATCGGATCATTGGGTTCCTGGTGGTCAATGATAATGATTCCGTTCACAGAAGAATCTAACGCGTTCAATATAAGCGGTGCCTGGTCAAGTAAATTATTTAACGGTTTATATTGATTTCCCATAATCTTATTCCTTCAAATCAATACACTTACTATGCCAATTCGCTTGTTGCTTAACAAATTATTTAAATTGAAAATATATTAATGCGATGGCGGAAATGGCCATCAGGAAAAAAGCAAGGGCACCAAGGACATTCGACCATCTACCATTTGTGAATTTCCCCATTACTTTTTTATTGTTACCGATATGCATGACCATCACGATCATAACAGGCGCGGTGACACCATACAATACCGCAGTATAAATCAGGGCCTGAATCGGGCTGACGCCCACGAAGTTCAATACCAAACCCAGAACCAAAGAACTAACTACCGTCCCATAAAATGCTTTGGCATTGCCGACCTTTTTTTCAAGCCCCACCTTCCAGCCAAAAGCCTCCCCAACCATATAAGACATGGAACCGACCAGCACAGGTACACATAAAAAACCGGTACCGATAATACCCAGGGCAAATACAGAATAAGCTAGCTTGCCCGCTAAAGGCTCCAGGGCCTTGGCGGCCTGATCTACTGTATCTATCTGCGTAATATGCGCGTTATTTAATACCACCCCGGTGGTCAGGATAATAAAGAACATGGTGATGTTGGAAGTGCCCATTCCGAAATAGACATCCGTTCTGACCTTCCCCAAAAGGTTATCATTGATACGGGGTATTTTCCCTTTTTGGGCAATCTCTTCAGAGGACATTGTCGCTTGCCAAAAAAACAGGTAAGGCGCGATTGTAGTTCCTAAAATGGCAACCAATATTAGAATATAATCTTTGGTGAAATGCACTTCAGGTATGACGGTATGTTTAAGCACCTGTGTCCAATCCGTTTTGATCATAAAGGGCACAACTAAATAGAGCAGCAACACAAGACACAGCCACTTTAGTATGGCTGCAATCTGCTGGTAATTAAACCGTATAATAATTAAGATCAGGCTGGCCGTGAAGAGAATGCTGAAGATAAAAACCGGAATAGCAGGAACGATCAGATGCGCTACCGCTCCCATGCTTTGAATATCCGCACCGATATTTAATACGATGGCCGGTACCGTAAAAACCAGCACCGTGAATAAAACCCATTTTGGATAATGTGCTTTTAGCGTTCCGGGTAAGCCAGTGGTGGTAACGGTGCCTATTCTTGCGCACATTTCCTGTATCGCGGCCATTAATGGGAAAGTGATCAGCGCTGTCCATAAGGTCGCTAAACCAAAACCTGCGCCTGCCTGTGAATAGGTTGCTACGCCGGACGGATCGTCATCACTTGCGCCGGTCACCAGGCCGGGGCCGAGGGCCTTGAAAAATGCTTTAATTTTTGACGGCGCTGCGGCCGCTATTGGTTTTGCTTTCATAGGGGCATAAAAAAAGCGTTCATACGAACGCCTGATTCCATAGGTAAATGGTATATGTTGAGTTGTTATATTATGCCGCTATCAGCTGCAAAAAAGCAGCATTCCTGACGTTTACATCGTCAATTTTCAAAATATCTTTTGCGATGATCGCTTTCAATTGTTTATCAATCGCTTTAACTAGATCTGTGGTTTTTGTTGAGGTTGCTTTCATAACACTATTGATATAAATATGATGCCAAAAACAGATAAGCTTAAAACCTTAAACGGGTTCGAGGTTTTTGTATATTTTTACATACGCATCAGCCTGAACACCGGTTTTTTTTCAGACCATTTCCTATTCAATAGTTATCCAAACCGGCGCGTGATCGCTGGAATGCACCCAACCCCTCACCTGCTTATCTACCCCGGCGCTTAGCAACCGGCTGTTCAATTTGTCGTTCAGCAAGAAGTGATCCAGCCGTAAGCCTGCATTCCTTCCATAGGCATTACGCAGGTAATCCCAAAAAGTATAGATAGGCTCTTCGGGGTATAATTTGCGTATCGCGTCCGTCCAACCTGAATCTACTAAAATCTTAAATGCTTCCCGGCTTTCCGGCCTGAATAAGGCATTGGATAAATACTTTTCCGGTTTATATGTATCCAATTCTGTTGGCATGACATTATAATCTCCTATCAAAGCTACGGGTAGATCGAATGATAGCAGTTTATTTGCGTGTGCTTGTAAACGCGCTATCCAGCGCAGTTTGTACTCAAACTTTGGCCCCGGCCAAGGATTACCATTGGGTAAATAGAGGCATCCAATAACCACGCCATTAATAAATGCTTCGATATAGCGGCTATGTGTATCTTCCGGTTCACCATCCAGTCCACGCCTGGTTTCTTTAATTTCGTATTTGGAAAGAATGGCTACGCCATTCCAGCTTTTTTGCCCAAGCCAAATAGCATTATAACCAATGCCCAATAAAGCCTGCTCGGGAAAAAGGTTATCCGGCGCTTTCAATTCCTGCAAACAGACAATATCAGGTTTTTCCTCGGCAAGCCAGCGCAAAAGATTATGCAGGCGGCCATTGATGCCATTGATATTGTAGGTAGCGATTTTCATGATGGATGAACAAAAAATAAATTGAGTTGTTCCATTTTAAAAAAAGAAGGAATTATGCCCTGGCCAAAAGGAGATTACCCGCCATCTTATAAAACCAACCGAAGAAGCTCCGGGACAAGGCGGTAGAGATTGCAAATGAAGTTTTGAAGACGACCGGCAACGAAGGTGAAGCGATAGCCACCGGCCTGAAACAGGCACGTGCCCATTTCGCTAAAGAGAAAAAAGAGAAGGAATAATGAAGTGGAAAGGATGATTGGGGTCGCTTATCAATTAATAATCGACCTCCCCTTCCTCATAGGTACTGATAAATTCCCCGATCTGCTCCTGTTCTATGATGCTAAGCTGATCGCCGTCATAAATCCAATGGCCATCGTCGTCAAATAAAATCCGACCCAGGTAATCGGGGTTTTTGTCATCGGTGATTTCGTAAATATCCTCCCCTGTCAGGTCTTCAAAATCGTCTTTATCGAGGCCGAAATTATCAAAGAATAAACTAAATATCCCGGTCGTGCCAAAAATGCCATCACCATCTTTGATCAGGTTATGGGCTATCTGCACATTGTAATTGCTGCCGTCAGGCCTTTCAACGCCAATAGATATAGGCGTCAGGATACTATGGTAATTATGATTTTTTATCATGCTGCTTTTTCGTCTGTTAAACTTACAAAACCTTCGTAATCATAGGGAACCATGACTTCCGGTGTGTTGGAACTTTCCTTGCGGGAAGTGATCAGTTTAGAAATGGTGTGTGCGGTAAAATGGGTATTTTCAAGGGGAAGTATGAGGTCACGCACGTCATCTTTAACCAGTTCCTGGTCCAGCCAGGTGCCTTCGACATCGCGCCTTAAAATAAAGGGCTGGCGAAGTTTACTGTTATGGATTTTACCCATGAGATCGTCCTCTTTGGCTGGATTGGTCAAGATTGAATAGGTCTTTACGATTTCTCCGGTATCAGGGTCTGTCCAATGGCTGTAGATACCACCGAAGGAAAAAATGTCTTTTGATTTCAGATAGATGTAATGCGGCACTTTGGTTTTTGCATCGAGGTGATGCCATTCGTATAGTCCGTTCGCCGGGATCAGGCAACGCTTTTTACCGATATAGTTTCGGAAAGACGGTTTATCAAAAACTGTTTCACCGATGGCATTCAGGGTTTGGTTACTAAACGCCCGCGCCTGTTGTTTTGCGGTCAGCAAATTACCTTTTGCGTCAGTCGCGCCGGGTGTTGGCTTAAACCAATGCGGGATCAGGCCCCACTCATAGAGCTGAATTTTACCAGGTTCGTCGGCGGTAATCACCGGCATAGCACGGTGAGAAAAACCATCGTTATGATAAATTGCATCGTACTCCGCGATCAATTCATTGGTGTAGCGCTCCTCGAGCGTGGGCTTATCCGCCCATAAGGCATAATGATAACACATAGTCTAATTTACTGAATTACAGGTGAACAAAACAAATGCCGAAATTATTTTGTAAATCTATTATAAAATGCTAATATTTTTAGCATAATTTTATAGCCCGCAAAATGATGAACACAACTAACTCCAACGACCGGCAGATCATCCATATGGACCAGGACGCTTTTTTCGTATCCGTTGAGGTGCGAAAAGACCCCAGGCTGGAGGGATTGCCTGTTATTATCGGCAGTTTATCCGACCGGGGCGTGGTTGCATCATGCAGTTATGAAGCCCGGAAATTCGGTGTTCATTCGGCGATGCCTGCTAAAATGGCGCGGATGCTTTGCCCGCACGCGATCTGGATCAGGGGCAATATGGATACCTATTCCAAAGCTTCTAATGAGATCACCGAAATTTTAAAAGAGAGCGTCCCGCTGATCGAAAAAGCAAGTATCGATGAGCACTATATCGACATGACCGGGATGGATAAGTTCCACGGTACGCTGAAATATGCCCACGAACTCAAGCAAAAAGTGATCAAAGAAACAGGCCTGCCTATTTCTTTTGGCCTCTCGGTTAATAAAACGGTTTCCAAAATGGCGACCAATGAGTGCAAACCAAACGGCGAACTTAATGTAGCCAGGCTTAACGTCCAGCCGTTTTTAGATCCGCTATCCATCCGCAAAATTCCCGGCCTGGGCGAAAAGACTTTTATAAAGCTCAGTGACATGGGCATCAAGCGCATCCACGCGCTCACGTTAGTGCACCCGGATTATATGCGGAGCATATTGGGAAAGAATGGTATCTGGCTATTACAAAAAGCAAAAGGGATAGATAACAGCCCGGTCATACCGTTCCAGGAACAAAAGTCTATTGGCACCCAATCTACTTTTGAAAATGACAGCATCGATATTGAATCTATCAATTTCCTGCTGACTTCGATGGTGATGGACCTCGCTTTCCAATTACGCAGCAAGCACAAACTTGCGGCCTGCATGACGGTTACTATCCGTTATGCGACTTTTGAAGATGTCACCAAACAGGCTGCTTTTTCTTATACCTCATTGGACGGCGCGTTGATCCGTACAGCGAAAGATCTTTTCAAAGCCTTGTATGTCAAACGCGTACTCATCAGGCTGGTCGGCATTCGCCTTTCCAACCTGGTCGGCGGCTTTGAACAGATTGATTTGTATAGCCAGTCTGAAGAACAATACAGCCTTTGCCAGGCAATGGACAAGATCCGCAAGCGTTTCGGCCCGCAGGCTATCAAACTGGCTTCCGGCCTTAACCTTAAATTGTAACGCCATGTACCTGAATGCACATTCCCAATACAGCCTGCGTTACGGCACCATGTCTATCCCGACACTGGTAGATGAGGCCATTGTGCGCGGCGTGACCCAGATGGCGTTAACGGATATTAATAATTCAACGGGTGTGATGGAGTTTATGCGGGAATGCGATGAGAAAGGCGTTAAACCCATCGGGGGAATTGAATTTCGCAGGAACAAGCAACTGCTCTACATCGGGTTGGCGAAGAACCGGGAAGGTATGAAGGAACTGAATGATTTCTTATCCGAACATAACCTGGAGGAAAAGGAACTGCCCGATTACGCTATCGCGTTTAAAAATGCTTTTGTCATTTATCCTTATGGCTATGAAGGTGTATTACGGGCGAATGAATATTTGGGTATAAGATTTGACCAGCTTCACTTGTTTTATAAAAAAGACCTGAGTGAAATCAAAGAAAAGCTGGTCGCCCTGCAGCCTGTAGTCGTCGCTGATAAAATAGAATATCGCCTGCATGAATACCTGCGGGGGATCGACCTGAATACTTTGCTTACCATGGTTGAGGCCACCGATAAATGCGCCCCGACCGATACCTTCCTTTCTCCAGGTGAACTGGAAGCAAAATTCGCCAAATACTCTTTCATCCTGGATAATACCCGCGACCTGATGAAATGCTGCGTAATGGATTATGAGCGTGGGAAGGTTAAACTGAACCGCAAAACATTTACCGGCAACAAAAAAGATGACCGCGAGCTGCTGGAAAAGCTAGCCATGAGCGGGCTGATTTATCGCTACGGAAAAAACAACCGGGAAGCCCTGAAAAAAGTCAAGCATGAACTCAAAGTGATCTTTGAACTGGATTTTTGCGCTTATTTTTTGATCACCTCGGATATCATCCGGTTTTCCATGTCGCAGGGCTACTACCATGTCGGGCGCGGCTCGGGTGCTAATAGCATGGTCGCCTATTGCCTGCGGATCACGGATGTTGACCCAATGGAACTCAACCTTTATTTCGAACGTTTCCTGAACGCGCAACGCACCTCGCCACCCGATTTTGATATTGATTATTCCTGGGATGAGCGGGAAGATGTGCAGGATTATATTTTCAAGCGTTACGGTCGTTACCATACCGCGTTGCTTGGCACGATGTCTACCTTTAAAGACCGCAGTGTTTTCCGGGAGATCGGCAAAGTGATGGGATTGCCGAAAGCGGAAATTGACGGCTATTCGGATGTTTCCAGGGCAGCGTATAACCGTGATAACGCAACCTTCAAAAAGATCAACGCCATTTATGAGCGTATGGCGGATATGCCCAACCAACGATCTATCCACGCGGGCGGTGTGCTGATCTCCGAAGAGCCGATCACTTATTATACCGCGCTCGACCTGCCGCCGAAAGGAATGGCCACCGTTCAGTGGGATATGTACGAAGCGGAAAAAATCGGGCTGGATAAATATGACATTCTAAGCCAGCGGGGAATCGGGCATATCAAACAGGCAGTCAAACTGGTGGAAGAAAATCAGCAGCGTAAAGTTGATATTCACAACGTTAAGGCTTTCATGAAAGATCCGGTGGTCAATGCGCAATTAGGGCGCGGCGATACCGTTGGGTGCTTTTATATCGAATCCCCGGCAATGCGTTCACTGATTAAAAAACTCAGATGCAATAATTATATCGTGCTGGTAGCAGCCAGTTCCATTATTCGTCCGGGTGTAGCCAGTTCGGGGATGATGAGCCAGTACATTCGTTTTCACAATGACCCTGCCAAAGTGAAATACCTGCACCCGGTAATGGAGGAACAATTAAAGGAAACTTATGGGGTCATGGTTTACCAGGAAGATGTGATCAAGATATGTATTCACTTTGCGGGAATGGACGGCACTGATGCAGATATTTTAAGGCGTGGAATGAGCGGCAAGTACCGTTCAAAAAAGGAATTTAACAGGCTGGTGGAACGTTTCCACGAGGAAGCGATCAAACTTGGACGACCCGAAGCGATTGTCAAGGAAGTGTGGCGGCAGGTATCTTCTTTCGCAGGCTATAGTTTTTCAAAGGCGCACTCGGCAAGTTTTGCAGTGGAGAGTTACCAGAGCCTTTATTTAAAAACTTACTATCCCCGCGAATTTATGGTGGCGGTGCTGAATAATTATGGTGGCTTTTATAACCGTGCGCTTTATGTACATGAACTTGCGAAAGCCGGGGCGGTCATTCACCTGCCCTGCGTGAATAACAGTGAAAGTGTGGTTACGATAACCGGTGTAGACGTTTATTTGGGACTGGTGGGGATACAAGGTTTGGAGGGGAGTTTTATAGAAGGGATACCAGAGGAGCGCCGATCTGGCGGGGCTTTCCTGGGCATGGAGGATTTTGTCAGGCGGACGGGTATCGGTTTGGAACAGGCCGTTACGCTGATTAGGGTCGGCGCTTTGCGCTTCACCGGGCAAAGCAAAAAGGAATTGTTATGGCAGGTACACCGGCTATTAGACACCAATGTAAAGCCGGTCAGCGAGTTGTCGTTATTTAATGTCGATGCTAAACATTACCAGTTGCCGGTGCTGGTCAATACCAAACTGGAGGACGCTTATCATGAGTTAGAACTATTAGGATTCCCGCTCAGCCTGTCGTTTTTCGAGCTGCTGGAAACAAAATTCCAGGGAGAGATTATGGCTGGTGATCTGAAGAACCATGCCGGTCAAAACGTTAAAATGGTAGGGCGTTATGTCGATGAAAAAACAGTAAAGACGAAGCACAACCAACGGATGTACTTTGGCTGCTTTTTAGATGCGGAAGGAAATTTCTTTGATACTACCCATTTCCCGAATACGACGCCTTTATATCCGTTCCGGGGCGCGGGTTGTTATTTGATCGAAGGAAAGGTTGTTGAAGATTTTGGGTTTCCGAGTCTGGAAGTAACCCGGTGTGAGAAATTGAAGATTTTGGGTAATCCGGTAATGGACCTGGAATAAATTATTTGCAGTTAAAGTACATATTTATCATCTTTAGGATAACAGAAAACAAACACACGACGATACGTTTATGAAAATTTTTATTGCCAATCTGCCCCATAAACTGGAAGAGGCAGAACTTAAAACTATGCTGACCCAGTTCGGCCAGGTTGCTTCGGTCAAGCTGGTGATTGATCCGGAAACGGGTAAAAGAAAAGGGTTTGGTTTTGTGGAGATGCCGGTACAGGACCAGGCTAAGGCGGCGGTCACCGCGTTGAATGATAAAGAAATATACGGGCGGAAGCTTTCTTTAAAAGAAGCAGTGGAAAAACAGCAGGAAAGGCCGGGTAATTTCCAACGGCCAAAACGGGAGTTCCGTAGTTCGGGAGACAATACTAACGGCGAAATTGACGGTAACAGATGGTAAAAGATTCAATAAGTTAATATTAAATGCTGTGGATTTAATTTAAATATCAATGTAATTATAGACCAATTCCGGTCCCTCTTTTTTTGCCACCAAAAATCGAACATGATTTAAGCCGTTAGATTCGCAAATTTCCATAATTCGTTTTTGTTCGGCAGGAAGCGTTTTTATTCCAAATATTACCGCTTTCAAGTAACCAGGTTTAAAATTATAGATACCGTTACCCATCATCGTCAATAATCTGTATTCATTCTCATATTCCCAATGATGCGACTTATTCAAGTAAATATATTTGACCCCTTGAATTTTATTTGAGCAATAGTTCACCTTGTCGATTAGGTGGTACTCAATATGACCTTGAATATCTATCCTGACATCTGTATACTTAGAATCTTTTGGAAGATTGTTATCAAAGTGCAGACACATTCCTGTGTGTTTATCCGCATAATGTGCCCACATAAGCAAATTTTTAGGATCTAATGAAAAGCAAGTAACAGCGATTCCATTCTTTTTCCCGAGCTGTACCTCTTGGTAGGCTCGTGCTAATAAATCATTAGTTAGTTCGCTACCTTTAAACATCTCTCTGAGTTGATCAACTTCCAGTTGAACCTTTGGATCAAGTGCTCCTGAAAAGTCAAAATAAACATTGTCCATTACACAATCGAAAGGGTCATTGAATGTTTCAGGATCAGAAAATTTCAGGGTTCTATCTGTCAAAATGCGTTCTGCACGATCAAAACTTGCATATTTGAAAATATCAGTTGGCTCGGGTTTTGTCGGTGTAATTTCCATAATTGCGAAATGGGATTTACAAAGCTAAGCATAAAAAATAAGGGGCCTCGCACTCGCTGCCCGGCCCCTTAAACCTAAACCTTATCACAATGCAGGCAAAGAAATGCCTGCTTATAATGAGACAAAATTAATAAAAAATAGTTTAATCAGTTTTTGGCCATCGGATCGACGAGTATCTCCCGGATGTCTACATTTAAGGTATCAGCCAGTTCAAATACCAGCTGCGGCGGAAAATCAAAATCGCCGGTTTCCATTGAGGTAATGATTTGTTCATCCACCCCCGATAATACGGCCAGGGTTTGTCTGGAGAACCCTTTGGCATTCCTGGCAATTTGCAGGTTCCGGCCGGATTGATAAAGCGCCTCTTTTGCAGTCATAAACAAAAATAATAATTTATCACAGTCGCTGTCCACGGTTAGAACGCATATAATTTTCAAAAAGCTGCTCCCTTGAACGACGTGCCGCTTCTTTTTTTGCCCTTAAATGATAGGACCAGGTAAACAGTGCCCAGATGCCGAAAGCAACGCCGAACAGCGGGAAAGGATTCTTCGTATTCATAGCGCCCAGCAGGCAGCCTGCGGAAATAAGCAGGGTGATGATGAAATAGCAAAAGGTTTTCATAGCAATTTAATTGATCTCGTAAATACGGTTGTGCTGCCGGGTTTCCTGTACGTGTTCCCGGATGGTATCGACAATACCGGAGAGTGGTATCCCCCTGAGCCATACGATTGGATTTTCAGGATCGGTCGTTTTCAACATCAGGTCCATGAGTTTAAAAACCTGGAAGACAAACGGCCGCAATAAAACGTAATCCTTTACGCGGTACATTTCAACCATATCAGTCCTCCTGAAAAACAAACCCCGGCTAAAACGGATCACTTCCGGCGTGATCTCATATACGGTCCGGCGGATATATAGATAACGGTACCAGGCAAACAGCATAATAACCATACTGCACCAGACCAGCAGCGGAAAATACCTTGCCGCCAAAAAAAGGAAACCGAAGGCAGCCAGGATCAGCGGGAATATTTTGATAAAGGCAAAGATGGTAGCGGGCCGGATAACGATGACCTCCGGCGGAATGAATTCTTGTTCCATAAATTAATAATTAAATGGTTGTTTTTAGCTGGTCCAGCCAGCAATCGTTTTTCTTAGGTTTACAAACACGGACACCAAAATGATAGCCGCTTAATTTTCCGAAGGCGTTAAGGCTGAAGGTTTCCTGCGGGAGGACAAAGTCTTTTTCCCGGAAACGGATATGCACCAACTGATCTGCCAGCTTAATGGTTATCGCTAAGCGGCGAATTGCTGCTGCTATTTTCAGGTCGCGAACCCTGCCGAGGATATCTTTACCAAATACCAATGAATAAGCCTTGCTGTTCAGCAAACGGACAGATGCCCCGCCTGCCAGGAAGAGTAACTGATCGGTGCCGTTAAAAAAAGAATAATTCAGGCTTAAAAAGCTAATGGCTTCCATCGCGCTGTCGCAATAAAAAACCTGGCGGATCATCGCTGAATTGGCATTACCGGCAGACCATAGTCCCTGAGCGGGAACCCGGTGAAAGGCGAAACCAAAATGTTCCGCCTGCTCACCGTAGGAAAAGACCAGGTTCCCGTTATTATCCGTCGTGTAATAAGGCTCGAAAAAATCCTGTACAACGGGCGGAACACCGAGCCTGGTTAAATAGGGATGCATTAATGCGAACGGCCTTTACGGGTGTAACCCTCGCTCTGTTCATCGCCGGGGGATTGGCGTTGACCTTGATCCTTTACATTTTCATGGGCTTCCATATTTTTGGCAGCCAGATCATATCCCCTGCTGTTTTGAGCCGCGGATTTTTCATCGCGCTTTTTGTTGAACAGCGCATTCAATCCTTTATGCAATACATAGGACAGGCCGCCATCTATCAAAACAGAGGCGATCAGCGCCAGCTTGTTGGAGCGGATGCCATGTTTATCCGTTGCTGAATGCTGGAAAACGGTGCCGTCAGCAAGTTCGACTGTTTTGCCTTTACGGTAGCGTTCCTTTTGCTCCAATGTCAGGTATTCGCTGTTGACCATATCCGGCACCAGGATTTTAGAGCTGTCGGTGATGATAAATTCATTCGTGTCTTTATCAAATTCAATGAGCAGGTCCTGCGGCTTACCTTCTTCGTCAAACTTAAAATGCTCAATATTGACCGCTTCGCCTTTTTCCAATTTTTCCGCTTCGCTGTCGGTCAAAAAAGAGGGTACTTCCGGGCGGCGATAGATCGGGTGCACCAGCAGGTCCAGTTTACCCTGCTCCGTTTTCCGGAGCGATAGTTTGGCGTCCAGCGCTTCGATGTGTACACCGTCGGCTACCAGGTTCTCCAGGCGGAGCATCCCGGTACGGCCGCCGGAAAGCAGGACACGTATATCTTCTTCCTGCAAATTGAGCCGGCCGTTTTTGGCCAGCCCTATTTTTTCGAGATCCAGTAATGGGATCTCCTCATTCTTATAAGTTTCCTGTATCATGGTTATATTAAGATTAACGTTTCATTTTATAACCGGCACTTTCGGCTTCGGCCAGTTCCGGTTCTATTTCCTGGCTGAGTTCCTGTTCCTGCTCCTGTGCCTGCGGGTTATTTCGCGCTTCTAACAAGGAATTGTACAGGCCGTCTTTGGGGCTCACTTTTGTTTTCTTGCCTTCCTCATCGGTGACCAGGGTCTTACCCTTAACCGTTTCGCCGACACTGTATGTTTTGTCGTTATAAGGAATCACATCACCGGCGTTGAGCGTCTTAAGGCCTGCTTTTTCGGCAGCTTCCAATTGCAGTTCGCGTTTTTGCTCAAAGCCCAGCACGAAATCAAAAATCTTCTGGGCATCGGCTGAAGCTTTATACATTTCGTTAGGTTCCTTTTGCAGGACTTCGATCCAGCTTTCCACATAAGCGGCGTGCTGTCCAAAATCATGGCCGATATTCAGTTCGCTGCCGATCATGAGTGAGGCGATCTCGGCGCGCAATTCTTCGCGGGCATAGTCGGGCGTACCGAATTTATCATTCATTGGCCGGTCGAGCCTGCTTTCATGCCCGCTCCAGTGGCCGAGTTCATGTAAGGCAGTGGCGTAGTATTTGGCGGCGGCATCAAACTGTTCCGGCTTGGGTAACCTGATCTGGTCGGCTGATGGTTTGTAATATGCCTCGTTGCCGCCATGCTGTATATCCGCTTTGCTGTCAGCCAGGATCATTTCGGCACGTTCGATTGGCGACCATTGCCGGGCGGCGATCTTCTCGCCGTAAGCCTCTTTCCATTCGGGGATACCTTTGATCTGTTCCCCATTGAATACAAAAGCGGTGGTGATGATAGGTTTATCCAGCTTAACGGTCTGGGTTTGCGGCTTGCCGTTTTCTTTTAATACCGGCTGGCCTTTGTCATCCAGTACGGGCCGTATATCTGTTTGCTTGACAAAATTGATAAGCGTAGCTTTTGCGCCTTTTTCCACGGTCCAGTGATTAAAGGAAGCTTGTTTCAGTGTCATCCAGCGCGGATCGTCCCGGCCCTGCAAAGCGAGCCAAAAGGCGTTCATGCCCCGGTAGTTCTTACCGGTGGTCGGATTTAAAGGGGTAAAATAGCTGGCCGAGTTGTCGTTTGTCCAGGGTTTCTGAAACGGCGAGGTTCCGGCTTTCAGTTCGGCGATGAGCTTCTCGGCGATCTGCTCATGCAGGGGTTTAAAGTTTGATGGCATAATTTTGCTGTTTAGTTCATGATATTGATTAGAAATTTTAATGGGTCGATAGAACGGCCGTGGTAGCTGACGGCAAAATGCAGGTGCTCGCCGGTCGTCCTGCCCGTTGAACCGGTTAATCCGATAGCGGTCCCGGCGCTGACGCTGTCGGGTGGCAGTACAAAGATTTGTGAAAGGTGCCCATAGGTCGTTTCATAATCCCCGTGCGACAGTTTGATATAGACCCCGAGAAAGGGATCATAGCTGCTGCGTTTTACATGGCCGGGCATAACGGCAAACACCGTGTCGCTGCGTGCCCGCAGGTCTATCCCGGCGTGGTAACTGTACTTGCCGGTAACCGGGTGGATACGGTAGCCGTAGGGCGAGGTGAGGTAAATATGCTTTAAGGGCAGGCAGGCAATCAGCCCGGCCGCAGCAAACAGTTTAAAGAAATACATGGCTTATTTTTTCAGGCCCGCTTTGACAGCAGGTTTGGTTTCGGTCACCGTTTCAGGCGGCTTGCGGAATATTTTTACGATATTCTCCACTTCCAGCGTGATCCGGGTAAAATTATGGCGCAGGATCTCTTCCTGTTTACCACCAAAATCGTAGTAGACCGGCAAATCCTTAAAGCCAGCTTCTTCCGCCTTAATGGCTTTAGCTTCCAGGTTGATCTTACAATGGATGGCTGATGTTTCAAACTTGCCGGTATAGTTTTCCTGTACATCGGCGGCGATCAGTCCGACCATTTCGCCTGTATTCAGCGAGGCCATTTTCCCGGCCGGGATGAGCGCCTCAAGCTTCTCATTTAAAGACGTGGAAGTTTTATTCCGGTCTATAGACAGGCTTTCGCCGATCTGCTTGGATTTGCCAAACAAGCGTTCCAGCCAGTCCAGTGTTTCTTTATTCCGGACCGAACCGGCCAACACGTTTCCGACTACGGAAGTAATTGTTGCTGCCGTTTCTTTACCGTAGTTTTGATTGAGCTGGGGCAATTCCTGCAAACCCAAAAGCACAGCCACCTTATTGGAACGTGCTTCGGCAATGAGGTTTTCTATCTTATGGGTGTATAAGGTCGGCATCTCATCAATGAGCAAAGCTGAAGGCAGATTGCCCTTGCTGTTAATCAGCTTGGTGAGCCGGTTCAGCACGATGGAATAGCAGGTTGCGTTAATGGCCTGGGTACTGGGGTCATTCGCCAGTATCAGCATCGCAGGATGCTGTTTATCGGATATCTTCAAGTCGAAATCATCACCTGAAAACACCCAGTAGGTTTCTTTTGTAGCCATCCGGCTGATAAAAATCTTAAGGGTACCGATCTGACCTTCCAGCTGGTCGTAAGCTTTTAAGGTATAGGCCGTTTTAAAAGGTGACAGTAAGGAAGCCAGTTCCGGTTCGGTAAACAGAGCGCTGAAGATATCATCATAAGAGTGGTTCAGGAAAGACAATACATGCGGGAAGCTGGAAAACTTACCGCCGGAATACTTGCTCCAGAAATAAATACAGGCCGCCAAAAAGTTAATGGCTGACTGGGTAAAGAATTTATCACTGCCGCCTGACTGGTCACCTTTTTTCATGGCTTCGACCAATCCCTCGGCGGTTTCCGTGGCCTCCGCCAATGTGCGCAGGTAATGCGCCGGCCATGGGTTGATCCGCCGACTGCGTTCGGGGTCATTCAGGTTAATGACGTGAAATTGATGCTTTACTAATTTACCCTGCTGTTTAGCCAGTAAATATTGGTAATAGGCCACTTTTCCCAGATCGGGGAACTTATAATCATACAGGCACACGCAAAATTCTTTCGCGATAAGCTGCCGGATAAAGGGATTGACCACCCCGAAACTTTTTCCGGAACCGGGCGTGCCGATCAGCAATGTACCGCGAAAAGGGTTGACCAGGTTGATCCAGCCGTTACGCACTTTGCCCCCAAAATAAAACAGCATAGGGATATTTACAGAATAAGGCGTGATGACCGGCGCTATTTGCTGCATAAAACTTTCCGCTTCACTGTTCCATTTATCCTTACCCAAACCGGAGCGGATCATTTTAGAAACGTTATCCATGGCGACGCTTGTCATCAGCGCACCGATGAATGAACAGACCATATAGCCCAGGTTGAACCAGGTCGTGTAAGCGAATACCAATGGGGAGGGCCGGTTATAATACAGGATACTGCCAAAAAATAAACAGAGGCCAAATGTCAAGGGATAAATGATATGCTTTTTCGGATCGAGGTCCTGTTTTTTTTTGGCCAGGGTGCCTATGCTGACCAGGCAGATCAGTAAAAAGGTACATAATTTACTGTAGGCCAGTTCATGATAAATGGCAATGTGGCTCAGCCTGAAAAGGGCATTACCAAAAAAGCCCCAGAAAGGGGCTTTTAAGTAAATAAATATGCTGGCTTCCAGCGCAATGGATATATATATAGCACATTGCATGAAGCCATGCAGCTTATGCTGTTCATGTGTCTCTTCCATAATAAAATTATTGTACCGGTATCATATCCGCTTCCAGTACATCTTTATAAGGAACCGACAGCGTGATAACCCTTCCGGATAGTTGTTTTTCGTCGAGTTGGATATTCAGCAGTTTATTACCGGGGAAAGTGAATTTTTTAAAGACGAAGATATTCCGGTAATGCTTTTTGAAAAAAGGCTGATCAAACAGGGTGAAATCCGGCTTGATCTCCAGCGATTGTACGTTAGTGGCTTTGGTCACTTTCTTGTCTTCAATCTTAAAACGCAGTTCATCGATGTCATATTTCAGGTTGGTGCTGTTTTCAAAACCTATATCCAGGAAAATATAATCGCCAACGGTATACACATGATTGAGTGTCGCTTTTATACCGTAGGCACTCGCTTTTCGTAGCTTTTCTGGTTTTTTGGATAGCAGGTGAAGCGCGTAATTCTTTAGTTCGGGTTGGGACAGCCCGATACCGGTTTCCAGCGGTCGCATGTCTGCGGGCAGCACAGGTATTTCGGTTTGTATCGCCCCACCGTCCGGCGGCGAATGGATAATGCGGTATTGCGCGATAAATTTTTCGCCGACAATGGTAACCACCCCCTCTTGGGTAGCTGAGTCTGTACGGTATTTGATCCGCAGGATATTTTTTACGGGCAGGTCACCGGAAATGGATTTGGTCGATATATCGACATATTGGATCGGTTCCGGAGAAACGAAATGTACAGACAGGTTATCCGGCAGGTAAACCACCGGTAGTTCAGCCAGCTTTTGTCCAAAGGCCTGGCAGGCCGTCATGATAATGACGGTAAAGGAAATAAAGAAACGGTTCATAGTTAATTGCTTTTTTGGGAATCGATTAAATAGATATAGGAATTGTATTTGATCTTCGCTTTGTCTTTACGGATAGCCCCGGCGATGGCAGATGATGTGGATTCGAACATTTTACCGGCGGTACTCATCAGCAGCTGGCTGGCGGCTGAACCGGTACCGTTATCTTCCATACTGACGCCCTGTATGGTATTATTACCCAGGTCTTTGGTAAAATCACGAAACTGGGATTCCGGCACATACAGCCCTTTAAGCCCGTCAAGGTCATATACCTCCAGCCTGACGGGTAGTTCCTGGTTCTCGTACAAAATGGATTTGACCGACAGCGAAACCCGCTGGCCGGAAAAACCACTGATCAGGGCGTAGATATAAGTACCTTTTCTGATCAGCGTGTTGCCGGCAACAATATCTTCCAGCAGGCGCAGCCTGATCCGGGAATCGGCGTAACCGGTGATATTTTCATCAATGATGGCCATGATAAAACTTTCCTCTTTTTGCGGCCTGACCGTATTAAAATCAGTTGCCGCGTCACCTGCTTTAACCACACTCAGGGGTTTGTCTGCGGGTTTAACATCGGCGGCTTTTGCTTTAGCCAGTTCTTTTTGTTTGGCCAGGTAAGCCGGATCTTCTGACTTGCGGATGCTGTCCATATAGGCCATTTGTTGCCGGAATACCTGCATCGGGTCTTTTTCTACACTGGTCTGCGCAACGGTCCCCGTTTTCGCCGGATGGTTCATGTGGTTAAGGGCTTCTTCCATCGCCCTGTCCCTGGGCGTTATTCCCGGAGGCGGCGCTTTGTCACTGAACCGGTGTTGCATCACCTGATTGATCGAGTCCAGTGTTTTCTTTTGCTGCTGGCTGTAAGCATTATTAAAACCGGCAGCGACTGATTTATCCGCAGGGATGGCGTTAACGGCGGTATTTCCATCAGCTTCCTTATAGGCATCGCGGTAAGCATCGAGTTTATCGGTCAGTTCCTTTTTTTTGATGTCCGGCGAAACATCGCCAACGGAGGCGTTAAAACCGGGGCTGCTCTTTACCTGCTTTTTATTTTTTGACGCGCTGCTTTGGTATACATAAAAGAATAATATCAAAAAGGGCAATGCGAGTAAAGGCAGGATGTATTTGGGTTGTTTAAAATTGATACTCATGGTTTTATAGGTTTGAGAATTTTATTGATTTGTCCGAGCCGGTCGAGGTCCTTTAATAACAAGGCGCTGTCGGTTACGTCCGGTTTTTTCAGCGTACTGATACTGTCCACCTGCTTTTTTAAGGCTAAAGTTTCTTTCATAGCCGAACTTAAACTGAGGATTTGTCCCACACCGTCGCTAACCGGGCTGACGCTGATCTTTGGCGGAGGCACCGGCGGCTTGCGCAGGGTGAATACCACGGCTATGGAGACAGCTATACAAAAGATCATCAGGCCAAACAGTATGCGGGGATAGCGTTCGGCAAATGACCGGGTACCACCGGCAATGTTGTTGAATTGCCCTCCGAACTCCTTTTTAATTTCGCTGTACAGCGTATCGCCGGGGTCGCGGTTAGAATGTATTTTTTTGAACATTTTCGAGGTCTTTGTTTTCAAGGGTTTTCCAATTGGTGATCAGTACGCCGTGCGGGTTGTTATCGCTCCGGGGGATATCTTTGAGATAACCCTCCGTGATCAGCGACCGAACCACTGTCGAGCTCCGACGGTCGATTTTCAGCTTGCCGTAATAGCGGAAATAATGCCGGGACATATCCAGCGCAATGGAATCAGTGGTCAGCGTCAGTACAGAACTGGATGATAAAATGGAATTGAAAAAACCGTTTTCCTTGAGGTTGTCATATTGCTGTACGCCTGATTCATCCACGAGGTACATGGCTTTCTTTAACTGGTATTCGATAAACTTATCATCCGGTGTGAGGGAGAAAAAAAGTGAGTGGAACAGGTCGACATCCGCGCGGTACTCAGCCGGCCGGTTCATCTGCATATCGGTCTGGCTGGCCATGATGGGAATGTTATTCGACAGGATATAAATGCTGCGGCGGGCGGCAGAAACCTGGTTGTTGGCCAGCCATAAGGCAGCTACTGCGATAATGATGGCCGTTATAAAACTGCCAAAAGCGACCATGGTCGCCAGCCGGATCTTGGCTTCGATGTTTTTAATGATCATAAAATGGATTTGTTATTAAATGAAACTGCCTGCGGCCCTGCGGGCGACAGTAACAACCGTTGCTGCTCCGCGCGCGGCGCTGGAAGTAGCGGAACTGATCCCGGAAGTAGAAATAATCCAGGTAGAAATGCTGGGCACGGTAAACATGCAAATCGCGCCGATTAAAAACACGCAGATCACCTCGCCGAAGGACAGGATACCGTTACCCGCGAACCAGGCCAGTTTTTGCAGATCCGCACTGGTTCCGTTCGCGCCGACCAGTACCTGGTAGCGGCTGATCTCGGATTGCATGGCGTATTCCTGCATCAAGGCGCATAAATACATGATCAGGTAGGCGATGCCGGAATATAAATTTACCGATACAAAACGTGCGATCCAGGTCGAAAAGCTGTCACGGAACGCAGGCAATATGCTGACTGCTACAGAGAACGGGCCTAAGATGACCAGTATGGACGAATAGATGATCTGGATCATAAATATGATATAAACCGCTATCCTAAGAATCCAGATGCCAAGCAGTTCCAGTAACTGCGTAAACAGTAATTGCATCCCGACTGTAAGCCGGTTTTTCAGTTCCAGTAAAGGAGAAATGACTGTGGAAATACCCTCCTTTACCGTACTCGTCACCGAATCCCAGGCCTGCCCGTACCAGGTATCACTTTCCTTTTCAGCGACATCCGCCTGCGCCTGGTAAGTGATGAGCGAATTGGCGACCGCCAGCATCAGGCTGGCACGGTTCACACGCAATGCATTCACATTCTGCTGTTCGCTTTCAAACATCTGGTCGGTCTGGCTCTCCACCAGATCAGTGGGATAAGCAACGACCTGTGTAAATGCGCTCCACCAGATAATGACCATGACCAACCCGAAGGGCCGCAGCAGCGGCATGATCTCCAGCTGTTTATCGCCGACCATCATTTCGTACGATTTGATGGCAAAGAAAATGATCATAAAGATCGCCGCCAGCGCCTGCGCGTCACCAATAAACAGGTCAAAATGCGTCCAGATAGAGGCTTTCAACCCGCCTAAAAAAGTCATCATACCTGATTCATAAACGCCGTCGCCCTGCAAGTAGGCCAGCGTCTGGTGACTGCTGGCCGTATCGATGGCGGGTGTCGTCTGGGCAAAGCTTGCTGTGCCCCATACCAGGAACAGCAGGCAAATCAATGTTAATTTATATTTCATAGTCCTGCCTGAATTAATACGCGGTTAGCAATCTGTACATCGGTACCGGGCGTCCAAACTCCGTAAGTCATTTTACTCACCTGGACCTGTTGTAATTGCCCGGTCATGCTGATATCCTTTGCCGCTGCGGCCGTTCGTACCGCCCATACTCCCGCCAAAACCTGGTATTCTTTCAGCAGCCGGTAATAAGCCAGAATCCGCGATCCCCTGTCCATATCCGTTGTCCGCGCGCCCTGTAAACGCTCCTTCAGCATACTTAACTGGTTGGTGTACCAGCTATATAAACCTTCGGAAACCAGTTTGGCGCTGACCTGGGTACCAAGCGGACCCAATAACGTCGCCGCCGAATAATTCAGTAAAGGCGAGAATTGCTGTGCATAGTATAAAAACCATAAAGGATCGGCGTCGGATAAATAACCCGAAGTTTCGGCGATGTTGGATAAGGCCGTGTTCCTGACCGTATCGGAATGCAGTTTGTATTTATTGTCGGTACTGTTCTGGGCAGCGACCAATGCGAGTCTTTGCGTTTGCGGCCCGGTAGCTGAAAGCGGCCGGAGGTCAGTTTTGTGGTAATTCGGATCAAATAGTCCCCAGACCAGCCAGTAATAAGGATTGAGGTCTAAAAAGCCCGCTTTGGGATCAAATTCATTTTGGTTCCATTGCAGGAAAACCATCCGCTGTTCCTGGTGAACGACGGCTTTGTCGTAAACTTCCTCCTGCGCGAAGCCAGTGGAAAGCATCAAAGCGAAAGCAAAAAAAGCAATTAATTTTTTCATGATTTAAGGATTTGATTTTAAGTATTTGGCATTGCCGATGATCTGTGCGACGAAGGTTTTGTCATGGTTGATCCAGGCGGCATAAGGATTGACCGAGGCAAAGATGCCTTGTTCTTTGGCCCAGTACATGGCCCGCCAGGCACCGTAGGCCAGGCTGTTCAGAATTTCCAGTTGCTGGGTAACTTTGGCCAGTAACTGGTCGCGGGCATTATAATCAGCCAGCACATTGCCGCCTTCTTTAAGCACAAAACCGGTTACCTCGCTGACCAGCGCAATCGCCCTGACCTGCATTTCATTTTCAATACCGGTGGCAAACAATAATAAATAAGGCTGCGCTTTGGCCAGCGCCAGGCATTGATCGAGATAGCTGATCATATCAGCGGTGAGCACCGTCATGTTTTTAACGGCCAGGCCGTCTTTCAGCGCCGAATTGACATCGGAAAGCGCGTTATAAAGAATGGTTTGCGCCAGCACGACCGAGCTTAAATTGATATTGATATTGTCGAGATTGGAATTGATCTTAGAGAGGTACTGGTTGTGCGCGATCTCGGCACTGGTGCGTGTTGCGCCGTTTTCCATAACGGCTAAAAAATGCTGCGGGTCGAAGACGACCTCTTGGGCAAAACAGCAAGCACTACTAAAACAGCAAGCGAACAATAAAAGCGTCTTTTTCATTTGAGGTATTTTGCGTTTTGAATTATGTCTTTAGCAATGGATTTATCCTGATCGATGAAGGTTTGAAAAGGGTTCAGGGCCTTCAGCACGGCAGCCAGGTTGTTGTACTGCAACAGGTTCAGCATGTTCCCCGCCAGTTCCTGTATCCGGCTGAGTTGCTGGATGACATAATCGAAAAGCATTTTCCGGTCGGATGCTTTCATCTGGTTAACGTCGCCGATGGATAAAGTCAGGCCGGCCACGTAGCCGATCAGGCTTTCCGCTTTTTCGGCGAACTCAATTTCCGTCTGGTAGCCCAAAGCAATTATCGCCGGGTTTTTCTCAGCAAGTTCCATGATCTGCCCCTGGTAGTTAATGATCTGTCTGACCATCGGCTCGCCTTCCAAACCAATGTCGGCGACAGTGATCGCGGTTCCCAATGTATTATAACGGTGCTGCAGGGTGCGGTAGGTATCCTTCAGCTTGGCAAGCAGGGTCATGTTTGCCGCTTCGTTGGTGGTATTGACCGCCTGCTGATTTTTTGCATCAACCTGTACCTTATGTTCGGATTTCGATTCATCAATGAGCTGGTGCATACCGACAATATCAATGGTGTTTTCCTGTGCGACAGCGGAAAGCGCAAAGCTTAAGGCAAAAAGCGTTAGGAGGAGCTTCATTGCTTTAGATATTTAGCGTTGTTCAAAACACTGAGGGCGATTTGCTTATCCTCGTTCTGCCAGGTCGCCCAGGGATTAAGCGACTGGAAAATGCCGCGCATTTTGGCCCAGTACATCGCCCGCTGCATCCCGTAAGATATGCCGCGCAAAACCTGCATCTGGCTTTCAATATGGTTCAGCAGTTTTCCCCTTTCGCCGGCGTCCATTAAATTATTTCCACCTGATTGCAGTACGAAAGCGGATACATCGCCGGCCAGTGCAACCGAGCGGGTTTCAAATTCACGGGCCCCCTGCTCTGCAAATAACAGCAGTACCGGGTCAGCTTGCGCCAGTTTTTCCGATTGCTCGACATCGCTGATGATATCAGCGCCGCATTCGGTGATCTGCTTGATGGATTCCAGGTTACTGATCACCGAAGCCACCTGGCTAAGGCCTTTATAAATGTCATTCTGCAAGGTATTGGCAATGGTTAACTGGCCGGTTACGGCAAGCTGTCCTTTCTGGATCAGGCTCAGGTTATTATTGGTAGTATTCATTTGCCCGTTAATGACCGCAGCATTAACCGCAATAGCGGCGGAGGTCGTTGGATCGACGACGACTTCCTGGGCGTTTGCCAGCTTTAAAATACAGCAAAGCATAAGTAGCAGATAAATTGTCTTTTTCATATCGGTTAGTTTAAATAAATAGGTTTCCCGGCTTTATTGACCCGGCTTACAAATTCGCCCAGCGTAGCTTTGCTTTCCTGCAAATCGGCTGTAAAGGCATCGAGTCCTTTGGGATAAGAACCATACTGCTGAACATAAACTTCAACGGCAGATTTTTCCGGCTTTTCGGTGGTATAACACAAATACTGGAACAGGGAAACTTCCACGCCATAAACCTCGCCTACCTGGCCCCGCCGCATATAAAATTCCTTGAAGGGTGACCGGCTTTCCTTGTTGTCCAGCTGGTTAATGGAAAATATTTTCCGCTGCTCGGTAGCTGAAATGGACAATAAAGCTGCAATCTCTTTGTAGTTCTCCTTGAACTTGGCCTGATCCAGTAAGATGATGGTATCTGAGTTACTGATAATACTGTCTTTGACGATTGGATTGCCGAGGATATCCCCCAGTTCCTGTGTCACTTCGATAATTTCGCCCCAGAATTTCCGTACGGTCTTATTTAAATACAGCAGGAAGTTTGCCATGATCGGTGAGGCAAGCGCCTTCCAGGCTTCTTCCAGGATGATTGCTTTCCGGTGGTGCTTGCGGTGCCGCATTTTTTGGATGAACACATCCATGATGATCAGCGTAACTATCGGGAACAAAATTTTGTTATTCTGTACATTGTCAATTTCGTAGACCACGAATTGTTCGGAGAACAGGGACTGATCGGCTGCTTCATTTAAAATCGCCTGGTATTCGCCGCCCCTGTAAAACTTCTTTAGGACGTAGCGAAATTCATCCAGTTCAAACGGGATACTTTCTTCCTTTTTAATCTCCGGCACCTTTTCCAGCGCAAAATCATAAAAGGTATTAAAGTTCAGTTCCGGGTTCTCCAGCTGGAAGTTTTTGACATAATAAGCGCTGATCACACTGGAAAGCACGTCTCTTTCGACATTGTTTAATACACCGTCAGCACCCTTCCATAAAAGCGCGACCAGCGTAATTAAAAAATCTTTCTTCTCAATATTATACTCATTCGCCGGCATCGCGAAGGGATTCATCGTAATCGGTTTCTCCTCGGTATAGGTAATGTACTTGCCCTTATAGTAAGCGCATAGACCCGAATAGGAATGCCCGACATCGACGATGACCACATCCATATTGTACAATAGATACTGCTCCACGAGGGCGTTCATAAAAAACGACTTGCCGCTTCCGCTCGGGCCTAACACAAATTTATTGCGGTTATTGATCCGCCCGGTCCGCATGGGCAGGTCGGAAACGTCGATACTGACGGGCACGCCCTGCCGGTCAGTGAACCGTACCAGGAAATCTGAAGGTTCATCCACCGGCAGCGCCTCCTTAAAGAAAAAGCAAAGCGCCGCGTCACAGGTGGTCAGGAACCAGTCGTAATTTTTCAGTTCGATGGCGTTGCCGGGCAATGCCGTCCGGAACAGCTCCAGCTGGTTATAGGCATTCTTGTTGGCAATAATCCCAAGGGCAAATAAGGCGCTTTCCATAAAATTTGCCGCCTTTTGGATATGCTCGTTTGCCGCAGTGAGCAAAATATTAAAGTGGCAGTTGACCAGCAGCTGATTTTCCCGTGCAACATCCGTGAGCAGTAAGTCTATGTCTTCCATACACAGCGTATTAGCCGGGTCAGGAATACCGGAATGCCTTTTTTTCTTCAGCTCCAGTTTTTTTAGCGTCATGACCTGGTTGGGAATCTCAATTACCTGGTTAAATAAAATACTGTCAAATCCCGGAACCTTAAACAGGAATGCTAAAAAGTCCACCGGGAAACCGCTCATACTGTCCTTGTCATTCAGCTCGATATGCGTACCTACATTTTGCGGCAGGTCGATAGTGTCAATATTCACCAGGTTGAGGCAGCGGGTACTGCGATCCCCCATTTTAATATCCATATCCGAAGGCGAAAGATGGTTCAGCGATAAAGCCTCCCGCCCAAAATTCATACTCAGTACCTGTAAAACGAGTAAGTTAATTTCCTGCTCTTTTAAAATAACGGGCGCTGTCCGGGCTGCTTTCAGGATGTCGGTGACTTTACCAACTGTTTGCCTGAACTCGCTCAAGGCTTTTGCGTCAAAAACATAAAAGGTGCCTTTTCTGACCTGCATGGTGATGGTCAGGTAAGTAGATACCTCCTGGAAATCGCGCCCCGCGAAATGGTCATTATATTTTTGCTGTAAATAGGCTTCCGCCTTTTTAGAAGGATATGTTGATTTGCTGATGATATCCTGTTTTTGCAGGATGTAACCGTCACCTAAAACTTTGACGATATTGATCAATAAACTGTGAAACTCGTCATAAGCTTCCGCCGATGCAGCATAGCGGATAATCGGGTTGGTCATTTTGATAATCACCGAACATTCCCCGCCAAGCCCGATCAGCAGGTCGTAATCCCCGCCTTTATCCACACCGGCATAGGGCATTTTAAATGTATTTTTTGCGGCCATAATGATTGATGTGATGAATAATATAAATTCCCTTTGCCCTCGCTTTATCGTGCAGCCCTTTCTTTTGCCTGCCCGCGATATAAAGCAGGCCGCCGACAATACTGCCAACAAGGACTATTGCGCCCAGCCACATATTGACCAGCGACATCGTCAAAGCGCCCAGCACCAGTCCTGCCAGTAAGGAGCCCAGGCCCCAGTAGATGAATTTTCCACGAAAGCCCCGGAATATAAGGGGCTTTTGAAGCCCCTTATATACTGCAAACCTTTTCGCCATTAGGTCAGGCCGAAGAATGCTTTGATGATCAGCGCGGATACCACAAGGAATACGCAACTGCCGCCCCAGCCCATTAACTCCTTGTTAATGTCCTGGTCGCCCGAGTTCCATTTCGAGTAAACCCGGATCGCGCCGACAATGCCGACAATACCGCCGATCACTAAGGCGATGTTGGTCACCGGGTCAACATAGGTTTTTAGTGTAGTGGTCGCGGTATTGATACCGGTTACACCATTTTGGGCAAAGGCAGAGGCCATGCCCAGGACCGACAGCACGGCTGTGGCCCAGATACGTTTCATTTTGTTCATGAAAAATAGGGGTATTAAATTGTTGATTAAAAATTGGCGGCCTCCCGGACTGCCGGGAGAACCGCCGGGTTATTTGGGGTATTAAATTGCAGAAGGATCAGATGCCGAAAACAGCCCGCAGGAACGCGCCGGCCAGCACCATGAATAATGCGGCGAAAAACCATCCGGCCACCGCCTGGTCTATCCGGGGATGCCCCATCTGCCAGTTATGGTAGATGCGTACCGCGCCCAAAATCCCGAAGATGGCAGCAAGGACCAGCGCACAGTCCAGCGCGGAAAAAAAGGAAGAAGTGAGATCCTGCTGCGCCTGCTGCATTTCGTTGAGGCCGGGCTGGGCCATAACTGTTATTGCTGCCAGCAGCAAACAGCCCGTCAGGATAAACCGCATCATCAGTAGCTTACTGATTTTGTGTAAACGATCAGTTCCTTCCGGGCAAGGCTGAAGAGTTCCTTGATCGGTACGCCGCCGGAGGCGATCACCGCAGGACCGGTCGCAGCCGGGGCCGCTTCCGCTGGCTGATGCTCCATCTTTTGCGTTTGTATCTTTTCTGAAAAGGTCAGTTCATGCATCAGTGATGTTGCTGCCGGGGTGCTGTTGCCCCCGGCAACGTCAATCGTGATCACGGCCAGGTAATACAAGGTGTACAGCCCGGCCACCCATAGTAAAAAGTGTATCCAGTTCATATTAATTAATGGTTGCTAAAAAGTCTTTGATGATGGTTTTAAGTTCAGGATGCTGCCGGAGCAGCTCGCTGATGGAGAAGGCGACGATCTTTTGAATCTCGATACCGGTTGCCAGCTTCAGCTGGCTCAGATTAGCAGCGGTACGCTCGTCCAGGCGTGCGTGGATCAGCGTTTTATGATTACTGTTGTCATAACCTTTGATGCGGTCGAGGATCTCGTCGTAAACCGGGTCGCGTTTGCCGCGAAAAAATTTCCAGCTCATAGTCCGAAGTTTTCTAAGTGTTCTTTAATAATAAATTTGATTTCCGGGTGCCGCTCCAAAAGCTGGGCTACCGAATAAGAGATCAGCCGGGTCACTTCAACACCCGTCGCCATTTTGAAGTGATGGAGCATCTGGGCGGTTTGGCGGTCGAAGCGTACATGGACCATACTGTCATGGTCTTTGATATCATAGCCGCGTATCAGCTCAACGATGGGCGGAGTGATCGCCGGCTTTGTACTTTTCTTTTTAGGTTTGACTACTTCCGGTGTATCGGGTTTGGCCATGCGGCTCCGCAACTGGTCTGCCAGCGTTTTGATCTCGTTCATGTAATGATGGGTTTAATATGTTCTTTGAAGATTTTTTCAAAAACGGAAATCACCAGCGGGTAAACCGACAAGGGGGTTTGCAGGGTATTGACCCGCTGGAAGTCGATGCGGTCGGCAACGGCATCTGTTACTTCACCAAACTTCGACAGTTGTTCGTCCACCTCTTTTTGTGTTTCGTACCTGACATTGGCCTTGATGCGGTTAGGAATGTACCTGATGGGCAGCTGCGGGCTGATCTGCCGCAGCACCACCGAAAACAGGATGGTGGATTCAAAGCTGAACTCATCATAGGCGAAAGGACAAATGACGAGATCCGCTGATTTAAAGATCGGGATGAGGCCGTCATCATCCAGTTTACCCGGCAAGTCTATCAGCACGATCTCTTTTTTATTGACCGAAAACACCTCGTACATTACCGGGAAGTCTTCTAAACCGGCGGCAATTACTTCATACAATTCCGGGTTCTCCAGTAGTTTTGCCTTTTCGTATTTCTGTGAAAGCGATTGCTGGTAATCACTGTCAATGACGGTGACCTTACATTTTTTAGCCAGGGTTAAATAATTGGCGAGTAATAAAGTAAGCGTACTTTTTCCAGCGCCACCCTTTTGGTTGCCGATAATAATGATCATAAATTGTTGATTTATCTGTTTTTATTCCGCCGCCGTTTGCGGCCATGCGTGGCCTCGTCGTCCACATCACCGGCGATGCTGATGATTATGGGTTGCTGTTCAGCTTCCTGCAGCATCTCGGTCAGTTGATGAAATGCTCGTACCAAATGGTTATACTGTTTTTCACTCAGCAAATCAGCGGCATTGCTGCAAAATGAGTTATGAGGATCAGACAGGAAGAACCCTTCGCCGTCAAATAAAAGGTCAAGCCCCTGGTGCCGCAGGCCCTGCGCCAGGTCAGGATAATTATAGAGCGCTGCTTTTAAAAGCGCCGAGTAATAAGCTTTGGTATCTTTATTGAAATCCTGCTCCTTCCAGACTTCCTCTTCAGCGCCCGGTTTTTCGGTTGCCTGTTTGGCGAGCATTGATTTCAACGGCATGATCTCCCCGCCTTTAAATACCGCTTTGCCGGCGTGATCAAGGACCGAATAGCCGTATGGTGGCTTATCGCCGGACGCGTGGAACAATAATTCCAGGCCGTGCTTCTCTTTCAGGTAAGTGGCAAAACCCGAAGTAAAACCATGCGGTTTTTGCTGGCCGGGAAATATTTTGGGCTGTAAGGAGGTATCGTGAACCGCCGCATATTTATGAAAAATGGCTTTTAACTGGTCAAGTCTTTCCGGCGTTGGCGCGGCAAATTGCAGCTGGTTCAAATTAATTTCGCCCTGCTTATGGCCAAATTTGAACACCATCAGTCTGCCTTCCTCTTCTTTTAAAGTATAGCCACGGCTCTCCAGGATCATCATGAACTGGGCTTTAGTGCTGTAAGCATAAGACAAAGCGTTCGCAATATCCTGCCTGGCACTATGCTGCTCATCGATGCCTAAAATTTGGTTGAGGTGCTTTTGCGCGCGGATGTTTTCAAAGGAATCGTTGATCTTTCTGCCGTGCTTGTTTACCCGCGTGGCGACGATATGGATATGATTATTCTTCGTATCCTTATGAAAGACCAGCATATAGGGCTGATCGCCGTAACCCATGGCGGTAAGCCATTTGGCGGCTATTTCGGTCAGCTGGTGTTTATCATGGCTCTTGCCTTCAGCAGAAATGACGGCGTGAAACTGTGGCTGTTTGATGGCTTTATTGGTGGCAGATACCGCTTTTAAATAATTCCGGTAATCTTCAGGCCGCCATTGCTGCAAGCCCTCCAATGATCCAAACCCGGACACTTTCATCAGTTCCCCTTTGTTTTTATCCAGCTTGCCGGTATTATAGCCGACGGCAGGAAATGAGGCTGAATTTTTTGTAGCCGGGATAATCTTTACAATCATAAGGGAGAGATTTTCTACCGGGATATATTATCCCGTGCTATTTTGCAGCGGGAGAGATTATCTCCCGGTATTTTATTCCCTGGTATTTTGTTACGGGATACTTTAGTAAGTGCGCTCCCGGAACATTGTCCCCCGGTAGTTTATCGCGGGATATTTTGTATCGGGGTACGTTATACCTGGCGCAGGTCCTTTTCCAGGTCTTTATAACCCCTGATCCATTTCAGTACCGCTTCATCCCGGCAACATTCTTCCAGGTGATATTGGTGAAGGATCTTCGCCTGTCCCTGCTCAAATCCTCTTTGCCAGTCAGGGCAGGAACCCGTCCGGTAATTATAGCGCGGGTTAAACGGGCGCTGGTGACCGGAACGGTATTTCAGGAAGGAGAAATAAAGGTAACGGCCGGTATAATAAGTGAGGATACTAATGGCCAGTGTGGGAAACGTGATCGTAAATTCCATATGATAAATAATTGTTTTAATGTCCCATGGCGCGGACAACTTTTCGCAGGCTTGCTTCCAGCATTTTTTGGTTCAGCAGGTATTGCTCAAAGAGCATATTGAACCTTTCCGCAACCATCGGTGACAATACTTTTTTATTGTTCAGGATATTGGCATAGCGCGCCAGTTGATTGATGTTATTGCCGGAACGGCCTATTTCAGCGCTGATGCTGTCCAGTGACCTAATCAGCTCCTTTGCATTAAGCACCATCGCCGGCGCATTTTCCAACAGCCTTGAACGCACCAGGTCCGTCTTACGGACGCCTAATTCCTTTTCCAGCGCCTGGATGGTCTTGTATTCCGCTTCTGTGAAGCGGGCGTCTATCTTTTTCGTGCGGTTCTCTTTTTTCATAGAGGATACGAGTTGCGAGGATATGATACCCCTTAATCCTGAACGGAGGTACGCAGGGATGGTTTAAGGCAAGAGGCCGTGGGCCGGTAAAACAACGGATACGGCGTTTTGTCGGACAACGGCACATCTTGCATGGATAAAAAAGAAAAGATACCCCGATATGTCAATAAGGATTAATTAACTGTTAACGTTGAAATGGAACTTCCACCTTTGAAAAGATAGTGTTCTTTGGAGCGACAGCTTCATCGACAATTTTCTGGGCAGCAACCAATTTATCATTAAAGTCATTAAAACCCTCATAAGCCATTGAACGGTCAGTCGCATAAGGTAAAGCCTTCATGAGATCCCTGCTTGCCAAAAACCCACCCTGGTCGCGGTCGAAAAAGATATCGACAGAGGAAAAACCCATTGCTTTCTCAATTCCATCTGCAAGTAGTGCAATTGTGTTCAAAACGATGATGCTTTGGTCAGCAATCGGATTTTCTGCTTTCCAGCTGAGGTAGTTGGTAAAACCTTCGAATACGGCTACCTTTTTTTCATTGCCTGCAACAAAACTGATGGCTTTGTTACCGAGGCAGCCTTTAAAATATTTGTTACGGACCTCCCAGGCACCTTTTTCATTTTTCCAGCCTGCGGCGAAGAATTGTTTCTTTTCGCCTTTTTCATCTATTACGCAATAGTAAACCTCATTCAAGATTCCTTTTGCCTGTTCGAAAATTTGCCGGCTTTTCAGATAGTTGTTGATTGCCGGGTGCGTTCCAATTTCCTTGATGTCCTGGACAATGTAGTTAGGAACCCTAACAGAAATTCGGGGCCTGGGCGGTTTTTTGTCACCCGTTGAAATCAGGCACACTTCCTGTATTTTTTGGAGGACTTCCTGAAAAGATAAATGCTTCCATAGCGCCAGCCCGAGATCAACGATATTGCCACCTTTACGTGTTCCGTGATCAAACCAAACCCCTAAATCGTCATTCACGCTTAGCGACGGCCTACTGTCGTCATCGCGCAGCACACTGTAATAGATTTTTTCCCGGCCATATTTTCGTGCCGGCTGGTGGCCAAGGCGGCTCAGAAAGTCGACAAGCGAAGCTTGTTCTTTCAATTCCTTTGCTGTAAGTAACTCAAGCATATATTCAAAATTTAAAGTGTAAATGCCACGGGCAACCTTAGAACAAGCGCATCATTTCAATCGACTTGACGAGCAATTCTATTTCCATTCGTTCAATTCTCCAGGCAGCCGAATAGTCGCCGTCCTTTCGTGGTGTGATCAAACCGTCTTTTAGCCAATTTTCAACATTGGCGCGTCCATATAATTTGAAGGCTTCGTTCTTGTTGAGATAAGGCCTGATGTGACCTGTTTGAATGAGAGAAGCAATTGCGCCGAGTTCGGCGGCTAACCTTGCAATAGTTCTGATTTGAAAATGGTTGATTTCCATGTACCGGCAGCGGGTAACGAACCCGATAATCCGCTTCTGCCGGTATATATTTTCGGGACTACCCACGTCGGACTCTACAGTCCGGGCCTTCGCCTGCCAATGCGTTTTCGCTATATTGATATAATCTCAGCTTCGCAAAATTTCCTGTGTTCAAGCAGGATAATGCTTTGTCCCCATACGTCAAAGACCGATATAAGCAAAGCGCTTATAGTTTTCTATCTGCCACAGGCAGATAGGTATTCCTGTTGCTGTTCCCGGCTACCCGTTCCAGCGCATTTTTGTCAAGAAATTTTTTAGTACTTTTTGCGGTTGCTGAAGGAAGTATCAGATGTTCCGCCAACCAACGGTCGATATTGCTTCGGCCGTAGATTCGGTATGCTTTAGCCTTAGTGATATACCCAGGTTTTGCACCAGGTTCACCAAGCACTTTCGCTACGCCGTCATTAGTTGCGGTAAGCATGATTTGGGATAATTCTTCCAGCTTCATGGGGTCAAAGCACGGAATTTGGGCTACGCCAAAACAGTGAAAGGGGGTGAAAGAATCCTTTCACCCCCTTTCATTCAAGACGGGATATTTGATTTATTTAAACATTAACAAATTGTATATTAGCTCGTTATAATACAGGCCAAAAGTTGACCAAAGCGCTACAGACATATATTGTCCAACTTTAATTCGCCAGTAAAAATTTAAAATGCTTGAATAAACAAAGTGTTTAAATCTTATTATAACTTCTTTTTCGATTTTGCAGCAAAAGCTGCAAATTTGATATAATCAATATTACCAAGGATAATCGCTATGAGAGAAAATGTAAAACTTAAATTTTCATTCCTGAAGCTTGGCATGGCGGGGGATTTTGTTGAACAATCAAAGAAATTGGGATTGATTCACTTGAGCGATTTGATGACGGTGAATTTGGCAAAGTTAAAGGCTCACCGTGATTTCACTTATACATGGTACGCAGAGATGTTGGGAATGCTTAAAGTTCATGGCCTTTTACATGAATTTCAGGAGCGAACTTTGGGAAGCTAGTTGAAGTTTGAAAGATTGTAGTTAGTATTTAACCAGTTAAGCATACTGATCAGATGACCTTTTAGTTTTTGCGCGGTCGCATGCTCCACAACTGTGGATTTTTTCTGAAGGCTTTCAGCCGAAATATAATCTGTGTTCGGTGTATAAAAGTGTTTGGCATAAAAGGCAAATAAATCACCAATATGTTCCTTGCCCAAAAATCCCTTTTCTATTTGCAAGCGAATAAAGAGTCCTAATTGAGCAACTGAAAGATTGATGAGAACACGTTTTGATAATTTCTTGTCAGGTGTATCAACGAGGGCCTGTCGGTTTATTTTAATACGTTCTTTTACCAGCGCATACTTTTCGGTCAGAAAAGCATTTAACTCTGTATATAACCGTTGCTTTACTGCGGGATGTTTGGCTCCATTAGCGAGCGATAAATCATATAGGTGGCTCTTAGCCTCTAACAGCAATTCTCGCTGGTCATAAAGCCCTTCAGCTTCAGTCAGTCGTTCGTTCCAGGTAGCCACGCAAAAAAGAAAAAATTCAGGCACGTTGAAATCATTGATAATCAAAAAGTCACTTAGATCTCCGGAGTTGCCGAACGTTTTCTTTGAAAGGCTGGCCAGTAATTTTTGTAAATAGGTATTATCGCATCTCCTTAATGATTTTTGGGAAATCATTTGACCAAAAGCCCCTATCAGCATTGTTAAAATATCTTGTCCGATCTGTTGATGCCGCAAATGGAATTCTACTGCATTAACTTTTAAACGGAGTTCGGGTTTTATTCGCCCTATTGCAAAATCCGAATACCTTGTTTTTCCTGCGATACCGGGATTTTTTTTCGCTACGCTATTTAAGAATGTTTCAAATGCCTCACAGGTAAATAAGTAATGAGACTTGATCAGTCCAGCAGATGGATTAACCTGCCATACTTTTGCAAACTTCATCAGATAAGCGTTTACGATATTGCTCAACTCAGTGATTTCATCAATCAAGCAAAACGCAGCACTATCTTTACTGTGCCTGGATAACGTGGGAAATGTCAGGGTAGCCATCGTCAGTATTTCTATTTCTTGATGAACAAAGATTTCCCATTTTTCGAACTCTGTTAAACTAATTCGCCGACCAGCCAATATCCTGGGGTGCAGCGAGTCCTGCACAAAAATCCGAAGCTGAACCGATATATTTTTCATAGGTAAGGTGCAGTAGTTTTTTCATTCTTTTTTTAAGATGACGCAATGTGACAGGTCAGAGGTTTAGCTATTTTTTCAAATCCGATTGCTATCTACTTGCGATCATCAGTTTCTTATCAATGTCTATAAACGCTTCCAATACTTTCCCGAGCTGTTCAAAAGTGTGTGTTGCCATTACGTTCATCCTGATACGGGCATTTTTTTTCGAAACAGCAGGGTACATAATTGGATTAGTATAAATTCCCGCTTTCAATAATAATCTTCCAGCTTCAAGTGTCTTGGGAATATCTCCGACCTTTACAGGTATAACTGCTGAGGCGGTCGTTCCAATATCAAATCCGGCTTTAATCAAGCCTGCCTTCAGATAGTTGATATTCGCCCAAAGTTTTGAACGCCATTCAGGTTCTTCATCAACCAGTTCGATAGCACGTAAAATTCCAAATATGGCCGGTGTGGCTGTGGTCGAAAATAAATGCTGCTTTGATTGATATTTAAGGTATTCTATAATGTCGGGTTCGGCGAGAACATAACCTCCTATATTTCCCAGCGCTTTGCTAAATGTTCCTGTGATGATGTCAACCTGGTCGAACGCATCATCTAATTCGATCACGCCGCGCCCTGTTTTTCCGACCACTCCAATTCCATGCGCATCATCAACCGCTAAATAGGCCCCATACCTATGTGTCAGTTCTGCAATTTTGGAAACTGGCGCAACATCGCCGTCCTGGCTGTAAACCCCATCGATTACTACCATCTTTGTTCTGTATTTATCCTGCGCATTTTTTAAAACCTGTTCCAGCATTTCCAGATTATTATGCAGGAAAGTTTTGACATTGGTAGTCAGCGCTCCTTCATAAACACTTGCGTGAACGGACATATCAAGGATAATTAAATCTTCTTTATGCAAAAGGCATTGCAAAGTCGCACTATTGGCGGTATATCCCGTGGTATAAAGAATCGCCTCTTTTTTTCGATAAAAACGGGCTATCTTATCTTCCAGCATTTTGTGATAAACAAAATGCCCCCCGATTGCCGGCGATGCTCCGGAACCTGTACCAAATTGAGAAATTCCTTTGATGACCGCCTCCTTGATTTTTGGATGTTGGCTGAATCCAAGATAATCGTTGGAAACCAGGCAAACCGATCTGGTCGGGTGCCTGTCGCCTGGTAATAAAAGATCCATTTCAGGCCCGACAGGCGATAGAGATTCAATCCGGTAATTCAGATGGCCATTGTCTCTTAAGAAATTAAGGTATTCGTGAAATTCATTAGCAGTTTCGTAAAGCGCCTGCCCTGGAATATTCTCAAAGTCCTTAAAACTTGCATTTTCAAAGTTAATTTTCATATGGTAAAAGGATTAGGCAATAAATTTAAGTCCCATATTTTATTAAAGTTGGGACATCAAATTTTTATTTAACAATAAATTAACATTATTATTCCATGTCCACAGTTTTGAAAATTCTGTCCTTTATTTTTGAGCATTTAAGCATGGCGCACACCCGACGAAGCACATTCATTTATAATATTATTTAAGTATTTTGTAATGTTACCTGAAGTGGTTAATATAGTTTTAAAGGATGCAGGTGAATTTTCCGATAATTTCAAATCTGGATTAGCGGAAAAGTTACACTCAGAGTATTACAAAGCAAAACAAATCGTGCATGGAGCCGGACAAATCGAAGGCACGCTATTTCTCATAGAAAGCGGGTTTGCACGTAGTTATTATTATGATCATAAGGGGCAGGAACATACGGTTAGATTCTGGTCTCGAGGCGAACTCATTTTTTCATATGAAGGCTATTACCGGGTACCCTCATTCTATTATACCGAGTTTATGGAGGCTTCAACGGTTATTGCATTAGCCTATCATGATTTAGTTGAACTTCAAAAACAGCATTCCGAGACTTTTGGCCTAATGAAATCTGCTTTGCTAAAGAATCGGCAGGAGGAAAATGAAAGGCAGAGCATTCTGACACTGCCAGCTAATGAAAGGTATGAAAGTTTACTGCACAGCAATCATAGTATTTTTCAAAAAAGTCCAGCTAAATTTATTGCCTCCTACCTGAATATGTCAAGGGAGACTCTCGCTCGATTGATGGGTAAACATTAAGCAAATATTTGTGACCTCCATCACAATTCATATCTTAACAATTATTTTATTTTGTAACGCATTACATTGCTATTTGTAATAAATCTCATCGTATTATTCTTTGCCAGATCCTAGCTTTACTGGACAAATCTATACCGATGAAACGCGCTGAAATTCCTGATATAATTGCCTTTTTACTGATTCTGTTGTTTACCTATGCGGCTGTCAGTAAAATTTTGATTTTTCATTCTTTCAAAATTCAGTTGCTGATTCAGCCGATTCCAAGATGGTCAGTGGGGATATTGGCTTATGCGATACCCTCAGCAGAATTACTGGCGGTTATTTCATTGTTTTTCAATGTAACACGGGTACTTGGATTTTATGCATCTGCGATTCTTATGCTGGCTTTTAGTGCCTACGTAGGATTAGCTATGACTGGAGTATTAGGCGATATCCCATGTTCATGTGGAGGTGTGATCAGCCATTTAACCTGGCCACAACACTTTGTTTTCAACCTTTTCTTTTTGCTTTTGAGTACTTACGGAATAATTATAGACCATAAAGAAAGGAGGTTTATTGGCAAGTAAATCAATGATATTGAATTTGTTTTGGCAACCTCATAAAGAGGAAGTTAACCACGGTTTCCCGTTCCGAAAATTCAGGGCTAATTAATAATTATCACTTAAAGTTTTTACTGGTTTTTGATGAAAAAATCAGCTGATATCATGAAAAGTAAAATTTTAGGAATATTCGCCATTGCAATTGCATTAAGTGCAAGTGCATTTACTGTAAAAACCAACAAACCGTTACACAAAAACACCAGTTATGCCTGGTTTAAGGTGTCCTCAGGAATTGCGGTGGGCTCTGCAACACCAAAAGCAGACGCCATGTATGTGGACGACAGTTCAACGCCACCAACAGAAAGTGGTTGTACAGCTAATTTATCAAACCAATGTATTTCGGGTTTTGATGACAGCCAGGTTAATCCAACAACACATCAATTAATTAACGATAGCCAGGTTGCTCAAACCACACCTTACACCAGAAATAACTAATAAAAATTGGGGAGACACCTTCGTGCTCCCCCTTTTTTAATATCCTATATTTTGTGTTAAAGCTGGATTACTTTTTATTTCTCCCTCAGGAATGGGGTATAAAATATCGTTGTGGGTCCAGTTCAATTTAGCAGCAGGCAAAACGGTATCAGCCCGATTTGTTCGCTGCAAATCGAACCACCTATTTCCCCACTCACAAAAAAGTTCTGATCTTCGCTCTTTTTCAATTGCCAGCAAAAGAGATGCCCTATCACTTGCAGTCGTATTTGGCAAACCAGCCCTATTTCTAATTATATTTAAATCCGCTTGCGCTCCGGCTACGTCATTAAGATTCGCCCTTGCTTCAGCCCGGATCAGGTATTGTTCACCCAGTCGGAGTACAGTGTAATTTTCTGTAGGCGTACCAGTAGTCGTACCCGCTTTGTATTTGAACGGATATGGATAGCTAATCCCGTCGACCGTATTAGAATTGATCCATTTTACTTTTCGCATATCACCGGATTCAAATGAGCTATACAGTGCCGGATTGAGTACATATTGCGGAGCCACGGTGGTATCAGATGGTACAAAAGTATATCCCTCCCAGGTTTCAATCCCGGGAAATACAGGGATGATTTTCCAAATGGTTTCAGTGCTACCCGCCAAAAAAACACTGTTCAAGTCACTTTCCAATTGATAATTTCCGGAATTAATTACAATACTTGCTTCTGTTTCTGCAGCTGCATAATTCTTTCTATAAAGTTGAACTTTTGCCAGCAAAGCTGTGGCTGAAAAATAATTCGCCCTTTCTGCTACATTACTCTTCAACAGATTATTTTGGGCGTAGGTTAAATCAGAGAAAATTTGAGCATATACACTGTCAACTGGTTCTCTACCTAAGGACTGATTAGTATGATAATCCGTACTTCTTATTAGCGGCACTGTGCCATATAGATTACATAGGTTGAAATATAAGAACGCTCTGATTTGCCGTGCTTCACCGATAAGCTGCGCTTTGAAGTTTGCAGATATTCCCTTACTGGCATTTAATCCTTCGATGCATGCATTTGTGTCATAGATATACTTGTATGCCGTTGACCACAAAATCTCATCATAGCTGTTCGTCGGATTAATTTGGTTACTATAAATTTGGCTCATGTCGGCATCTTTCGAAGTCTGCTCAAGTTCATCAGCGGATAATCCAGGATATAGCGTCAATCCACCAGATGCGAAACCCAAACCAAAAGACTGTACCATATCTACATAAATACCGGCTACCGCACTGTTCGCTCCGGCACTGTCGGCAAACACCTGAGTCGCCACAAGCTGGTTTTTTGGTGGAGGGATTACCACGAATTTCTTACAGGAACTATAGGTTAATAAGCCTAAAAAGCATATTGAAATTATACTGTATGTTAAATTTTTCATTTTTTTAAAGGTTTAATTGTAGACCACAGGTGATTGTTTTGAGCGGAGGAACGCCATAAAAATTTTGCGTTTCCGGGTCATTTCCTTTATAGTCAGTTATGGTAAATAAATTCTGCGCATTGACATAGATGCGCAGGGATTTTACACTTAATTTTTTTAGGGAATTTGAGGGAATCAGATAAGAAAGCGAAACGGTTTTTACGCGTATGTAGGAAGCATCGCTGTAAATACCATTCGATCGTTCAAAATTGGCTTGTTCTATAGCTGCTTCACCGTATTGGGAAACATATTTTTGGAGAGTTGCATTATTATCACCGGGTCCTGTCCAATGTGCCGCAATTATAGCAGCAGGCTGATTGAATTCCCAGCCAGGTGTACCATTTAGCTGTCCAAGATAGTTAATACCCATTTGCTTTTTAAACTCCATAAAAATTCCTAACTGGAAATTTTTGTAGTTGAAACTGTTTTGCAAACCACCATAAACTTTAGGATCACGGTTACCGATGTTATAATAGTCATTGAAATTATTTCCGGACGGTATTTGCGGCGTACTCGTAATCTTACCGTTCGCGTCGTAAAATTGAAAGAGTCCTGTTGCCGGGTTTACACCGGCGGACTTAAGCCCGGTGATTTCGTTGATGGACTGCCCGACTATATAGGTTGTTGAATAACTGGATGAGGCAAGGCCCGGAAATGCCAAAAGTTTATTTTGCGGTATGGTGGCATTAAATGAAATATTCCATGAAAAATCCTTTGAGGCTAAAATTTTTGCTAGCAAAGTAAATTCCCATCCGGTATTTTGTACAAGTGCAGGCGAGTTCTCTACAACTGAGCCAAAACCAGTTTGGCTGGGGAGTAAATAGTTTATCAGCTGATTTCCTGTTCGATTTCTAAACCAGTCCGAGGTAAAAAGGAAGCGATCCTGAAGAAAACCCAATTCCAACCCAAATTCTAACTTTTTGGTGGTCGCCCAACTAAACTGACTGTTGGCGAGGTTTTGTGGCAGGTAACCTAATGTGCCTGCATAACTGTAAGCAGTTGGTGCAAATCTTGATATATAATTATAATCGCCAATGCCGTCACTACCGGTGACACCATAACTGCCACGTAATTTTCCATAGCTAAGAAAAGGTATGTGATTTTTTATAAAGTTTTCTTCACTAAACAACCATCCCGCGGCCGCCGAGCCAAAATTTCCAAACTGCTTTCCTGGACCAAAGCGGCTTGAACCGTCCCGGCGTCCATTGATATCGATTATATACTTGCTATCCCATTTCAGGTTAAACCTTGCGAAACCCGCAGTATACTTGTAGTCGGTCGAGCCATCGCTTGCCGTTTGAGTGGATGAGCCTGAAATGGAATTAATCAGATCATCGTTGATATACCCAAAGCCTTCGACTTGCGTAGTATTAAGCGATGATTGTTGAAATGTTCCGCCTGCCAGAAATGAATAAGACACTTTTTTAAATGTGCTTTTATATTCCAGTTGCGGTTCAATGATCCAGGTCTTGGCATCACTTGTTCCAAATTGCGCGGTTGCAGTTGGGTTATAAGATGGATTTTGACTGTCTATGGGTGTTGATGAGAACTCATTATTTTCAAATGTCCCGTAACCAAGGCTGGTTCGGAATGTCAGGCCTCTGATAATTTCATATCCCATTAATAGGTTGGCGTTTAGCGAAGTATTGCTATAGCTGTAGGCTGTTTTAAAAGAGGTATAAGGATTTTGGGACGCGTAGGAACCGTCTAAGGGAACTCCTTTATAATTCCATACCAGGTTGCCGTTATTGTCAATAGGACTTGGATAATTGGGTTCCAGTGAATATCCGGTTAATAAGTTCTGGCTGCCGGAAGTATTGTTCTTGTCGTAAGAATAGGTTGTAGTGAAGTCCAATGTAAATTTTTTATCATCAGAAACGTGGTGGATGTTAGAAGAAAAACTTGCCCGGTTATCGGCATAATCTCCCGGAAAAATATATGTATCTCTGTTGAAACCACCTGCTATCCGGAATTGCGTATTGGCAGTGCCTCCTGAAATTGCCTCGTTTGTATTGATATGATGTGAGGTATTACCAATGAAATATTTCTGCCAGTTGGTATAACGTGCCTGATCGAAAACCGTTAGGTCTGGCGCATAAGCAGGATCGTAAAGTATATTATTGGGCGTTAGACCGTCATTTGCAAATGCTTCCCGACGCATTTGCAAATATTGTTGCGTGTTCATCATCGGCATTAGGTGACCGACCACGCTAACTCCATCATCAAAACCAACAACAAGGTTGGTCTTACCAATTTTGCCTTTTTTCGTCGTTATCAGGATAACGCCATTACCGCCGCGTGACCCGTATATGGCAGTAGCATCGGCATCCCTCAAAACTTCTATGCTTTCAATATCGGCGGGATTAATACTATTAAACGGGCTAACCCCGCCATACGGATTGCCATAGACATGTCCTGCGCCGGGAGAGATTGCCGACGAAAACTGATTAACATTCGTATTTTGTGGTGCAAATGGCACGCCGTCAATGATAAAAAGCGGTTGGTCTATTGGCGACAAACCACCTCCATTGGGATTTAGGGTATTCTGCCCCCGGACCTGAACGGTAAAAGATGCGCCAGGCATACCGCTTGTAGCGGTTACGATTAAGCCCGGAACTCTTCCTTCCAATGCTGCTAATGGATTTGAAACCGGTTGTTGATCTATTTCCGAACTGGTGACTTTGGTTATTGACCCAACTGTATTGCGTTGAGTGCTGGTTCCATAAGCGATTACCTGGACTTCGTCGAGCGAATTAAGTTTCGGATATAGGGTTATGATAATTTCCTTTTTCCCATTAACCGGAATTTCATATTTTCCCATGTTGGCTGCGGTAAACAGCAATATAGGCTTAGCTGTAGCTATTTTTATTATAAATTGTCCCTTATCATCTGTAACAGTTCCATTGTGGGTACCTTTTTCGGTTACTGTAATGCCCTCAAGTGGTTTTTGGTTGCCATCCTTTACTGTTCCAGTTACCATCTGGCAAAAGCCGGTCACGGGAATAAATGCAATGAACAGCATATATAAGTGTTTCATTAGTTTGGGTTTAAAAGTTGATAATTAAATTAATTGGGTAGATCACGGCCAGAAATTACCGCGTATTCGATTTCCCTAGGCTCCTTTGTTAAGATGATCCCTTGTTTAGCCAGGCTTATTTGCAAAGCATTACTATTAAGCAAATTTGGCGGCAAAGTCAGCCAGAGATTTCCGTTGTATCCAGTTTCATCAATAAAAGGACTTTTGTATATGTTTTCAAAAGCCCTGACTATCTCCGAAACAGGCATATTGTTGAAGAAAATGGGGAGGCCTATATTTTCGTCATAATTAGTCCCTCGTTCAGCAGTTCGATTGACTTTTAGCTTTTTAACACGGGAAACCTTCAGCACCCAACAAGAGTCTTTTATACTCGCACTGTCTATCGAATAAGGGAAATAACGGCCTATATCCTGTTTAAAATAGGCTTGTGCCACGCTTCTATTTGCTGGAGGGAATACCGCTTCATAGTCGAATTCATTTTTTCTTCTTAAAGAGTCGTTGTTAAGATCAAAATCAAAAGGTTCGGGATCTCTAACTTTTATTTTAATCCTGGCAGGTTGAAAATGCCCAAATTCCGGATTGGCTGCAATAATTAGCATTTTTAGGCTGACACCATATTGGTATATTCTAATTATTTTTCCGGAATTATCATGATCAAAACCGGCACCAAATACTCCATCAATGAAAGGAGTCAGAAAGCTTCTGTATAAATAAACTGAAGGTTCTTGCCCCCCGTTACCATTTATAAAAATAGGCTTATTCCATGTAAAATTTAATCTGGGCCGCTGATGAAATTCGACCTTTCTGATATTTATTTGCTTAACAATATTCTCCTCATTTAAATCTTCTGAGCCTGTAAAGGCACGAACAACATTATTTTGTATCCATACATACACGCCCAGTGAACTTGGATGAAAAAGCTTAAACAGGATAGTATCCTTACTGACCGATGGAAGATCAAACGCTTTTTTACGTTCCTTCATGAATTTAAGAATCTTTGTTGGATCGTCACCGGAATGCAGTGTGTTAACAGGAAGGAGGAATACCTGATCCTTATATTTTTTTTGAATTGAATACATTAAGGGCATGTGTTCAATGCAAGGCCCGCAAGACGTAGCCCAAAAATCTAAAATGATAAGTTTGTCCTTAAAATCAGCAAGCCGAATAGATGTTGACTTATAATTTAGAACATTTTGTAATACTACATCAGGCACTGTATCGCCGACTTTAAGCGGTCTGATTTGATTATTTGACTGTCCTGAAACCTTAAAAAAAAGGCAAAGCGTGGCCAGCACGATTAAAATCGTTATTTTTTTCATAAAAGTTTAGTTTGTTGTTTTGAAAAATGAATTGAAACGTGAATAGCGGCAACCCAATATGTTTAACTATTAACTGACCAGGTTGCCGTTATTCCATCATCATTCCGGGGGGCAGATGAGCAATTTCCAAAGGGTGAATTTACTTGTCCTCATTTCCAGCTTTAATTTTAGCTTCTGATAAGGCGTTGAGCAATTCAGCGCGATGGAAGATTTCAGATACTAAAGCTGGGAGTTTGCCGATGCGGGAGCGTTCGGACAGTTGCAGATCATTAGCATCATGCTCATTTCCGAGATTTCGGTAAAACCAATTATTCAGCTCTTCTTGAAATTGATCATATGGAACCGTGTAAAACCGTTCCATAATCTCAGTCAAAGAACTGAAATCAGGTGATTGAGAATGTGCTTTTAATTCATCCATTTTAATGAGTTATAAATCATTATCAGGAGTCTGCAAGAGAGTTGATTTCTGTAAAATACTACAGGCATGGTTCCCAACTTATCGCTCCTGAGGATGTTTCGCACTACCTATAAGCACAACAAGAAGGGAGCCCATACCTGTAGTATGGGCATTCCGGCTTCTCATCTTGTGCTCTGTTTGAAAGTGCGAATTTTCAGGAGCAAGACTCAAAGCGAATGCTTCAATATTTTCGAAGTATTCGCAAAAATAACATAAAGTGAATAAATCACCTATGAGTTTATTTAGCTTTTATTCTAATATCAAATATAATCAATTATAATTAAATAGGAAAAATTTTTCCTACTTTATAACTATGTTTTAATCTCCCTTTGATCGATGGGAAGTCAATATCGAGATCAAAAATTTATTGAACAAGTTTGCAAAAAGATAATTGAGATCAGAAAATTAAAAGGGATCGTTCAGGAAGATTTGGTTGAAAGAACAGGCTTCGATATTAGGCAGATCGGAAATATTGAAAGAGGGATTAGTAACACATCAATTAGTAATTTAGCTCAAATTGCGCGTGCGCTGGAAGTTCATCCTAAGGAACTTTTAGATTTCGATTTTGAATTGCAAAACTTTCCACCTACCCGGAAGGAAAGAAAAGGGAAATAAGTGAAATGGATTTCCCAACTAGTACATCGCAGGATCTTTAATTTATTAATCAGCCACAAGAAAAAACTAAATATTTTTAATAAATAAACGATTATCACTTGCATTTGCTCATAGGATCATTTGTTCACCAGTGATCTTAATATCCGGTTCTCAAATATTTTTTGTGGTTTTATTCGCCTTTAAACCGTATTTTCATCGAATCACAATTTATTTATTTCCTAAACTGATATTTATTAATGAGTGCTTCGGCCAAAGAAATCCAGGTAGATGTCCTGAACCTGGAATCCATATTCAAGGGAAAAGCAAAAGTCATCATTCCCGAATACCAAAGACCCTACGAATGGGGAAAAGAAAAAACGGCAGAATTGCTGGCTGACCTGGAAGAGTTCTTTATCGATAAGAAATCTACAGACCCATATTATCTCGGAACTGTGCTCTTTTACTATAATGCTGCTAAAAAAACCTACGAGATCATTGACGGGCAGCAAAGGATTACCACCCTATTGATCCTAAAGACTATTTTGAATAAATCACTTTCCAATAACCAGAATATTACGTTCAATTCCTATATATCCCTTAATGGAATCCGTGAGACGACAGATTATGCAAAAAAGGAAATAAACCTTCTTAATAAATTAAATGCCAGTGACTTTTTAAATCTCATAGAATTTACCCAGGTCATTACCCACTCGCAGGATGATTCCTTTGCCTTTTTTGATACTCAAAATAACAGAGGCATCAAATTAGGCCCGACGGATTATCTAAAGGCTTACCACTTACGGGAGATAGTGTCAGTGGAATTGCAGGAAGCTTGTGCGAGAAAATGGGAAAATGCCGGCACCAATTGGATAGATGGCGATTACCTGCTGTATGTATTTAACAAAATACTTTTTCGGGCTCGGGTCTGGCGAAGCAAAAATGTACCGTTCGAGAACGACGAGTATATCTTGGATACATTCCAAAAGCGAACCTTAATTTCACCATCCAATTATTCCTACCCTTTATTCCCTAACATTTACAACCGGCAGTCGCTTCAACGCACCTACGATGACAAAGGCAAATTTAAAGACCTTGAAAACCCGAACCCTACTAATAACCCTGAATATTTTCCGTTTAGTTTGCGCCAGCCAATTTATAAAGGCCTACAGTTCTTCCATTTTACCGAAAAATACCTGAGGCTGCACGACCTGCTGTTCAAGGGGGATGGTGCTAAAGGCAACGAGATCGATGAATTAAAATTGTTTTTCAATTCCGTTTACAACAGTAATATGTCAATTTACCTGCGCGACCTCTTCAAATTGTCCGTCGTGATGTATTATGATATTTTCGAAAAGGACGGACTTTTAAAATTTGCCTATCACCTGGATTACCTGCTTGGCAGCACAAGGGTTAATCAGTCTGTTGTAAAAAAAGAATCCGCACAAAAATGCCTGACCGATCCTTCACATAACCTGCTTGATATTATTGCACATGCTTATACCCCCCAGGAGATCCTCGATTTCATTAAGGGCATTCCCGGAAAGGACACAATTTATAAGAAAATGAAAACACCCGCTAAGAATGGTGTTCAGGACAAATACCGTAAACGCGTAATGAAATACTTTGGGAAAAACGCGACAGAATTCAAAAACCGTAAAAGCTGGTTAAATGAAAAATAGTGTACAATCGAACCTGTTTTCCATTAAGGATATTATGGACACCCGGGATATTTTTAATATACCGCGTTATCAGCGCCTATACGTGTGGGAAAAGATACAGGTGGAAACCTTAATGACCGATATACATACGGCCTGGTTACGAAAAAAAAGCCTTTTCTATCTTGGTGGCGTAATCATTGTAAAAACCCGGTTTGGTACAAACACTTACGATTTGATTGACGGTCAGCAACGTTTTACGACATTGTGGCTCATCAGCCTGATCCTGGGTTTGGATCTTTCTGAATTTACAAAAGTGAACAAACGATCAAGGCTGTCATTTGCCATCCGGGAAGATGTAAAACGTTATTTCGATGAAACGCTCGCCAACCGGGAATTTAGTGATCAGGTGGATGAACGCGCCGAAGGCGGCAGTTTGCTGAAAATATTCAAGGCTAAAACACTCATCAAATCTTTTCTTGATACCACCATTAACAAGGACGCTGTAAAGCTGCAATCCTTCAGCCGGTTTATAGCGGAAAAAGTAAAATTATTAGTAACAGAAGTCCCCGATACACCGCACCTGAACAAGCTATTCGAGGTTATCAACAACCGCGGCATACAGCTTCAGCACCATGAAATACTCAAAGCAAAAATTTTAGAGAAGATCACTAAAAATAAAGCGGAACGAATTAATTATGGTAAGATATGGAACGCCTGTTCAGATATGTATGATTATATCGAAAGGACATTGCGTGATGAAACCCGTATCAGCGTAGCCGATTGTTATGAATTGAACAATGGGGTATTCAATTTTCCATATTTACTCGAGTTAATGGCTGAACAGGATACCAGTGTAAAACCCATCAACCTGAGTTATGCCATGGACTATTATAAGCCGGTTATTAAAATACCAAAACGGGCCATTGATACGGAGGAGCACAGGGATAGCGGCGAAGATCAATTTGAACCGATCAGGAGTATCTTGTCTTTTCCGCAGTTACTACAGCATACTTTAAGGATCTACCAGCATGAACATGCGGAGCCAGATATTTCACGTATAAATGAAAAAGAGCTACTGGACAGCTTTGAGCCAATGCTTAAGAACCTTAATGAAAAGGGAGCAAAAGAATTTATAGAACTGTTATTTCGGGTTCGGGTAGTTTTTGATAATAATATTATAAAGTGGGTAACCGTCGCCCAAAATGATGAAAGGCACATGATCAAGCGGCTAAGTAAAAAGAACCGCTCAAAAGGCAGCAGAACTTATTTCTTGTTACGGGAAAAACCAAAGTCCAATGAATCCGCCTTCGCTTTATTACAAAGTATGCTTTACCATTCGCAGCAGATCACCACACACTATTGGTTAACGCCGTTGCTTTATAAAATGCTATCTAACCGTGATGAACAAGAAAACCTGAATTACCTGCGAAGACTGGATAACGTATTGTTTTGCACACATAGTAAAGATGAACTGGCGGTAAGAACCTGGAAATATTTGAAGAAAGAAACCATTATCCCGAAATCAAACTTCAACCTCGCCATTTTGTCGGAGTCGGAAGGTACTGGCTTTCCGCATTATTGGTTCTATAAGCTGGAGTTTGTCCTATGGTTTACCCAACGAACACTTTACCCTAAATGGAACAATTTTTACCTCACGACCAAAAACTCAATAGAGCATGTTTCCCCACAGGCCGGGCGGGATGAGGATGGGCAAAAAGTAACGAAAAAAACCATGAACAAATTTGGTAACCTCGCCCTGGTAACCCGTAGCCTTAACTCTGAATTAGGCAATAAGGAATTTAATGTAAAGCGCGACCACTTTCTCAATAACAGGGACAATGTAGGAAAAATCGAATCTCTCAAACTGGACCTGATCTTTCAAAGTAAATTTTGGAATGACCGCCTGTGTCAGGAACATGAAACGGAAATGATTAAGATTATAAGCAATTACTTGGAGCAGGAAATTTAATGTTATCATCGGCGCTCAAAATACCAGTTCCTGTTTTTCGCTTTGCGAACAACCTTGCAATGGTGCAAAAGGTGCAAGGCATTTTGCGCATCAAGTGCGCGAAGAATGTCTCTGATAGGCTTGCCTTCCCGTTGATCCTTTTTAAAAATCTTTTTTTCAATAAGCAGTGGCATCAATTTTTTGGCAATGATGCTGTTTTCATCAGGGTTTGCAATGAAATAATCGCGAACAATTTGATCTATTCGACCAACCAGATGTGCATTTTTTTCATCCATGATAATTCCCAACAAGTAATCAGTAGCTTAACAAAGTTAATTAATTTGACCTCAAACCATGAAAATTTGAAAACATGCTAAAAGAACACCGAAACATGACCCCGGCAAACGATGACGATTTGGTTTGGCGATATACTGATTTTCCGACCTTTTATGGGTTTTTAGTAAATAAATCGATCTATTTCAAAACCTTGGAATCTTATACAGACAAACATGAAGGATTGCTACCGCCTGAAACGATCAAAGATTATCATGCAATCAGGTACAATAAAGATTACACGACAAAAAAGGAGGCCGACAACTGGATACAAAAAGAACTGGTCAATATCGCGTCCTATAAGCCATTTATCTTATCTAATTCATGGAATTTGGGCAAAGGTGAAAACTATAATATGTGGAAGACTTATACCAGAGGCGCAGGTGAAGGCGTAGCAATTCAAACTACTGTTGGAAATTTGAGGGCACAATTAGCCGCCAATACCCAGTTTCCATACGTATATGCCGGCAAGGTATCTTATGAACCTATCCCAGGCAACAACATTGACCAATTTACGGTCTCTACCCATAAAAGAGAATTTTACGATAATGAAAAAGAGTACCGTGTTTTGGTTTTACACCAATTCAGGTTTGAAAAGGATAAAGACGGAAAGGAAATAAGGGTTCCATTGTATCCAGACGGCACAGGTTTTAATTTTGATCCTGGTGCGTTAATAGATAAGGTTTACATTTCACCATTTGCAGGAGGATGGTTTGAGTCCGTTTTAAAATCTGCAATTAAGGAAAGAATACCTGGATTTGATTTATCTAAAGTGATAAAATCTGAAATAAAGGATAAATAAAGCAATAAATTATATCAAGCCGCATTGTATGCAGCTTGATACACCTCCGGTTCCCGTTCCGGGAAATTTTTACTCACTGCCTTGTCAAACTTTTCCGCCCAATTATTTGGATAAAATGGAATTATAAAGTGAGCAAGTATGCCCCCGAACTTTGCATTATGGTAAAAATCATCACCTCCAAAGGCACTTGTTCTTTCACTTATATAGTTGGCAATTTTACTTAATGCCTGACCGACTTCTTCCTCTTTCCCGCTAAGAACCAGATTTCTCTCGTTAAAGTATTCCTTTAAGTCCAGTAAATGGCAGAATTCATGCAGTATCAATAATTCCCTCAACTCGACATCATCTGATTCTAAAAGTGCCTCCTGAAATACAAAAACATTTACCGGCGTCTCTAAAATATCTGCATGTACCTGATAGCCAGCGAATGTCCATTCATGCAAGCCAGTTTGAGTCTTGATAAACTCAATTAAAACAGGTTCATCGTTACCATCCATTGGTGTGATATTTTGAACTTTCTTATCAAAAGAAGCAATTGCAAATAATTCGCCGGAATCTTCCAAATAATCACTCAAAGTTGGCGCATCAAACTTCCTGCAAATATTATCGATCTCTTCTTTGGTTACCTTAAACATGACGTTCTCTTTAGGCCGCAATTTAACTAAAAGAATCATCTTAAACATCCAAGCTATCAGGTTAACTTTGCGAGGTTATTTAATTTACCTATAGCTTACAAAAGCGTTAGCGACCTTCAGTTCAGATACCGCATTAAAATATTCATCACGTCATCAGGTTTACTGGCAACGGTACAATTATATAATTTATTAAGGCCCCGTTGATCGATAATGGTACTTAGTTCGCGCTCGGTAAAGAAATAATCAAAATATGGCAGCGCTCCTGCAGCATGCATCACATCAAGGGTGTCATTCCCATCCTTGTATATCCTGTCTTTATTGCGCCGAAATGAAGAATAAATATCCGCGCATATCTTAAAAAACGGCAGATGGTTACCCAATTTCTTTTTCTTGAAACATTGGTAAATCAGGCCTGCGAAATCTTTACCGCCAAAACTTTGATCTTTCCCTCCAACGGGAGAATGCCCGGTTTCAGTAAGTATCTTTTCATACATAACGATATCAAACAAAGTCGACGCTTCATCAAGCATCCCACCAACCTCGGACAGAAAAAGCTGATCGAAAGTTTTATTCTGTTCTTCGTAAAGCTTTTTATTCCGGTTGAATTCTTCAACATTATCTTTAAATGAAAAAGGATGTTGCCGTAAATACACTGCCGGTGTCAGCTCGTTCAAAGGAATTTCCGCCATAATATCCAGTACAATGTTCTGCATATCTTCGGTACCTTCTGAAAAATCAAATGCCTCAAAGGAGGCATAATTTACCACGAGCGGAAGTTTCCCCCAAACCAGTTTTTTCGGTTCAGGGAATTCATTATTTTGTAGGGTTTCCACCCAATAGCGGAATTCCAGTTTTATTCTATTTTTATCACTGATCAGAGCGACACCACCAGATAACTTATCAATTATTTCGAAAGTTTTCTCCCGTGAACTTTCATCATGTTGTTTTAATACCTCATAATAAATGATATCGCTGATAGGAAACAAGAATTTTTGTTTTTCGACAAGAGCAGACATCAAGTCCAGCATACTGCTTTTACCCCCGGCCACTGTCGCTGCTTCATCACGCAACCGAAGCCAAAAATTCAAATCGAGGTACACCAGCTTCAAATCTTTGATCTTTTCCCAGATTTTAAGACTACATCCCCACATATAACGGTCAATTGGCGGAACACCCATTTTGAACAAATAATTTAAACTGCAATTTATTCAATTTCAATGGGCTATTGGAATTATTCAAGGAAAGAAAGAAAACGGATTTTAAAAACCCGCCTGTATTTTGGGAAAGACGGCCTGGCGGTAGCATGTCCGTGTTTTTCGGAAGTCAGGCAACCGCATTCACCGGGCCGCCTGTTTCGATTGAAAAGAGAAAGTGGCGGAACGGCGCCGCATTGCTACCGGTCAGAAAGGCTCATAAACCCTTATGGCAGTACTTAACCCACCCAAATGACCATTGATGAGCCTTTTCACAATATTCCAGTCCAAGCCACCATTACCACACCCAGGGGCAGGCATGGCGATAGATTTGACCGCGTTTTCAGACAGGTATTTATGTAAAGCGATAAGTCCCTGAACGATGTAGGCATATTCAGACGGCAACCTCCAATGCGTTTTGGTTGGAAAATTAATAATGGTTTTATCGCCCGACAACAAATTGCTATCCCTAACAACAATTAACCCTCCTATGGCGAGTTCCTTATTCCTGCACGCCAATTGATAAACGGCGAAGTTATGGGGAAAGGCATTTTTGAATGCAAGTGCGACACCTTTTCCCATTACGCCAACGGTATTGACGGTGTTGACCAAAACCTCCGCTTCGTCTTGAAGTAAATCCCCTTTAAGATAGGTTATCATTCGTTTGTTGTTATTCGGTTAAGGCTAATAGTTTATGATAAATGTCAGTCCAATACACCCGTTGTTTATCGTCAAAAGTAGCAAGAGCGGGATCGGCATGGCAGTAGTGTCGGTAATCATCTGCCTGCATCAAAGCCAGTTCCAAGTTTTCGACGGTGATGATTTTGCCGTCAAGGTCAATAATTTCCATATCAGGCGACTTTTAGCGGTGTTGTCCTGAACTCTTTTAAGTTAAGAAAAAATCCCCTGTCGAACAGGATGCCCTCTCGGAACATTTGCCAAAGAAGCGATCCACCTAAGTTGGCTAAGGAAGAATTGATGAACAAATCCTGTTTGGCTAGTGCGTCGGCAATCGAACAGCTTGGCGTATTATCTGCACTTTCAGATTGAATGAGCAATTCTTTAAATTCCTCGGTTACTAAAGGTAGTTTTTCAATCGGGTTATACCTTTTTGATGTGGGTTGTTTGATTGCGCCGACGGTGCAAAGCAGTACCTGCCCAGTATCTTTGCTGTTACCAAAATCCATCCAATACAAAGGACGGTTCCGGTGGTTGTTGAGCGACTTGCTCATGGCCTGTAATACTTTAGCAATCTCAAAACGGGCTTCAACGGTGTCTACGCAGGATATGGTAATCGTGGCACTCCCCTGAAAGTCATTGGCGAAAAATGCTTTGTTGTACTTGTCTGTTTCGGCTTTCCAGTTCAGCCCGAAAAATCGGTTGACACGGTTTATTAAGGCAACTGACTTATATTGCCCTAATTCGGTTGTGGTAAATAACTGCCGCGCACGATTTGGGCTCTGCACCGTGTCATCATCAAATACCGTAACGACAAAACCGGGATGGTTTAAGCCATTCAATGCCTGGCTCATTCTTGCCAATGCGGTAAGCATCTGACTGCCGGTTCCACCTGCACCGATCAGGTTGATGGAAACAGGATTATAAGGCTGTAGTAATTCTTTTTCGATAATATGGACTGCTGTAAGCGCGGCTTGTTTTGGAGATTTCTTTTTCATTTGATAAGGTGCTTTAATAACAGGTTGTGATGTTTATTGAGTTGTTCGATTGGAAAGGCTTTGCCTGTAGCTACCTGTTGTTGCCATAGTTCGATCAAGCCCATTTTTACTCCCTCGTGGCTGCCGATGGTATGGCTGAAATAGCTGTTAAAAAAGTAGCTTTCCCATTTGGCGATAAAATCCTCCAAGCGGGTAAAGCGGTCTATGGTGATTTGCACCGTACCCATGCAGACATTTCCGCTTTCATAAAATATTAAAAAAAGGCGCACGGTAGAGTATTGTTTTTCCGGTGGGCTTGGTTTTGCCTTTCAAAGCATATACATACAGGCTATCTTTAGTGGCTTTCCACACCAAGGCAGGGATTTTGACTTTGCCTGTCGGGATTTGCAAACCCTCTACAAAGAACAAGGTCGTGGTTTTGGGCGGGGTATACCAAATTGCGTAACCATCGGATTGCGGGTCCAGGTAAAGCACATTGTTGGGTAACAATCCCTGCGGTTTGAGATAATTGCTTTTGAGTTCTTCGGTACTCTGAAACAGCTTGCTCAAAGAAACCATTTCCGCCATACTAAGCGGATGGGCATTTACTGGCTGTCCCCTTTTGCCTATGTCATAACTTTCCACATAAATCTGCGGATTACGGTCGGCTTCGTAGCCATAATTATCATTTACAGTTAACTGGCTTTGGTATATCAGTAAGGCTTTGATGGGCGCATACTGGTTATTGAATTGTTCGGTGATATTTGTCATTGCTCAATTTCTTTGTCGTTGGTAGGCGTTGTGTAATCATCGTAATTATCTAAAAACTCTGAAAGCCTGTTGATAAGCGGAAAAAGACGGTTCTCAAATCCGAAACGCTCGGTAGTTTCAATGTTTGGACTATCAAATAATTTCACATCAATGGGTTCATCGGTAACCCCCATTTCCTGAAAGTGGCAGTTAATCATTTCATAAACGCTTTCGATCAGGCTGTCATAGCCACTCCAGTAAAAGCTAACATATTGCTCGGCATAAATGCGTTCTTCCACTTCGGGATAACAGAGGTCGGGTCTGATACTGTCCAAATAGGAACGCTTGGGATATGCTTTGTATAACTGTACAAATTCGATAGCCAGTACGGCTAATTCGTTATCATGTTCTTCTGTGTTGGCATAATTTAAAACAATGTCTTCCATATTCTCGACCCGATATTTCTCTTCCATCAGTCGTCGTAAATGAATGCCCGAATTTTGCAGGGTAAATAATTCACCCATCTGAAAATCCTTAAACTCTTTGTCCTCATCATCCTCGAACATTTTCTCATTTATCATATCTTCCATATAACTGTACTGTTGACCGACATAGCTGTCGGGTTCGGTATAAAGCGGTATTTCTACCACTTGATACAAATAGGCAAAAATGGACAGCATTACCTCGGTAACCGTCTTATATTTGGGATTTGTTGACCAGTTCCAAAGCGGTTTCACGGGTATATAATACAGGTGATACCCTGTATCATACTGGGTTATGGTTGCAAGCGTTGCTGTATGGTTTTCATCTTTCAGAATGATGCAATCCAGTTTTTTGTCGATTGCATTAATGCGCTCGGCGGTGATTTGCCATGAACGGTAAACGTTTTGCGGAAACTCCAATCCTGTTACATCGGGCATAAGCAAATCATAATGCTTGCAAAGGTTTTCGAGAGAGCGGAAATACTCCGCTTCCGCTCTCTCGCTGTTGCCGTTGAATAACCAAAATGGTTTAAACTGGTGGTTCAGAAAACCATTTCCACCAGTTCGGGCGGTGCGCTTCTTAAAGGGTTGCGCTGTATTTCGCCCGTATCGGGTAGCCTGTTCAGTTTTTCTGCGTACCTGCCGAACTGTCCGTATATTTTCCATAGGTCACTTTCTTTTTCAACTTTAACGGTGGTGATTACTTTATTTTTTTTCATGATTAGCCTTTTGTTCCCATCGTAGTTTCAAAATGGTACTGCATTTCATCGTCCTTAAATTCCGGGCCACGTATTTTGGCGGTGGTCAGTATCGGGTAAATGTTGGCGTAAAAATTCCGAACGTCCTCTTTGGTCAGGTGTTCACCGGGGTCGGTCAATCTTACTTCCTGTCCGTTTTGTTTATGCAGGAAAACCCTGCTTATCGCTGTAACTTCCATTGTCTTATTGGTTTTATAAATCCTGCATTAACTGGTCATATTGGGCTTTACGCTTTTGAAGCTCGTTACCCTTACGGGTAATTTCTTCGGCATGTTCGGGATAATCTTCAACTGATGGTAAAAGCGCTATCGCTTCGGCATATTTGCAAAGCTTATTTAGTTCAGAGATTTGCGTGATGGCATTGTCATAGCGTTTTTTCTTTTCAGCCAGTTCCTTTTGCTCGTTTTCCTGGATGCTGAACAGGTTTTCTGTTGCATCTGTATCATCATCATCGTCGTCATTATCAGCACTTCCAGTTTTGGCAGTTTCTTTTTTTCCTTTGCCCGATTTATTTTTCTTATCCTGTTCTGCTTTGGAGAGTTCCTTAGCCTTTTCCAGACTTTGCTGGTAGGCATCCATATTGGCAAATAATCCTGCCGTCTTTTTGATAGGCGAAGCGATTGCCTCAAAAAACCCTTCGTCCAGTTCACTGGCATTGCCTTTTAAAATCATCGGGGGTATGACTGTCCCTGCCGTGTCCTTTGTGGCGTTGGGCAGGTAAACCGAAACAGTTAAAGCCCCTGTGGCAGTTTTCAGGAGGTTCAGGTTTATTGCGCCCTGAAATTCCAAAGCGGTGATATGTTCAAAAAAGTTCGTTTTCATAATACTTTGTTTTTTTGTTCTTAAATACTCGTGTTCCTTTTCCCTTTTGGTATTTGGCGGTGTAACCATTGCTTTCGATGATACCCCGCAAGATGTTTTCTGCTTCTCTTGCCTTAAGGGCATCTTCGGCAGTTACAAACAACAGATTGGTATCGTCGAAAAAGCGGAGGGTATTTGCCAATACCTTAATGGCTTTACGTTCTGTTTTATTGACTAAGTGGCTCATGGCTTAATAGGTTAAAGTGATAGATTGCTCTTTGAATAGCATTAAGACAGCACCCTGCGAACAGGATGCTGTTCAGGTTTTTAGAATGGCAGGTCATCCTCATCGGGAGCGCCATTAGCAACCGCTTTCTTTTTATCTGCTTTTTTTTCGCCTGTAGTGTCGGCCGGTTTTGCGCCATTCCCACCGAATAGCTTGATGGTATCGACGTTGCAAACCAAGTCGGCCTGGGTTTTGCCGTCACGGTTTTCCCATATCTGCGCTTCAACCCATCCCGAAATTTCGACGATTGTGCCTTTGGTCAGGTAATCGGCTAAACCGGGGTTCACCCAATAAGAGCAGTTGACATAAGCGGTCTTTTCCTTCTTTTCGCCATCTTTGGTTTTGTAGCGTTGGTTGAGGGCTACGGTAAAACCTGTTACTTTTTTGTCGCCTTTAGTGGTTCTTACTTCGGCATTTGCGGTAATTCTTCCTGTGAATAACATCTTTTTTAATTTTTAAGTGAATAAATCTGTTTTGCTTTCCTTATCCCGCTTTGCTTTTCTTGATTATTTTTTAAAAGAAAAAGGGAAAAAAGAAAGCCATAGGAAGAGCCGGCTCATAGCCAAAAGGAAACGGAATAAGTCCCGCAGGGTGAATAGCCGAGGAACGAGGCTATTCATTATGCCGTAGTCTTTTGGCATACTCCAACGATGAAATCCGGCAAAACCTTAGCTGCGCTTTTTACCCGTTTCGCCTAAAAAATATTGATTGATTTACTCCAGGGTCGATACCCTCTTTTACTGATGAAACCCGAGTTTATAATTGTGCTTATTACAACACAAAGAATATCGGAAAATTTTGAATATTGAAATTAAGAAAAAGTATTATCGGCGCGGAAATATTTATATTTCCCTGATTTACAACTTATTGTTGTTTTTTATTTTTAATGTTATTATTTTTATTGCTAGTTATTGCACCGCAAAGGAAGCATAGCTAAAAACAACCTTACTTAACCTTATTCACAATGCGTACGATATTAATTTTAATATTCCTGCTGGTCTGTTTTAATATGGCCTTCTCACAAAGCAATGCCAATTTTGCATATGCTCAGACGACCATAAAATACGACGCTTATACGAGAAATATTACCGGTACCATCCCTTTTGACAAGCCGTTCAAGATAGAAATAGATAATATCGACACCAGTGGTATTAATTATAGTAAGGTGCAGCTGTACGAAGTTATTTACGCCGCCGGGAAACGTACCCTTAAAGCTCCTATCGGCGCAAGCACGATCCTGCCAACTGATGGCGTAACAAAGTCTAAGAACACCATTACGCTTAGCGTGCCCGGCATTAAAGCTGGAAAAAACTTCGATATACTGATCCTAAGAAAAATTTCCCCGTCAACCATCACAAGAGCATTGAACCTTAATAAGTCAATTTTAATTGACCATGCCGGGCAAAGTGCGGCACTCATTTATGGATCGGATGACTTAAAGACCGCGTATAATATGCTCCAGGATTCGGTTGAGGATCATCGTACAGGAACTCAGCCGCGGCATATTTCTACGGATGTAAACAATATTGACACCTATTATGATAATGTTTTTGTCCCCGTAGCAACGAACTATAATAACATAAAAAGTATGGCCCCGCTGGATTCAGCAACCTATTCGTTTGATCAGACTAACTTTTCTGTCATTGTAAATCATCTTGATGAAAGGAATTTATTCTATGCTAAACTATCGCTTTATCAAAAAATGTTTGACAATGGCAGTTTTAAAGATATCAGCAAGGGTCTTTTGAGTTTCGACTTTAAAGATCCCAAAAAAGGAGCCGGCGAGTATGATTTGGAATTACGTATAAAAAATCTATCCAGAAATTGCGGATATATCGATTCTCTGTTAAATATGGCTGCACGGCCCTTAGAAGCAAAATATCCAGGAACTTTTAATCCTATTGTTATCAAACTTCAGCGTTTGCTGCCTGATATGATTGCAAAACAGGCTTATCTGCAGACACAAAAGGACGATATAATAAATGTCTTTAAAAATCATTTCCCTTCTCAGGCACTGTGGCTGAACGGAACAGATGATTTTACGGATCTAAAAGTAAAAGGCGCATCGATCTTTACGCTGGATGCCGGAATCATGAACATTTTCACCTACGACAATTATAATAAGATCGTCGAAATTCCGAAGCTATTTATCGGTATCGATATTTCCTTAATGCCCAATGATAAAACAGTAGATAATAAATATCTGAGAAAATTACCTGATGACGCAACGCAGCAGCATACCCTTGAATCGCAGCCATCCTTTTGGCGGAGTACCAGCCTGACCATTGGCGTAACGCTGGGTGCCATGCAAAATACGCAATTCGATAACGTTACCAACGGGTTATCCTTTACGATTGGTCCGAGCTGGCGTTTATACAAAGCTTTCAGGTTTGGTTTCGGAGCGGCCATGTTGCGGCGCAGCGACCCCAATCCGTTATTGTCAGATAAGACAATAACTCCCGGAGTCTATGCGGGGATCAGCATTGATTTTGATCTCTTAGATCCAATAAAAAACGCCACATCAATGATCTTTAAATAAGCACGTTATGAAAACCTATTATAAAATAATTTTGGCGTTTATAGTTTTGGGAATATACTCCTGCAAAAGAGAAAATATAATAGCCTCAACCGTGATAAACAGTTTATATATATCGAATCATACCCCGTATGCTGATGGTACGACAATCGTAAAAATTTCTGTCGCTATCGACAGCATCGCGGACCCTACTAAAAGTAGCGTGATATTTTCAACAAATGCCGGGACATTTCTTAGTACAAACGACACCATAATAACACAGGCAGCAACTTTTCAGTCCGGGCATCTGATAGCCAATGTTAGTTTGAGGGTGCCGATGACGGTCGGGAAAATCATCATCAAAGCATACCCGGCGGTATCTTCTCCGTATTTTACGTTCCTGTTAAAAGATTCAATAATGCTTGTCAGGGCGGTGCCCGATCAGATCGTTCTCACACCATCTGCCTTATCGATAGCATCTAATTTCGGCAGTGAGGTTTCACTTACAGGAGCACTAAGTTTTCAGATGAAAAATGTTTCGACGGGAGATAAAGTTTTATTTGAAGACTATTACCCCGGTGGAGCCAAATTAGGAGGCAGCTTTCGTGCTGTGAAAGATACGTCTGATATCACCTCAACGGTTTCAGCTGCTTACTCCATTGGAGCTACGTTGCCGGCAGGTACATCGTTTTTTCTGAAATGTACCTATCTAGACGCGTCCGGCAATAGGACCAATATAAAAGATTCCACTTTAATCACCGTAAACAAATAAAAAAATGAAACAAGAACATTTGGACGAGCTGACCGCTAAGCTACCCGAAATTACAAAAAAGTTTAATGAGGTGTTGTCCGCCCACGGACTTTCGCATATCGTTGTTCAGTCCGCAAATTTCAGCTATGCGCCGTGTGTTAACGGACAATGCCCTGCGGGCTCTGTAGCAACGCCATTTTATAATCCTGTGACGCAACAATTTGATTTATGCTTATGTGTGCCGGTATAAGGGGGATTATTTTGCTGGGCTATTCTACGGCCATGATAAATGATGAATCATTTATTAAGGTTTCAGTTCTTTTGAGTTGATTTCGTTCAATTTGGGTGCCTTTCAGTTCCCTACAGTAACCTGATGTTTTAAAAAACATTATCTTAACTGATATTTTTTATACCATGGTTACCAGAAACGCAATTATTATCAGTTGCCCTGACAGGCGGGACAACTTTTTACCTGGGGCGATAAGCGATGCTCAAAGCTTTCGCAATTTCCTCTTGTCACCAAAAGGCGGCAGCTGGTATAACCATGAGATCCTCAACTTTGAAGAAGCGCAATGGTTAGATTGCTACGACCAAATTACCAATACTGCGGCCGATTACCAGATCATTTATTTTTCGGGGCATGGCGCAAGCGACGCCGGAAAAAGACTTTTACAGTTTGAGGACTATCTTATTTCAGATACGCAATTACTGAATAATAACCCAAGGCAATTAATCATTGTTGATGCCTGTAGAAATTATTTTCCTACCATAAGTGGTATACTTGAATCGAAAGATGTTTATTCGAGTTTTTCAGGTGATTTACCGTCGAGAATTATATTTGATAATCATATACTCAATTCACCTGCAGGAAAACTGATCGTACATGCCACGCAAGACGGAGAATTTGCCCGGGACGCACCATATGGCCGGGGTGGAGTATTTACAATTGCGCTGCTGACTTCCGCTTTGCTACATCAGACCGAAAAGGAATTCACCCCGATTTCAATAGAGCAATTAATTCCTAAAGCTACCGACTTGATAAAACAATGGGGTTATACACAAAGGCCTGGCATAGTGTTAAAAAACGGCAATTTGACCGTGCCCTTCATGCTGGATGCCGATCAAATGGAAAAAGCGGTGCCGGTTATAACAGACAAAGAAACCTCGTATGCCGGTTTAATAGGTTTTGGATTGTTAGCTTTTGGCTTGTACCCAAATGTTAAAAGATTGATTTACCGGATAAGCATATATCGGAGATATTTGTAACTTAACGATAAATTAATTCTACGTGTCAAGACCTAAAGCCTTTCAACCTGCATTATCCTGGAGATCATCAAAACTTGGCTGGAAAGAGTTTCAAAAATTAAGTCTGCTGCTTTACCAATATATTCTTAATGACTTTTTTGCGGAGGAGTTTCTAAAACATGGACATTTTCAGGATAGCATAGACATTCTCTCGTTTAAAAATTCTACTGGAAAAAATACTTGTATACAGGCTAAGCATTATGTTTATCTCGGCCTGTCAGATTTAAAAGAGATCGTACGACTATTTTTAGAAAGTGACTTTTTTCCTACTACGGACACTTTCATTATCAGCACTTCGGCTGACCTTCAACACCCTAATATCCAGGAATATATACAGGAGCAGAAATTAACATTCCACCAACAATATCAAATCAACTTTGATTGTTGGGATGTAACCCGGCTGGAAGATTATCTGAAAGGGCAATTCAGAATCGTCCAGTTTTACTTTAGCCTTGAAGAAGCCAGAAAGCATTGTTTTGAACCGGAGCTAAAAAAGCAGGAATATCCTGCCTATACAGGATATATCACAAGAAATATTAAAAACATAAAAGATGTTGATGAGGAGCCGATCCATTACCCCGATGTAAAAAAAAGGTCAACCTTAACATTGGATGAGGTATTCCGCGAAAAATACCTGCAGCCACAACATTTATGCATTATCGCCGAGGCCTACGAAGGAAAAACCAAACTATTTGAGCAAACCGCATTCGAACTATCAAACGGCGAATCACCCTACACGATTTTAGACCTTAAGCTGAAATCTGAAACTATTCAGCCAATTGAAATTCTCTTAAAGCTGCATCATGATTCCTGGATGAGTGTGGCAGGGAAAGACCTGGTTATTTTGATTGATGGGCTGGACGAGGTACCATCGGATAAGTTCCTTGATATGGTACAACATATCAAGGATTTTACCATCGCCCACCCTATCGTGCATCTTGCCTTCTCCTGTAGAAAATTATTTTTCTCCGATTATGAACTGGATAAGGAACTGCCAAAGTTTGATTTCTATGAAATAATTGATCTGAGTTACGGGCAATCATTCCGGTATATGGATGAACACCTTGCCGCCGACAGGGAGGCATTTTATAATCGTATACGAACATATAATTTGGAGAACCTTTTGGCTACGCCGTTTTACCTGACTAAGCTGGTTACATGGTATAAGTTGCCCGGACAGTCATTCCCTAAAAATAAAAGTGAGATCGCGCACCGGTTCATTGAGGAGTCTATTGAACTTTCGGGTTCCCGCAGGTTGGTAGGCGGCCGCCAATTGCGACATGCGATCGTCAGGTATAAAAAGTTGTTGACTGCTTTAGCCTTCGCATTTCAGGTAAAAGGGATCAATTCAGGCGACACGGAATTTATACAGGAATTGTTTTCCCAGGAAGATCGCGAACTATTAATGCACAGTTCAATCCTGAACATTAACAATAAAAGCTGGGCGTTCGTCAATGCCTTTTTCCAGGAGCAATTATCAGCTATCGCTTTAAAGAAATTTACCGTTGAAGAAATCTTTAATTTAATAACTATTGGTAAAGAAGTTAAAAAAATCAAAACAAAATGGATACAAACCATCTGCACGTACCTTTCTCAATTAGAACAACATGATCCAAAAAGGGAAAAGCTTATTGCCTTGATAGAAACTGACAATGTAGAATTGCTGGCATTAAGCGAGGGTAGTAAATTTACAAATAATTTCAGGGCGGAAGTCTTAAAAAAAATCCTGGCTAAGACCATTTATCATCATGCCAGACTGAGTACCATTGATGAAAACGACTTAGCGGATTTTATTGGTAACGAGGAAACGGCAGTCGATTATTTGTTGCAGATGATGCTTGACTCCGTGCCGGCAATTATCAAAATTACCTGTATACGCACTTTGCGACAAATTCAGTTGAACCATAAACAGGTAGAGCAATTTAAAGATGTCGCTTTAAAACAATTAGAAGAAGTAAATGAAGCTTATTATGCAAAACTGATCATAGAAAATTTGGCGAAGCTAAAAGTCGGCGACCAGGAAATGGTAGCGCGGCTGAAAGCAAATACGCCTATGATAAAACACCACGAGTACCGGGAAGGTGTTTACAAACTTATTGATACACTCGACCTTGTAGATGCAAATTACCAATTTCTGCTGGATGGGTTTGCAGTACTGTTTCAATATAACCAGGGTACGCACCATTATGGTTCCGAAAAAAGGCTGTTACAGTTATTGGCCAAAACGGAACACCCCATGTTAATGAGGAAACTTTTCAGGGAAGTTTCCAAAAATAATTTCCAGAATTTCTTCCGATTTAATAAAGAATCAATAGGCGATTTTGTAAGCGCATTACAAATAAAAGCCTCAAAGGCCTTTGCAAAAGATCTTGCAATTATATTTTCGGTTATGCATTTCATAACGGAAATAACAAGTTTCAGGGAAAATGATGGTTATTCAGGCATCATTGATTTCTTTAAGACAACCGGAGAATACAGGCTTGGGCTTCGCGTATATTTGAATGAGAACGACGAAAATAAACGGAGTTACGTATTTAGCGACACCATAACTGCCGAATGTTTTGACATTCTTATTTATGCCGCTGAGGAAGGCCAAATAAAAATGCACCAACTCATGGGTTTTGTGCATGGACTTTCCAATAATGGTAAAGTAGAAGATGCCAGAAAATTAGAGAGACTTATTGAGGACGCTTTTGGTAAACCTGAAAAAGAAATAATCAGGCAGCAAAACATTTATGTGATCTCCGAGCAAAATAAAGAAAAGAACGACCTGAAATATATTGCCACCCCAATTGCTTTTGCAAAAGGGATTAAATCCATTTTCAAAAAACTTGCAACAACCGAAATACAGTTGGATGATCTTCACTTCAAATATGATGAAGAATATTTACCCCTGATAAAAGTAAGTTCCTATTTAGCCCATCAATTTTTACGTGAACATGCCGATGAAAAGCGGGTAACGCTCAAATTCTGTTTGGATAGCATAAATGACCCGGCTCACTTTTCGCTATGGCGCATAAACGCCTTGCTTAATTCTCATTTAGCGGGAAGGTATCCTGATTTTTTTCGTGAACAAATTAAAAATTACTATGATGAAAATGTCGAACATTTTGACTTTGCATCGATAACCCTCGATAGTTCGCTCGATGATCGAAGGAGAGCCGGACAATTTCTAAAGATCTGGGAGAAATATGAATTCCCCACTTCAGATAAAGTTTTACTAGAATTTCTTAGAATGAATCCGGAGGGATTTAATTGCCTGCAGTTTGCAAAAACCAACAAGCGGAAAACGATCACGGGAATGATTTTATCCCGTTTTGAAACCGCACAACACTTATTGGTAGCCAAAGTCCTTACTAATCTAAAAAATGGCTTGCGCCATTCGGGTGTTCTTGGCGCACATATTGAGATTTGCGAACATATCAAGGTAACAGCGGCAATACCTGAAATTTTAAAACTGATTTATAATAATGAACTTCCCTATGGGCATAGTTATCATTTAATCGACGCATACATCTCACTTAGTGGCGTATTATCAGAACTATTGCCTTATTTTAACAGGCTGGAAGAAATTGAAAATTATGAGTTTTTATTGCTGACAAATACCCTGCAAAAGGATTTTCCAAATGAAGTATTAGCCCGGTTAACTTATTGTTTTAATTACCCTGGTGTAAGTCCGGACAGAAAACTGGAAGCTGCGAAGAGAATGGCAGTACTTGGGGATCAAAATGGTTTTTTATATATCTCGGAGAATATCGACCCCGAAAAACCGAGTCCTTATCATATCCAATCAAATTTCCCGATATGGAATGTGGACACGAAATGGGCGCTTTCGGTTCTTGAACCTAAAATGGAAATCATGGTTAATGAGCAATTACCAAAATTCCGAATGCCGGACTCATCAGAACAGTTTTTATTGGAAATACTCCAGGGCTTCGCAGCCAAAAGTGAAAGTGATCTCCACCTGGTAAAGGCGTTTCTCATCAGCCAGGAAAAAAGATTTGTGCGGAAATTCCCTTCAAAAGCGGGGCATCTCGTGTTCCATGCCGAAATAATGGAAGAAAATTTTCGTCAAAAAACCACCGAACTTATTCCCATGGAAAAAATCAAGGCGTTAGTTGAGGTTTTGCTGCGATGAGATGATACACGGTTTAATGTCTTTTAGGGTCAATTATGCATCAGGGATTAAAGCGGCATCCTTCGTCAGAAGATATAGCGGAAAGCCCGGCCGTAGGGATGCCCTGGGTTACTTCAACTAAATTGAGAAAATGGAAACCGAACAATAAAATGGGCTCAGAAAAATCAGAACCCATTTTATTTTAATTTATTGTATATAAGATTAGGTCCACGGTTCGCCATTACCAAATGACCAATCCGAGCGGTCTACGTAAACCATGTTAACCATAAGGTCGTCGGGACGAAGACCTAATTTTTTATTCAGTTCAGTGGACAGATACTTAAAGACGGCAAGCTTTGAATCTAAATTATTTCCGACTGTACTGGTTATCTGAATCAGGATAAAGTCAGTCGAACGATCAAAGCCTAAGAAGTTTTTGTCGTAAACTAAATTTTCGGGCTCATGCTCATTGATAACAACGAAGCGGTCGCCGTCCGGCGCCTTAAGAATATCAACGATCCCATGATATGCAATGTCGGCTAAAGTAGCGCGATAATCAGCTGGTTTTCCTTTGAGTAGATCGATACGTGCAAACGGCATAATATTATCCTCCTGTAATTTATTGTGTTTGGTTTTATTACCTAACAAGGGCAAGTTAGCTGCAAAAGCCGTCAAGTGTCTTTGAGATTAATTATACCTGATATTATAAATATTATAGAGGCACGGTAAGCCAGTTTACAAGATGGAGGAAAAGCCCACGCTATCGTTGCTCATCCTTCATTCTATTGCGCAAACAAACGTCAACAGTGCCGATGGTCTTTCATCACTTCGATGAAACTAGTATTTAATCACAGTCGTTTTAATTTTTCCTGCAGTTAATTCAATAAACTGTTGAGTTTCTTTAGATACACCATCCCAGAAACAAATACATTCGTCGGCATAGTTTAACATTTGACATATGCCATCGTCAGCAAAATAGTTGATAAACGGACAATCTTCAGAGAACTCGGCAACCTCATAGCCAAATTCCGCTGCGAATCTTTCGCCCAACATTCCAACGTTATCGCATACGTAAACAACAACGACAATTTCTAATAAGGGTTCGATACGGGATAACAATAGGTTGACTTTTTCCAATAAAAAGTTATAGTCCATAAATTGGCTATCGCCGGTAACGATCAGTTTGAAATCATTCATTTACATAGCTAATGAATTGGTGTATCATAAATACTTGATGTCGGTTCGTAAAGCTTATTTTAAAAATCAAACTTCCTGATAAGCCCAATGGACAATTTGTCCGATAGCTTTTAAAAGCTCCTCCTTCCCATTTTCTGTATTAAGATCAATACCGGCGAAAGTCCCGCCATTGTAAACTGTGTGTAGTATGGTGTAGTAAATGCCCCCAACTAATAATGCGGCTATTGCCCGGAAATTCACTTTTCCATTCTGAAAATGACTATCGCTCATATTCAGAAACTCCTGCCCCAAACTTTCCCGGGTATTATGTATACTTCTCATCAGCGGATTGTCCATGGAAAGTTCCCATAAAATTAAACGCTGCATTTCTTTTTGGGATACGAAAAATCTGAATTGGTTTTGCAGTATCTCCGTTATTAGGTCCTCACTTCCGCTGAATTGTTTTTCAGTAAGCATTTGTTTCATTTTGTCCGCAAAGATCATCCAGTAATCATTTTCCAGGATGTAAACTTCCACGAGGTAATTCAAGCTTCCGAAATATCGGTAGATGAGTTTCCTGTCAACATTGGCATATTTGGAAACTTTGCTGATTTTAAGGTTTTGAAATCCTTCCGCTTTTACAACCTCGCCGACAGCATTGATTAATTTACGTTTTGTTAATTCCTTATCTTTCACTTTTCCAATTCTAACTATTCAATAACGCAATAAAATTACATGGGATTAGCGATCAAAATATACGGAATGATGTGGCGGCATAGATCAAAGCGTGTTCGGAAACTATAATACATTTTTTGCATATCTGGTTGCCCTCCCATTACAATTGCCTCCTTTTACCATACATTCTGAATTTTGTACATGTATAGATATTTTGAAGTCGTTGTAAGCACAACTAAGATCAACAGATTTCAATAGTTATTGACATAGCATGAATTATAGATTATATAAGCAAAATAATAGCTACAATAGGGCTTTAATCACGAATTTTTAGGCTCAATGGTAAGCGATTTGAAATATCATGAGCTTTTTTAATCTATTATAATTCATTTTACCCAGCCATTTTCCTGTAGCCAATTCGCACAATAGCAAAACCAATTGGTGTGTGCCGGTTCCAAAGGAAATCCGTGCTGCCCCTTTGGGAAAATGTGCATCCCTGCAGGAACGTTGTGCTTTTGCAAGGCCAGGTAAAACACAATGCTATTTTTCACACTTACCAAACCATCGTCGCCCGCTTGTATCAAAAATGTGGGAGGCGTTTGTGAACTAACCTGCAACTCATTGGAATATAGCGCAATTTGTTGCTTAGACGGGTTTTTGCCGATAAGGCTTTCTCTTGAACCCATGTGGGTAATGGAATCGGCAAAGCTTATTACCGGATACACCAGGATCATAAAATCCGGGCGAAGGTTTAATTGCTGCGGGTTATCGATATATGAGCTGGTAAAATGCGTGCCTGCCGTTGCAGCCAGATGGCCTCCGGCAGAAAACCCAACTATCCCAACCCTGGCGGTATCTATGTGCCATTCCTTTGCCCGTTGCCTCACAACCATTATTGCCCGTTGCGCATCTTGCACAGGACCAATAGACTTATCCGGCATAGTTTTATCATCAGGCAAACGATATTTTAAAACAAATGCTGTTATGCCCAATTTATTCAGGCTGTCAGCGACGGCAAAACCTTCCTGTATAATATTTAAAGCACTGTAACCACCGCCAGGGCAGACAATAACGGCTGTTCCATTGGCTTTACCGGCCCCAGGCAGGTAGAGGGTAAGTGTGGGTTGTGTTACGTTTTCTAAAAAATGAGCGGCATTTTCCTTTTCCTCATCCGGGACTTTAATTGAGTTTGGTATTTTACCGGGATAAAGCGGAATTACTGCTTGTGCGGAACTTGTGCCGATTCCCATGGAAAATAGCAGGCATATTAATAAAGCCCCCGCCAAGGTTTTAAATTTGATCAATCTTGTTGGCATACTTTGCTAAATCTGTGGTGGTTTAAATCTTATAACAATTAAATCAGATATTATTCATAAGCAGAATAGCGTTAATCATTTTGCTGTTGGAATTATTGTTTTTCAGGGATTTTCCAATCATTGACCTTTTAATGCTCAAAAATTGGCGCCTTCCAATTAGTTTTTTTTTAACTCGCTTAACTCCCCATCTACAGCGCTTTTGACCATACCCTCCATCATTTTATATCCGGCCAGGTTTGGATGCACACCATCTTTAGAGTATTCCGCCCTCAAATCTTTTTGATCATTGACTAACGCGGTATAGTAATCAACGTAATGGAAGTGCTTTGAAAGCGCATAATTACTTATCCATGTGTTTAAAGCAATTATACTGTCTGCCGGCCTTAGCTCCGGCTTCCAGAATATCCTTACCGCTGGCAGAACAGAACAAAGAATTACCCCGATATGGTTTGCCTTTGCAAGTTCAGTCATTGACTGAATATTAGCTTCTATCATTTCCAGACTCGACGGACCGGTGTTGCCTGCAATGTCATTTATCCCGCAAAGCAGCACGACCAATTTTGGTTTTAAACCAATTACATCCTGCCGGAAACGCAGCAGCATTTGCGGCGAGGTTTGACCGCTGATCCCTCTATCGGTGTAGTCATTTTCGGCGAAAAAGTCAGGCGAGGCATCGATCCACGAATCGGTAATCGAATCGCCCATGTAGACTACTTTTGCCATTTTTATGCTGTCATTTTTAGCGTGGTAACGACCCAGGTTGGGCCAGTCCTGTGCTTTAACTGAGCCTGCACAGCAAGCCATTAAAGCAATCAGGTATATTTTATTTTTTTTCATAACTGGAAACTAATGGCGACTTCTAAGCAGTAGTTCTGCTTAATAGTCGCCGTAATTATCATTCAATTTTAAATAAGCCGAAGCTGGAATTAATCTATAATACCCGCATGATCAAAGTTCAATTAGGTACCTTGCTTAATTCCTTTAAGGCTATATTGGGGTAAAGTACCGGACTTACCTTCTCCACAGCAATGGTTTTAGGCAATTCGAAATCGGCGGTTGACCTGATATCTTTTGAGGAAGAACCAATCCTTATTTCATATTTTCCTTTTTCAGCCACCCAGGACGAACTGCTTGTCCAAAATGAGGCCAACGACCGCGGGTTGAGGGTAAAAGTGATTTCCTGGCTTTCTCCGGGTTGAAGTAACCTGGTTTTCGCAAAGCCCTTTAGTTCCTCCACTGGTTTCTCTATCTCGATGCCCGGTGCATGCAAGTACAGCTGAACTACTTCTTTACCTGCAATTTTGCCCGTGTTTTTTACCGTTACTTTTGCGATAATTTCATTTTGAAATGTGCTGGTATTTAAATGAAGATTGGCGTACTTAAATTGCGTGTAGGAAATTCCATAACCAAATTCATAAGCGGTAGGAACTTTAAAAGTCTGGTAATAACGATAGCCCACATAAATACCTTCTTTGTACAGCGCGTTAATGGGCGTGTCGATAGGTTCACCCGGGAAACTCTTTGCAGAAGGAACATCACTATATTGCATTGGAAAGCTCATCGACAATTTCCCGGAAGGATTTACCTTGCCTTTCAAAATATCAACGATCGCATTCGCACCCTCCTGTCCGGCCTGCCAGGCCAATAAAATAGCGTCGGGAGCATCGCGCCAGTCGGCAGTAGCCACCACACCGCCAATATTCAGCACCACAATAACCTTTTTATTGGCCGCATGAAATGCCGCTGTAACCTGTTTGATCAATTGCTTTTCCGTAGCTGTTAAAGAAAAATCCGAAACCGGCCGGTCATATCCTTCGCCTGCGTTTCTGCCGATCGTGATGATGGCGATATCCGCATCCTTTACCTGCGCGGCAATCCGTTCTTTATCTAATGCTAATTCCGGATGAAAATCCACCAGGAATTTATCATTCTTATCTTTCGAAGTTTGAATAACAGAGTCAATGAAATGTGTATAGATGTCCGCCAACGGTTTTGATACCTCAAAGCCATTTTTGTCAAAACTTTCTTTAATGGTCGTTGCCTTTTCGTAGTTTACCTCTCCGCTTCCGGTACCTCCCGGAATGTAACGATAGGATGTTTTTCCGAAAAGCGCGATTCGCCTGATATGGTTAAAGGGTAATGCATCATTGTTATTTTTTAACAAGACCATTCCCTCAGATGCCGCAGCCTGTGAAATTTGTGCATGAGCAGTCAGATCCGGTTTATTTGAGTACACATGATTTTTAAAACGGGGGGTTTTAGCGATGAACGTTAAAATCCGTACAAGGTTGCGATCAATGACCTTTATGTCTATGGTTTTGTTTTTCACGGCACGCAGCAATTCGTCATACTGATAATCACCGGGCATTAATAAATCGTTTCCGGCTTTCATCTGTGCCACCGCATCTTTGCCGCCCGCCCAATCGGACATCACCATGCCCTTAAACTTCCAGTCGTCACGCAATACCGAGGTAATCAAGCCGTAATTTTCTGAAGTATAAAAACCGTTTAACTTGTTATAAGATGACATCACTGTCCAGGGTTGCGCTTCTTTTACCACCATTTCAAATCCCCGGAGATAGATTTCGCGAAGAGCGCGCTGGCTTACCACGGCATTAATAGCTCCGCGGTTTGTTTCGATGTTATTTGCCGCGAAGTGCTTTAAAGAAGTGGAAACGCCGTTGGATTGGATTCCCCGAACCATGCCGGAAGCCATCTTCCCGATAAGATAGGGGTCCTCTGAATAATATTCAAAATTACGACCGCATAGCGGATTACGTTGAATATTTATAGCCGGCGCCAGCAATACATCGGAACCGTATTCGAGCACTTCATTTCCCATGGCTTTCCCAACCTGTTCAACCAGCTCGGGGTTCCACGTACACGCAAGCGCTGTCGCCGTAGGGAACGCGGTACAATAGCGGGTAAAATTTAAACCCTGGGGATGTGGTACTATACGCAAACCTGCAGGCCCGTCTGTTTCAACCGTAGCTGTTATACCCAATCTTGGTATAGCCCAGGTACGGCCGGCTTCGCCCTCTAAAAGCACGGTTTTTTCGCCTGTAGGCGGGTTTGTCCAGCAGGCCTGGCCTAATCCCATGACCAGGTGTATTTTTTCTTCCAAAGTCATTGCCGCGATCACCTCAGCAACCTTATTTTTTCCCAGCTTCGGCGCAGGCTTATTTTTCTGTGCAAACAAGCACGTGACTACAAAGAACAGGAGTGCAGCAAGTATAATTTTCTTTTTCATAAGTGAAATCATTTTAGTTTTTAATTCATGTTAAATAAATGGCCATCAACATCTGCTGGTCGGATTGATATTGCAGCTGTAGAGGCATAAATGATATGGATTTTACAGCGCGCGTTTAAGCCCCTCCCATTTGACCACCCATTGCCCGTCTTTTGGAAAACCGGGCGCATTTTGATGCGGGGCCCCGTCCCACCCTGCCGCCATCATCGCCACGGCGTACAACAGACCACCGTTTCCGGGGAAGTAGGGAAAAGGACCACCGCCACCTACCAAACCATGTTCATCTATCTTGAAACTCGGGTAGTCTAACAAGTATTCGATGGCTTTATCGCCATGTCCCAGTCTTGCCGCGCACATGGCCAGCATAGGAAAATCCCAACCCCAGGTACGATTAAACCGCCAGGTTTCACCAACCTTGGTAAATGTCCGTTCCATTGTTGGGATGTCCACACCATCTCCGGGCAATAAACCATACGCCCCGGTGAGTGCCGGGTGTTCAAAATTGTATTTGGTCCACATGGAGTCAAGATTTTCCCATGAAGTGTACCTGCCGTCTTTAACAGGCAGCTTTGACAGCTTGGCAAGCACCGCCGCGTATTTTGGGTTAGCAGGTAATTTTAAGCGGGTTCTCCATGTCTGGGCTAGCCTTAAGCCGGTGCGCCAGTAGCTTAACTCAAATGTTGGGTTGTAAGTGGTGCGGGGGTCGGCATTTTCGGATACCACCTGTAGCGGATAGCCCAAAATGTACCTATCCTGTTCCTTGTTATAATAAGGATAAGATGCCATAAAATCGGCTGTCTTTTCCACGATGTCACCCCATTTTTTTAGTGTTGCGGCGGTTGGATGAGAACGGTATTCTAATTCGGCGAAGAATATCGGATGCGGCTCCTGCCAGATAAGCAGCGGATTGATTTCATTAGGCCATTCCCAATGCTCATGGTCGCCAACGGTTTTAGGCCAGCGGGCCCCCTCATAGCCTTGGCTCTTAGCTCTTTGTTCAGAAGTCTTTAAATTCGACGCATAAACGCCCATACTTCTGTCCATGAGCGGCAACCGTCCCCAAAGCGCATAATGCGCTTCATGCCACCAGATCATTTCAAAATGATATTTGCCAAACCAGCCATTATTAACCAGGCCGCTTTCCTGTGGAGGGGTTGAACCAGCTTCGTTAACTGCCATTACATATTGCGAAAGCACAATCCTTCGCTCCAATTCCATCCATCTCGGATCTTTACTGCCCGAAAGGTCAATGGCACCGCCGCTGTTCCAGAATTTTGGCCAGTGGGTTGCGCTCGCAGTTTCCGTTTCGCTAAAGGTCGGGAGCGGCTTTTTTAAGGCTACTTTAGAAAACGACAATACGATATCGACCTGATTTTTATCGGTCGGCATGAGTTCGTACCGGTGCGGTTTTGTATTTTTGATTACTGCGCCTTTTTGCCAGGCTAAGTTTACATCAAATTTGGTGTCATCAAGCGTACGGTGAAAAACCGCGCTATTGCTCTTCAGCTCTGCTTGTGTCTGGTGTTTATCGGGGTTGTTCCAATCAGCGCCATCGCCAAACTGAACAAGCGTGGCATAGGGAAATTCTATAAAGAAACCGATCTGACCGTCATTCAGGTCAGGAGCCTCTACATGTATCGCAATCGCGTCCTGGCCCGGATGACAAACGGTGGTTACTTTCACCGGCTTGCCGTCAACTTCAAACGAACTGGTGGCAATACCTGTCCACAAATCCACCTTCTGCAACGGGTTTTGTAAGTCGTTCAGCGGAACCACCGAACCGTCTTTTTTCTTTAAGATAAACCCAAAACGCCCCAGGTTAAGCCGTTGGGGGTTTGCGATCATCCAATCCGTAAGCACCCGCTGCTGCGGGTTTTGAATATCGTACCTTACCATTCTTCCCTGTGTGTCCCATTGCTGCCCCTTAAAATCGGCTGCTGTTTGCCCGTCAGGCTCCGGAAAAGTATGCCATCCCCAGTCAGACATCGTGTTGGCATTATGGGAAAATGTCTGCAGCCCGGTAATGTCAAAGCCGAAAGCAAAATGACCGTTACCCACTTGCGCCGGTCCGTCTAAATTGCGGTCGGTGATACTGATGTTATGACGGGTTACTAATGCTCTGCGGTTAATTTTGACATTGGACTGCCCGTATACTGTCAAATTAAAAAGGGCGGTTGACAGCAGTGAAAAGATAAAATATTTTGCCGCTTTAACAGTAAAATAAGAGAAGTAATTTTTTAAGGTACTGAAATACATAATTAATTTAATTTAGAATATTAAATATTCCATTTATAGTAACCCATTCATTTCCGGGGTCTTTGTGTTTAATTTATGGCAGGTACAATAAATTAAGCATACTCACCAACTGCGTATAAATCAGTTGGTGAGTTATTGCCATAGCACAATTTAATTAAACAACAGCTTTAATAGCCGGGTGCTTGAGTCAGGCTTCCACCGCTCGAGCGAATTTCCTGGGTTGTTATCGGTAATAAATATAGTTTATCACTCCACACCCGATTCAGGACATTTACCCTCGTGTAAGTAAAATTGTTATTGCCGTTATTTGTAACAATGAATCCTTGAATAGGCTGTGATTCCAGTGTTGGCGCAATTTTTAACCTTCTTTCGTCATAATACCACTGGTTTTCAAAGGCCATTTCAACATAGCGTTCGTGGTTTATACGGCTACCAAGTGCTGTACCTGTTTCGGTGATTGGTGGCATCTTAACCCTGGCCCTGATCTTGTTTATATAGGTACGCGCATTATCCTCGTTACCAAGGTTATACTGGGCTTCCGCATAATCCAGGTACATCTCGCTCAAACGGAAGAATATCCAGGGAGTCGTATAGTTAATAGATCCTGATATTGGTTGCGTTGGGTCAATAAATTTCAGCATCCCATATCCCGTAAGGGTCGAATTGTTACCGCCAAAATCTGCACCGCCCTTATAAGGCTCAAATGTCCGGCCGTCAAAACTTGCACCATTGTAAAGTACCGAAGCGTAAAACCTTGGATCCCTGTTCACATAAGGGTTTTTAGGGTCGTAGGTGTTGTTCGGATCAGGGTTAACAACGCCGTTGATCACTGGAATTACGCCGTTGGTCATTTCATAAGCATCAACCAGGTTCTGCGTAGGGGCTTCCTGCGCTTCACCGCCACTGCCTTCAGGACCGCAATCTACACCATAACGCAATCCATCAGCTGTGGAGAAATATTTGGCAAAAATGATCTCGTTATTAGCTCCGCCAATAAATACCCCATGATAATCAGTGGCAAGTGAATATCTGTTGGTATTGATCACAGCAAGGGCAGCATCAGAAGCATTCTGCCACCTTGTTTTGTCATTCGTCGGGTTGTTTAACGGACTGGCATAATATAAAAGGACGCGTGCTTTTAGTGCGGTCGCAGCATCACTAGAAGCTCTGCCCAAATTAGCGCCCGTTTGTTGTGCCGGTAGATTTGCTATGGCATAATCCAGGTCAGCAATAATGTAAGCAACACATTCGTCATAAGTATTTCTCTTTACACCGGTAAGTGTTTCATTTAACGTAAATGATTTATCAATAATTGGCACACCACCATAAAGCCAGATCAGCTTAGCATAAACGAAAGCCCGAATGAACCTTATCTCCGCTGTCAACTGGGTTTTTGCCGCCGCGCTTACCGGTACATTATCAATGTTTGCAAAAAAAGTATTAAAATTATTTATTGCAGCATATCCGGTATTCCAGTAATAAAACTCTGTCGATATACCGCTAACATTATCGGGTGTAAGTGCATCTTTTCCAATTGTAGCTTGATATGCACCCAAGTCTGAACCAACAAAAGTTAGTCCATCAAAATATTGGGCATTAGGGAAATTACCGAGATTAAATCCATCTTGTATGGCATTGTACTGTGCATTTACGAATAATTGCGGTAAAGACGGATCGCTCCACACATTTGTCGAAGTTATCCTGTCAGTTGGTGTAATATCCAGGATGTTTTTTTTGCAAGCTCCCAATAACAATAAGGTCATGGAGAGAAGTATATATTTATATTTCATGATTTATGATTATAAAGTAAAGTTTATACCCAGGTTAATTACACGTAGTTGATCCATTCCCCAACCCGCATTTGTCGCTTCAGGGTCTATGCCGACATCGCCGAAGTTATCATGAAGGAAAAACAGGTTCGAACCACTCACAAATACTTTTGCGCTTTTGAAACCGGCCTTGTTAAGGAACTGGCTTGAGAAAGTATAGCCAAATTCGGCAGTTTTTAATTTTAAAAATGCCATGCTCGCGTAAGACCAGGTTGACGAATATGGAATACCGAAGCTTTGGTGCGGGGAAGGATTGGTACCATTGGGATTAGATGGTGTCCAGGCATTAGTTGCCTCAGCGGTTGGGAAATTTCCCCACCCGAGTGGGTCAAATGGTATGAAACTAAATTTTGTCCCATAAACATCCGTCTGGCCCTGGAAACCCAATATCAGATCAAAACCTTTGTACTGAAAAGTAAAATTCGCACCATAAACAACTTCAGGCATTGAACCGTAAGGTTGTCTAACCTGATCCAGATTATTGATCAGGCCATCACCGTTGACATCTTTGAAAATAAGATCGCCAGGCTCTACCCCGGTCAAATGCGGTGTAGAATTAATTTGTGCCTGGCTTTTAAAAATGCCTGTTGATTCATATAATACGGGAGTTCCCAGTGAACTTCCTGTCTGGCGTTGATAAGATGGTATGCCTGGTGTTTCGTCCACGTTGATCACGGTGTTTTTGGCATAAGTCATGTTGCCTTCAACCGTGAATCGTAACCCGCCAATAGTATGTGTAGTAGAAAGATCAAGTTCAATACCCTGATTCCTGACAGAACCGATGTTTTCATCAGGAAGTGACAGCCCCGTGTAAGCAGGCACAGAAGCACTTGGCAGTGCAAGTATGTTGGTGCGTACGGTTTTAAAAACATCAATCGTAGCTGTAAGTCCTCCATTAAACAGTTGAGCATCCAAACCTATATCCGTAGTTTTCGCAACCTCCCAGGTTATATTTGGATTAGGCGTACTGCTTTGTACCAGGCCCTGGTTTGGAGTCGCGTTGAACGAATAGTTATTGCCATAGGTATATGCAGTAAGATACTGGTAAGCGCCAACATTATCATTACCCATTTCGCCCCATGATGCTCTTAATTTCAGGTTTTTAATCCATTTAACATCCTGCATGAAATTCTCTTTCGAGATGATCCAGTTGCCTGACACGCCGGGGAAAAAGCCCCACCTTTTGCCGGGGGCAAAGTTATCAGAACCATCGTACCTGAACTGGAATTGGGCATTGTATTTATCATTGTAGGTGTATAACGCGCGGCCAAATATATTTTCACGCCCTGTGCGGGATGAGGAACCGTTATTACTCTGATTTGCGGTATTTGAATCACCGGCAAAAAGTTCAGGGATAGCGCCGCTGGCATAATTTGACCTGCTCGCGGTAATATCATAACCGCTGGTTGTATTCTGCTCATATCCGATGAAGGCATCAACCGCATGCAGCTGGTTGAAAATATGGGTATAAGACAATTTAACGTTAGAAGTAACCGAACTTCCGGCAGGAAAATTTACTGACAAAAATGGCGCTGCTGCATTTGAGTTGATGATTTTATTGTACTGACCGGTTGTTGGGTCTAATTGATAATAATAGGTAACACCAGACCAGTTTTTTAGGTAATTATTGTCGTAGTCATAAGCAAAGTTACCTGACAGCGCCAGCCCATCTACACCGGGAATCTTATATTCAGCAGATAGCGTGCTGGTGAAATTTCCGGCGGTTTGGTTCTGATAACCATAATCCGGATCCCTCGACATTAACACGGCATTGTTGCCGGTGCGGCCCGGGCCAACCAAACCATTAGGATAGATAGCATTAAGCGTGGGAAGGCTTAACATTAGGTTACCCCAGTCCATATTGCTTTCAACATTATCACGTACCCTCCCGGTAATACCTAAAGATACTTTCAGGTCCTTCGTTACCTGTGCATCAATATTTGAAATTAAATGATACTGTTTGTCGTATGTAAACCCATCAACCCATGGCGAGCCGTCATGCAGGTAACCGGTGCCTATATAATACTTGACACCTTCAGAACCCCCACTCAGACTAACGTCTGCTCTTTCCTGTTCTTCCCATTTCGCAATTACCAGATTTGGCCAGTCGGTATTCGGATGGTTAAGCTGATCTTTGCCATTCTTAAATAAAGCGATATCATTTGCGCTGTAGGAAACGGGCAAGCCTTCTATTTGGTCTTCTGCGTTCGACATCTGCGCATAAGTAGCTGCATCAGCCATCTTAGGTACCCGCTCAGGCTGAACCCATGCCTGGTTATAGGTTGCATTTATTGTTGGTTTGCCCAATTTGCCACGTTTCGTCGTTACCAAAATGACGCCGTTTGCAGCACGGGAGCCATAGATGGCAGCCGAGGCATCTTTCAATATTGTAATCGACTCCACATCCGCAGGCGGGATAAAACTCAAGTCTCCGTAATCACGTACGATACCGTCGATAACATACAGCGGAGATGAATTACCGTTAGTGCTCACACCACGAATGTTGATAGAAATGCCGTCATTGCCAGCTTCACCGCCACGATCATTGATCACTACACCGGGAATACGGCCGGATATGCCATCTGCGAGATTAGGCGAAGGGCTTAAAGCAACATCCTTGCTGCTTACCGTAGTAATTGCACCGGAAACTTTGGCTCTGGATTGCGTTCCGTATCCCACAACTACTACATCATTTAACTTGTTTTCCGAAGGTTTAAGTTTAACATTGATGGTTAAAGTGCCACTTATACTGATTTCCTGAGTCTCATAACTTATAAAACTGAAAATAAGTGTGCCGTCAGGCCCGGGTACCGTGAGCGAGAAGTTTCCGGAGTTATCAGTAGCAACGCCCAGGGTTGATCCTTTCAACTTTACACTGACACCCGGGAGCGGCTTGCCGTTTTCGTCGGTCACCTGTCCCTTTAGCGTAACCGCCTGAACAGCCTTAGCAGTTTTTATCTCTTCATTACTTTTCACCGCGATAGTTTGCTGAATGATGGTGTAGCTTACCGGCAGATCGGAAAGGCATTGATCAAGAATACTCTTTACCGTGGCATGGTCGGCGTTGATCGTTACCGTATGGGTTTTTAGAATTGCGAGCTTGCTGTCGTATATGAAATGATACGACGTTTGCTTGCGAATTAGCTTTAATATTTTTTCGACGGCAACATCCTTTTCGTGAATGGATATCGTTTGGGCATATCCGCCGGCGTGTACCTGCGTCAGTCCTAAAAATAAAATGACGGCAATTAGCTTCATAGCCAGCAAGATTTTAGCCATACCAGGGCTTATAGCCCTAGGCTTTAATTTAAATTTCATACTTTTGTTAAGTTTTGGGTTAAACGGTTAAGTTCAATTCGTCAATACTGATGTTTTGGTAGCCCAGGACATATAACCGGTGCGTGGCTCAAACACATACCGGTTTTTTTATACTGGCCTGTTTATGCCAGCAAGATTTACTTGTTGGCAAAGGCACTCTGGGCTACGCGGCTGCTAAGGGTTGATGGGTATTTTTTTTCTCATAAAGTTTACAGGTTAATAATTTGGTTATTTAATTAATTGGTTATTCAAAACATGTAAAGCAAATCTTCTCACAGTTCTACTTTAATTTAATATTGTCACGATTTTTCCTTGAATTTTGAATCTAATGCCCTCAAATTTTAAAAGATCGATTAAACCTGAGAAATTCACATTCCTTGATATGGTACCGGTGATCTTCAGATTCGGAATTTCATTTTCATAGTTGACTTTAAAGTCATACCAGCGGGCAGCGCTGATCATTACCTGTTTTATGTCCGAATTATTAAATTCAAACATGCCGTTTGTCCACGCTATCGCTTCCTCGACATTTGCGTCCGGTATTGTTTTTATAGCCTGTTTAATGTCATTATTGGTGACTTGCGCCTGTTGCCCGGGTTTCAGCACTACGTCATGTTTTTGAGTCGAAATTTTCACAGCTCCTTCGACCAGCGTAGTTTTAATTTGGGCGTCCTCCCCATAGGCATTGATGTTAAATTTGGTGCCTATATCTTCAGTTACCTGGTTGTTGGTCACCACCCTGAATGGAATTGCACCATTGTGCACCACTTCAAAATAGGCCTCCCCTTTGAGCTCAACTTTTCGTTCATTCCCGCTAAAAGCAACCGGATAACGCAGCGACGAAGCGGCGTTTAGAAATACTTTGGTGCCGTCTGAGAGAACTATCCGGTATTGTCCGCCTACCGGGGTGGTTATAGTATTATAAACCAGGTCATTTGATTTTGCGCCTACACCTGCTGATACTGTATATATCAATTGTCCATTTGCCGTTTTGCTGACCGAGCTATTGCCCTGTTTTCCGAATTGATTGTTACCTGCCGCGCTTAAAACAATCTTTTTACCATTCGAAAGTGTAAGAATAGCCTTATTGCCACCCGGAACAATAATTTGCAATTTGTTTTTTGCCTGCGTTGCTATTTTTACCGGTTTTTTAAAAAAGTATTGACCGCCAAGAAAAAGAAACAGAAGAATGGAGGCCGCAGCAGCAATCCGGGGCCACAAGGCGTAGACCTTTTTGGGACGGGCCAAGGCATCCCGGCCAAAGATTTGATTAAGTATCCTGTTCCTGGCTTTTTTGCTTAAACCGTCTGCCTTGTCCTGACTGCCGAAAGCTTCGTCGAGCAGCGTATTGATCTCCTCCGCATATAAAGGGTCTTCCACATAATCCAGGAACTCCAGTCTTTCTTCTGCTGTTGCGGTATGGGACAAGTATTTTTGAAACAGTTCAGCAACCCGGGAATTCGTTTCACTCATATATCAAAATTTAGAATTGGCTTCAGGTTAATTAACCTTGGTTTCTATAATTGACACGGAACTCAAAGGTTCGGGTAGTCGTCTTCAACCGAAAAATGCTTTATAATCTTAAAGTATTGATGATGAGTTACTTAATTTTACTGAGCAGGAGTAACAGAAGTGTGGGGTAACCGAGGGCATTTTTCTTAAAATGTTCACGGATGGTAGTAAGTGCCAGTTTCATGTGGTAATGAACAGTTGCTGAAGAGATATTCATTTGTTGCGCGGCCTCTTCATATTTCAGGCCATCCCGGTGGCATAAGGTATAAACGAGTTTCTGCTGGGCAGGTAATAAATTGATGACTTCATCAATGATGCGGGCGGTTTCCCGGAATTCCAGATCTTGCTGGGTGCTGTTATCCAACTCTGTTAAGGATAAACCTATGTGCTGGTTGACCTTAATCTCGGTGGCGGCCTGCCGGAGCAGATTAAAGGAATGGTTGCGCACTGATCGGTTCAGGTAAGCGCCGAAACATTCTATTTCCACGAGCTTTTCCCTGCAAAACCATATTTTTAAAAAGATATCCTGCACTATTTCCTCAGCTAGAGCCTCGGAATAAGTCAGTTTAAGGCCAAAGGCAAAAACATAGCCCTGATAATGGTCAAATAAACTGCTGAAAGCACGCTGATCCCCCGCAGCAATCTCTTGCAATATTCCGGCTTCATTAAATAGGGGTTTGATCGCCATAGCCTTTTTTATCTGCTTACTATCAAGTGAATATATGCAAACGAATGCCAATGATAGATATTTTTAGACGAAAATTCAATTTCCATGGCAATTTTAACTTTGTACCTATTTGTTTATTGATTGTAAATTCCTATTATCATACTTGCATAAAACAAAACGCGCTATACGGCGCACTGAATCTGTTTTTTAAAGCTTTTGAAATTCCCAAATAATACTTTACAAATCTTAATAATATTATAATCATATTTTGATATCACTCTTTTGACTTGTGAAACGGCTATAACGAGTGCCATTCATAAATATTTTTTCTGCAGAAAAAAACAAGCACCATTATTATTCCGGGCAAAACCATTCCAACCAGACCAAATTGGTGCCCGACGTACGCACCTAAAATACAACCGGTTAGAAAGCAACCAAGTGTTGTCAATTCCCTGATTATTTTTGTAAGGGATGCTGTGCTGGTGAATCCCGAACTTAAATACGACCTTACATCCAGCGCAAACTGCGTTACATTCCCGGTCATCATGGTTGTGGGGCCGTAAGTTTCTTCCTTGAAGCATCTTCCGACGGCATTTTGTAAACCCATTGCAAATACGACAATCATCGTTGCCAGGTATTTTATGGACGTCATTCCACTATATTTTGTGATACCGCCAAAATAAACTATCGCCCCCCCTATCAGCAGCGCCATGCCCTCGCAAAAAAAAAGGAAATGAGGACTTGAAAACTTTGCAATTAGCCAGCCACCGGCCATAACCGAAACCAGAAAAACCGGGAAGGCCAGCATTCTGCCCCAGGCAGCGCTATCAGCGCCCACTATCAGCTGGTAAGCGAAAACAATAAAGTTACCGGTTACGTGAGCGGAGAAGATTTTATTGGCGGCGACGAAAGTAAGGCTGTCGCAATAGCCGCCCGTTAAGGTCAACAAAACGGTTAAAAACCGGATGTTATACTGTTTTTCCTCCATAATTATTTATACGGTAATAGCATGTACTTATCCGGGAACAGGAATCATTGCACAACTGTCCTTTGCCATCAAAAAATCCATTAAATTATTTCCTCAAGAACAAAAACTCGACTTTTTTGCCAAAACAGGTCAATTAGCGAATTTGAAGTATATAGCATTAAAACCATAATCACTGTACTTATAGAACCTATAATTTTTCTGATCGCTAATGACTTTTCTAAAATTACTTGCTTCCAAGAACCGGGCCTGACATTTCTTTCGTTATCCGGATCACCAACTTTGTTGGCCTTAAGAATGATTTTGCTAACCTGCCGGATTGGTCTGAATTTTACACGAAATATCGGTGCGCCTATTCAGCCATTATTATTTCATTCTTTATTCAGGATACATCCTCTAACTATTACATGGCTGATGTGTAGTATAATTCAACCTATTTCTTGTAACGCCCAAATCAATAGACTTTTGTAAGTGCTATTCAGCAATGCATAACGGCAATGGTTTAATCGCTGTTGGCTAGAAGCAATTCCTATAAAATTTGAATCAATTGCTGATCGCGCAAAATCCGGAAAGCAATTGCCGAGCATCCAGTACTGCCAGTCTAAGTGTTTTATTTAATATAAAAATCCTATGAAAACGGTAACAATTGAAAAAAGGCCTAATACCCAAAAATCGGTAGCATCATTATTAAACAACGCCACGCTAAACCGTGACACGGCATTTTCTGAAAAAGACAGAAAGCGGTTTCATTTGGAGGGACTGTTACCAGTTGTCGTCGAAACTATCGATCAGCAGGTGGAAAGGGTGAATCTACACCTGGGAAACAAACCCAATGACTTGGAAAGGTATATATACCTCACGTCCCTGCATGACCGGAATGAAACATTGTTCTTTAAAGTTTTAATGTCCGACCCGGCTCGGTTCGTTCCCATTATGTATGATCCTACAGTGGGTGAAGCGTGTTTAAAATTCAGTCATATATACAGAGAAAAATCCGGTATGTATATCACGTTAAATGATAAAGGACGTGTCAAAGAAGTACTAGCAAACTGGCCTGTGGAAGACGTGCGTTTCATTTGCGTGAGTACCGGCGGCCGGATCCTTGGACTCGGCGACCTTGGTGCTGACGGGATGGGCATTCCGTTAGGAAAATTGCAATTATATACCGCATGCGCGGCAGTACCACCGGACGGACTCTTACCATTGTTATTGGATTGTGGGACGGATAACCAGAATTTATTGGACGATCCCCTTTATATCGGACTTCGGAGAAAACGTCCTTCCAGCGCTGAACTGGACGAATTCGTCGAAGAATTCGTGGATGCAGTTCAGGAACTTTTCCCTGATTGCTGTATTCATTTTGAAGACTGGAAGGGCACGGATGCCATACGGCTGCTCGAAAAATATAAGAACAAAATCTGCTGTTATAACGATGACATCCAGGGGACTGCAGCTGTTGCGCTGGCCGGCATCATGGGTGCATTGAATATAAAGCAAGAAAAAATAAATACGCAAAAAGTTCTGTTTTTAGGTGCAGGATCTGCCGGGTTAGGAATTGCTGATATGATTGTTGCGGCCATGCAACAGAATGGTTTAACACAAGGAGCGGCAAGGTCGAACATCGCTCTGTTTGATATCGACGGCCTATTGGACGAACAACGGACCGATCTATCTGCTGAGCAGCAGGTTTACGCGAAAGCAAACACGCCAACTAAAGATCTACTCAGTGCGATAAAGGAAATAAAGCCCTCAATATTAATTGGCGTGAGCACCATTGGAAAGGCATTCACGGAAGAGGTAGTAAAGGCGATGGTTGCTATCAATAAAAGGCCGGTCATTTTTGCGCTTTCAAATCCAACAGAACATGCCGAATGTACGGCTGAAGAAGCGTACAAATGGTCAAACGGAACCGCCATCTATGCTTCGGGGGTACCTTTCGATTCGGTGCAGATCGGTGCAGCAACCTTTATTCCGGGGCAAGCCAATAACTACTATTGCTTTCCGGGCGTCAGTCTTGCAATTTATGCCACCAACCCCAAACTGGTCACAGATGAGCTTTGGATAGCGTCGGCAAAGGCGCTCGCCGATTTATTAACGGATGAAGAGCGTAGTAAGGGAATGGTTTTCCCGCCACAGGCAGAAATACTTTCTATATCTACCAAGGTGGCCATTAAGGTTGCGCAAGCAATCTTTAAAGCCGGGCTGGCACGTACCGGGCAGCCGGACGATATAGCCAAATGGATCAGAGACATGCAGTATTTGCCGGTATATCCGGAAATTATTTAATTCAAGATCCAGGCAAACTGACCAAACCACCGGGAGCAATATCCAGGTGGCCCGAGTAAATAAAAATCATGTTGCCATTATGAAAGCGGTCATTTTAAAAGATTTCGGCGGGGTTAGCAATTTGCAGGTAACAGAATTTACCAAGCCAATTATAGTCAAAGGACAAGTACTGGTTAAAATAAGCGCATTGAGCGTTAATCCCATAGACATTAAAACGAGGGAAGGTAAAGGTGTTGCTGATTATATAACAGAGAGACCGGTGATATTAGGTTGGGATATTTCCGGGATCGTTGAAGAAAGTTCATCACCTGATTTTGAGAAAGGCGATGAAGTTTTCGGGATGAATAACTATCCGGGCCACGGGAAAGCTTATGCAGCCTATGTCGCAGCAGAAGCGAACCAACTTAGCCTAAAGCCGGGGCCTATCAGCCACGAACAATCCGCCGGTGCTTGCCTCGCTGCCTTAACGGCATGGCAGAATCTAACTACCCACCATCATATAAAAAAAGGTGACAGGGTACTTATTCACGGCGGTTCCGGGGGTGTCGGGCATTTTGCTATACAAATTGCAAAAGTATTGGGAGCCTATGTAATTACCACCTCCTCATTCGAAAACCGTAAGTTCGTATTAGGGTTAGGTGCAGACGAACATATCGATTACAAGGCTGTCCATTTCGAGGACGAATTAAGGAATATGGACTTTGTATTAAATACCCAAAATGAGTTTATAGCGGAAAGATCACTGTTTGTCGTTAGTGCTGGAGGAACTATTATCAGTATTGGCTCTGAAGTTTCGGAAGAACTAAAAGATAAAGCAACCTCTCTGGGCTTAAATATTTTCAGAACAAGGGTAAGATCAAGCGGCAGCGATATGCGTAAAATAGCGGAAATGCTGGAAGACCGAAGCTTAAAAGTACATATTGATTCGATTTTTGCTTTAGATGAGATCGTTCGTGCGCACGAAAAATTATCCGGAGGAAAAACAGTAGGAAAGATTGTTTTAATACCCTAAAAAGATACCATAACTTAACCTGTCGCTTTTAATGCCTGACGCCTGGGGGCAGCACTTACTTCATTTAGTTGCTGTCCCCTATGTCTTAAAGTCTAGACCTATGGGTTAATAATTATGATCCAATGATTATTTCAAATGTGCTCTCAGCATCCAAGCCATTTTTTCGTGTGTTTCCAGCATACCGGTAATGAAATCGCTGGTACCGAAATCTTTTAATTCATTTGCGAAATAATCGATATTTTCCCTGATATGCGTGATCAGGCTTTCATGATCGGACAGCAGTTCCCTTATAAAACCTTGTCCATCATTATGTTCATGCAACCGTTTCGAGATATGGGTTAACTCCAGGAAACCTTTGAGGGTGGCAGTCGCGTAATGCCCTAAAGAACGGATACGTTCTGCAACGTTGTCCACGATCTCATCCAGCTGGCCAAATTGCGACTCAAAAAACAAGTGCTTGCTGTGGAAATCTACGCCTTCAACATTCCAATGTGCATTTTTGGTTTTGGTATACAAAAGAAACTCATCTGCTAAGATAATATTTAAAGCGTGCGCAACTTTTGAGCGATTTTCAGCGTTTATTCCGATATTCGGTTCCATAGTTTATTGGTTTTAGTGATTATATATAAGTTTGGTAAAGCGCCGTTTTTTTGCCTTCATCTTTTAAACCGATGATTGTAAAGGCATCTCCGATCCCAGCTTCCCTTTTAGGCAGAAAACGACTAAATGCTACCTTTCAACAATAAAAATGACATGATCACCGTCGTTGTGACTCCGTTTTAGTAAAGGTAGAAATTAATTATTCCCGCAAACTTCGATTCGCTTTTTATTCTATTACTGTAATGATAAAAGGTATAAGTCTTCTTATAGCACATTAACACCTATTTTATGTTAACTTATTTATTATACAATGTTATCAAGGTAATATTTCCATCGTTTGACCCTGTTTTCGCGAATAAGTAAAACGGGGAGATGTTAATTCGAATCAAGTTGGCTGTAATTTAACAGCCAATCTCACATCAGCAATGTCCATGTTAAATCTAGAATGGTATAGAACATTTAAAGTTGTTTACGAAGTCGGAACATTATCAGCCGCCGCCCAGTTGCTTTTCGTCTCTCAGCCTGGTGTGAGCCTTCATTTAAATTCACTGGAGTCCTATACGGGTTTTCGTCTTTTCGAGCGGGAGTCCCGTAGAGTAGTACCCACAGACAGGGGCACCCTGTTATACGATTATGTTATTGATGCGCTCCTGAAACTGGAAGAAATTGAAAAGCTCTTTCATGGCAAGTCAAGAGCGGGTAGGCCTATAGTCAGTCTTGGGATGTGTTATTCTACCTTTCAGTGCATCTTAGAAAAACATGTTTTCGAATTGCCTTTCAATTTAATTACCAGATTCGGCGAGTGTGCCCAGCTGACGGAGGATTTGAACAACGGCGTGATAGATTTTGTCATTACTTCAAAAAATTCACACCGTCCGAATCTTACTTTTAACCCCTTTTCAAAAGAACGCATTGTTTTAGTCGCCGGGGGAAAAACGAATACTTCCGAACTCGACAGGCTCATAGCGATAGACGACCGAAATGCCCTCATGAATTGGTTGAAAAAACAAAGATGGTTTGCGACTGCTGCTGATATGGAATATCTCAAATCTTTCTGGCTGACCAATTTCAAAGAAATTCCCGGTTTTAGTCCGGACTTTATTTTGCCTCATTTCGACTCCATACTACGTTGCTTAAAAAATGCAGAGGGGTTTACGATCATGCCGGATTTTCTTTGTAAAGCTGAAATCAGCAACAATAACATCAAAATGGCATGGACCGGATACTCCGATCTGGAGAATACGCTTTACTTCGGGAAGCGAAAAAAAACGATCTATCCTAAAGAAATTGAATTCCTGGAGAATTTGCTAGTGGAAAATTGGATTGCATAATAAATTAAAAAAAGACGCGGCCCCTCCTACCCAACGACTTTGCCTAAAAAAAGCTTATGAAAACGAACATAGTCCTGACCATTAGTGTCTGCAGTATCCTCCTAATGACTGCCTGTAAAAACAAAACCAGCAGTTCTAATTCAAAAGTTGCCGCTATGTCGTCAGATAGTTCAGTGAAAAAAAAAACGGCCGCCGGGACTCTGGTGGACATTAAGCCAAGTGGCCCTGCGCCAGCCTGGGCACCGGATATAAAACCGCAAATGCTGGCTGTTATTGAAAAACTGGATAGCTACGGTGGTAAATCACCCCTGAAAATTGGCGCGGCAAAAGCCAGGGAGAACCTTACTATTAAAGACGCGGTGAACGACATTATAAAAGAATACCATATTCCCCGACCAGTATATAATATAGATACTACAGGTAAAGAAATACCTGTGAAAGGCGGTACAATGCATATCAGCATATACACATCCAGGAATGCAAATGGAGCCTTACCGATCATTGTTTATTTTCACGCAGGGGGTTTTGTTGTCGCGAATATCGAAGTATATGCCGCTTCCGCTAAAATACTTGCTGATAAAGTTGGCGCTGTCGTTATTTCGGTTGGCTACCGTTTAGCGCCGGAGCACAAATTTCCAACCGCGCATAACGACGCCTACGCCGCATATATCTGGGCAATTAAAAATGCGGCCTCCATCAATGGTAACCCTAAAAAAATAGCCCTTGTGGGAGAAAGCGCTGGCGGTAACCTGGCTATTTCGACCGCTATCAAGGCACGTGATGCGGGGATTATGCTGCCCTCGGCAATTGTGGCTATTTATCCAATAGTTGGTACTGATACAACAACAGCTTCTTATATAAAAAACGCCAATGTGGAACCTTTAAGCAGGCCTTTAATGGTTTGGTTTGATAAACAATACCTCAATAATGAAGCAGAAGAAAAAGACCCGAGAATGGATTTAGTGGACGCGAATCTCAAAGGCCTGCCGCCAACCACGGTAATTACAGATGAGATTGATCCGTTAAATAGTGAGGGATTGAACCTGGTCCGAAAATTAAAAGCTGCAGGCGTCAGCACCAGTAACAGAAACTATGATGGCGTGACCCATGAATTTTTTGGGTTTGGGGCAGTTATTCCGGAGGCAAAAGATGCCGAAAATTATGCTGTCGACCAACTTAAAAAAGTATTCCAATTATAAACTGTAAAGAATTAAATTAAGTTGATTCCCCTATTAATTCTGTATAAAGGACCGCGGTTCATTGGCTATTTGAAAGCGTCCTTATTTGCGCTTAGTAAGTTCTTTCCTTAACCTGCTAACGGTTTCCCTGGATACACCGAGATAAGAGGCCACCATGTGTAATGGCACCTGGTTAAATACGCCTGGATAAGTTTTCTGAAATTCGTTGTATTTTTCTTCGGCGGATGAACTGATCAGCGAATAAATGCGTCGCTGGCTGGCTTCATAGCTCCTGGCCATCAGTGCCTCCTGAAATTCCCTTAAAACGGGGATCGTCACCATCAACTCCATCCATTTTTTCTTAGTCCATATAATCACGGTGCTCGCCGCCAGTGCTTCGACATCAAACCTGGATGGCGTTTCATGATTGTAACTTTCCACATCGGTTACCCACCAGTTATCCACGCCAAATCTAAAGGTATGGTCCTTGCCGTCTCCCCCAATCCTATAAATGCGTAAACATCCGCTGGCGATAAAACAATTAGTAAGCCAGACATCGCCATCCTGAAACAATGGCTGCCATTTACGGAGGCGTTTTTCTATACTACCGATACGTATCAACTCCAGATCATCATCAGAAATTTCTATATGCGTGCGCAGGTATCTTGCGAAAATTTCAAACATCTGACAAATTTATCAAATCCTACGAAATCCTGCATAAATCCGCCACTGTCAGCGTGCAAAGTTAACGTGACATCGTTTTGATTAAGAAAACCGGAATTTATTTCCTCCAGATGAATTCTTTATATCATAAAAGTCACTGTCGGATGATTGGCCTGGCGAGGTCAATTTTCAGGCGATCTTTTCGTATAAATAAAACTCCATTTCATTTTCCAGAAAGTCTTCCGAAGCCCGGACAAAATCGTTCACATGTTGTTGTTGAATATGAAAATCATACCAGGAGTGTTCAAGCCACTCTTCCTGAATAATAAAGACATTTTCGTTATTTAAACTTTGGTATAAATCGAATCGCAGGCAGGCTTTTTCTATGCGTGAATCATTTACCAGATGAAATAGAAAAGGCTTTAGTGTGTCGGCATGTCCTTTTTTGCCCTTTATAATCGTTGAAACGTGTATACTCATTGCGATTTTAGTTAACATGCTTTTTGGGATGATATTATCAAACTAAGAAAAGACAAATGTTATATCATTAATCCTGCAGCAAAGCTATTACAGTTAATTTAGGCATCCAAATAACTTAAGCTTGCGATCATATCATTTATATAATGGCAAATACCTTAACACCTCTGAAATAGGAACAAAAATTAAAAGAATGGCATCGAAACCTGATTTTCATGAATAATTTCCAGTAAAATTAATCACTGCTCTGCCTGCTGTTGTTATCAATATTTTGTAGCGGTCAGGTATTGGTGAACAAAGGTTACGGCCATGGCGCCCTCGCCAACCGCCGATGCTACCCTTTTTACAGAATTAAACCTGACATCGCCCGCAGCAAAACAACCTGGCACGCTGGTTTCCAAGTGAAAGGGTAAACGGTCAAGATTCCAGCAATTCTCAAAAGCCTGTGTTCCAATTAAATCAGCACCCGTAATTAAATAACCTGAGGGATTTCGTATAATCGGCGTACAGTCGGCCCAGTCGGTATTAGGATTCCCGCCTACACAAATGAATACTTTGGCAGTTTCGTACCAGGTGTCGACATTTTCTTTTCTATTGCTAATTTTGACCCTTTCAAGCTGATCATTTCCTTCTATTTCGGTAAGTTCTGAGTGGTATAAAATCTTGACATTGGCTATTTTATTGATCCTGTTGATCAGGTAGTAAGACAAGGTATCTGATAACTCCCCCTTTCTGATAACCATGTAAACACTTTTGGCAAATCCTGAAAAGTAAACTACGGCCTGGCCGGCAGAGTTACCACCGCCGACAATAAAAATATCTCGGGAGTTGCAAAAAAAGGCTTCACTTGCCCCTGCGCCATAATATAGTCCTTTATTAAGCAGCCTTTCTTCATCTTTAAGCCCCAGTTTAGTGTATTCAACACCCGTTGCGCAAATGTTAGTTTTGGCGACTATTTTTTGCCCGTTTGTGAGCGTGACGCAAATGCGATTATTGCCAAACATTCCTTTAACACCCTCACGGAGCAATAATATTTCAGCTCCAAATTTCAATGCCTGCTCTCTGGCCCTTTCTGCCAGTTCCGCCCCCGAAATACCCATGGGGAATCCCATATAATTTTCAATAAGTGAACTTGTCCCGGCCTGGCCGCCTATCGCATCTCTTTCAATTAAAATTGTTTTCAATCCTTCGGAGGCGGCATATACTGCGGCACTTAGGCCCGCGGGGCCCGCACCATAAATCGATACGTCATATTCAGCATGCTTTGGCTGACTGATCCAGCCGAGTGAATTTGCTATTTCAGTGAGAGAGGGATCAAATAAAAAGGTTCCGTCCGGAAACTCGACGGCAATTGCATGGTTTTTAAAATTACCGACAGCCATTAAATCGGGAGAAGATATCGAATCAATTAGCTCAAAGTCGATCACACTTCTTCTCAGGAAGTCACGAATCAGGTATACACCCGATGAGTCAATAGCTCCATAAATTTTAATCTGTTTCTGTTGGGATTCGGAATTTCTGGGTTTCATTTTAAAAACAAAATTTAAAGCAGTAGGTACCGCAATTTAAGGGATATATTTGCGCCATAACTACGAAACGGGGGCCTAACAATCAATAACTGATTTCAGCTTTCATTTATTATTTGAATAGCCGGATGTTGAGTTTAAAAATGAAACTTTGCAGCGCCAATGCTAATAAGCAGCCATCAGTTCATGCGAATAACAATATACCCACCTTTCGTCCTCCTCCGCCGAAGCTATCACCGGGTGCTGCGTTTGGCGATGATGTAATTTCGTCATGTGCTTTTCAGGTGAATCATCGCAGCAAAGTGTTATGCCGCAGGTCTGGCAGGTTCTCAAGTGCACCCATTCCGTACGTTCACGAATACATTCCTCGCATACACCGGTATTTCCCACTTTTACCAGCTTAATCGGGTTTAAATGGGAACAAGCCGAAATGGGTTCCGTTACCCTTATTTCATCATAGTTTATCATGGCTTTAAAAATCAGGGATATTACCCTTAATAATATAGTGTTCCAAATCGTGAAATTTATCCGTATGACTGGCAAAAGCAAGATACATGATCCCTGGCCAAATTCAGGCAGCCTATAAGAAAATGTTAAGCTAATTGTTCAAACCATTTTTCTAGGATCTACCACCTCGTCAAATTGTTTTTCATCAATAAACCCACTGGCTAAGGCAGCTTCTTTGAGGGTCAGATTTTTGTCCTGTGCGTGATGGGCAATCGCGGACGCCTTATCATAGCCGATCACCGGGCTTAAGGCGGTTACCAGCATGAGCGACCGGTTCAAATACTCCTCAATTCTAGGCAGGTTCAGTTGCGTGCCTTGTACAGAAAAAAACCTGAATTTATCCGAACCGTCAGCGAGAATTGTTGCTGCATGTAAAAAGTTATTGATGATGATGGGACGCATCGCATTGAGCTCGAAATTACCCTGGCTGCCGGCAAAGGCCACTGCGGTATCTTCAGCTATCACCTGGATACAAATCATAACAATCGCTTCACATTGTGTGGGATTTACTTTACCAGGCATTATGCTTGATCCGGGTTCATTGGGCGGCAATATCAATTCACCGATTCCGCAGCGCGGTCCTGATGCTAGCCAGCGCATGTCATTCGCAATTTTCATCAGTGCTACAGCAACACTTTTCAATGCCGACATAGCAGCGACCATCCCATCTAGGGAGCCCTGAGCAGCAAACTTATTTGGTGCTGTTACAAATGGCTTCTGTGTGAGCTCTGCTATTTGCCGGGCGATTTTTTCGTCAAACCCTCTCGGTGCATTCAATCCGGTACCCACCGCTGTGCCACCTTCCGCGAGTTGGTAGAGCTCATTTCTGCTTGCTTTGACGCGGTCAATAGCCGCTGAAAGCTGTGCGGCATACCCGGACCATTCCTGACCTACTGTAACCGGTACGGCGTCCTGCAAGTGGGTTCGGCCGATTTTAATAACATCTTTCCATTCTTCAGATTTGGCTGTAATTGCCTTGTTCAGCTGCTCCAGCGCCGGAATCAGATGGTCATCGATAGCCATCACCGCCGCAATATGCATGGCAGTGGGAAAGCTATCATTTGACGATTGTCCCATATTTACATGATCATTCGGGTGTACCGGTTTTTTGCTGCCCAACACCCCACCAAGAAACTGTATGGCCCTGTTGGAGATCACTTCATTGAGATTCATATTAGATTGTGTACCTGAACCCGTCTGCCAGACAAAAAGGGGAAATTCCGGATCCAGTTTTTTTGCTATCACTTCATCGGCGGCAGCAATTATTACGGCAGCAAGGTCATTTGGCAGTCGTCCATCGGCCTCGTTGACCATTGCAGCAGCTTTTTTCACATAGCCGTAAGCATGGTAAACGGCTTTTGGCATTCGGTCACTTCCAATGGAAAAGTGGACCAGACTCCTTTGCGTTTGTGCGCCCCAGTAGTGTTCTGCTGGGACATCAATTATCCCCATAGAATCACTTTCCCTGCGACTGCCTGTTTCATTTGTTCCTATTGGAATTGCGATGTTCTGTCCCATAATTTCTTGTTTTTATTTTCATGTTAGTTAGGATTCGTCAGGCACAAAATGAGTGTCCTCACCTTCTTTGAAAATTACATATACCCGCTTCCAGGGATCCGCGTTCATTAAACGCCATTTGTGACCTGAGCCGGTATGGTCAGTAGCTAACAGCACATCTCCGGGATGAATGGTAAAGCTTTCCCCGTTTTTTGTGGTAAATTCGAGGATACCAGATAAGGTGATCACGTATTGTGGTATCGGATCATTATGCCAGTCAAATGAAGAATTTGCTGCCGTTTCTTTAAACAGCGTGTGATCGGCCTTCACCAAGGCCCCCTCGCTGATGCTTCCGCGTTTTACATGTGAATTGCCGTCTTCGCCCGTATACATAAGATATGCTCTGATCATGATGATATGTTTTTAATTTTTAATATTATCGCTGTTCTTGCCCGCTGTTCGAGTGCAAGCGCAGGATTATCTATAAGTGATTGTCCATACGAAGGAATGATCTCCTTTAATTTCGGTGTCCAGGCACCGCCCTTTATTTTTTCCGTAAAGCAACGTTCCAATACATCCAACATAATCGACACTGCTGTTGACGCCCCGGGTGATGCACCAAGCATAGCGATGATGCTTTTATCGGCTGCGCCAACCAGTTCGGTTCCAAATTCCAGTATGCCACCGTGAACCGGGTCTTTTTTTATGATCTGCACCCGTTGTCCGGCTAGTTCCAGGCGCCAGTCACTCTCTGCTGCCACAGGGAAAAATTCCCTTAGCGCATAATACCGTTCTTCGTCTGACTCCAGCACCTGCCCTATCAGGTATTCGGTTAGTGCTACATTGTCCCTGCCTACCGCAAGTAAGGGCAGGATGTTTCCGGGATCAATTGAACCGAACAGATCCAGATAGGAGCCGTGTTTCAGGAATTTCGTAGAAAAGCCTGCAAAAGGCCCGAAAAGCAGGTGCATTTTCCCTTCTATATGACGCCGGTCGAGGTGAGGAACAGACATCGGCGGAGAGCCCACAGCTGCTTTACCATATACCTTTGCATCGTGGCGCCGCGCAATTTCCTCGTTGTCACAGCGCAGCCACACGCCACTTACGGGGAAGCCGGCATATCCTTTTGCTTCCTCTATTCCCGACTTTTGCAGCAGCGGTAAAGAACCGCCACCCGCACCGATGAAAATAAACGGGCTGGAAATATAATGATGGTCACCGCTTCTCTCATTCCTTATGCTGGCTTGCCAGTCGGTACCTTTCCGTTCTAAATCCTGAACGCGGTGGTTGTAATGAATAAACACATTTTCGGTATCTTTTAAGGAGTCCAGCAATATCCGTGTCAGCGCTCCATAATCTACATCTGTGCCGGTCTGCATCCGCGTTGCGGCTACTTTTTCCGCCGGGTCACGGCCTTCCACAACCAATGGCACCCACTGCGCAATAACTTCTTTGTCATCCGAAAATTCCATTCCGTGATAACAAGGGTTGGCAACAAGGGCTTCATGCCGCTTTTTCAGGAAGGCAACATTTTCTACCCCCTGTACAAAGCTGATATGCGGTACCGCATGGATAAAATCCTGCGGGTCTTTAATTTTTCCCTTTGTAACCAGATAAGACCATAACTGCCGTGACAGATCGAATTCTGTATTTACCTGAAGTGCTTTTGAAATGTCTATACTGCCGTCATCTTTTTGCGGAGTATAATTCAATTCGCACAGGGCCGCATGGCCGGTACCTGCGTTGTTCCAGGCATTAGAACTTTCCTGAGCGGGTTGGTCAAGCACCTCATAAATTCTGATCTTAAGGTCCGGGTCAAGCTCATGCAACATTATGGCCAGCGTAGCACTCATAATGCCAGCTCCAATAAGCACAATATCCGGATTACCGACTGACTGCGAGTGTTTCATGGTTTTAATTGTTATTATTTATTGCCTTTTCACTTACGATTACCTCGCCATACCGTGGAAGATTAGTACAGGGCGCGATGCTAGCACTATGATTTTGGCTTTCATTGGTGTTTTCATAAAATGCAGGGCTGTGTATAGATTACCTAGGCTCTTAAAAGCGCTATTACTTTCCGCGCAGTTTCACCTGCGGATGCCGGATTTTGGCCAGTCACCATATTTCCATCAGCAATACTATAAGAAGCCCAGGCCTTACCTGCATGGAATATGGCACCCTGATCGGAAAGTGCTGTTTCCAATGAAAATGGGACATCGTCTTTAGCATAATTTTCCTCCTCTTCATTGGTAAATGCGGTAATATTTCTTCCCTTCAATAAAAATGTCCCGTCGCTCAGTTTTACATTAAGGAATGCTACCGGTCCATGACATACGGCACTTACCACTGCCCCGCGTTCCCAGGTTTGCATGATGATTTTCTTGAGCAAAAGATTTTCAGGCATATCCACCATAGGGGCAAGGCCGCCGGAAACAAAGATGGCATCGTAAACGCTCACATCGACATCAGCGAGTTTTGTATTATTCTGCATTTTTTCCCAGCCTTTGCCTTGTAAAAACTTTGCATTTTGGGATTCATCCTTTGACTCCATTCCATCCAGTGCAGGAACTTCGCCTGTAAGACTTGCAAAGTCAATGTTATATCCAACAGCATCGAATTCACTATAGGGATGGGCTGCTTCAGGTAAGTATACACCCGTTTTTCTGTGTTTTGGTCCAATTATTTTAGCATTGGAAACGATAATTAAAATCTTTTTTGACATCGCAATATTTTTAGATTAATAAAATCAGGCCTGCTATTAGAATAACTTATTCACCAACTGTACCTCCCGGTTTTCAAGATAGGGAACGATCTGCGAGGCCACTGTTTCCCTATAATGCTCCGAATTCTTATGTGCATCCAATGCTTCCTGATCAGCATAACGTTCATGTAAAATAAGGACATTAGGATTATCTGCGGATTGGTAAACATGGTAGAAAATATTCCCCTTTTCATTTTTGGATTTTTCAACCAGCGGAGGAATCAGCCCAAGTATCCTGGATATTTCTGAATCCCTGAGTGTCCATTTTACGATCAATTCTTTTTCCATAATACTGTTGGAGATGTTGGTAAAATAAGATGTTCTGATGGCGTTAATTTTCTGAACTATGGCAATAAGCTGAATGAATGTAAAAGCAGCAGCGTTCTAAATTTCTGTTGCACCCACTCTTTTTTTCCGCAAATGTTTAAGGATGCCACGCTGAAAAAGTGACATCCTTAATTATATGCAAAAGCTATGCTTTTTTCACGGGCGTCTCCGGCTTCATATCGAAGGAGGCCTGAAGCGCCGCCGGACGTGTGCCAAGGCCATCCTTAATTTTTTTCGACCATACATTATCGATGTTCCTTTTGGTTTCCTCCAGCATAGACTGAGGTTCGAGGTTACGGAAAGTATCTACTTCGCCCGCCGCAACCGCAGTCAACGTCACATAAACAGGTTCGGGATCGAATTGGGCTCTGGGAAACGCGAGCTTCGAATAATCGAATAAGCGCTCAGCCGGATCATCTACCCAGCTTTCCCAGGTTTGAAATCCGCGATCATTAAAACCTGTCAGAAATGGACCGGGATTGACCGTGGCAACCTCCACGCCAAATTCCTGAAGTTCCAGGCTCATCGTCTGGGCAACGGCTTCGACGGCATGTTTAGATGCGGCATAGATTCCGGTGAACGGGTTAACGTTGACCCCTTCACGCGAAGACACCCAAATAATGCGGCCTTTACCTCGTTTGGCCATTTGCTTGGCAATGCCCTGGGTTAACAGCAGCGGACCGATGACATTTACTTCGAATTGGTTCCGCTGGTTCAGGCCTGGAATGTCGATGACAGACCCGCCTTCAAGTACCCCGGCGTTGTTAACCAGAATTTCGACATTCCATTTAAGCGCTTTCAGCCGGTCCCCTTCGTTGGTAACGTCAAGTTTTACCACGCGAATATTTACACCACGTGCAACAGCCTGGCGCTTCAGTGGCTGTACCTGCGCATAAATTTCGACCGCGGCGATGACGTCAAAGCCTTTCTCAGCCAGTCTCATCGCGGCTTCATTCCCGAAGCCGGTACCTGCCCCTGTGATCAATACAGTTTTCATATAATTTCCTCCATTTTTTTAAAAGCGAATTCCGGTGATGCCAAAATGTTCGGCGTCGCTGTGACCTGGGTGTTTGCAATCAATTTCGATTTCATTTGTACGGTATATTAAGTATATATATAATTCTGCTTCCTTTGATACTGGACCGGTGCGGGGGCATTAAAACCCTGATGAGTCATAATATTTACGTTTTCAACATGAATTACCCGGAATCAGAATGGAACCCGCAAATGCAAGGTCTGCAAATGTCAGGGTAAACAGAAATAGCTTGAATTATATGATATATCAGCTAAGTAATAGCGCCAATAGTCTTTTAGCGAAAGGATTTAAGTAAAATAGCCCTTTGGTTTCCCGGGGATAATAAGGCAGAACACACAGGAATAATTGAATCAACGGGAAGCTTAATGTTAACAAAAATGTTCTGCGTTGACCAATGGACATGTTTGCCTGCTTGGCAGATTATTTTTTAAAAGTTACATTTTAAATTTTGTTTTGGCTGCTGGAATCTGCCGGCAATAATATCAGTTTTTTAAATGGTATTTTAACAAGCTAATTATTATAAGATATACAGATCATATGGGGTTTATCATTATTATTCTGCTTATTATCCTGAATGGCTATTTTTCATTAGCGGAAATGGCGCTTATTTCTGTAAATAATGCAGAGCTTGCTGAGGAAGAAAGCAAAAACAATCAAAGGGCGTTCCAGGTATTGCAGCTGATTAAAGATCCCGAAGAGTTTCTGAGCGCTATCGAAGTTGGCACCACTTTACTGGGTTTGCTGGAAGGTATTTACGGGGGAGGCATGGTAGCCGCACAATTGGATCATTGGTTTCTTATACTGGGCTTGAGCGGAACGACCGCCCACATCGCTGCTCTGATCATTGGCATCGGCACGATCACTTACCTCACACTCGTGTTTGGAGTGCTTGTGCCGATGTCCATAGCCATTCAGATGCCACTCAAAGTATCCCTGGCTGTCGCACCGTCCCTCGTCCTCTTCCATAAAGCGTTATATCCTTTTATCAAGCTGCTCACCAGGAGTACGCGGTTTATCCTGTCTGTATTATCTATCAAGAAAGCTGATCATAAAAAAATATCTGAGAGAGATCTAAAAGGCATGCTCGGTACAGCCTACAAGCAGGGATTGCTTGGTCAGCAGCAATTCTCCATGCATGAAAATTTATTTGCATTTAACGACCTGAAAGCAAAAAATATCATGAAACCTGCGAGGATTATCGTTTGTATTTCGAATGATTTAACCAGGGAACAAGTCACCAAAAAGATTAGAGAACGCCCATATTCAAATTTCCCGGTGTACCAGGATGATCCCGGTCAAATCATTGGTGTTATCCACGTAAAAGCTTTCTTTTTAAATGCAACAGAAGACTGGCACGATTGCATCAATTATAATTGTTCTGTCCAGGAAAACGCAGCAGTGAGGGACGTGTTTAGTGCTTTCAAAGAAAAAAAAGTAGAATTCGGGATAGTCCGAGGAGAAGGAAAGAAATTTATGGGTGTAATTGCCATGCAGGATATTATGGAAGGCGTTTTCGGGGATATACCCGAGTTGGAAGACTATACCTCCTATTTTTATCAGAAATCTGAGGGTATATGGATTGCAGAAAACTTCATTCATCTGCAACGTATACGCAATACACTAAATCTACATTGGTTGAGGCATTATGAAGCAAAATACTTAAGCCTTGCTGACCTTTTTGCGGGAGAAAGCGCTTTGCTGACTGATGGTGGGACCATTACGCTGGAGGGGGTTACTTTTAAGATCATTTCCGGATCGCGTGATAACCCCCAGACGATACGAATTAACCTGCCGGACAATTTGAAAAGTTAACCTTTTAAATCGATTGATAATGAAAGAAGTACGGAAATTTAGAATAGCGATCCTCGGAATGGGCGGCGTGGGCGGCTATATCGGCGGCACACTTGCCGCCGCCGCGAATCAGTTAGCGGAAGTGATTTTCATCGCCCGTAACCAAACTCTTAAAATTTTAAAGAAAAATGGACTCAAGCTGATCACTGATGCGGGGGAGCGCATGGTATATGCCGATCTTGTCAGCGATGACCCCGCAGAAATCGGCAAGATCGATCTGCTGATTTGCTCCGTCAAGGGCTACGACCTGGAGGAAAGCCTCCGGCTTTATGCGGACTGCTTAAAACCGGGAAGCATCATTTTACCTTTTTTGAACGGCATTGGTATCGGCGAAAAAGTACAAAGGCAATTTCCGCTGGCACGTATCTGGAAAGGATGCATCTACATCATCGCGCGTCAGCAGGAACGCGGCGTGATTCGCCAAAGCGGCCCCGTCAACCAATTATACTTCGGGGCAAATAAAGGAGACCAAGCGGAGCTGCATTTTGTCGAAGATCTGTTTAGGGGTGCCGGCCTGAAAGCGGACGTAGCCGCGGATATCGACGAGGAACTCTGGAAAAAATTCTTTTTTATCTCGGTCATGGCGACCATAACGTCCTACTATGACACGGCCATTGGTGAGGCGCAGCAAGATGCAGCAAAAACAGCAAGCATCCGGCAATTGCTTGATGAATTAACACAAGTTGCGGAAGGCAACCATATCGTACTTCCTGCCGGCCTTGCAGCCGCTACTTTCCAGCGTATTATGGCCTTGCCTCCCGATACGACTTCCTCGATGTATGCCGATTTCCAAAAAATCGGAAAGACCGAGCTGGAAGAATTAACCGGCGAGGTTGTACGTCTGGGTCACCAGTTTGATGTTGCCACGCCTGGCTATGAAAAAATGTATAAGGCGCTCCGAAACAGAAATTCAGGAAAATAATTTATAAGGCTATTTAAGAAACGTGGAATGTCCTAAGCTTCTTTAAACGACTACGAAGTCGGGCAGGTCTTCATGGGCAAATACCGCTCAAACACTGCAAAGTTTCAACCCGTTCTTTGAACGAAAATGAACATTCAATTGACGGGTAATTTTTCAACGCATCTTCCTGACATTCAATCGACACTATTTTTCCGCTCTGTGCTTATCTTTGTGTGTTAAAGATTTTAGACAATCCTTTCTACCGCAGGCGTCAGCAGTTCGCTGTCAACTCAAAAGAATAATCTGCTATTCGCGCATTCTAAGGCACCAGATCTTTAGCATTCAATTAAAATATTTTCATACATGAGGCAACTTAAAATTAGTGAGTCGATCACCAATCGTGAGACAGCGTCGTTGAATCGATATTTGTCAGATATTGCAAAGATTCCGATGGTTACTCCGCAAGAAGAGGTGATCTTGACTCAAAAAATCAGGGAAGGCGATCAGGCGGCATTGGAAAGGTTGACAACTGCAAACTTGCGGTTTGTGGTTTCCGTGGCGAAACAATACCAAAGTTCGGGCCTGACACTCGGCGACCTGATCAATGAGGGGAACCTTGGCTTGGTTAAAGCAGCAAGACGCTTTGACGAGACGAAGGGTTTTAAATTTATATCCTATGCGGTCTGGTGGATCCGTCAATCTATTTTATCCGCCATTGGCGAACAATCACGTATGGTTCGGTTACCATTAAACAAGGTTGGGGATCTTTCTAAAATCTCTAAAGCTTCTTCTAAATTAGAGCAATTCTATGAAAGGCAGCCAACCCCCGAAGAGTTGGCAGAGGACCTGGAAACGACGGTGGAAAAAATAAACAATTCATTGTCGCATTCAGGACGTCACCTATCCTATGATAGTCCCTTCTCAAGTGAAGAAGATAACACATTGCTTGATGTATTGCAGAGCCCTGAACCAGGAACGGATAAGGAAATGATGAATCAATCCCTTAGCATCGAGGTGTCCGACAGCATGCGCATACTGGCTGAAAAAGAACGGGAGGTTTTGGAGCTATTTTTCGGCCTGAAAAATCAGCATGCGCACAGCCTGGAAGAAATTGGTGAAAAATATCATCTTACCCGCGAACGCGTAAGGCAAATAAAAGATAAGGCGCTGGCCAGGTTACGTGACAGCAGGAGGTCCGGGGGGCTCCGGACCTATTTGGATTAAAGGAAATCAAAATAGCAATATTATTAGAAATTGCACTTTTAAGTCTTTCACGGTCGTCTACGCACGTTGCCGGAAATTAATAGTTTACTTCATTTAAGTAGAATCTATCACCAGGATTAACCCATCGATAATTATAATCATATGTAAGTGGCATTAGGTTTATTTACATTGCATTGGCGTTCAAATTCACTTCTTCAAATAGGAAGAAAACATCTCAGTGTTATCATCGATAATTTAGAATCAAAGACAATGAGCACGATCACAGTAAAAGACGGAACTGAAATTTATTACAAGGATTGGGGCACCGGGCAGCCGATTGTTTTCCATCATGGCTGGCCATTATCAGGCGATGACTGGGATAACCAGATGATGTTTTTCCTTCAACAAGGATATCGGGTTATCGCCCACGACCGCCGGGGCCACGGAAGGTCTGCACAGGCGTCTCAAGGACATGATATGAATACCTATGCAGCTGATATTGCAGAGCTTGCGACAGTCCTTGATTTGAAAAATGCTATTCATATCGGGCATTCAACCGGAGGCGGCGAGGCTATACGTTACGCGGCTAACCAGGGGAAAGGCCGTGTGGCGAAAGTAGTACTGATCAGTGCAGTCACGCCCATCATGTTACAATCAGCTGGTAACCCGGACGGCGTCCCGATGTCAGTGTTTGACGAGATTCGCGAAGGTACCGGATTTAACAGAGCGCAATACTTTAAAGATTTTACCATCCCGTTTTATGGCTATAACCGCCAAGGTGCAAAAATATCTGTGGGGATACAGAAAAACTGGTGGCGCCAGGGAATGATGGGTGGTGTTAAGGCGCATTACGAAGGTATCAAAGCTTTTTCTGAGACAGACTTTACGGAAGATTTAAAGCGCGTGGATATTCCAGTGCTGGTTTTGCATGGCGAAGACGATCAGATCGTCCCATTTTCGATTTCAGGTGCAAAAACTATAAAGCTATTGAAAAATGGCAAGCTTATTTCTTATCCGGGCTTCCCCCACGGGATGCCGGCGACACAAGCTGCAACTATTAACATGGATCTTTTGAGCTTTATCAAATCATAAAAGCGATGAATAACCTTTTCCATGAAATTTCCCTGAGAAGGCAATTTTAAATATTTACGCTACGATGAGGCCGATACAGTAGTAAATGAAACTCCATTAGCAGTTAAGCTAAAAGATGTTGCGCCTCTGATTGAAATGGAGACCCCATGCTTTCAGGTGAACATGTAAATGCTGTACATTTAATCCCGTTTATAGCTATTTAAGCTTCATTAAATGCTGCAGGAATAAAAAACCTGTGACAAATGTCAATTTCAGATTGTGTCATCTGACTTCGTTCCGGCAAGTGCGTATTCCCCACATTTGTTCATGCAATCGGTAGCACGGTTGCAGCTATATAAAATCATTAAATATTTAAAAACAAACCAAAAAGGAGGAAAACATTATGCCATTTGCACGTATTGATTTACTAAAAGGAAAACCATCTGAGTATCGCGCCACACTTGCTGACATTGTTTATCACGGCATTGTCGATGTTCTTAAAGCGCCTGACGGTGACCGTTTCGTTGTCATCAATGAGCATTCCGCTGAAAATTTAGTTTACGATAAAAACTTTCTCGGCTTTGATCGTTCAACAGACTTTATCTTGGTACAGGTGACCAGCACTGTAGGGAATAACATTGATGCTAAGCTTGCCTTCTTCAAATATTTATCTGAGGAACTTAACGGCAAGTTAGGATTACGACCTGATGATCTCATGATTAATATGGTATACGTCGACCGCTCGGACTGGTCATTCGGTAACGGCGAGCCCTGGACCTAAGCTTAAAAAGCACGGAAGTATTATGTTGCAGTAATACTTCCATGCATCCTTAGTAGCGCAAAAAATTTTACAGATTACGGTTTTCACGGTGATGTATCGCCTGCTTTGTGCACGAAGAAGCTATCTGCCAATTATCGGTTGACGGTATGATCCACCACATTCTTTTAATTTAAAACTCATGGCAAGGTGAAACAATGACACTGTTATTTAATCTCAGAGACCGCCGGATATTTGATTTGAGCTAAATATCATACAGCTTGACACTTCACCATTTTTTGTTAATCTACTTCAATACCTTTGACATAATAAAAGAGTAAAACGATGGCAAAGATTCCTGACGACTATATTTCACGAAAAGCTGAAATCGTGGCCAAATTCAAGCAAGTCGTGGATAGTCATCTTGATGACTTCATGGCAGGCCGGGAAGAAAAAATGTTTGGAATGCAGGAAATAGCAGATATTATCGGGCTTCATCCCGTTCACATGAGTAAAGTGATCAAATTGGAAACAGGCCATCACGCCTGCTATTTTTATGAACAAAGGATTTTGTCGGATGCTAAAAAACTTCTAGCTGACAAGACTTTAGCGATCGGCGCAATTGCGCGTATACTGGATTATGATGTTTCAAATTTCACCAAGTTCTTTAAAAGGTTTACGGGAATGACACCATCATTATACAGAAAATCATTAGAAACTACCATTTAAATTATAAAGATGAAGAACAAAGAAATAATAATTGGTGCAGGTACCGCAAGTCCCCTAACCGCTCGCAGACCAGGTTACGGAACCATGCGATTAACGGGCGAAGATTTTTATGGAGAACCACGGGATCGCACCGGCGCTGTAGCACTTTTGAGAAAAGCTGCGGAACTTGGCGTAAACTTTTTCGATACCGCTGATTTTTACGGGCCGGGCGTAACCAACAGGCTACTGGCAGAGGCATTATATCCTTATTCCAGCGACATTATTGTTGCTACCAAGGTTGGAGCTAAACGGGGAAGTGATAAAAGCTGGCTGCCTTACGGCGAGCCGGAAGAATTGAGATTGAGCGTTGAAAATAACCTGAAAGAACTGAAACTGGAACAATTGCATTTGGTGCATTATGGGAAGGCTGCGCAAAGTCCGGGAGATTATGAAGAAGGTTTAGAAACCATGCTGGCGCTGCAAAGAGAGGGTAAAATCCTGCACATAGGGCTTAGCAACGCTACTGTTGACCAATTTAACAATGCGATCAACATGGGCAAAGTTGCCAGTGTGGAGAATATGTACAGCTACACGCAACGAATTACTGATCCGGCGAGTCCTTATGGATTTCAGGGGGGCGAGGTACTTCCTTTGTGCGAGAAATACCAGATTCCGTTTATTCCTTTCTTTTCGCTACAAACGTCATTATCTACAGGGCAGAACAAGATGGAAGAACTGGCGGGTGAAAAAGGTGTCAGCAGTGCGCAGCTTAATATTGCGTGGTTGCTTCATCAATCCGACTGGATATTACCAATTCCCGGCACTACATCAATCGAACACCTGGAAGAAAATCTAAAAGCGGCCGAAATTGAGCTTTCAGAAAACGAATTGGAGTTTTTAAATGTAGTGGTGGCCTAGTTTATACTCCCTTGCAGGATTACTAAAAATTAAGCGGTATATGAACTGGTGTGCTTTGGATAGCGAATTAAGCATTTGGTTAAATCATTTGCTTAATATAATGATTGTGATTATTTTTACCTGATTCTAAAGCGAACGAAGCGATAACCGGACGATGGTGTTTAGTGATAACAAGAATATTCAAATCTTCCAGCTAACCAAAAAATGGGTTTAAAAGGCATTTTACATTTACAAAATAATCTAGCATGTTGAACTTAGAATGGTTTAGAACATTTAAAGCTATCTACGAAACCGGCACTCTATCAGCGGCCGCTCAGGTGCTTTTCATTTCTCAACCCGGGGTCAGTCTGCACCTGAATGCATTGGAAGCTTATACTGGCTACCGGTTGTTTGAACGGGAGCCCAGAAGGATGGTGCCGACCGACAGGGCCATCATGCTTTATAATTTTCTGATTGATCCGATCAGTAAATTGGAGAATGCAGAAGAGCTGTTCCACCGGAATTCTAAGGTCGAAGAGCCCACCATCAGTGTGGGTATGTGTTTTGAAAGTTATGTTTATGCTTTAGAAGAATATGTGCCGGAGTTAACTTTTAATTTGATCGTCAAGGTTGGGGAATATCAGCAGATCAACCACGATCTGGAAACTGGCGCACTCGACCTGATACTCACTCCTCAAAGAGGGCACCAGGCTGTTTTAGAATACAAACCTTTCGCCAAAGAACGGATAATTTTAATATGTGGCTCCTTAACTGATACAACCGAACTGGAGAATTTGATATTGAAGGGAGAAAAGGATGATATCAGGGGGTGGCTCAAGAAGCAGACATGGTATACTAACGCGGCCCAAATGGAGCATTTGAAGAATTTCTGGACATCAAATTTCAACGTCGATCCTGATTTTAAACCGAATTTTGTGCTGCCCTATTTCAGTAATATCGTTAAAACCTTGAGCAATGGAAAGGGTTTTGCAGTAATTCCTGGTTTCATGTGTAAAAACGAGATTGAAAATCATTCCATCAAATTAGCCTGGCAAGGTTTCCAACACCTTGAAAATACTATGTATTTTGGTAAAAGGATAAAAACCATATTCCCGAAGGAAATAGGACAACTTGAAGAAATACTTTCCCGAAAGTGGTCAAACTCCGAGCGGTAAGGGCAGCGCAATCATTGACCGATGAGCGGCAACTATAAGAACAGTCTATTAGATTAATTATACCTTATATAAAAAATATTATAATCAGCTTTAAAGTTCGGTTCAGAGTGGTTGTGTAATTCGAAACCTGTGTTTTTTTTGAACCTTTATACGGCTTTGCTAGACATCGTTCCGCATGAATTATTGACTCATTCATTATATTTGTTAACCATGTATGAAGTTTTTGAAAAGTATTTACGAGAATGGGTTGACATTTCAAATGAAGAATTAGAAGTCATTCGTACAGCATGTACAGAAAAGAGTGTAAAAAAATGGGAATATATCCTAAAAAAGGGTGAGGTATGGAATATCAATTGTTTTATAGCTCGCGGCTGTTTCCGGCTTTACACTGTCGCGGAGGATGGTACAGAGCATACTTTACGATTTGGGGTAGAAAACTGGTGGATATGTGATAGGGAAAGCTATAACGACAACACCCCTTCTGAGTTTAATGTAGAAGCATTGGTTAACAGCGAGGTACTCGTATGGAGCAAAGACACATGGGCAAAACTGATGGATACAATTCCTGCATTAAAGCTCTTTAATGAAACACTATTAGAGCGTGGCTATATAAAGAATCAAGGTCGCATTTTATCTTTAATCAGTATTTCAGCAGAAGATAAGTACCTGGAATTTCAAAAAAAATATCCTAATATTTTAAACAAGGTGCCATTACATATGGTAGCCTCCTATTTGGGGATTTCAAGTAAAACCTTAAGCCGTGTCAGGAGAGAATTTGCTAAGCAAAACTAACTATCAGCGTTTAACTACCATTTTTAAATCTGCTATTTGAGCACATTCTTATTGCCGTAATTATTAATAGGGTATAGTTTAAACTCCCTGCCGCAGAACTATGCATCAATAATGATCGCTAATAAATCATTTCTTTTCCAACCATCTTCAAATTCCAATTTGAAAAAAATGGTAAGGAAAACCAATCTAAAATTGCGTCATATGACTTCGTTTTAGCACAGTTGAATTTTGCACTTTTACACGGACATTATTCAAGTTCGGTTCCTTAAATTGTAAACAAACAGTATGCTGAATCTGGAATGGTTTAGGACCTTTAAGGCCATTTATGAGACGGGTACACTTTCTGCGGCGGCACAGATACTTTTTATTTCGCAACCCGGGGTCAGCCTGCACCTGAACGCATTGGAGGCTTATACAGGCTACCGGTTATTTGAACGTGAACCCAGAAGAATGGTACCGACCGACAGGGCCATCATGCTTTATAATTTCTTGATTGATCCAATCAGTAAACTGGAGAAAGCAGAAGAATTATTTCACCGGAATTCAAAGGTTGAAAATCCCACGATCACTGTAGGGATGTGTTTTGAAAGTTATGTTTATGCTTTGGAGGAATATATCAGTGAGTTACCTTTTAATTTAGTAGTTAAGGTCGGGGATTATCAGCAGATCATCCATGACCTGGAGACAGGCGCGCTGGATCTGATACTAACGCCGCAACGGGGCCACCAGGCCAGCCTCGAATACAATCCTTTCACCAAAGAACGGATCATTTTGATATGCGGTTCCCTGACGGATACGGCCGAACTGGACCATTTAATTTTAACGGGCGGGCGCGACGTTATCAAGGCTTGGCTAGAAAAGCAGACCTGGTATACCAATGCCGCTCAAATGGAGCACCTCAAGAATTTCTGGATGCTGAATTTTGATGCCGACCCGGATTTTAAACCGAATTTCGTGCTGCCCTATTTCAGTAATATCATTAAAACGTTAAGCAACGGCAAAGGCTTCGCCGTAATCCCTGATTACCTGTGCATCAACGAAATCGAAAATAATTCCATCAAAATAGCCTGGCAGGGTTCGCCATACCTTGAAAATACCATGTATTTCGGGAAAAGGGTTAAAACCATTTTTCCGAAAGAAATAAAACAACTCGAAGAAATCCTGTCCAGAAATTGGACCTCCCAGAAATAGTTCAATAAATTAAAATAGCAAAATATCGATTAGCTACGAAAGCTTAATTTTATAACCGCACTAAAAACTAATAATAATTTTAAGCAATTGGTTAAAACATTTGGTTAATACAATTATTGTTTTTATTTTTGCCCCATGTCAAAGCAAATAAAGGTTCAACCGGATGATTCGACTGAGCAAAAAATAAAAAATGCCGCTCAAAAGGTGTTTATTCAAAAGGGCTATTCCGGCACCTCTACCCGCGATATTGCGGATGAGGCTGGTATAAACAATGCTTTGGTAAACTACTATTTCCGCAGTAAAGAAAAACTATTTGACATCGTAATGAAAGAACAGGTAACCACCTTGTTTGACAAGATTCTTCCGATTGTTAATAACGAAACAACAACTTTAGCGCAAAAGATACAGGCTATTATTGATTACCATACCGAAGTGTTGTTGGCTCAACCCGGCATCAGTTTATTTGTGTTAAGCGAATTACATAATCAGCCTGAAAGGATCGCAATCTACATGCAAGCCAACCGGGGTTTGAGCCGATCAGTATTAGCCCGCCAGTTTAAAGAAGTAAAACCTGACATAAATCCCATTCAGTTGATCATGACCGTCATGGGGATGATCCTTTTCCCATTTATGGGCCGTTATGTATTTCAGCGTACCTCCGGGCTGGACAATAAAGAATTTGATGCCTTACTGAAAGAAAGAACAAAATTAGTACCTGCTTTAATTAAAGCCATGTTGGAAGATTAAAAAAATTTGCATTAAAATTAAGCAATTGCTTAAACCAAATGATTAATAATAACGAATTGAATATTAACTTTTAAATAAAATTATCATGTGGGTGTTACAACTATCCTTTATATTATTCTTGCTTGGCATCATTAATTGTTTTCAATGGGCCACGGCGATTTTAGCAAAACAAACTGGCCGCGATTTCTGGCGCTGGTATCTGATCGCTCAATTTTCGCCAATTGTTTCTATAGTTATCCTACTCTGTCTGTGGGATAAAAACACCAAATAATATTCTAGAATGTCCTTACCTGGCTTGTGGACATTTTTCAATAAATAATTCATTAACATTTAATTTTTAAAAACGAAAAAGATGAAAAAGATCGCACTTGAAGAACACTTTGTTCTGAACAAACCGGAGCATATCGACCGCTGGTTAACAATGATTCCAAATATCCCGGCAGCGGGCCGTGAAAAGATTTTGCCCCTTCTTTCTGATACTGGCGACAGGCGGTTAGAAGCCATGTCAAAGGCAAATATCGATATGGCTGTACTCTCTAATGTTGGTACAGTTCAGGGCATACTTGATCCTACACCTGCTCTAAGACTTTCCCGTGAGGGCAATGACGCCCTCGCTGCTGTGGTACAGAACAACCCAACACATTTTGCAGGCTTGGCCACTGTACCATTACAAACTTCTGATGCCGGAGCTGCAGAACTGGAACGCGCTGTCACCCAACTGGGAATGAAGGGTGCAATGATCATCGGTCACACGAATGGATTATACCTTGATGACGAACACTTCATCCCTTTTTGGGAACGTGCAGAGGCGTTACAGGTACCTGTATACCTGCATGCAGCTGACGCCTTAATTTCACCTGCGAGCTATGCCGGCCGTCCGGAACTAGTGGGTGCAACCTGGAGTTGGACCGCTGAAACCGCTGCGCACACATTGCGTATTATCTTTGGCGGTGTATTTAAGCGTTTTCCTAATACAAAACTATTACTCGGTCATATGGGCGAGACCCTTCCCTATCTGTTATGGAGGCTTGATCAGCGATCTAATGCATTTCAGGGTGGCGATAACGCAAAGCCGTCTGAGCTATTCCGCAAAAATATCGCGATAACAACTGCCGGCGTATTCTCTGACGATCCGTTGATGTGTGCCATTAATGCGCTCGGCGAAGATTCTATTATGTTTTCCGTTGATCATCCCTTTGAAAATATGGAACAAGCTTCTTCGTGGTTAGATCAGGCACCGATTTCAGAGTCTACCCGCGCCAAGATCTCACGTGACAACGCGATTCGTTTGCTAAAGTTGTAAACTTTAACGATTGGCGTGTGAAGCGCGCCGGTTGAAAAGGATGTGACAATTTTTAATAATGCTCTGTATTAAAAAATAGTAAAGATGTCTGATAAAACAAATTTAACAAACAAACCCAGGCTTTGGAAAATACTCGTTATCGCCTGGTTTTATGGTTACCTGCTGGTCAATATTATCTTCGCCGTTATTGGGGAATATATTAAGGAATTAAATCCTTTGACCAAAAATGCTATTCTGACGACCCTGTTGACTCCGGCAATGGTACTGGGGATACCGGCTTTTCAGAAATGGTTCTACAATTGGATCATAAAATAATTAAAATTTTAATCTACCTGGTAGTAATGGCTCTCTTTTTCAAGTCGGAAGATATGCCTAACCGCGTATGACCGAAGGCTGAGAGCATCACTACTACCAAGTCCTAGAACAGTGTAAAACGCCTGCGGGCAGCGAACTTTATTACTGATTTATAAAGTAAACGATAATTAATAAAGAAAATAACATGTATCATGAGAATTGAAGAAGCGAATGATTTATTGAAACCCGGTTACCTGCCATTTGAAGCAGGATACAAACGATATGAGGATGGTTTATTGTCTGTAGCCGCACGCTCAACTTTAGCCAACATTACAGGAAAAATGGTGGAGTGGTGGTTTACCTATATTCAAAATACGGAACAATATGCCTTGTGGCACCAGAAAGATCATGTTTTCAGTGATTGGATAGGTGAACGCGGCACCGGAAAATATATCGGAGGCACGCATATTGCCCACGAAAGATTAGGCGGCGATGAAATCCATAAACTAAAAATTAATTTTCTTGATCCTTCAGATATACTTGATGTCAGCAAATTTGAGGAGCTGGGGATTACCGCCATCTATGGACGGATAGGAATTGAGGGTGTGCCAGGATATGCCGCAAAAGTAGTGCACTTCGTAAGAGATACGCCTTATGGTTCTGAAATGCGCAGCCGGTTTTGGTTAGGTTGTTTTGAAGGTAATGACCTGGAAAATAACCGGGAGACCCGGTTAAAGGTTTATCCGGATGAAATAGGTGCCGGCTTGTGTAAACATTGCCATGAAGAAATGAGCAACTTTAATTTGTTTCTGATAGATTTATATGAAAAAGAAACCGGGAACGTGGTTAAAAGACATTCTTTAGCCGAAATCATTTAAATATGGAAATGAAAAAACTACTGCCGTTAACCGGTCGTAGTTTTTTTATTTACGATATTGCTCTTGAAGGTTTCTGGAGAGTTAGTATCAATGCGTCTCAATGACGCCTCATTTCCTTGCTCACCTGTATTTAACAATTACATTAAACATACCTGATCGCATTAAGTGAAAACATTGAATTTAAACCGCGATCTTGTTTAATTGCTGCCAGCATTAATTTAACAGTAGTTTAACGCCCGGCGAAGTTACAGCATGATTGGGCCGATACCGCTATCTGTGATGAATGGGTGAATAACACTTCACATCATGCTTTCACATTTCGTTCTAACACTATCTTGAGTTGGAATTTGTATTTTGGTGATTTTAATTTATTATAAAATTTCAACGGAAAACTTTTTTCTTTTAAAATTCCTATTTGAAATGGAAATTATTTTCATTTACTTAAGATAATAACTATTATTATATTTGATTGCTAAACCGGCTGAATAAGTAATAAACCATGCTTTATCAGCACCTAAAAAAAACTTTTTGTTTAATTGCAGGCTTCCTACTAATGACTTTCTTGGTACCTGCGTTAGTATCGAACCATTGAACAACCATCGATCCTACAAGCTAATGAGATTTGCCGCCCAGTTATACACATTCGATTAACATGTAAAAAGGATTATAAAACAAATCGTGTTATGAAGCTCATGATTCAGAACCCAACAACAGGTGCCTGGGGCGCTGCATCGTTGTATAATAATGTTAACGCAGTTTCATCACCTTGTAATAACTAATTATCATGAAAAAAATTATAATTATTTTCGTAATAGCATTACTTTTTGCTATTTCCTTCACCGCATCTGCACAAAATACAATTTTAAAAACTGATATAAGCGAACATCAAACTTTTGCTATAGCAAAGTATAACCAAATATTTTTAACCGACAATGAAAATAGAAAATTTACAGGTAAGTGGGTTTGTCAAACTGACAATCAGAAATTCACCATTGAATTGCAAAATGACGTTGTTGTTTCTGGAAAAATAAGTGCTGATAAGTTAAAAGGGATTTTTACCTTAATTATTAATGGAAGCCCCGCAACACTAAGTTCAGACAATACCATTATAGGTTCAACAAATGGCAAGCCTTCAACTGCGAGAATTGGAATTTTCAACAAGGTGACCCACGCAGAGGCAATTTACCTGCTAACTTACATTAATTCAAACACAATAAGGTTCGAATTGAGTAAAAATGAGCGACGAGAATGGAAAAAAAATTCGAACGAATTCAGTCTTCCAATTGATATAACGATGCATAAAGAATGAATCGTAAATGTTAATAGTTAAACAACAAATGTTGTTTATTTTGATCAAAAATTGTAACGCTTAAGCCTAATTGGAATTTCATCTTAAAGGTTGTCTAAGTCGTTAAAATGAAAATTATTTCATACGAAGCAAATCGTCATTGAATAATGCGTTTAACTTGCCAAAGCCTTTTCATACTTTGGCTCGTAATCAAGAACCGATAAAGCCTTTTTTCTTCCTTTAAGTTAACAAAGAAATAACTCCTAACTGGACATCATCAATTATACGCCAATCTGGCTTAATATAAATATCTGTTGTTTTCGTTGTGTGATCAATATGATTTAAAGCAAATGCTACATCGTCCTTTGAAAACCGGCATTCATTTCGGGCTATGCTACCAAATGAATGGCGAGCACAATACATAGTCAAAGTGGGAATTCCCAAGGATTCACCAATTTCCTTTAAGCCTTTATTCAAAGCCTTATTAAAATTGCTGGATTCTGCATACCTTTCCTGAAGACGGTCAACATATTTAAACAACAGTGGGGATGCCTCAGGGATAAGCCGTATACTTATAAAAGCACTATCTTTTCTCCGTTTTTTTGTTTTTGATCTATTATAATTAATTCTGCCTTTGGCAATAGACTTTTGGTCAAGGTCATAAATATCCTTAGCGTTCATGCCACACATGTAAAATGACAGGAGAAAAATTTCCTTCGCCAGCTCTGCACGCGTACCCGGAATACATTTAAAATCACGAATTAAAATAATTTGTTTAATACTCAGCGCTCTTTTAGCAGTCATCGGCGCATCGATTACTTTATGTTTTTTAAAGGGATAATGCTTTATTCTAATCAAGCCTCTGTCCTCATCATTAAACTTATCCCTTGCAGCGTTAAAAAGCGCTCTAAGGTCACGTAGGTGATTGTGAAGCCCTGAATCGGATAGCCCCTTACTGATATAGTTAACATCTTTACCAAATTGATCTTGACGTTTGAACTTTCTTTCCTTTCTCAGATATCTTTCATAGTCCGGTAACATGATCGAATTTATTCGGTCAATTTCCACTTTTTGACTTTCAAAATAATCACACAAACTATTTACCACAGTTAATAACGGGTAGGCACTCCCTTTCCTACCCTGCTCTTTCAGTTCACTTATATATTGCCTTGCAAAGGCGATAACATCAATTGGTGAATTATCTTCTGCCTGAGTCAATTGAATTGCCAATTCTTTAACATCAAGATGTGTTAAAAGGCGGTCCAATTCCAGCAACCGCATCCGATATTTAGCTATATCGGTGGAAATTACGGACATCAAAAACCTGTCTTTTACCGTAAGGTCCTTTTTTAACTGCTTTTCCCCCGCGAAATAATTCGTGTTAATGTAAGTTATTTTCCGGTTGTGAGTCAACCGGTACTTAATATTATAAGTACCGTCTTCCTTTTTGTGGTGTTTGAGAACCACTTCTCTGATTGTAGCCATCCTGACGAATTCCATTGTAAAACATTTGTAAAACATTTTCGTCAAATTGGGCAGGTTTTCGTGTTTAACACAACACATCAGCTTTCAACTGACGAATTTTATTTTTTATCGAAAATCTGCCCTGAGGGCATAAAAAAAGCCCTTTTACAGCTGTAAAAGGACTTTTATAAAGGGGGTAAATGATGGGGCTCGAACCCACGACCCTCGGTACCACAAACCGATGCTCTAACCAACTGAGCTACATCTACCGTTTTGGAGATTGCAAAAGTATAAATCTTCGGCTTAATTGCAAAGCATTTT
>JAMFSA010000247.1 GCA_026225055.1 Mucilaginibacter xinganensis | reverse complement strand
TGAAAAGAGACAAATTAATATTCAAATTATTAGACGAAGAACAGCAACGCCAGGAAGAAGGCATTGAGCTTATCGCATCTGAAAACTTTGTAAGCCTGCAGGTAATGGAAGCCGCGGGATCAGTAGCAACCAACAAATATGCTGAGGGCTTGCCCGGCAAACGTTATTATGGCGGCTGCCAGGTGGTTGATGAAATTGAAACCATTGCTATTGAACGCGCCAAGCTGTTGTTTAATGCCGAATGGGCAAACGTGCAGCCACACTCTGGCGCACAGGCAAACGCGGCTGTTATGCTGGCTTGCCTTAATCCCGGCGATAAAATATTAGGGTTTGATCTTTCTCATGGTGGCCACTTAACACATGGTTCAGCAGTGAATTTCTCAGGTAAGTTATATGAGCCTCATTTTTATGGGGTTAGAAAAGATACCGGTTATGTTGATTATGATCAGCTTAAGGAAGTAGCCCTGCGCGAAAAACCTAAAATGATCATCTGCGGTGCTTCGGCTTACTCGCGCGATTGGGATTATGAGTTTATCCGTAAAGTGGCCGATGAAATTGGTGCTTTGGTTTTGGCTGATATCTCTCACCCATCAGGTTTAATAGCACGCGGTTTATTAACCGATCCACTGCCACATTGCCATATTGTTACTACAACTACACACAAAACATTGCGCGGCCCGCGTGGTGGTCTGATATTATTAGGTAAAGATTTTGAAAATCCTTGGGGTTTAAAAACACCAAAAGGCGAAATAAAGATGATGTCGGCTTTGCTGGATATGGCTGTTTTCCCGGGAACACAAGGTGGTCCGCTGGAGCATATCATAGCTGCTAAAGCTATAGCCTTCGGCGAAGCATTGACCGATGATTACATGAAATATATCGTTCAGGTTAAATTGAATGCTGCTGCAATGGCAAAAGCGTTTATCGACCGCGGTTACGAAATTGTATCAGGTGGAACAGATAATCATTTGATCCTTATCGACCTTAGGAATAAAAATATCACTGGTAAAGCTGCTGAAAACGCGCTTGTTACAGCTGATATCACCGTAAATAAGAATATGGTGCCTTACGATGACAAGTCGCCGTTTGTAACTTCAGGTATCCGTGTGGGTACTGCCGCAATAACAACCCGCGGTATGAAAGAAAAACAAATGGAACATATTGTTGAATTAATAGATAATGTAATTACTAATCCAGAAAACGAACTTTCTTTAAAGAAAATACGTAAAAGAGTGCATAAGCTAATGGATGACTATCCATTGTATAAACATAAAGGCACTGATTGATAAAAAGTGATTACGCATCATACTCTTACCGGCAATGAAGATCAACGGTTAAAAGCCCTCGATTCCTACAATGTTTTAGATACATTGCCCGAGAAAGAGTATGATGCTATTGCAAAACTGGCATCGTACATATGCCAGGTTCCTGTTGCGCTTATTACCCTTATTGATGCCGACCGGCAATGGGTAAAATCAAGCATAGGTATTGAGAGCGAAATGGGCAATATGCCCCGCAATGATGCCTTCTGTAATCAAACTATCCTTGATGATGAACTGCTTGAAGTTAATGATTCATTGGAATCTGACTTCAGAGATTATAAAGCGGTTAAAGATGCACCGCACATTAGGTTTTATGCAGGCGCCCCGCTGATTGATCCCGAGGGCCACCGTTTGGGATCGTTATGTGTTGTTGATACCGTACCCCGCAAACTTACCGTTGAACAAAAAGACGCCTTGCGCACATTAGCCAATGAGGTAATGTCGCACCTGGTACTGCGTAAGCAGAAACGTGAGCTGGAAGCATCGCTTGCCGTTCATAAGGATTTCTTTACACTCTTCAATAATTCTTCCGAAGTTCATTTTATTGCCGATAAGGATTCCAATATCGAACTCATCAATGATGCGGTGCTCAGCGTTTTAGGTTATACACCTGAACAAGCAATGGGCCGCTCGCTATGGCAGTTTGTAGTTGGCAAAAACAGCCGAGACCAGTTTGTGTCGCTTATTGAAAAGGCAGTAGCTACCCAGCGCCCGTTTGAGCTGGAAACGGAAACCATAACAGCCGATAATGAAGCTAAATGGATAAGCTGGTGCGCTGTAAATAAGGACGGAAAATGGTATGCCAGCGGCCGGGATATTACTTACCAAAAGCAGCTATCCGCACAGATGGAACAGCTCTCGCTGGTAGCCAGCAAGGTGCGTAACGGTGTGGTGATAAGCAATGCCAGCGATGAGGTGATATGGACAAATGAGGCCTTTGAACGGATAACGGGCTATGACTTTGAAGACGTTGAAAATAAGCCACTAAGAAATACACTTAAAGGTGAGCCTACGGCAGAGGCGAAAAAAATGCTGGACGAAGCTATTGCCAATAAGCAGCCATATGAAATAGAACTGCTTTTCAACAGGAAAGACGGGCAGCCAAAATGGATCTCGATAATTAACTCTATTGTTTATGATGCCGAAGGTAAAATAGACAAGTATATACGTGTAATGATTGATATCACGGCACGTAAAACAGCCGAAAAGGACCTTGAGATACTATCATTCGCAGCTGAAAAAACGCCTAGCGGTTCATTGATACGTGATGCAGAAGGGAAGGTAATATGGATGAACGAAGCCCTGGAACGCATCTTAGGTTATACGCTTAAGGAGATGAAGGGTAAAGCTTTTGGTACCGTACTTTTAGGCGAAGGAACCAATATGCATGTATATCATGAAGCGGTTGACGCTGCGAAAGTGTACAAAACCTATGAGGTTGAACTAAAGGTTTATAAAAAGGATAGAACACCCATTTGGGTATTTATCTCCAATAGCCCTTTGCTAAATGAGATGGGGGTTGTGGAACGGCAGATAGGAGTGTTTGTAGATATTACAGAGCGTAAGAAAGCCGATGAGCAATTGAAAATGCTCTCCTTAGTAGCCAGCAATACCACGAGCGGTGTGGTAATAAATGATAGCAACGGCAATGTAGAATGGATCAACAACGCGTTTGAAAAAATTACCGGCTACAACCTGAAAGATGTACAGGGCAAACATTTGGGCGATACCCTGCGGGGAGAACTCACCGACTCATCAATTATTGAACGGGCACGCGATCTTTCACGCAATAAACAATCATTTGAGGTTGATCTGCTGGCTTACCGTAAGGATGGGCAGATGCTGTGGATCTCGGTAATAAACTCGGTTATAGTTAACAGCGAGGGCGAGGTTGATAAATATATTGAGGTTATTATTGATATCACCTCTAAAAAGAAGGTGGAACTGGAGCTCATATCGGCTAAAGAACAGGCGCTGCAATTGAACAGGGCCAAGGATATGTTCATTTCGGTGATGAGCCATGAGATACGTACACCTTTAAACGCGGTGATCGGTATGTCGCATTTATTGCTGGATGAAGATCCGCTGGAATCACAAAAAGAAAACCTGAGCGTACTTAAATTTTCAGCAGAAAATTTAATGAGGCTCATAAATGATGTGCTTGATTTCACGAAGATCGAAACCGGTAACGTTCAGCTGGAAAAAGCAAGCGTTAACCTGGGCGAACTCGTGCAAAGTGTTACTAACTCACTGCAATACCGGGCCAACGAAAAGGATATCTACATAAAACAAAGCGTTGATCCGGATATTCCGCAAATGGTTATTGCCGATAGCGCGCGCCTTATTCAGATACTGCTGAACCTGGTAAGCAACTCGGTTAAATTTACCGAAAGGGGCGGGGTAACCATTGATCTGAAGGTTTTAGAACAGAATATTGATACAGTACGCATACGGTTTGCGGTTATTGATACCGGGATAGGTATAGCGCCGGATAAACAAGGCACCATATTTGAATCGTTTAAACAGGCAGAACTTGATACTACACGTAAGTATGGTGGTACGGGCCTGGGCCTTGCTATCAGCAAACGACTGGTGGAGCTGCATGATTCAAGGATAAATGTTGACAGCGTACTTGGTCAGGGATCTACATTTTGGTTTACAATAACATTTAAAAAGGCAGATAGCCAGGCAATTAATACCAGTAAGATGGATATGGGGTTAGATATGAATGTATTAGTAGTTGATGATAACCAAATAAACCGCATACTGGTTAACAAGGTGCTGAAGAAGTGGGGAACAACAGTCGACTTTGCCGAAAATGGCCAGGAGGCAGTTGACAAGATAGCGGCTAACCAAAACTACGATGTTGTACTGATGGATGTACACATGCCGGTAATGGGCGGCCTTGAAGCAACTGAGATCCTCAGGGCTAAAAATGAAACCTATTTTCAGCAATTACCTATCCTTGCCTTAACGGCATCCATGTTGAGTAACGAAGTGAACCAGATGATTGAAGCAGGCATGAATGATTTTATCCTCAAACCATTCGAACCCAAAACACTTTACGATAAACTAAGCAAATACCAGAGGCAGTAGTTTCAAGAGTCAAGAGTCAAGAGTCAAGAGTCAAGAGTCAAGAGTCAAGAGTCAAGAGTCAAGAGTCAAGAGTCAAGAGTCAAGACGGCATTATGTTAAGTAGCTGATAAAACATCCTATAAATCCATAACATCGGAAAAATCCTGGTTCATTTACTCTGCATAGGCAATAGTAGCGATACTCAATTTCAGCCCCGCTATCTTCAAAAGCTCAATCCCGCAGGCCTCCAGCGTTGCACCGGTGGTTACTACATCATCAACCAGCAAAACATGCTTGTTTTTTAAGCTTCCGCGATCATTTATCGTAAATACCTCCTGCATATTCTCAAACCGCAAAAAGCGTGATTTATGAGTTTGTGTTTCAGTAGCCTTTAAGCGCACCAGGTTATCTGTCTGAACAACAGCATTCAGCTTTTGGGCTAATCCCTCGGCAAAGCAGGCGCTTTGATTGTAGCCGCGTTCCTTTAACCTGCTTTTATGTAGCGGCACAGGTATGATCACGTCAACTGACTTAAAAACCTCACTTTTTGCCAGTTGTCCGCTTGCGATATTGCCTAACAGATTGCCTATCTTTTGCATACCCTTATACTTAAAATGGTGCATCAGGTTTTGGATGCGGCCGCCTTTGGCGAAAAAATACAGCGCATAAGCGCCTTCCAGCTTTATTTTGCCCCAAAACTGCCGGGCAACTATATTATCGGGCTGTAAATGAAAATTGGTTTGCGGCAAATGGTATAGGCAATCGGTACAAATTATATGTTCATTCGCTACCAAACTCTCCCCGCAAGCCGGGCAAAGCTCAGGGAAAAACAAAGCAACAAAATCAGCAAGGTAACCGCGGGATAATTTCACGGTAGTAATTTAGGAAAAGATTTTATTACCTGCACCCTCTTTGCGGTTTACCGCAGAGAGGATGGTCGAGCGAAGCTAAGACCGGGCATTCGATTTACGAGCGGACATTGGCGCCAATGCATTGCGAAGAGTTGACTCATCCCGACTACGCTTCGCTGGTCGACCCTCTCTACCGCAAGCGGTAAAGAGGGTAGGGAGTTTTTTAAATTATTTCTACCAGCATAATAACCCGACGGGTTTTAAATCCACTGCTCCGTAGGAGCAAAATATTGGTAGAAATAAATATTGCACGATTAGCGTGCCGTAGGTATGCAACTTCTGCACCTTATTTGGTAAAGCAAACAATAAATCCACAGCTTATCAGTTTACATCGAACAATAAGTCAATAAGTTATATGGTTAAAATTCAGCTCCTTGCCATTTTCTACAAAAGCACTTTAACCATAAGTATTTGTTTCGCGGTTATGACCGCCGCGCTTGCCATGTTTGGCTCACCTATTATATTACTGCGGTTATTTGCCGTATCATTTATGACCGGCGGTACAATATCAAGTCTGTTATACAGAGAGATAAGTCCTAAACTTAAAAATGAGTACTATTTCTATTATAACCAGGCGATAGCTAAACCCATGCTGATCGTTACCTGTGCCACAGTAAATGTTATAATTGGGGTATTATTAATTCTGATCAGCTGTTATATCTAATTTCGTAATCCTCTTTGCGGTTTACCGCAGAGAGGGTGGTCGAGCGCAGCAATGACCGGGTGAGTCGGCGGAGCGCGTTCAATAGGCAAACGCTACGAGGTTGCCGCGTCGTTCCTCCTCGCAATGACATGTGTGTATATATTGATCCTGAAAATCAAAAGAATCCGTTTAATCCTGGTTCACCTTATCCTTTATTGCCAGCTGACCGCAAGCCGCATCAATATCTTTACCACGACTGCGGCGTAAATTGGTGTTGATGCCCTGTTTACGCAGGTAATCGGCAAAAACTTCTATCTTATCCTCGCCTGCATTTATAAAATTGGCGAAGGCTATGGGGTTATATTCAATAATATTCACTTTGCAGGGCAGGTGCTTGCAAAATTTTGCCAGTTCAATAGCATCCTGCAAAGTATCGTTAAAGCCATCAAAAACAATGTACTCGTAAGTTACCGGGTTTTTGGTTTTGGCGTAGTAATATTTTAATGCTTCGGCTAATGCTTTTAACGAGTTTTGCTCATTTATAGGCATTATGGTGTTACGCTTTTCGTCGTTGGCGGCATGCAGAGATAAGGCCAGGTTAAACTTCACCTGGTCGTCGCCCAGTTTTTTTATCATTTTGGCTATGCCCGCGGTTGATACCGTAATGCGTTTGGCAGCCATGTTAAGCCCCTCTTCAGATGTTATCTTTTCAACCGAATCCATCATGTTCTTGTAGTTCAGCAATGGTTCGCCCATACCCATGTACACGATATTGGTTAGCGGTTGCCCGTAATTTTCCATAGCCTGCTTGCTGATAAGCACAACCTGGTCATAAATTTCATCGGGGTTTAAGTTGCGTTTACGCTCCATATAACCGGTGGCGCAAAATTTACAGGTGAGGCTACAGCCCACTTGCGATGATACGCAAGCGGTCATTCTGCCCGGTGTGGGAATTAAAACACCCTCAATTAGGTGTGCATCATGTAAAATAAAAGAATTTTTTATAGTTTTATCTGCACTAAACTGTGAGTTGTTGATTTTTACGTTATTTATAACAAAATTTTCGTCCAGCTTAGTGCGAAGTTCTTTTGAAATATTGCTCATTTCATCGAAAGAGAAACATGATTTTTTCCAAAGCCATTCATAAACTTGTTTAGCCCTGAAGCTTTTTTCATCCATCCGGATAAAGTGCTCTTGCAGAGTTTGCAGGCTAATGCTGCGGATATCAATTTTGTCTTTTTTAATGCTCACTTTGCAAAGGTACTGAAATAAAAAAATAGTAACTTTTTTTAGTATATTCTTTTTGT
>JAMFSA010000246.1 GCA_026225055.1 Mucilaginibacter xinganensis | reverse complement strand
TTGTGCTTGGCCAATACATTTTGCGGCAGCGATTTTGCCAATAGCTCAAATGGCAGGGCATTGGTTTTAAAACCGAAGTTTGCCGCCAAAAACTGGTAAAAAGTTTCCTCCCAATCGCCGCGGTTTAGGTTTAAGGCGGAGATAACAGTTGTTGAGCGTTTCTCTAATCGTTCTATCAGCACACGGGTAAACCAGCTGCGCATAGTAAATTCATCAACTGTAGCAATGCTGCCCTCGCAGGGAATAAACGTTTGATTGCTGTATACCAGCGAATGAAAACGGTTATAAAGTTCAGGCGAGATGCGATTTTGCAGTTCAAGCGTGGGCAAACGCCTGCCATTTGGTAAAATAACCGGCTCATCATCACGGTACACTACATGGAGTATCACATTGTTATAGGCACCATCATTGGTGTGGTTGTGTTTATGCCAGTCGGACGATGGTACATGAACTTCCACATTACCTGCCCACATGGTATCGCCAATTTTAACACGGGCGTTATGAAAATCGGGCCCTGAATCGGAATTGTGTATCCCTGCCGAATAGATCTCTATCGTTTCACCATCAACAGTTTTTAAATCGGTTTTATCAAACAGTCTGAATTTCCATACGTAATGCAAAAAGTCTTCGGTGAAAAGCATTAAATTAGTGAGTGGTGAATTGTGAGTGGTTGATTAAGTTGCATAAAGATATAATTTATAAGCGTATTTTTTTCCGCCAGTTCAAGCGTCCACGCTTGAACTCAAAATATTTTAAGCGTCCACGCTTAAATAATTCAAATTGTAATAGTCGTAAGCGTGGACGCTTACAAAATACAGCATTCAAGCGTGGACGCTTGAACGGGCGAATATGTTCACTGAAGAAGTTTTCACGCTATCGCTCGAAATAACAAGCGGATAACGTATTTTAGCTCACATAAACCACAATCCTAAAACTACAGTATGGAGCAAACAACCGCAGGCAGACTAAAATCTATTATAGGCGGCTCGTTGGGCAACCTGGTTGAGTGGTATGATTGGTATGTTTACTCTGCATTTTCGCTTTACTTCGCGCATATATTCTTTCCCTCGGGTAACCAAACTGCCGAACTGTTGGATACCGCGGGCATATTTGCCATCGGCTTTTTAATGCGTCCCATAGGCGGCTGGCTCATGGGGACTTATGCCGATAAAAAAGGCCGCAAAACAGCGCTTACCTTTTCGGTGTTGCTGATGAGTTTGGGGTCATTGATTATTGCGGTAACTCCCGGTTATAAGCAGATCGGCATTGCAGCGCCAATCATCCTGGTTATCGCCCGTATAATACAGGGCCTAAGCGTTGGCGGTGAATATGGCACCAGCGCCACTTATTTAAGTGAAGTTGCTACCCGCAAACACCGGGGCTTTTACTCCAGCTTTCAGTACGTTACCCTCATTATGGGGCAGCTGATCGCATTGGGTGTATTGGTTCTATTACAAAGAGTGTTTCTTTCCGAACAACAACTGCACGACTGGGGCTGGCGCATCCCTTTTGGTATAGGAGCTTTCCTGGCGGTGATCACTATGTATTTAAGAAGAAGTTTGCAGGAGTCGGCCTCATTTGTAAAGGATGCCCAACCCGCATCAAACAGGGGCACTTTAAAGGAACTGGCGAAGCACCCTAAAGCTGTGCTAACAGTTATCGGATTAACCTTAGGAGGCACAGTGGCATTTTACACTTTCACTACCTACATGCAAAAGTTTTTGGTGAATACTTCGGACTTTTCAAAAAACAGCGCTACGTTGATATCCACACTCACACTCGTTGTTTTTATGTTGATACAGCCGCTGTTCGGTTTATTATCAGATAAAATAGGGCGAAAACCTTTGTTGATCGCCTTCGGTATTTTGGGCACCGTTATTACTGTACCTATATTATATACTTTAAGCGGTACTAAGGATGTTTGGGTAGCCTTCGCGCTTATTATGTGCGCTTTGATTGTGGTGAGCGGTTATACCTCTATAAACGCGGTAGTAAAGGCTGAACTTTTCCCAGCTAATGTGCGGGCCCTGGGCGTTGGTTTTCCGTATGCTATAGCGGTATCATTATTTGGCGGTACTGCCGAGTACATTGCCCTGCTTTTTAAGGATGAAGGGCATAAGGAGTGGTTTTACTGGTATGTGGCCATTTGTATAGCCATATCACTGGTGATATATGTTACCATGCTCGATACCCGCAAGCATTCAAAAATAGAAAGTGATTAAGGTATTATTTAACAATACCTCAATCACCCCTAAATGTTAATACTGGTAATTTTTATGATTTCGTACAGCATCGGTAACAAATACCTCGTTATTGATTATACCAGGAATAACCGGTTCTGGTAAACTCTTTTGTATTTGCGTGGCGTGCGCCTGTATGATCTGCTTCTTCTCTACCTCTGCAACGTTCATATCCGCACCAGAAAAATACATTTTCAGGCACTCCAAAAAGTTGGTAATTGCCGGTGTTTGCTTGCAGGTAGCCGCAAACCAGGCCCTCCGGGCCACGCTATGGTGCATCGGCTTTGTAACAATGTTGCGATTTTTGAGGTATGGCTCCACAATCCAGTCGGCCATAACACTTATACCTAAGCCCGCATTCACCATTTCAATGGTAGCATCGGTATAGTGTATGCGGTGCAAAGTTTTGGGTTTTACCTGTTGCGCTTGTATTAAAGCTTCAATCATTGGCGTGTCCTGGTACGATGGATCATACAGCGGTAGAATCAACTCCTGGTCCTGAAAATCAGCTATTTCTATTACTTCTTTATTCGCTAAAGGGTGATCTTTACTGATAATAGCCACGAGTTGATCCTCAAAAATAGGCTCATAGCGTATTTTTGTATTCACCATTTGGGTGCGGATAATGCCGATATCCAGGTCGCCATTCATTAAATATTCTAATGGGCGACGGGTAGCATCAGATAATATTTGGATATTAATATCCGGCCAGCGAGATTTGTAATACTTTATAATGCCTGGTAACCAGTGATATGCGGTGTAACATTGCATACTAATGCTTAACTTGCCCGTCTTTCCGTGCTTATAATTATTAATATCTTCCTCTAAGGATTTAATTTCAGCGAGGATTTTCTCAGCGCTACGTAAAAATCTGTAGCCTTGTTCTGATAAATGGAGTTTTTTACCATTCCGGTTAAACACTTCAATGCCAAGCTCCTTCTCCAGTTCTTTTAACTGGTGACTGAGAGCAGATTGCGTTAAATGAAGCGTAGAGGCCGCTTTTGTAAGCGTTCCTTCTTTTGAAATGGTATCAATTAAACGAAAATGGTGGATGGCTATATTCATTATTACTTTTATTAATCATTATCACAAAATTAATTCATTTTTTTCATATATCCGATAGTTTTACTTTTGCAGCAACAAATACCGAATATGTTAGTCTCAATATCTAAACG
>JAMFSA010000245.1 GCA_026225055.1 Mucilaginibacter xinganensis | reverse complement strand
TATTGATATAATTTAAAAACGACAACACTATGGATAAGTTAAAGAAATTTGCGTTGATGGAGAAGATTGTCCATGAACTGGAAGATCTGAAAAATAGTCAGCAGGCCATCATTCAAAAGCTTGCTAAGATAGAGGTAGACAATATCGATCTGGGCAATAAAAGGCTTGAAAAAGACCTGCCGGACATGCACCAAAGGGTAGCTGATAACCTCGACACTATTGCGGCAATATTGGAAGACTTCGCCAGCCAAACCGATAGCTACAGCAACAGTAATAACATTGCTGCGCTGAAGGAGCAGGAAGAAATAAAGAACCTATAAATGAGAAGTCCCCGGAAACGGGGACTTTTTGTTTACTTTATTGTCATTCTTCGCTATCGCTCAGAAGGACAATTGGTATTACTCAATACTCTTTCCCTTCATAGCTGTACTTATTGCAACATCCATTAAACGCTCGGCAAACGGGCGGGTAAATTCATTCAGCTCATCAATCGCTTTATGGATCAAATCCTTGTTGCCGCTGGTTAGGGCTTCTTTAAGGGTTTGTATATATTTATTAGTTTCGCTTAGTTCGCTGATTGATAAGAAGCTGTTATTCTTTTGGATAAAGCGCTCAACCGTATAAACCATTTGCTCACCTTCGGTACGGGCCTCTATCAGCATACGCTGGGCCACATCTTCTTTAGCATGAGTAATACTATCCAAAAGCATTTGCTCTACCTGGTCGTCGGTTATGCCGTAAGTTGGTTTTACTTCAACCTGTTGTTTTACACCTGAACGCAGTTCAATAGCTTGTATGGTTAATATGCCATCGGCATTCAGTAAAAAGTTAATATCAACTTTAGGGAAACCTGCCGGCATAGATGGTATACCTTTTAAATCAAACTCTGCCAGTTTGCGGTTCTCGGTGATCAAATCGCGCTCGCCCTGGTAAATAGCAATTTTCATATTTACCTGTCCGTCGATAGAGGTTGTATATTGTCTACCTGCTTTAGTAGGTATTTTTGAGTTACGAGGGATGATCACATCCATTAAACCACCCATGGTTTCAATACCTAAAGAAAGCGGTGTAACATCCAGCAATAAAATATCGCTGCGGTTACCGGCTAAAATATCGGCCTGTATAGCAGCGCCGAGGGCAACAACTTCATCAGGGTTAACCTCATCATGCACCGGGCGGCCGAAAAATTCAGCCACCTTCTTTTTAACTAATTCCGTACGTGTTGATCCGCCCACCATTACCACTTCATCAATCTTATCAATGGTTAAGCCTGCATCTTTCAATGCGTTGCGACAGGCTGTAATGGTTTGTTCAACCTTAGGCAATATCAGTTGCTCAAAAGTTGCCTTATCGAGCGTGCACCAGATCTCGCCGATCTTTTCATTAAACAGGCTTTGATGCGCAAACGATTTTTTAGCTTCTTCGGCCTTTAAACGTAATTGCTGGGCCAGTTCATGGTTCTCTACCAGTTCAGCTTTATTAAGCTGATTCTTGTCGATCCAGTAATCAACAATAGCGCTGTCAAAATCATCGCCACCTAAAAAGGTATCGCCATTGGTTGCTAAAACCTCGAAGATGCCGTTTTGAATTTGCAGGATAGATACATCAAATGTACCACCACCCAGATCATACACTGCTATGGTTTTTGTTTCTTCCGGATTTAAGCCTATTCCGTAAGCTAAGCTGGCCGCGGTTGGTTCGTTTACAATACGTAAAACATCAAGGCCGGCTAATTTACCTGCATCGCGGGTTGCCTGGCGTTGTGAGTCGTTAAAATAGGCGGGTACGGTTATTACAGCACGATTTACAGGCGTTTTTAAGGCATGTTCGGCACGGGCTTTTAGTTCTTTTAGTATCAGGCCCGATAGTTCTATCGGTGTATAAAACTTGTCGCCAACTTTTATTTTTACCAGGCTTTCGCTATCGTCATCAATGACTTTATAGCTGAAAAAGCTTTTATAGTTCTCAATATCTTTATAGGAGCGGCCCAGTAAGCGCTTTACCGAGAAGATGGTATTGCTGGGGTCGGTTGTTAAGTATTCTTTAGCCTCGTTACCAACGGTAATATCTCCTGCGTTTGAAAAGTGCACAATAGATGGTACTAATACACCCTTACCTGCATCATTTATTACCTGCGGATTTTTATCAGGATTGATGAACGCTACTAACGAGTTAGTAGTACCCAAATCAATGCCGACAATAATTTCTTCTTTTTGTATTGAACCTGTTGCCAGATTGATAGACACTTTAGCCATAGTACTATATTAACAAGCGGCAAATGTAGTTAGTTTTAGCTGATGATATGTCATGTTAGTTTCGGATTTCGGAATTTCGATTTCGGGTTTGGTTTTTGGCTCTTTGTCATCTCGAACGATAGTGAGAGATCTTCTGCAATTGTAAAGTCCGTTATGCTAATCGAAGAAGATTTCTCCTCGTACCTCGTTCGAAATGACAGTGGTGGAATGATAGGGGGATTTTTCCCGCATGTAACAAAACAATTATGTCCTTAATCTTTTAATTCTCTAAATTCTGATTACTTTCACATTTCTATGAAGCAATCCGTAATACCCCCTTTTTTACGCTGTTCATTTTTGCTGTTGCTGCTCGTGGCTACAGCTACTATTACCAAAGCACAGGAGTTTGGCGGTAACCCGCCATCCATTAAATGGGATCAGGTGAATACGCCTGCCGCTAAAGTTATATTCCCTTTCGGGCTGGATTCAGCAGGCTTACGGGTGGCCAATATTGTTGAACAGATGAATAAGGCTATACAGCCAACCATTGGGTTTAAACAAAAACAGGTAAGCATTTTACTGCAAAACCAAACTACTATAGCTAATGCCTATGTGCAGCTGGCACCTTTCAGGAGCGAGTTTTATTTAACCCCCGATCAAAATAGCTTTGCTATTGGCAGTTTACCCTGGCCTGAGCAATTGGCTATACATGAGTTTAGGCATGTGCAGCAGTACAATAACTTTAATGTAGGGGTATCAAAAGTATTGCATGTTATTTTTGGTGAAGGAGGGCAGGCGGTAGGCAATGAGTTATCTATCCCTAACTGGTTTTTTGAGGGCGATGCGGTTTTTAACGAAACCCACGTAAGTGATCAGGGCAGGGGCAGGATCCCATATTTTTTTGATGGCTACCGCGCTTTATGGGTCGATGGCAGGGATTACAGCTATATGAAATTGCGCAATGGTTCTTACCTGGATTACACACCCGATTGGTACCCGCTGGGTTATATGCTGGTAAGCTACGGTCGCGAAAAATACGGGGATTATTTTTGGAAAAATGTTACCCATGATGCCGCGGCTTATAAAGGTGGTTTTTATCCTTTTGAACGGGCTATTAAAAAATACGCTGGAGTTGATTTTGTGCAGTTCCGGAACGATGGGTTTAACTATTACAAACAACAGTTTCAAAAACAAACACCACAGCAATTTGCCGTTAACCAGTATAAAAAGAACCAGCATTTTATCGCCGACCAGGAATATCCTGCCTATGTGAACGACAGTACCGTTATTTATATGAACAGCACTTACGATCACATTCCGGTTTTTGTAATAAAGACAGGTAACAAGCAGCGAAAAATAAGTGTAAGGGATTTTTCACTGGATAATTATTTCGATTATCACGATGGCAAAATAACTTATGCCTCGTACCGGCAGGACCTGCGCTGGAACTACCGCGATTACAGCGACATAATGGTAGTTGATGTTAAAACGGGGAAAGAACACAGGATAACGGTACGATCCAAATATTTTTCGCCATCATTTAGCGCGGATGGTAAAAGCGTTATAGCCGTTAAGGTTGGGCCATCAGGGAAAAGCGACCTGCATTTGTTGGATGTAACTAATGGTAAACTGCTAACAGCTATCCCTAATAAAGATGGCTTGTTTTTTACTTATCCCAAGTTTTATGACGATGCCAGGCTGATCTCCGCAGTCAGGAACAATAAGGGTAAAATGTCGTTGGCGCTTATCAGTATAAAAACAGGCGATGTAAAGTATTTGCTGCCATTTACCTATCAGCCCATTGCTTTCCCTTTAGTGCATAAGGATACGGTTTACTTCAGTGCGGTATCGGGTATAAATGATAAGTTATTTGCGCTTTCGGTAAACGATCATCAGCTTTATGAACTTACAAATGATTCGTTGAAAAGTGCTATTGGCAATTATCAGCCAACAATATCAGCTAATAAAATGGCTTGGGTAAGTTTTACAGCCTTTGGTTATAAAATGCATGAGGCCGATAAAAACGGTATACAATGGAATAATATTTCTGATGCAAGTCTGCCCGGTGGCATGCCAGATTTTGGGATATCGGCCCTAAAGAGAGATTCATCAACTGATCTGCTGGCAAATGTGGTTGATAGTTCATTGAAAGTTACCGAATACCATAAATCCTATCACCTGTTCAATTTCCATAGCCTTATCCCGGATATAAGTGATCCTAACTATACCTTCTCACTTGCTGGTGAAAACGTGCTGAATACGTTCCAATCCCAGCTATCGTTTACTTACAATCGTAACGAAGGGTATAAAGAGTTTGGTTTTGATGGCATATATGGCGCGCTGTTTCCTTATATAGATGGCGGTGCGGATTATACTTTGGACAGGCGCGCTTATTACCGTGGTGAAAACGTTTACTGGAATGAAACTACCATACATGGCGGCCTGGAACTGCCCCTGAACCTGAGCAGTGGTAAGTTATCCACTTCGTTAGCTATCGGTAGTGATCTGTATTATAGTAGTACCAACTTTCAACAACCATTCCAGCAGGATTTTAAAGATATATCGTACACCTATCTGAATAATTATATCATATTTAACAACAGCATTCAACAAGCTAAGCAGAACATTTACCCGCGCTTTGGGCAAAGCATCACCTTGAATTATAAAAATGCCATCAGTGGTATAAGTGCTACCCAATTTTTGGCGGATGGTACATTTTATTTCCCGGGATTGTTCGTTAATCATAACCTGATCATCAATGTAGCCCATCAGCAAAAAGGCAATGATAACAATGTGATCGATTTCTCAAATGATTTTCCTTTTTCAAGAGGATATACAGCTGAAAACCTGTACGATATGAACAAAGCAGGTGCCAGTTATGATTTCCCTATCGCTTATCCCGACTGGGGCGTAGCCAATACCATTTACTTTTTACGCTTGCGCGGAAACCTGTTTTATGATTATACCCATGCTACCGATTTTTATACCGATGGCAGTAAGTTTAAAGGCACTTTCCGGTCGACAGGCCTTGAACTGTTTTTTGATACGCAATGGTTCAACCAGGAATCGATCTCATTTGGTATAAGGTACAGCCGGTTGCTTGATCCTGATATTTTTGGTGGAACAGGCAGGAACAGGATTGAGATTGTACTGCCGGTGAGCTTTTTTTAGGCGAGTAAAAGTTGTTGGTGATGACACCAACTAAAGGATATGAAATAGTGATATGAGTGTCACTCAGGGTGACGGCCTACACTTAAACTATTATGATTTGTATTTCAAATAATCCCCCGATTCAATCAATACCAACTCCTCAACCGGCAGGTTATATAAATACACCCAACAATCAATATAACTGTCCATTGTTTCAATTGCCATTAATTCACGTATAAACAAATTGGGCTGTTGCTGATCATCGCCAAATCCTTCGTAACCATCAAGCTGTTTTAAAACAGGTATAGGATTGTGAATTAAAAATATACTACCGTAAACATAAGTTGTGGAATTCCTATCAGCTATAGCTCCGGGATACTCATCAATATCATATAACTGGCCTTTGAATTTGCCTTTAGCATAAAAACTGCAATTATTATTCAGATAGATTGCAAATTCATTGTCGGCATCCAATAACGTTCCATACACAAATAGATAATTGCTTGTTTGTTCCATTGATCCAAATATATTGTATGTAGTGGATATGATCATGTAGAGACGCAATATTTTGCGTCTCATTACGTCTCAATCTTAACCGGTAAATTATAAAACGCAAAATATTGCGTCTCTACGCATATTATTTATTAAGATGCTTAACTTGCCATTGAAAAATATCTACACCTTATGAATGAAGATCAGATCATCACCTATTTAAAAGAGAACGATATACAAAAAATAAAATTTGCCTTTGCCGATACCGATGGCATCTTGCGGGGGAAAGTTATCCACCATAAAAAATTTATTGATGGTATGCGCAATGGCTACGGCTTTTGCGATGTGGTTTTTGGCTGGGACAGTAGCGATGGTACGTATGATAATGTGGAAGTTACAGGTTGGCACACTGGTTACCCAGATCAGCAATGCCGTATTGATCTTTCCACTTTTCGTACCGTACCATGGCAGGATAATATTCCCTTCTTCTTAGCTGATTTTAGCAAAGCTGATGGAAATGATCTTGCAGTTGATACCCGCAGTTTATTAAAGCGTATAGCAAAGGAATGTGAAAACTTGGGCTATCACCCTGAGTTTTCGCAGGAGTTTGAGTGGTTCAATTTTAAAGAAACACCGCAATCATTACAGGAAAAAGACTTTACAAAGCTACAAACATTAACTCCGGGTATGTTTGGTTATTCCATTTTACGCATATCGCAGCAAAGTGAATTTTATTACGATCTGTTTAATTCAATGATGCAGTTTAATATTCCACTGGAAGGATTGCATACAGAAACAGGTCCGGGGGTATATGAAGCTGCTATTCTGCACGATCATGTGGTTAGCGCGGCTGATAAAGCGGTACTGTTTAAAACTGCTGTAAAGGAAATTGCTTACAAACACGGCATCATGGCATCCTTCATGGCTAAATGGACCGAAACACTACCTGGTTGCAGCGGCCATATCCACCAAAGTTTATGGAATAAAGATAAAACTGAGAATCTGTTTTATAGTGCCGATGAAACTAATAACATGAGCGACCTGCTGAAGCATTACCTGGCAGGTCAGTTACATTGTATGCCCTATATTTTGCCAATGTATGCGCCTACGGTAAACAGTTACAAGCGTTTGGTTGAAGGTGCCTGGGCCCCAACTACAGTAACCTGGGGATTGGATAATCGTACTACAGCGTTACGCGTATTAAATACTTCCGCGGCTTATACACGCTTGGAAACACGCATCCCCGGCTCTGACACTAATCCATATTTGGCTATGTCGGCAGCACTGGCATCAGGTTTATATGGTATTAAGCATAAATTAGAACTAAATATTGAGCCTACAACGGGTAATGGTTATCAAGATATTAAAAACGGCAGGTTAGCATCCAACCTGCATGATGCCGCTATACTGATGAAAAATTCACCCATTGCCAAAGAATTATTTGGCGAAGCCTTTGTTGAACACTATACCCAAACCCGCCTTTGGGAACACCGCCAATTTGCAAAAAGTGTTACTGATTGGGAATTGAAGAGGTATTTTGAGATTATATAGTCTTTTTATTAACCACAAAGTTCACGAAGTTTTTCACAGAGAAGCACAAAGAAAGTATGACGGAGAATGAGATTTCAAGTTCTATAATAGGTTCTGCATTAGAAGTTCATAAAGTATTAGGGCCGGGATTATTGGAAAGTGCATATAAGGAATGTTTATATTATAAAGTATTTCAAAGTGGATTAAATGTTCAAAAAGAAAAGCCGATGCCACTGATCTTTGAAGAAGTTATACTTGAATGTGGTTATCGAATTGATTTATTGGTTGGAAAATAAAGTTGTAATTGAAGTAAAATGTGTTGAGGCGATTAACGATATTCATTTAGCTCAAACTTTAACATACATGAAGTTGGGTAATTATAAGCTGGGATTATTAATCAATTTTAATACTTTACGTTTAAAAGATGGTATTAAAAGAGTAATAAATGGCACTCTGTGATACTTTGTGTTTTATATCTTTGTGCCCTTTGTGGTAAACCCAATTTATGGACTATTCATTTATAATAAAAAAAGCGTGGGAAGGATATGATGCTTCAAAAACTATAAAAAGTATTGATGACATCAGTGCAATGGTTTCAACAAACCATGTATACCGTATAACATTTGATGATGATGATATTATCATCGCCAAATTATCAAACTTTGGTAAGTACGAGTATTTTAAGGAAGATCACCGCATCATACACAGCTTATCTAACAACCTGCTTTATCCATTTGAAAGCTTTTTGGCCAAATCGTTGCTGAAGAATAACCGGGTTTACATTTATCATCACAAGCAGGCTAAAATGGATATCTGGGTTGTTTTCTATAATCCAACCCGTATTATGGATCGTATGCCGCGAAGATTGGAAGATGAACATATCCGTAAATTGGGCCAGCAGATAGGTAAGTTTCATAAAGCGTGTTCACGGATAAAAAATGTATTGCCGAAGTCGTCAAAGACTTTGCGCACAGATATTTATGCCTTACAGCAACAATTGGAGATCAATGAAAAGCAATTTGGCTCGGCTATGCAGGCTGATTTTTTAAAATATCATTGCGATCTGTTCCTTAAAAATAGGTCAAACTATAATCTGAAATCCTTTGAGATCATTCCTGTTTTTATCGACTGGAATATTGGAAATTTCTCGGTAGGGCTTAATCTAGAATTATATTCCCGCTGGGATTATGACTGGTTCAGGATGAGTTACCGGATCCTTGATTTTTATTTCCTGAGTAGGGTGGTATCTGATATCGGCGACAGGACCGTATTTAGTTATGTGATCAATACCATGATGGAAGACAGGTTCATCATATTTTTAGAAGAATATCATAAAGTAAATCCTTTAACGGCGGATGAGGTTCGCTTTTTAAAAGAAGCATACCGATTCTTTATTCTGAATTATGTGATAAAAGATGGTAAGTACTTTTTTAATGAGCAATATGCCAAAAAGTTACAAGCCGAAGCATTCGATATTTATTTGCCGTCGGTAGATAGGGATTTTGATGCAGATAAGATCATATCAGCCTTAAATTTAAAATAGATACACTTAACAATAGCCCATGCAGCGTATAGACAATTTTAAATCCATCATTGATAAGTATAAAGTAGTTTTCTTTGACGCTTTTGGGGTGCTGAAAAATTATGAGGGCTTATTGCCGGGTATCGAGAAAACGTTCGCTTACCTTGAAGAGCAGGGGAAAGAATATTACATCGTGACCAATGATGCTTCAAGAAGCCCGGTGCAATTAGCGGAAAGTTATCACCGTGGTGGATTGAATTTCATCAATCCCGACAGGATCGTATCATCAGGCATGCTTACCAAAGAATATCTTGATCTTAAGGTAAAGGATGGTATAGTTGCTTATTTAGGTACAAGAAACTCCGCGCATTACATAGAAAGTTCGGGTATGAAAACCTTGCCGGTAAGCGAAATAAATGAAAGCAACATTGCCCAGGTTAACGCTTTGGCTTTTTTGGACGATGAAGGTTTTGATTGGTCGAAGGATCTGAATAAAACCGTTAACCTGATCCGTAAACGTACTATACCGGTTATTGTAGCAAATACAGATAGGGCTTACCCGCTTACTATAAGCGATGTGTCTATTGCCATTGGTGGTATCGCCGCTATGATTGAGAGCGTTGTGGGTAAGCAGTTTATCAGGTTCGGAAAGCCTGATTCACAGATGTTTATGTTTGCTTATGACCTGGTACGTGCCCGTGCATCTATAAGTAAAAGTGAAATTGTAATGGTAGGTGATACGCTGAACACAGACATATTAGGCGGCAATAAATTCGGGTTGGATACTGTGCTGGTATTATCAGGCAATACATTATCAAAAAATCTGGATACCGTTATAACCGCTACCGGTATAGTACCTACTTATGTTTGCGAAAGCGCGGTGATTGATAATGAAGGCTTAGGTTTTTAATTTTAGCTGTAATTTTGCCGGCATCAATAGTATATTTGGCCACCATTAATCATCTACATCTAAAATAAATCTATAACTATGACAGATACTGTAGGGCACGCGCAATCTCCCGCTGCCTCAGCCTTTGAAAGCACCATCAACGGTAAACAAACACATCTATATATATTAAAAAATGATAACGGCGTTGAAGCTACAATTACTAACTACGGCGGCAGAATTGTAAGTATACTGGTGCCCGATAAAACCGGAAAACTGGTAGATGTATCTGAAGGCTTTGATACTATTGAAACCTTTGAAAAATCAGCTGAACGTTATTATGGAGCGCTGATAGGTCCTTTCGCAAACCGTATAGCTAATGGAAAGTTTACTTTAGAGGGGCAGGAATATACGCTTAATACTAATAACGGCGCCAATACCTTGCATGGTGGCAAACCGGGTTTTGAGTCGGTAGTTTGGGATGCGATACAGGTTGATGCTTCAACACTGGAGCTTACTTATATTAAAAAAGATCTGGAAGGCGGCTTCCCCGGTAATGTGCACGTTAAGGTTGTTTATTGTTTAACCGATGATAATGGCTTAACAATAAACTATGAAGCCACTACAGATAAAACTACCATAATAAATTTAACCAGTCACCCATACTTTAACCTTAATGGGGTTGGTAATGGTACTATTGTTGATCATACTACACAGATAAATGCCGATGCTTATATACCCGTTAATGCTAACCTAATACCAACAGGTGAGCTGGCAGCGGTTAAAGGTACTCCGTTTGATTTTAATCAGTCAACAACCATTGGTGCCAGGATAAATGAGAAAAATGAGCAGTTAGAAGGTGGGAGAGGTTATGACCATACTTATGTGCTGAATACGCACGACAATAAAACACCGGTTGCTATTGCCACGGGTGATAAAACCGGAATCGTGATGAGCGTATTCACCACAGAACCCGGTATGCAGTTTTACAGCGGCAATTTTATGCAGGGTAAAAATATTATGAAGCATGGCGGTACAGATGATTTCAGGACCGCATTTGCTATGGAAACACAGCATTATCCGGATTCGCCTAATCAGCCAAACTTTCCATCGACTATATTAAAACCGGGAGAGGTTTATAAAAGCTTTTGCGAATATCGCTTTTCGGTAGTAAAATAAGGCTGATTATTGATCATATCAAATCCCGGTAACCACCTTTGCCGGGATTTTTGCATTTAAATACATTTTGCCGACTTTGCTCTGAAAGGTATTGCCTAATTTTACGACTAACATCAACTTAATGGATTTAGGTTTGTTAAGTGTAGATACTAATTAAACATTTACCAGCTTGTTAATAGATAATCACGGCCGACCCATTAATTACCTTCGCCTGGCTGTTACAGACAGGTGTAATTTGCGCTGCTTTTACTGTATGCCCGAGGATGGCCTCAATTGGCTATCGCGAAAAGAACTGATGAGCTATGATGAGATGTTGCGTTCCTGCACCATGCTGGTAAATATGGGGATCCAAAAAATACGTATTACCGGAGGTGAGCCATTTGTGCGCAAGGATATCATGCCGTTTTTAACCGCGCTTTCAGAGCTAAACGGATTGGATGAACTCAGCATAACTACCAACGGTGTGCTTACTGCGCCTCATGTGACGCAGTTGAAAGATATTGGTGTAAGATCGGTAAATCTGAGCCTTGATACTTTGGATGCGGGCAGATTTTTCGCCATTACCCGCAGGGATGAGTTTGCGGCGGTAATGGAAACATTGGATGAACTGCTGAAACATGATATCGAGGTAAAAATAAATGCCGTAGTTATGGACGGCAAAAACACGCAGGATATTATCCCGTTAGTTGAACTCACGAAAGAACTGCCGGTAAGCGTTAGGTTTATTGAAGAAATGCCTTTTAATGGCGATGGTCATATTTATACGGGATTGAACTGGGATTATATCCGCATACTGGATGCGATAAAACATCATTTTCCGGAAATGAAGAAGATCGAGGATCCGGCTTACTCAACTGCTTACAATTATCATATCCCGGGGCATAAAGGAGATGTTGGCATTATAGCAGCTTACTCGCGTACTTTTTGCGGTACCTGCAACCGTATTCGCATTACGCCGCAGGGCACATTGAAGAACTGCCTGTATGATAATGGCGTTTTAAATATAAAAGATTTAATAAGGGCCGGAAAAAGTGATGAGCATATAAAAGAAAGCCTGTTAAATGCGTTTAATAACAGGGTAAAAGATGGATGGGAAGCAGAGAGCTTAGTGAGTACAGGGATACATGAATCAATGGCCACAATTGGCGGATAAAAGATATAACATATGATAACCGTAGAAGAAGCCGAAAAAATAGTATTGGCAGAGCTGAGAGATTATGGTGCAGAGATCATGCCGTTTGAGCTTACTTTAGGTAGGGTATTAGCCGAAAATATAAAAGCCGACCGTGATCTGCCGCCATTTAACCGGGTTACTATGGATGGCATAGCTATAAGTTATAGTGCTATTGAGAACGGTGTTTGTTCGTTCCATATAAAAGCCACACAAGCGGCGGGCGATCCACCGGCCGAAGTGCATGAACCGGATCATTGTATTGAGATTATGACTGGTGCCGCATTGCCGTTATCGGTTGATACGGTGATCAGATATGAAGACCTAGAGATAAGGGCTGGTTTAGCCAGCGTTTTGATCAGCCATAATAACATTAAAAAAGGTCAGAATATCCATTTTCAGGGTCGTGACAAAAAACAGCACGATGTTGTGGCAGAATCAGGGCAGATCATAACCCCCGCGATTATCAGCCTGGTTGCATCTGTTGGTGAAACCGAACTAAGAGTAAAAAAACTTCCAAGAGTTGTTATTATTTCCTCCGGCGATGAACTGGTAGAGGTGGAGCAAACGCCATTGGTTTACCAGATACGCAGATCAAATAATTATACGGTTAAGGCCGTTTTACAGCAGCATAATATTGAAGCGGCGATGCTGCATATCCCAGACGATCCGGAGATTAGCAAGAGGCTTATCCAGCAATGCCTAATTAATTATGATGTGATATTGATTAGCGGCGGTATCTCTATGGGCAAATTTGATTATATTCCAAAAGCGCTGGAAGAATTAAATGTTCAGCAACTCTTTCATAAAGTAGAACAACGACCCGGTAAACCGTTCTGGTTTGGTAAACATGAAAACGGGGTGGTGGTGTTTGCCTTCCCGGGTAATCCGGTGGCTACGTTTATGTGCCTGCACCGTTATTTTTTAACATGGCTACAGGCGGCGCTCGGTTTAAAACCTCAACCCACTGTTTGTGCTATATTAGATAGGGATTTTAACTTTCAGCCATCGTTAAAATATTTTTTACAGGTACATCTGCAGGTAAATAACCACGGGCAATTAATGGCCACACCAATTGAAGGAAATGGATCAGGTGATTTTGCTAACTTAGCTGATACGAATGCCTTTATGGAACTTCCATTGGAAAAAAGTCATTTTGCAAAAGGTGAAGTTTATAGGATTTGGATGTTTAAGGAGCTATTTTAATATGAGTGATAAAGTTTTAAGTCATCTGGATGAGCAAGGACGTGCTACTATGGTGGATGTCAGCGGAAAAGCTATTTCACAGCGTACGGCTACAGCCCAAAGCGTAGTTTCATTACCTGATGAAGTATTGGCCCAGCTGGAAAATGGCGACCTTCAAACTAAAAAGGGCTCAGTATTTCAAATAGCTGTTATTGCTGGTATTATGGCAGCAAAGAAAACCGGCGATCTGATACCGCTATGCCATCCGCTGGGTTTGGATAATTGTAAAATTGATATCCAACTAAATGAGGATAACGATGTTGTTATTAATTGTATAGCAAGCATAACTGCTAAAACAGGAGTGGAGATGGAGGCTTTAGTTGGTGCATCCATTGCAGCTTTAACAATCTATGATATGTGCAAGGCCCTGAGTCACAATATAGTAATTAGGGAAACCAAACTGATAGCAAAAACAGGAGGTAAACGTGATTTCAAAAGGTCATAAAAAGCATTCGGATCTGGCGCGACCGGTAAACGGCAATTTCGGGCGTAATGAGTGGGCAATTATTGGCGCGCCATGTACTACAATAAAGGTTTTGGCTGATAATATAATCCAGAATTTATCGCCAAAATATAAATGCGCTTATGCAGATACCTCGCATAATGACGATGAGGTTTTGTCGCCCGGGCGTTTAGCAAGCGGTGCTATTCTGGAATATACCGATCAGTTGAATTATCAGCAATTTAATTATAATACATCCGTTACCCCATTTAACCAAAGACAACTATTTGCCGAAGCTGATCTGGTATTGGTAAATGGTAACCATCAGCAGGCTAAGGCGCAGGTAGTTATTATCGATCTTAATAAAGAGGTATCCTTACAAAAAAGGATTGACCAATTAACCAATGTACAACTAATACTATTGGCCGATAATGTTAGCGATGTTTTTGACTTTGTAAAAGAAGCAATACCTGGCTGGCAACAGATCCCGCTTTATTCATTAGATGATACCGAGAAGATCATTTCATTTTTTGCTGACAAAATAGAGCAGGCAAAGCCGGTTTTAAACGGGCTGGTGTTGGCAGGTGGTAAAAGTATGCGCATGGGCTTTGATAAAGGAGCGGTTAAATGGTATGATAAGGAGCAGCGTTACCATATGGCTGATGTGTTAAAGCCACTGTGTAATGAAGTTTTTATTTCCCGCAACTCTGATAAGCAGGATATTGATGTGAGTTATCCATCCATAACAGATACCTTTCTCAATTTAGGTCCTTATAGCGGTATACTATCAGCATTTCGGGAAAAGCCGGATAGTGCATGGCTGGTTGTAGCTTGTGATCTGCCTTTATTGGATGCGGATACGCTTAATTACCTGGTTGCTAACCGGGATACATCAGCTATAGCTACAGCTTTCCATAGCGAAACAAGTGAATTTCCCGAGCCATTGATCACCATTTGGGAACCGAAGAGTTACCCGGTGTTGTTATCGTTTTTGGCGCAGGGATATTCTTGTCCACGAAAAGTTTTGATAAATGCAGCGCCTAAGTTATTGCATGTACCTCATCCCGGAGCTTTAACCAATGTTAATACGCCGGAAGATTTGGAGAAAATTAAGCATATTCTTCACCAAAAAATAGCAACAGCATGATACCTGAAGACTTTACACGATATAGCTGCCAGATGGCTTTACCGGGTTTTGGTGAAGCAACACAGGAGCTTTTACAAAAAGCAAAGGTGCTGATTGTTGGTGCAGGCGGACTAGGTTGCCCGGCAGCTCAATATTTAACAGGTGTAGGAGTAGGGGTTTTAGGCATAGCCGATTATGATATAGTATCATTAAATAATCTCCATCGCCAAATATTATATACTCCTGCTGATGCCGGTTTTAAAAAAGCGGTGATATCAGCTGATGTTCTGCAAAAACAAAACCCGGGGATAAAATTAGTAGCGCATGATGTTAGGATAACATCAGATAATGTAATGGACCTCATTGCTCCGTATGATGTTGTAGTTGATTGCACCGATAATTTTGAAACCCGCTACCTGCTTAATGATGCCTGCGTTTTGAGCGATAAACCTCTTGTTTATGGCGCTATTTATCAATTTGAGGGGCAGGTTGCCATCTGGAACGTGAAAAACTCTTGTGGTGTACCTTCGTCTAACTATCGTGACCTTTTCCCGCAGGTAAATGCTGCCCAGATCCCTAATTGTGCCGAAGGTGGTGTTATACCTACGCTGGCCGGTATAATCGGCTGTATGCAGGCTAATGAGGTAATTAAATACATCTCCAAAGCCGGTGACCTGCTGGCTGGCAGGGTGCTGATATTTGATGCGCACAGTATGCAAAGCCGGATAATTAAGATCGGCTATGCCAGCAAAACAAACATTACCGGATTGACGGGTACTATTACCATTCCCACTATGTCGGTAATTGAGGTTAGAAAAGCTTTGTTAGATGATACCATAGAGCTGGTTGATGTACGCACCGATCAGGAGCGCGATGTAATCGATATCGGCGGCTTGCACATGGAAGCCGATGAGGTGGAAGATAATCTTGATTACTTAACCAACGGAAAACCCAAAGTATTATACTGCTCATCGGGCAAACGCAGCGGTGAAGCCGTAAAGGCCATTAAACAAAAGTTTCCGGATGCGAAGGTTTATTCACTTGAGGGTGGGTTACAAAGTTGGTTTCTTAACCAATAAGAACCAGGATTGAACGGATTTATTGGCTTCTCAGGATATTGAATCAATCAATAATCCACTCAATCACTAATTCTCATGGATGCGCTGCTACCCAAACTTCCCCATCCTCAAATATCTCTTTCTTCCAGATGGGTACGGTTTGTTTCAGCGTATCAATAATGTAACGACAGGCTTCAAATGCTGCTGCACGATGTGCCGTGGATACGGCTATGATAACAGGCACTTCGCCAACTGCTAATGTTCCGGTTCGGTGATGGATCAATAACCTTTGTATGGGCCATTTGCTGATAGCTTCTGCGACTATCTTTTCCATTTCGGCAATAGCCATTTTCTCATAAGCCTCAAACTCTAATCGCAATACAGCTTTGCCTTTGGTGGCATTGCGCACGGTACCAATAAACACATCTATTCCGCCCGACTCAGGTAGCATTACCCAATCAATACAGGTTTGTATGTTTAATGGTTCGGCAGATATTTGTATTTGAGTTTGCAAGGTTTTCTAATTATCATCCACCGCTCACCGGCGGTATTACAGCAATTTCATCGCTTTCATGTATCGTATCGCCCAATAAAGCATACTCATTATTAACAGCTATCATGTATGAAGCCAGCTGTTTTAACCGTGGATATTGATTTTCGAGGGAATATTTTAAATTATATACAGTGGCATCATTGGCTAATTCCAACCTAACGGATGAACCGCCGAATATATCCTTTGCTATCCCAAATGCCAGTACGTTGATGTTCATTTGCTTTGTTTATTTGATGTTGACAAACTTGAGCACCTATTGTTTAAAATTAAACAAATATCGCAATTTTTATGCGTTAAAAGCAGAACAATAAGCTGATTTGAGTTGTATATTTGATATATGTCAGCCAGTTCAATCACATATCTGCCCATCACTAAAGTAAACCAGGTTGCCAGTACAGAAACATCAGATGCGCTTGCCATTGAGGAGCCCTTGGAGATCAAGCTGGAACATGGATCGAAAGAGAACCGGCAAGTACAAAATATTTCTGTTACCATGCGTACGCCCGGTAATGATGCCGAACTGGCTTTAGGATTTCTGTTTACTGAAGGCATCATTCAAAATCAAAAAGAAGTAGCCTCCATAGCGCACAGCTTTATAGCCTGTGCCGAGAATAAAGAGAATGTGATACAGGTAACTTTAAGTGAAGACATTATACCCAACGTGCGCAACACTGAGCGTAATTTTTATACCACATCAAGCTGCGGGGTTTGTGGCAAAGGTTCTATAAATGCTATACGTACAGTAAGCGCTTATGATCATCAGCCTAAAGACGATAATTTTATTAATGCTGATTTATTGCACCAGTTGCCCAAAACACTAAGCGTGCATCAGGAGGTGTTTGCTGATACCGGCGGATTACATGCCTCGGCATTATTTACTCCAACAGGTGAATTATTATTAGTTCGTGAGGATGTTGGCAGGCATAATGCCTTGGATAAACTCATTGGCGCTGCTTTAAATAAAAACTGGTTGCCACTTGCTAATAGTATCTTATTGCTAAGCGGCAGGGCGAGTTTTGAACTGGTGCAGAAAGCGGCAATGGCTGGTATTACTGTTATTGCAGCGGTAGGTGCGCCATCAAGCCTGGCGGTACAATTAGCAGAAGAATTTAATATTACCTTAATAGGATTTTTACGCAACGAGCGTTTTAATATTTATACGGCCGCACACCGAATCTTAATCACAGAACATGAAACTACGCATTAAAAGCAACTCACTACGTTACAGGCTCACACGTACTGATGTTGATAGTTTAGCCAGGGAAGGATACCTGGAAGAACAAGTGAGTTTTGCAGGAGAGCCTCTCATTTATGCACTACAATTAACTGAAGGAAAGGAGCTTACTTCAAGTTATATCGACAATAAGATCACTATGTGTATGTCGCGCAAAATGATAAGTGAATTGATAAATACCGATCGCATAGGTTTTGAAAATAAGTATGGCGCGTTGGATCTGCTGGTAGAAAAAGATTTTGTTTGTTTGGATGAAGTTGATGAAGACCAAAGCGATAATTATCCAAACCCGCTCGCCCAAAAGAAGAAAGAATAATGTTATGAGCAAGAAAGTGGAACAACCCGAAGCTGAAAACCCGGAAGAATTATTAGATCTAAAGGTCACCGAACCTAAAAAATGGGCGGCAGGTATTCCCGCGGTTACTGCGGCCATGACTGATATTTTGCAGGAAGCAGGCGTAGTGCGTGGTATGGAGGGCCTGTTCCACATGAATAAAAAGGGTGGCTTTGATTGTTCCAGTTGTGCCTGGCCCGATCCGGATGACGACCGTTCGCCAATAGCGGAATATTGTGAAAACGGTGCTAAAGCTCTGGCTGAAGAAGCAACTACTAAAAAACTGACAGGTGAGTTCTTTGCGAAAAATTCTGTAGCCGATCTGGCTAAATTGAACGATTACGAAATCGGTAAAAAGGGAAGGATTGCTGAACCAGTATATCTGCCAAAAGGCGGCACACATTATGAGCCGATCAGTTGGGATGATGCCTTTAAAAAGATAGCCTATCATTTAAATAAACTTTCATCGCCCAACGAGGCTGCGTTTTATACATCGGGGCGTACCAGTAACGAGGCTTCATTTACATACCAGTTATTTATAAGAGAATACGGCACCAATAACCTGCCCGATTGCTCCAATATGTGCCATGAGTCGTCGGGCTCGGCGCTTACACCAACCATTGGGATAGGTAAGGGTACGGTAACGCTGAATGATTTTTACGATACAGATGTGATAATTATTATGGGCCAGAACCCGGGTACAAATCACCCACGCATGCTTACGGCCCTGCAAAAGGCTAAAGATAATGGCTCAAAGATCATCGCTATAAACCCATTACATGAAGCCGGGCTAATGGGGTTTAAAAACCCGCAGAATGTTAAAGGAATACTGGGTATAAAGACTCAGCTTGCCGACCTTTTTCTACAGGTAAAAATAAACGGCGACATGGCCCTGCTTAAAGCCATTGAAAAATTACTATATGAGGCAGAAGTTAAAGAGCCCGGAAAGGTATTCGATCAGGATTTTATCAAAGAAAATACTTTAGGCTATACACAGTTTTTGCATAGTTTGGAACAGCATAAGGTAGAAGAACTAACCGAGAAATGCGGCGTTCCCTTAGCTCAAATACAGCAAGCTGCAGAAATGTTGAAATACAAGAGCCGTATCATCATTTGTTGGGCAATGGGCATCACTCAACATACAAATGGAGTTGATACAATAAAAGAGATTTTGAATTTAACCATACTTAAAGGGGCTATAGGTAAGCCAGGAGCCGGTTTGTGCCCCGTGCGTGGGCATAGCAACGTACAGGGTAACCGCACCATGCTGATATTTGATAAGCCAACAGAAAAGCAACTGGATAAACTGAAAGAGGTTTACGGTTTTGAACCACCGCGCGCGCATGGGTTGGATGTTGTAGAATCCATCAAAGCCATGCATGAGGGTAAGCTGAAAGTATTTTTCTCGATGGGTGGTAATTTTCTCTCGGCTACGCCGGATACCAATTATACGGCCGATGGCTTGCGTAAAATGAAGCTTACGGTAAGTGTTTCCACCAAATTAAACAGGAACCACTTGGTGCACGGCGGGGAATCCATCATATTGCCAACGCTTGCCCGCAGCGATAAGGATATGATAAATGGCGAACCGCAACTGATAAGCTGTGAAAACTCTATGGGCGTTATTCAGATGTCGAAGGGCATATTGGAGCCGGTTTCAAAGGACCTGCTGAGTGAAAATCAGATCGTATGCAGGTTGGCAAAAGCTACTTTGGGCGATAAAACTGTTGTTGATTGGGATAAATATGCCAATAGTTATGATGCGGTGCGCGATGATATGGAAAAGGTGATACCCGGATTAGAGAATTACAATAAACGGGTGCGCGAACCAGGAGGCTTTTATCTGCCCAATGCCCCACGTGAAGGCAAATTCACCGCTGAAAATATGGGTGGTAAGATACCTTTTACAGTAACTAAACTTACCGAACATAAACTGGCTGATGACGAATTTATAATGATGACCATCCGCAGTCACGACCAGTTTAATACTACTATATATGGCTTGGATGACCGCTATCGCGGTATCCACAATGAACGCCGGGTAATCTTCATGAATGAAAAGGATATTCAAAAAGCCGGTTTTAAAGCGGGGGATAAGGTTGATCTTTTTAATTATCACGGAGGCAAGGAGCGTGTTGCACGCTTATTTGTGATCGTAGCCTATAATATCCCGGAAGGTAATACCGCAACCTATTATCCCGAAACCAATGTGCTGGTACCGATTGATACGGTGGCTAAGACCAGTAACACGCCAACATCAAAGATGGTGATTATTAAGATTAAGAAGCATGAATAGGGATTAAACTGATTTTTTTGATTTTCAGGATGTATGCGTTAAGGATAGAAACGGATACCGGCCCAGGAAGTATTCTAACTGGTGTCATTGCGAGGAGGAACAACGAAGCAACCTCGTCGCGTTCAATATGCAAGCGACGAGGTTGCCACGCTATCGCTCGCAATGACATGATAAATAAATTTTATCCATTTGTAAATCTATTATCATATAAACTATCATTTCCATAGGATTAATAGTAAATGCAAAAAATTATTACATTTGCTTAAGCATTTTAGGCTTGCACAAAATTTAATACCATAAAATATAACATATCATGAGTTTACGATTAGGTGATGATGCACCAAACTTTAAAGCACAGACTTCACTAGGTGAAATCGATTTTTATGAATTTTTAGGCGATAGCTGGGGCGTGTTGTTTTCGCATCCTGCGGATTATACACCGGTGTGCACCACCGAATTAGGCAGAACAGCATCTTTAAAAGATGAGTTTGAGAAGCGTAATGTTAAGGTTGCGGCATTGAGCGTTGATTCTGTTGAATCGCACAAATTATGGATCAATGATATTAACGAAACACAGAACGTTGAAGTTAACTTCCCGATCATTGCTGATGAAAACAGGGAAATAAGCGAGGCTTATGACATGATCCATCCGAATGCTTCATTAACAGCTACTGTTAGATCGTTATTTATTATCAGCCCTGATAAAAAGATAAAACTGATCATTACTTACCCTGCTTCGACAGGAAGAAATTTCCAGGAAATTTTAAGGGTGATCGATTCATTACAGCTTACCGCAAATTATAGCGTTGCTACGCCAGCCGACTGGAAAGACGGTGAGAAGGTAGTAGTATTACCATCAATTAAAACAGAAGATATTCCGGCTAAATTTCCTAAAGGATTTGAACTGGTAAAACCTTATCTAAGGTTAACACCACAGCCAAATAAATAATTCTACCTTTGCGTCATTGCGAGGTACGAAGCAATCCCCGATTAGCAGGTCCGCCCTGTATAGTTAGGGATTGCTTCGTTCCTCGCAATGATGCTCAATAAGAAAAATATGGATTGCCCCGTCGATTTTGTCAGCATAAATGAAAACAAGGCCCGTTTAACGGCTTTTTTTGTTTTGGTGCTTTCTATTGTTTATTTGGTAACAGGCTTTTGGCTCATCATCGCTTTTTTATTGCTCGATTTTGCTTTAAGATCATTTAACCTGGGTAAATACAGCGCGCTTGGCTTTTTAAGCGATGCGATCATCAAACAACTTAAAATAAAAAACAAACCTGTTGACCGTGCTCCTAAAAGATTTGCAGCAATGGTAGGGTTGGCGTTCACCGCAGCTATTCTTATTTCAATATTCTTTAGTCAACAAATTCTTGCTATTTCCCTTGCAACTGTACTTTCATTCTTCGCTTTACTGGAGTCTTTCTTCGCATTTTGTGCTGGGTGCCATGTGTATTCCATAGGTAAAACACTCGTTAGTAAATTTTAAGACACTGAAAATTAGATGATTGTTGAAAATACTCAATTATATACTACTAAATATATAGATTTTATAGTATATTTGTCTTATTAATGCTTCATATCAATGCAACAGCGTCATTCAATCATCCGCAATAGTCAGCTTTTAAGGTCAATCGGCTTTGAAAATATGATGATGCACATATGTTGTTGCCGTTATAGCTTATAAGCTACACCTCCGAAATCTCCGTTAATACTTCCTGAACTTTTAACTGATCTTATTATAAAATTATGCGCTATTTATTTACCAACCTGTTAAAATACTACAAAGTAGTATATGGACTGTACCGCTGTTGTTAACCGTTTAATACCAATTAGTTATTGCCGTACCACGGTAAACATTTACTTTTTAATATTATAAACATGTTAGCAACTACAAATAAATATCCATTTTTCGATCTGTCGGAGATCATCCCTGAACTTAATTTTGAGTTCAAATCATACAAGCCTTTAAAACCTGTTAAAATAGGAAACTATATTCCCGATTTTTCATTAACCAACCTGCATGAGCAGTGGCAGCAATTTTATAATGGTGCCGAAACACATGGCCCGGTACTGCTCAGGCAATTGCTGAATAAACCGCTGGTTATCAGCTTTTATTCGCAACACTGGAAAGAAGAAGGATTAGACCAATTGAAGCAATTAAACGCCCTGCAGCACGAAATAAGGGCTAATGGCGGCAATTTGCTGGTCATTAATGATGAAAAAGGAAATGGCCTTCAAAAATTAGCATGGGAAAACAGCTTGTCGTTAAATTTTTATTTTGATAAAAATAATCACATAGCCAAAAAATTCAGGATTTATTCTGAAAGCAACCCTGCGTGGAACAGGTTTTCAGGCATAGATGCTAATATAGCCTTGTTAGCCACTTATGTGATAGATCCTTCACAGCATGTGATTTACGATCATATTGATGAAGATTTTATTAAACCTTTTCCGGCGAAAGAAATACTGTCGGCAGTATACGAATCAGCATTGACGGTTAATAGTAAGAAATCGGCTTAATAAATTAGTCCCCCACAATAACCGTAGAGACGCAATACTTTGCGTCTCTTTTTTTATATGATACAAGGAGACACAAAGTATGGTGTCTCTACGAGAATAATAAAACCGTGGAGACGCAATACTTTGCATCTCTTTTGTAATATATATTACAAATCTTTATATTAGCAGCAGGAAATGGTGTCTTCCTTTTAAAAACCGCGTTTGCTGATGGCGCCTGCAAATTAATCTTAAAGTTATGCTTTAGGATATAAATTATTATGCAGGTGAAAAAAAGCAACATTATCCTCTCAAATCTATCACAGTACTCTGGTGAATTGAAAAACAAGATCTTCTCTTCTGAACATTTCGGCATTATAAAGTATACGCTCCGGTGGACGGTATTAATTGCACCTGTTGCCGTGTCAATTGGCAGTATGGTTGCGTTGTTCTTATGGCTATTAACTACTGCCATCCATTTTCGTTTTACACATACCTGGCTATTATTCCTATTGCCACTGGCTGGTGTGCTGATTCATTTTATATATCAATGGGCCGGCAAATCTGCTGAAAAAGGTAATAATCTTATTATTGACGAGATACACCAGCCCGGCGCAGGTGTACCGGCCCGTATGAGCCCGATTATTCTTATTACCACGGTTATTACGCACTTATTCGGCGGCTCAGCAGGGCGGGAAGGTACCGCAGTACAAATAGGCGGTAGTCTTGCAGCTTTATTTGGTAAATGGTTCAAGTTAACCGATGGCGATATGCGCATGATACTTACCGCAGGCGTTGCGGCAGGTTTTGGCGCTGTGTTTGGTACGCCATTAACTGGTGCTGTATTTGCTATTGAAGTGCTTACTATCGGCAGGTTAAAATATGATGCTTTGCTGCCCGCGCTTATTGCAAGTATCATCGGCGATATTACGGTTGCTGCCTGGGGGATTCATCATACGGCATACCATATTGATATCATAGCTAAAACCCCTTATTTTCTGTCGGATTATTTACCGGTTGATCTGTTGTTGTTTGCCAAAGTTATAATCGCCTCCGCGGCATTTGGTTTAGCCAGCTATCTTTTTGCTATGATGGTAAATGAAATAAAAGCAGTATTTACAAAACTTTTCACTATTAAATGGCTGATCCCTGTTTTTGGCGGGTTGATCATTATCGCGCTTACTTACGCTATTGGTAAACCTGATTATTTAAGTTTAGGAGTTGATGCGCAATACCCTGGAGCAATTACTATACCTTCGGCATTTCATGCTGGCGGGGCAGATACCTGGAGCTGGTTATGGAAAACTATTTATACTACCCTAACGCTCGGAACCGGCTTTAAAGGGGGAGAAGTAACGCCTTTGTTTTATATCGGTGCTACATTAGGCAATACTTTATCCGGTTTGTTGAATGCGCCTGTAAGTTTGTTTGCGGCATTAGGATTTATAGCGGTATTTGCTGGTGCAACTAATACACCACTGGCCTGTACCTTTATGGGTATAGAGCTTTTCGGTGGTGAACATGCTTTGTTATTCGCAATTGCCTGTTTTACGGCTTACTTTTTTAGCGGAAATTCTGGTATTTATTCGTCGCAAGGTATTGCTGTGCCTAAAATATTCGGTGGTTATTTTGCAAACGAAAGGTCATTATCAGAAGCGAATAAACGGCGTGGTTATTTATACAATAAATTATATAAATATGGCCGCAACCGTAAAAGCAAAGAGACAGAAAATAAATAACGCTTACGTTTTAAGCGTTTTCTGCTTATTGCGCAGCATAATTATGGCCTTCTCGGCCCTTACTTTACGGGTTTCTTCCTGTTTGGCTGATCCTACCCAATCGCAATAACCTTGTTTGTATGATTTTGACAAGCTTTCAAAAAACTCATTGGCTTCATGTTCTTTGTCTAACAAAACCTGTAATTCGGCTGGTGTGCCTTCAATATGTTCCCCTTTTTTCAGCATGATGTTTTTTTGATCTAATTTAAGAATGAAAATAACATCGGCAAACAAAAAAATAACTCTGTGCACTTTGTGTAATCTTTGTACTTAGTAGTTTAAATTCAACCACAGAGATAACAAAGTAAAGACACAAAACGCACAGAGTTTGATTATTTTATATTAATAAGCAGCTGTAATGCGTTCACGGCTGTGTTTGTGTTGCTCAATCTCGTCAACAATAACCAAAGCAAGGTCCTCAACTGATAATATGCTCCGGCCTTCAGCATTAAACACAGGGCTCTCATTACCTAAACGGTAAGTGCCTTTGCGCACGCCTGATGTACCTGGGTGCATTTCAATTGCCGGACTTAAAAATACCCAATCCAGTTCCGTTTCTTTTTTAATTTCATCCAGGTAATCACGAGCCGCAGTTGCACCGGCCTTATATTCAGCCGGAAATTCCGGTGAATCAACCAACTGTTTACCATCAATAAATAAACTGCCTGCGCCACCAACAGCCAGTAAGCGTTTTACGCCTGATTTTTTAACGCCCTCCTGTATAGCTTTTGAACCGTTAAGGAAGTCATCATACAAATTTGGATTTCCCCAACCTGCATTGAATGTGTTTACAGCTACATCCGCACCTTTAATGGCTTCAGCAAGCTCATCAATATTAGTTGCATCTGCCTTAACAATGGTTAAACCCGGTTGCGCCTCCAGTTTTTCAGGGTTACGAACTATGGCTATAACCTCATGACCTTTTTGCAGTAATTCATTTAATACCGCTTTTCCTACAAAGCCTGATGCTCCGATTAATGCTACTTTCATTTTTTAATTTATTTAGATATGATAGAATTAAATACTGTAATGTTATTTATTACAGTATTGGTTAAATTTTTTTATTGAAATTTCTTTACAAAATCAGCCAATGTTATAGTGCTTAATTTATTAATAAGTGCATTATCAGCTTGGGTATATAGTTCGATTAAGTGCTCGTTAATTTGTATGCCTACCGGGCAGTTGGGGTTTGGTCTGTTAGCTTTGCCAAGCAGGGGAGTAGAGTTTACGGCATGATAAACATCCGAAAGCAGGATCTTACTGGCTGGTTTTGCTAATATAGCGCCGCCGCCTTTTCCTTCCTTAGTTTCAACAAGGCCATGTGCCCGCAATGTACTTAAAGCCTTGCGTACTATTACCGGGTTAATGTTAATGCTCCCGGCCAGATAGGCAGATGGCACAACACCCTCAGTTACGGTAAGTAACGTAAGTATATGTGTAGCGGTAGCAAATTGAACGTTGTTCATACTGTAATTAATTTTATTACAGTACAAATGTAAAGCTTAAATCAACTTCAGCAATAGGAAATAAAAAATAAGAGATTTGGATGACCAATCAATAGTCAGCAAATTCCTGATCAGCGTTGCACCATAGCCAGCGTTCGCCTTCTTCAGCCGAAGCTATAACGGGGTGGTGGGTGGCATGATAATGTTTGGTCATGTGTTTATTGGGCGAATCATCGCAGCAGAGCGTTACGCCGCAGGTTTGGCAGGTACGCAGGTGTACCCATTCATCATTAGTTTTAATGCATTCCTCGCAAACATGGTCGTCGCTGAGTTTTACAGTTTTTATTGCAAGTAGATGTTCACAAAGTTGTTGGTCTGCCATGTAGTAAAAATAAGAAAAATATATCGGAATTTATATCAAACAGAAGTGACCGGGTTATCAGCTAAAAAGAATAACTGGTTAAAAAATGCTTTGATTTTTTGCAATAAGCCCTGCGATCTGTTTTCTTTTACCGTAATGATATCTTGCTGCCGTGGTTCATCATTAGGAGTATCAATTTCTTCCATTTCCTCCAGGATGATATGACGGATATCGGGTACGCGGTTTACGATCTCGTCCAGTTCAACCAGATCAGAAAATTTTGCCTCGCCATTCTTTTGTTTCTTTATTAATATCTCAAAACGCTCCTGTGAAAAGGTAACACGCCTAAGGCCTTTTTGATGTTTCATATATACATCTGTTATATTATATATTGTATGCTCAAATAGAATGCCACGGTATTAATGTGTTGATTATTAATAATTTATAATTTGTTTTTATAGTGTATAGTGCTATAATGATACAGTAACCTGTTCGCTAACGAACAGGTTACTGTAAAAAGCGTGGTTCCTGATTCTTGACTCTTAATTCCTGACTCTATATCAGGTGCGTGGTTTAAGGCTATAACCCAGCCACACATTAAAGAAACCAGTAATAATAAAGCCTATAGCAATAAACAATATAATAGTTAGGGACCCAAAAACAACATCGAATAAGATCAACAGACCAAAAATAACGGTTAAAATCCCGCCCAATTTAGTTACCCATGAGGCACCAAGAATCCGGGAGAAATTGAACAACGCGATCCCTCTGAAAATAAACCATAACCCCACCAGTATGCGTAATACAGCCACGCTGGTAGCGATATGGCTCATAAATAATATGCCTAATATCACTTCGAGTATGCCAAGGCCTAAATGCCAGTTGCGGCTGCCATGATTGCGACTGTTTGATACATGTAATAGCTCGGATATCCCGGCCAGCAATATCATCAATCCAAATAAAAAGCCTAACGCCACAAAACTGGTAGCGGGTGAGGCAATCATATAAATACCAACCAGGATAAATAATAATCCTCTTATTAAAAGCAACCACCACTGGCGGAAGCCACCGTCGACTGATAATTCCATGTTTTTCTTTTTTTAACAGGAACTTACGGAAGCATCAAAATGTTTTAAGTAACAATTTTAATTTCTGTTATTTAAGCGCCATCGCTAAAAATGGCGCTTAGTAGTCAATGGCAAATTATTTATACTAACACGGCTCCGCCATCAACAGTAATATTTTGGCCGGTACCATATTGTTGTTTCATCAGGTAGATAAAGGCCAGGGCTATATCATCTGCGTGGCCTACACGTTTTATAAGCTGCGCATCAGCCATTGACTGGTATAGATTTTCGCGATCACTGGCAGGCATACTGTTCCAAAGGTTGGTATCCACAACGCCTGGTACCACACTGTTTACACGAATAGGGGCAAGCTCAACAGCCATTGCCCTAACAAAACCTTCCATCGCGCCACAAATGCTGCTGGCTACCGACCAGCCTTTGCCTGGCCTTGCGCTGGCTGTACCACTGGTTAATGATATAGAACCACCTTTATTAATATTTGGCGCACCGTATTTTACCGCTGCAAAAGCTCCCCAATAACGTATATTGAAAAAAGTACGCGCCTGCTCAATATCGGTTTGATCGATGATGTTGAGATTTAAATTTTCACCTGCTGAATAAATCAGGTGATCGAAATTGCCGATCTTATCAAAAAAAGCTTTGATGTTTTGTTCGCTGCTGAGATCTACTGCATAGCCCTCAGTGCCCGGTGGAAAGCCTTGTAGTGCGTTATTAATACGTTGCTGGTTACTTGATACGATGACAACGTTTGCACCTTCGTTAGCTGCTGCCATTGCAGTTGCCAGGCCAAGGCCTGAACTTCCGCCTAAAATGATCACTCTTTTTCCTGTTAAGGATGAATTGTTTTTATGTGTTTCCATGATATTATTAATTCTGATGCAAAATTGCCCAATTAATAAGCCAATACACTTAACAAATGGTAAAAACGAAAATCTAACGAATATTTTTCCGAATACGACTGAGCGATTGCGGTGTTATGCCGAGATAGGAGGCAATGTTTTTTAGTGGCACGCGCAAGGCAATATCCGGATTTTGCACCACGAATAACCTGTACTTGCCCTCAGCATCTTCACCCAAAAAAGTATTGCGGATGTTTACTTTTTCAATTAAACGTATTTGGTTAAGCTCATCAATCATTTCTTTCATATAGGGTAACTGATTGTATAGGTTAAGCAGCCTGCTTTTAGTAATAACAAACACTTCAGCATCGCAGGCCGCATGTATACCTGCTGTAGCTGGTGTTTCATCAGTAAAACTTTGCAATATGGTACAAAACTGGTTTTCCTTACAAAAGAAGTGTGTTAATTCAATGCCCTTATCATTTACGGATACAATGCGTATGACACCTTCAATAACAAAGAACAGTTCCCGGCAGATTTTTCCTTCTTTAAACAATATCTCACCCTCTTTAAATGTTTTATGCTCAAAATAATTGGTAATGATGTTTTCATCCTCACCAGAAATATTTCTTAAAAGACGCAGATAGGAGATGAATTGTTTATGCATTAAACAAATATAGGATTTGCGTACAATAGACTATTAAATGATATCAAGCATAAAACAATATTGCCGCATTAATATTAAGTAAGTAGATGAAATCGAGGTCATTCATTTTTATTTCGCTGGCAGTTGATCTGTTGATTGCCGTATCAAAATTTGTAGCGGCTGCAATAACGGGCAGTTCATCAATGGTTGCCGAAGGGATTCATTCGGTTATTGATGCAATTAGTCAGCTTTTATTGATATGGGGGATAAAAACAAGCAGAAGATTGCCTGATGCTGATCGCCCCTTTGGTTATGGCAAAGAACTGTATTTCTGGTCGTTCATTGTATCCTTAGTGATTTTTGTTGTTGGTGGTTGCATTTCCGTTTATGAGGGATACACGCGCCTGCAACGCCCCGGGCTTGAAGGTAACCCCAGCTGGAATTACGTGATATTAACTATTGCATTTGTTTTTAACCTGGTTTCCATGTTTTCGGTATTAAAGGCCTTTAACCAGCAGCGGGGTAAAATGTCATTCTGGAAAGCGGTGGTCGCCACTAAAGATCCATCAACCATAATTGTATTGCTTGGCGATTTTGGCGATCTGTTTGGTCTTGTTATCGCCTTTCTGGGTGTTTATTTAGGCCGGTTATTTCATAATCCTTATTACGATGGTGTTGCTTCCATGATCATAGGGGTGATGCTTATTATTATATCCGGGTTCCTGGCCAGTGAAAGTAAAAGTTTATTAATGGGTGAAACTATCAGCACAAAATCATTACGCAGGGTAGTGAAACTTACAGAAGATGATGCCGCGATTGTGAAAGTGAAAAAGCGCTCATCTATGTATATGGCTCCGGAAGAGGTTTTGTTACAGATGGATGCTATTTTTAAGGATGACTTAACCACCCGGCAGATTACCGATGCTATTGAACGGATAACCAAAGCCATACAAAAGGAGTTCCCGAAAATGAAGCGGATATTTATTGAGCCTGTGGCGAAGTGATTTTCAATCAGGAAAATTTTATCAAAACATAAAGTTGAGGAAATGGGTTCTAAAAAACATCATACCCTAAATTATGAAGCGTTTATTTTTAACATTAGCTATAGTACTTACTTATTGGGTTGCTTATTCGCAGCAGCTTTCGCCACGGCAGTTGTACCCGGGGCTTTTTGAGGCGGTACAACTTTCATCTGTTTATCCTGATAATAAAACTTTTGTGGATGCGGTGCCAAAACAACCCGTTAAAGTTATTATGGCACATTATCGTGCAGAGAAGAAAAAGCCGGGATTTGATCTTAGTAAATTTGTAAATACTTATTTTATAGAACCGCAAGCTGCTAACAGCAATTATAAAAGCGATGTCTCGGCCGGCATCCGAAAGCATATTGATACTTTATGGCAAGTGTTATCGCGCCAGCCGGATACTGCTAAAGGTGTATCGCTTTTGGATCTGCCGCACAGCTACATAGTGCCGGGCGGGCGTTTCCGCGAAGTGTATTATTGGGATTCTTACTTCACGATGCTGGGTTTGCAGGAGAGCCATAAAACCAAAATGATTGAAAATATGGTTGGCAATTTTGCTTACCTGATAGATAAATATGGTTTTATACCCAATGGTAATCGTACCTATTACTTAACCCGTTCGCAGCCACCGTTCTTTTCGCTGATGGTTGAACTGCTTTCGCACGATGATGGCGCTAAAACGCTGGTAAAGTATCAGCCTGAGCTATTAAAAGAATATGCTTATTGGATGAATGGTGCTGTCGGTTTAAAAAAAGGCAATGCCAGCAGGCACGTTGTAAAATTAACGAGCGGCGAAGTGCTGAACAGGTATTGGGACGCGTCCGATCAGCCAAGAGAAGAATCTTATAAAGAGGATGTATTATCAGCCAAACAAAGCAAGGAGGCGGCACCGGTTTTCTATCGTAATGTTAGAGCAGCGGCTGAATCCGGATGGGATTTTAGTTCGCGCTGGTTTAGCGATCCGGCTAAATTGGCTACTATTCAAACTATTGATCTGATACCGGTTGATTTGAATTGTTTGCTATACCATTTAGAGCAGACTATCGCGCAAAGCTATAAGTTGAAGGGTGATAAAGCCAATTACAACTTGTATCAAACAAAAGCATCGCACCGTAAGGTAGCTATATTAAAATACTGCTGGGATAATAACCGCGGTTGGTTTGTTGATTATAACTGGCGCAAAAAGCAGCTAAGCGCCGCTAAAACCTTGGCCGGCGTTTTTCCACTTGAATTTCATATAGCTGATACGGTACAGGCAGTAAGCGTTGCCGGGCACTTGCAAACAGAGTTTTTGCAGGATGGCGGATTAGTTACCACCTTAAATACAAACGGACAACAATGGGATAGCCCGAATGCCTGGGCGCCATTACAGTATATGGCTATTTATGGGCTGATCAATTATCATCAATCCAGGTTAGCTAAGGATATAGCTATGGCATGGATAAAAACGAATATCCGCACATTTAAAAAAACAGGGAAACTGTTAGAGAAATATAATGTGGTTGATACCCATTCAAAAGCAGGCGGCGGCGAGTATAATTTACAGGATGGCTTTGGTTGGACGAATGGGGTGTTGTTGAATTTGATGGATTATTATAAAGTGGAACGGTAAGTTTGGATCAAAATCTTAATTAGTTAATAAATGTCATTGCGAGGAGGAACGACGAAGCAACCTCGTCGCATGCATATTGAACGCGACGAGGTTGCCACGCTATCGCTCGCAATGACATGATAATTAGATTTGTAAACTCTGGGATCACTTAGGTCCTTGCTATGACGCAAGGAGACTATTTAGTCACCAACACCCAATCAACCAGCATTTGTGCCTGGCCTTGTTTTACTTTGTTTACGGTACTTTGCGGTATGCCATAATATGGAGTAGTAACTTTATTAACACCTTCAGGGTAACCTCCGCCTAATGCGAAATTCAAGATAATGAATTTTGGGTTATCGTATGCCCAGCGTCCGTAATGTTCAACCATGGCGCGGGTTACAGTATAAGTAACTTTTTCGTCTACACTGAAAATAATGCTATCGGCACTCCATTGCACTTTGTATATATGCCATTGGTCAACAGTTATGCCTTTTGGGAAAAAAGCACGAAACGCTAACGGCGTGTTGCCAAAATAGCCTGGCCCATGTAATGCATGGCTCACCCATGATGAATCGCCAACGGTTTCCATCATGTCAATTTCGCCGCAGTCGGGCCATTTGCCTTCGCCCAGAGCCCAGAATGCAGGCCATAAGCCCGCGCCGCCGGTCATTTTAATGCGGGCTGAAGCTGTTCCATAAGTAAACTCAAATTTGCCACGGGTGTTTATTCTTCCCGACAGAAAATCATATTGCTTTTTCATGTCGCTGATATAGCCCGGACGATAAACCGGCTTTATGGATAAAAGCCCATCTGCCTGCGAAAGCACGCTGGCGGAGTCAACATAAGCTTGCTGCTCATTATTTACAGTATGGCCGGTAACTTCCACATTCCATACAGATCGGTTTAGTGTTTTGCTGCTAAAGCTTTCAAAAAATACAGTATCGGGCTTTTGCTGAGCCATTGCAGCAGACGACAGGCAAAGCATTAATGCAGGCAGGTAAATAAATTTCATAGGTATTGGTTGTATAATTTGTAACAAAGTTAATTGAATGATAAGTTAATATCCAAAGTCTGTTTCAATTAAGCTAATTACTTTTTAATCGTTCAGATATTAATATAACTTTACCCATTATAAATTATATCTCAATGACATTAGTTATAGTGTTGTTATGTATTGCAGGCCTTGTTATCCTGATATCTGCCTGTAAGATCAACGCGTTTTTATCCTTTTTAATCATTTCTGTAGTAGCGGGTATTGCTCTTGGTTTACCGGCAACGCAGATCCCTAAATCAATTGAAAAAGGTATTGGCGACACCTTAGGAGGCTTGGTTATTATCCTGTGCCTAGGGGCCATGTTGGGTAAATTATTAGCCGAAAGCGGTGCTGCCCATAAACTTGCCGATGCATTAATGCACGCATTCGGGCCTAAATATATTCAATGGGCAATGGTAGCAACGGGGTTTGTAATTGGTATTCCATTGTTTTATGGGGTAGGGTTTGTGTTGGTTGTACCACTTATATTTTCAATCGCTTACCAATATAAAATGCCGGTAATATATATTGGTTTGCCCATGCTGGCTGCTTTGTCGGTTACGCATGGCTTTTTGCCGCCGCACCCTTCGCCATCGGCGTTGGTTATACAATTTAAGGCCAGTATGGGGCTTACGCTGTTATATGGCTTGGCTGTAGCTATACCGGCTATAATTATTGCGGGTCCGCTATTTACACGGACATTAAAAAATCTGCAGGCGCATCCGCTTAAAACTTTTGCACCAACAGAAGCTCCGGCAGAAAAAACTCCCGGTACAGCAATTAGTTTTTTTACAGCTTTATTGCCTGTATTGTTATTAATGCTTACCACGCTTTACCCTTATATTGATGATCGCCGCCTGCCTTTTCAAACCGCGGTGGCGTTAATAGGTCAGCCATCTGTAGTGATGATCATTTCAATAATGTTTGCCACTTACTCATTAGGCCTCAAAACAGGCAGAGGTATGGCAGAGATCATGACTATTTATGAAGATGCGGTAAAGGATATTGCCATGATCATTTTAATCATCGGCGCATCAGGCGCATTAAAGCAGATTTTAACGGATAGCGGTGCAAGTGCGCAAATAGCGGGCATGCTGCAAAATGTTGATCTGCCGCCGCTTGTGCTTGGATGGTTGATGGCTACCATTATACGGGTATGTATAGGTTCGGCAACAGTTGCGGGCCTTACTACAGCAGGGTTAATTGCTCCATTAATGCTGCAAACGCATACCGACCCTAACCTGATGGTATTGGCAGTAGGGGCAGGCAGCTTGATGTTCTCGCACGTTAACGACTCCGGTTTTTGGATGTTTAAAGAATACTTTAATATCAGTGTTAAAGATACTTTGCGATCGTGGTCGGTAATGGAAACATTAGTAGGCACCGTAGGTATTGTAGGAGTTTTGATCTTAAATCAGTTTGTAAAATAATATATTCGCCAAATGAACACACCTGAAGAAAACTTTGCAAAAACAGGCCTTACATTGCCGCCTGCACCTACACCGCTTGGTGTTTATAAACCATGTTTGGTTGATGGTAAATATCTGTATGTATCAGGCCATGGCACGGTTCAGAATGATAAAAGCCTTATTATTGGCCGTATCGGTGCTGATATTGATATACACGATGGTAAACTAGCTGCCCGGCAGGTTGGCCTTGCTATTTTGTCGACCATAAAAGCTAACCTTGGCAGCTTGAATAAGGTTAAAAGAGTGATAAAGGTATTAGGCATGGTTAATTGTGTGCCTGAGTTTGAAAAACATCCTTACATTATCAATGGCTGCAGCGAGCTTTTTGCCGAAGTATGGGGACCTGAAAACGGTATAGGTGTTAGAAGTGCAGTAGGCTTTGGCTCATTGCCTGATAATATCCCTGTCGAGATTGAAGCGCTTTTTGAATTAGAGCAATAAAAATAACCAAATGCAAGACTGGTTCAATATTTCGGATGTTGATCGGGTAGATACGCCTGCGTTGGTAGTTTATCCCCAAAGGGTAAAATACAACCTCGATTTGCTTAAAACGCATATAGATAATGTAGGTCGATTAAGGCCGCATGTAAAAACGCATAAGTGTAAGGAGGCTGCTCTTTTAAGCATTGAAGCAGGGATAAACAAATTTAAATGCGCTACCATTGCTGAAGCTGAAATGCTGGGCATGTGCAAGGCGAAAGATGTTTTATTAGCCTATCAGCCTTACGGCCCTAAAATAGATCGATTAGTCGCTTTGATAAAGCAATATCCTGATACACGATATTCCTGTTTAATTGATAACATGGAATCGGCGCAAAATATCAATGCTGAAGCAATTAGAAATAAGCTTTATATTGATGTTTATATCGATATAAATGTTGGGATGAACAGATCAGGTATCCACCCGCAGGATGCATTTGATTTTTATGAAGAGTGCCGGGTACTATCAAATATTAATTTGATAGGTTTACATGCCTATGATGGCCATATTCATGATGCCAATCTTGAAGTTAGAACTCAACGCTGCAATGAATCGTTTGCTCAGCTTGAAGAATTAATAGATCAATTTAAAGATGATGGATATAGCCTCACAGTTATTGTGGGAGGAACCCCAACTTTTCCAATCCACGCCAAAAGGAAAGATGTGGAATGCAGCCCAGGTACATTTATTTATTGGGATGAAGGTTATGGCAAAGCTTGCAAAGAGCAAGAGTTTTTCCCTGCGGCTTTGGTATTAAGCAGGGTGGTATCTATACCGGATGAAACTCGGATTTGTGTCGACCTGGGGCATAAATCCATCGCATCTGAAAATACATTGGATAAACGGGTGGTATTTTTAAACGCGCCCGGACTTAAGCCTGTTGGCCACAGCGAAGAGCATTTAGTTTTAGAGGCCGGTGCAGGCCATGGCTATAAAATCGGCGATCTGCTTTATGGATTGCCATACCATATTTGCCCAACCGTAGCGCTATACGAACGGGTCATAATAATTGAAGATAAAAAGGTGTCGGGCGAATGGAAAACCATAGCACGCGACCGGAAAATTAATATTTAAGAACCATGTTTATTGTAGATGCCCACCTCGACCTGAGTATGAACGCGCTGGAATGGAACCGCGACCTAACGCAACCCATCGCAGCAATTAATGAGCGGGAGGCCGGGCTTACAGATAAACCTGATCGTGGTAAAGGTGTAGTATCGTTACCAACCTTACGCAAAGGAAACATTGGTTTGGTAGTTGCCACACAAATCGGACGTTTTGTAGCGCCCGATAATCATTTACCCGGCTGGCATTCACCTGAACAGGCATGGGCGCAAACACAGGGCCAGTTAGCGTGGTATAAGGCCATGGAAGATAAGGGCGAGATGGTGCAGATCAATAACCTGGAAACTTTAGAACGCCATTTACAACTTTGGAATGATGGAAACAGTAATGAACACAAGCCCGTAGGCTATATTTTAAGCTTAGAGGGCGCTGATTCATTGGTTACAGTTGGACATTTGGAGCGTGCTTATAACAATGGACTAAGAGCCGTTGGCCCTGCACACTATGGACCGGGCCGGTATGCGCAGGGAACCGATGCAACGGGTTATATGGGCTCAAAAGGCCATGAGCTATTAAAGGAAATGGAACGGCTGAACGTAATTTTGGATGCCACCCATTTGTGCGATGATAGTTTTTGGGAAGCGCTCGATCATTTCAACGGGCATGTTTGGGCCAGCCATAACAACTGTCGGGCCTTGGTGAATCATAACCGCCAGTATAGTGACGAGCAGATCAAAGTATTGATAGAAAGAGATGCCGTTATCGGGGCTGCTTTAGATGCCTGGATGATGGTGCCGGGATGGGTGAGGGGAGTATCAACACCAATAGGTATGGGTTGTAATCTGGAAGTGATGATAGATCACATCGATCATATATGTCAAATAGCTGGAAATACGCTGCATGTTGGCATCGGCTCAGATCTGGATGGTGCGTTTGGACGAGAGCAATGTCCTTATGATCTGGAAACAATTGCCGATCTGCAAAAGGTGACCGGTTTACTTGCCAAACGTGGCTACAACCCAACCGATATTGAAAACATGATGCACGGCAACTGGCTCAGGTTTTTAAGGAAAGCCTGGAAATAATTAACCGGGCTGAAATTTGCTTATCTATTACTAAAATTGTAATTGCGCTTATGTAAATTTACCACTACATAAGCCCTGCATCTGCTTGTTTTTAATTCAAAATAAGCAGTTTAATGTTTTTATCTGTATTTTAGAATCTCAATATTATTTCATGCAACAACTTCCCAGTCGCCTTTCATCTATTGATGTTCTCAGGGCTATTACCATGTTATTAATGATATTTGTTAATGACTCAAGTGGTTTAAAGTTAGTCCCCGTTTGGATAGATCACGCAAAGGAATACGAAGATGCATTAGGCTTTGCCGATACCATATTTCCGGCCTTTCTTTTTATTGTAGGCTTATCGCTGCCATTCGCCATAAAAAACCGGATGAAGAAAGGCGATTCGCAGCTTTCAATCTTGTTTTACATCCTTACCCGCAGCGCGGCATTGCTTATAATAGGTTTTTACCATGTAAACCTTGAAGAATACAACAGTGTATCGGCTCCGCTGCCTCACGCCGTTTGGGAACTCATTATCACATTTAGTTTTTTCCTGATCTGGCTTGATTACCCGGAAACCATGGCAAAAGCCAAGAAAAATATATTGGTAGGTATTGGTATTGCAGCGCTTATTGTAATGGCCATATTGTATAAAGGTGGTACTCCCGAGCATTCAACATGGATGCATACTTCATGGTGGGGCATATTAGGTATAATTGGCTGGTCGTACCTGGTTTGCGCGCTTGCCTTTTTTATATTTAAAGGCAGGCTGGGTGCCATGTTAATAGTTTACGTGGTATTAGCAGGATTAAACATTGCCTTTCATTCAATTTTTACACATAGTGGCTTATGGGTAATAGGCGATGCCGCATCGGCAACCTTAACTATGGGTGGTGTAGTTATTTCAGGAGTTTATGCCTACCTGGTTGAAAAGAACCGTACGCAACGCTTATGGACAATCTTTACAATTGCAGGCGTAGGATTAATTATTTTAGGCTTATTACTTCGCCCATACACCGAGGGGATCTCAAAAATACGCTCGACACCCGGTTGGGTGTTTATTTGCAGCGGTATAACTATACTCATGTTTGAGTTATTAATCTATGTGGTGGATATTAAGGGCAAAAAGAGTTTTTTCAAAATCATCGCTCCGGCAGGTACCAGTACTTTAACCTGCTATTTATTACCATACATACAGGTAAGCTTAATTGAATTGCTTGGTATTGAATATCCGCATATCCTTAATTATGGGTTCATCGGTTTGCTGCGCTCTATGGCGACCGCATTCATCATCATCTGGATAGGCGGCCTGCTGGAAAAGAAACGACTAAGATTAAAAATCTAACAAACAAAGTTTATATGAAATTGAATTTCAAACTCATTAGTAATAAAGTATATACTGCTGTATTGCTTTGTTTATCGCTTGTGATTGGTTTTAATCTATCGGCCAATGCCCAAAAGAAAAAGTATGTGGTAATTGGTTATGTAGGCGGTTACAGGGGATTAATTGATACAACGATGGTCGACCCGAAAAAGCTGACTGTTATCAATTACGCATTTGTTAATGTGCTGAATAACCGGGCTACGTTAAGCAAACTCAATACAGATACCATCAATTTAAAATATCTTGCCAGCCTCAAAAAAAGAAATCATGATCTTAAGATAGTGATCTCTATCGGCGGGTGGACCTGGAGCGGAAATTTCTCGGATGCGGTGCTCACGGATACTGCCCGGCAGGCATTTGCAGCCAGCGCGGTTGATATTGTGAGGAAATACCAATTGGATGGCGTTGATATTGATTGGGAATACCCTGCTCAAAAAGGATTAGGCAATATAAATCGCCCTGAGGACAAGCATAACTATACGCTAATGTTCCAGGCCATAAGGCAGGATCTGGATCAGTTAGAACAGCAAACCGGCAGGAAAATGATCCTGAGTACCGCGGTTGGTGGCTTTAAAGGCTATATAACGCATACAGAGATGGATCAGGTGCAAAAATATGTTACTTATATCAACCTGATGACTTATGACTATGCACAGGACAGTTTAGGCGTAGCCATACACCACACTGGCTTATATGGTTCTAAAAAATATAACGCGACTGAATATTCTGACAAGGCAGTAACTGATTTTATTGCCGCCGGTGTTCCCCGTAATAAACTGGTAATCGGTATAGCTTTTTACGGTCATGGGTTTGAAACTGCCGATACCGTTCAAAATGGGTTGGGCAGTAAAGTTGTTAAGTCGATGCGTGGCGGTGGTTACACATTCATAAAGGATAGTTTGATCACTAATAAGGCATTTAAATATTACCGTGATGAGGATGCAAAGGCGCCGTACTTATTTAATGCTGATACCAAACAATTTGTAACGTTTGATGATGAGTGGTCGGTTAAAAACAAATGCCAGTATGTGAAAGACAATGGTATGGCAGGGGTAATGTTTTGGGAATATTCCAGTGATAAGAAGGAGTACCTGTTAAAAGAAATAAATCACGATCTTAAATAATTGATCAAAAAATATATAGATTTATTTTCACTCAATAAACAAACCAAATAGTCCCTGATGAAACGTAACTATTACATTGTAGCACTAATAATGCTCACCTTCTTCGTGATCTCGTTTATTACCAATATTATAGGGCCTCTTTCTCCCGAATTTATTAATGATTTTAAGCTAAGCGATGCTTTAGCAGGGGTATTGCCCTTCGCTTTTTTCATTGCTTATGGGGTAATGTCTATCCCCACAAGCATGCTGGTACAAAAGTATAATGAGAAAGTTATTATGGTGGCTGCTTTTGTGGTCGCTTTTTTAGGCTCACTACTTTTAGCTATTGAGCCAAACTATTTAACTACTATCATTTCTCTTTTCCTCATCGGTTGTGGTATGGCTATGCTACAGGTGGTGATCAACCCGCTGTTGAGAACCGCAGGTGGGGCTGAGAATTATGCCTTTACTTCTGTTATGGCTCAGCTGATATTCGGCGGGGCATCATTTCTTAGCCCATTGGTTTACTCTTACCTGGTGATAAACATGAACAAGGGGAATCACGCAGGAGTATTTTCACTATTGCAGCCATTGGTTCCGCATGGCATGTCATGGATATCTCTATATTGGGTGTTTACGGTCATCTGCATTTTTATGTTTGCTGTTATGCTCATCTCGAAATTCCCCAAGGTTGAATTAGCGGAAGACGAAAAAGCAGGTCCATGGAAAACCCACGTTTTATTATTCAAAAAGCCTGTGGTTATCCTGTACTTTATTGCGTTATTCTGTTATGTGGGTACCGAGCAAGGAGTATCTTACTGGATGTCGCAGTTCCTGTTTCAATATCATCATGTCGACCCGCAGGTAGCAGGAGCAAGTGCTGTTTCTAATTTTTGGGGATTAATGTTAGTTGGTGGTATTGTCGGCTTGCTGCTGTTAAAAGTAATGGACAGTAGAAAGCTTTTAATATTTTTTACCATTCCGG
>JAMFSA010000030.1 GCA_026225055.1 Mucilaginibacter xinganensis | reverse complement strand
GTATGACCTTATGGCTGATCAGTATGGTGTGCTTCGTAGCATCATCATTAATGGGTGGTATAAACTATGTGAGTACCGTATTAAACATGCGTACTAAAGGTATGGACCTTTGGAAAATGCCTTTAACTATCTGGGCATTCTTCTTAACTGCTGTATTGGGTGTATTGTCATTCCCGGTATTGGTAGCAGGTGTTGTATTATTGATATTTGACCGTAGTATGGGTACAAGCTTCTACCTGTCAGACATCGTTCTGAACGGTAAGGTAATGCCTTTTGAAGGTGGTAGCCCAATATTATTTGAACACTTATTCTGGTTCCTTGGTCACCCTGAGGTGTACATCGTAATCATGCCTGCAATGGGTATCTCATCCGAGATCATGTCGGTAAACTCACGTAAACCGATCTTCGGTTACCACGCGATGGTTTATTCACTAATAGGTATCACCGTATTATCATTCATCGTATGGGGGCACCACATGTTTGTTACGGGTATGAACCCGTTCCTGGGCGGTGTGTTCATGATCACTACGCTGATTATCGCTGTACCATCAGCAGTAAAAACATTCAACTGGCTCGCTACATTATGGCGGGGAAATATAAGGTTTAAACCAGCTATGCTATTTGCTATCGGTATGGTTTCATTCTTTATCTCAGGTGGTTTAACCGGTATCTTCTTAGGTAACGCAACACTGGATATCAACTTACACGATACCTACTTCGTGGTTGCCCACTTCCACTTGGTAATGGGTTCTGCAGCCATATTTGGTATGCTTGCCGGTGTTTACCACTGGTTCCCTAAAATGTTCGGCCGTTTAATGGACGAGAAATTAGGTTACCTGCACTTCTGGTTAACATTTATCGGTGCTTACCTGGTATTCTTCCCAATGCACTTTATGGGCTTGGATGGTGTACCACGCCGTTACTACGCTTTTACCGAATTTGAATCAATGCAAAAATGGTTATCAGTAAATACATTCATTACCTGGGCGGCTATCATGTCGGCTCTGGCACAAGTGGCATTCCTGTATAACTTTGTTCACTCTATATTCTGGGGTAAAAAGACAACGCAAAACCCATGGCAAGCAAATACCCTTGAGTGGACCGCACCTGTTGAGCATATTCACGGTAACTGGCCGGGAGAAATTCCAACCGTATACCGTTGGCCATATGATTACAGCAAGCCTGGTCAGGACGAAGATTATATTCTGCAAACAGTTCCTTATTCAGAAACTATGAGCTCAAATATTCCAAGCGATTTTGAAGATAACCCGGTAGGTTTAGCTGAACATACCAAATGGGCAAGTACACAAAGATCAAACGAAGAAGTAAAATAAATTATTGAGTGATTGAGTGAATTAGTGATTGAGTGAATCCCGAATTATTTCCATTCACTCAATCACTAATTCATTAATTCACTTATTCAATAAATGAGTACATTAATATCAAAAGATAGATTCCGAAAGATCAACCTCCTAACAATCCTTCTGCTCTTTGTTTTGATATTAGCTGGCGGAGTTGTCCGCAGTACAGGATCAGGAATGGGATGCCCCGATTGGCCAAAATGCTTCGGCGGTTATATCCCCCCAACAAACGTTGCTGATCTTCCTAAAGACTACAAACAGGAATACGTGGAAGGCCGCGTAAACAAAAATCAAAAGGTTGCTAAAATGTTCGATATGTTCGGTTTTGCTGAACTGGCACAACGCATCCGCGCTGATAAATCTATCTTAATTCCCGAAGATTTTAACGTAAGCAAAGCCTGGACAGAATATGTTAACCGCTTGATAGGTGCCCTGTCGGGATTATTCCTATTGCTTACCATGCTGTTCTCCTTCAGTTATTTTAAAGAAAATAAGTTTATAGCCGTTTTAAGTTTTTTGAATTTGGTATTGGTTGCTTTCCAGGCTTGGTTAGGATCGATAGTGGTATCAACCAATCTATTTGCATGGCTGGTAACAGTGCATATGCTGGCGGCGCTGGCCATTTTGGCTATCAGTATTGCTACCTATCACATGGCAAAAGTATATGGTAAAAAGAGTATCAGCGTTAGTCCTTTAGTACATGTGGTTACTTTATTGGTGCTGATATTAAGCATTGCACAAATAGCTTTTGGAACTGAGGTGCGTGAGAAGATTGATGAGGTGGCAAGCCGTTTCCAGGGTGGTTACCGCGAAAGCTGGATAGCACAAGCAGGCGACATTTTTATGCAACACAGGGATATAGCCATATTGGTATTACTGGGTAACGTGGTATTATACGCTTTAATTCGCCGTACCTTTAGCAGGCATTCTATGCAGCAGCAGATCATGAGCTTTACGTTCCTGGTAATTATGCTGCAGATAGTGACCGGTATTTTATTATCATATTGTTCATTACCGCCATATGCGCAAACAGCACATATAGTTTTGGCGAGCCTTGTATTTGGCGCGCAATTCTATCTGCTGCTTAATTTATACAAATCAGTTAGTTTACAGGGGGCGCATAAATGAAGTTGAGCGATTTTATAAAACTGATTAAACTCAGGCTAACATTTTTGGTAGTGTTTTCGGCTTCCATATCATTTTTGATAGGCAGCATGGCCAAAACTGGTGGCGTTATCAATTGGAAAAATTGGGGCATGCTGATAGTAGGTGGCTTTTTAGTTACCGCCGCGGCAAATTGTTTTAACGAGATCATAGAGAAAGATTACGACCGCTTAATGAAGCGTACTATGGATCGCCCTATCCCTGCCGGGCGCATGACTACAGGGCAGGCGCTGGTGTTAGGTTTGTTTATGGCGATATTCGGTACCTATTTATTGGGTAGCTTAAATTTAACCACTGGGCTTTTATCGGTATTCTCTATATTATTATATGCCTTTGCTTATACACCATTAAAACGTGTATCATCAATAGCAGTATTTGTAGGTGCTATACCTGGAGCATTGCCACCACTTATTGGCTATGTAGCCGGTTACGGAACTATCGATCAGATAGCACTGGTATTGTTCGCTATTCAATTTGTTTGGCAGTTCACCCACTTTTGGGCCATTGCCTGGGTTTTGGACGATGATTATAAGCTGGCAGGTTTCAGGCTGTTGCCAACCGGTAAGCGCGATTTTACAAGTGCATTAGTTACCTTTGTAATTACCATATTTTTAGTACCCGTAAGCTGGCTGCCAACATATTATCATTTTGGCGGTTACTATGTTGGCGTGGTATCATTAATATGCAGTTTATTGTTTTTGTACCAATCATTTACGTTGTTGCGCACGCTCGAGGTTAAATCGGCAAAGCAATTGATGTACGGCTCTTTTCTTTATTTGCCGGTGGTACAATTAATGTTTTTATTTGATTTTATAGGAAAAGGGAAATGATGGCTCAGCTACAGAAGGAAGATAAATTTAATTTTGCTCCTAAAAAATTC
>JAMFSA010000244.1 GCA_026225055.1 Mucilaginibacter xinganensis | reverse complement strand
GAGCTACTTGCGACCCCCATACAAACTGTATACGTTTGGTTTGTACTGGACCGGTGGTCCATCATGTTGATGGACCACTTTCTGATTCGCTCTCTACGCGAACCTCACGTGCTCTTCATGCACCCGTTTACGTAAATCCTTGTACGTAAACCCGTCGACGTAAGTCCGTACATGTAAAGCGGGGCAGGCTTATCCATTTTGGGAACGAGGCCCATCTATAAGAGGGGGCCATCGCCCACATTTTTCTCGAGAGCCTTTCGCGATCACTTTCATTCATTTTGCATCGCCTTTGTTATTCGATTTCTATCTGGATACGCATACACGTCTTTCGGGAGAAGAGGTGGGTGAAGAAGTCACGATGTCACGATGTAAGTATGAGTGAGGAGTGAGGAGTGAGGAAGGTGGTTTGGAGAGTTGGAAACTAAGTTGATTTTAGAGGTGATGATTTTAAGTAAAATATAGAACTGGTGTATACGTCTATATATAGTTATGGACGCGGCGCGGGAAGACGAAACGTGGAGTGGAGACGAAGAATTCTATAAGGATGAGAATAAGGTCGGAGTGGATGAGGTACAGAACCAGCCGTGGTGGCAAGAACAGGGGGACGAGGAGAGGCAGCGACGGAATATGAGAAGCTCTCGAACCGGAGGCCCGAGGAAGAGGCCGGGAGCGCGGGAGCGGAGGAGAAATGATAGAGTGATGGCCGGGAGAAGTGATTGTCGGGAGGACGAGGTTCGATAGGAAGAAGAGGTTTTGATGTGAATATAATGAATAGTGAACGGAGTTGGTCTTTAGGAAACGGGAGTGGGCGACGGGGGTTTTTCTGGAAAGAAAACCCGGACAGGTTTTTGTTGTAAAGCCTTGAGGGCCGTAAGGGCTGGTGAATGGAGGTTCTTGTAGGTGGGTTACAAGAAGGAGAAGAGGGAATATAGGGTTCGGACGATATAAGGGAGGAGATGGAGAGCGGTTGAAGTATAGGCGAGGGGGACTCGAGCGGTGAAATGGAAGTGGAGATGAAAGATATTGATTGTCGAAGAAAGGGGAGGAGCAGGCGTGGTCGGCGGTGTTGAAGTTGGTTCAGGCCATGGGAGATGGGCGGGTGAGAGAGAGGTAGTTGGTAGGCGAAGAATTGAAATTGTCGAAGAAGAGAAAAGATGTAAGAGTTGAATGGTGAGGTGAGAATGTAGATGTTAGATGTTAGATGTGGAATGTGAAATGTGAAATGTGAAATGACTTAGAATAAAGATGAGGAGCCAAGTGGGTCGAGATATGATGTTGATTGAAAGGGTGAAAATGAAAGTGAGTGTGAGATTTTGGTGAAATGAATTTGGGTGAAATGAATTTTGGAGTGGAGTATGTCGGAAGGTGAGGATATAATCCCACGAGAAGGAGAAGTTGTGGAATTCTAGGGGACCCAACGAAGTTGGGGGGCGGTACTCGCCCATTGAAGAGGGAGCGCAGCGACCGTCACGGGGGAGGAAGGAGGTAGCCTGACATTTGAGGAGGGAAGGATGAAAGACGACGGGCGAGCG
>JAMFSA010000243.1 GCA_026225055.1 Mucilaginibacter xinganensis | reverse complement strand
CAGCCCTTTATTTGATTTTCTTTTATTTTTTTGGCAAGACACTATTCCTGAATTGCTCAGGGCTGAAGCCGGTTTTCTGCCTGAAAAATGAAGAAAAATAATTGGGGTTATCAAAATTTAGTTCATACGCAATTTCTTTTATGCTCATATTACTTGAAGATAAAAATGTCTTAGCCCGGTGCAGTTTCAATTGAAACATATATTGGGCCGGTGTAAGTCCGGTATAAATCTTAAACATCTTCCTAAACCAGGAATAGCCCATATTACATTCCCTGGCAATACTTTCAATATTAACTACTTCATCAAACCTTTCCCTCATAAGCGATTTTGCTTTGTTGATTTTTATTGCAGTTTCATTCTCATTGAAAGGTTTATTTTTTTTCTGATATTGTATCGTGCTTAAGATGTGTGTGCAAACGCCAGACAGCATTTGCTGACAGCCCGTTTTTTCCTGTTCAGCATAATATATCGCCTGATTATATAGTTCGATGAGTGTTTCATTTAGCCCTATTTCAAAAACAGGTTCTTCAGCTGTAAAAAAATTATTTTTTATAAGCATGTCTGGGTAGTATCCTTTAAAATGCATCCAGTATACTTTCCACCCTATATCCGGTACCGGCTCATAGCTGTGCCATTCATTCGGAAATATAAAAATCAAACTGCCCTCTTTCAATTTATGCCGTTTGATATGATTCGATGAAAAATAGCCTTCCCCTTCTGTAAAATAAATCATTCCATAATCTTGGAGTATTCTTCCGTGCTTCGGATTGTAATTATATTCTTTTGGATGCCCGGCAGGCGGAAAGGAGGCAAATGGTTTTATAATTTGAAAGCCTACAGTTGTGATAAAGGAGCCCCATTTTTCATCCTCTTCATTTATAGTTAGATATTTCATACTCTCAGCAGTTTTTTCCACAATTCAAGTGTCAAAATTTGTAGGTTAATAATCAAAATTTGAAGGTTACAATACAAATATCAAATTATTATTGTATAAACAAAGTAGTTGCAGCGTAGTAATGTTTTTCAGTTTATAAAAGTAAAAATCATAAATTGAAGGTTCCAATATAAACGACAGTAATTTTCGAGTATTAAAACTTGCCATTATGAATAAAAATGTTTCTGGCATTTTGGCCCCTGCTTAACCGGCAGGTAGTAATTTACCAATATGCTTTTACTAAAACCCTCCATATGCGAAAGTACATAATGCTCATATTGGCCTTGCTGTCTATGCGAAACGTTAATGCACAATTTCGTGTGAGTGCCAATCATCATTTTATTTTAAAGGACAACAAACCTTTTTTTTGGCTGGGCGATACGGCTTGGGAGCTTTTTGCGAGATTAAACAGAGAAGAAGCCGATTTCTATTTAAAAACACGCAGCAGCCAGGGTTTTACTGTTATACAAGCAGTTCTACTTGCCGAGTTTGACGGCCTCCATACGCCCAACGCCTATGGTGATAAACCATTGATTGACGATGACCCTACTAAACCCAATGAAAAATATTTTGAACAGGTTGATTACATAATTGATAAGGCAGAACAATACCATCTCAACATAGCTCTGCTACCTACCT
>JAMFSA010000242.1 GCA_026225055.1 Mucilaginibacter xinganensis | reverse complement strand
TTTACGGTGGGCCAACCCAAACCCACTTTGCAGTGTCCGCAGCTGATTTGAAAGCCGTAGTTTATACACCGGTTGTTCATTTCATCGATTTACAAATTGCAGGTGTAACTTCACAGGCTATCATTAAGGATATCCAGTTTCATCCACTAACTGAGCAGATCATCCACGTAGATTTTCTGTTGTTAGATGAGAAAAAACCAGTTACCATTGAAATTCCGATCAAATTAACCGGAAGTTCAGCAGGTGTTAAAGCCGGTGGTAAATTAGTTCAGAAACTAAGAAAATTACGTATCAAAGCATTACCTAAGGATCACTTAGATGCTATTGAAGTAAGCATTGAAGGTTTAGAAGTTGGTAAATCAGTTAAAGTTGCTGAAATTAAAGTAGCTAACCTTACTATTACTAACGCTATTGAAGATACCATTGTATCGGTAACTACTTCACGTGCATTACGTCAGGCTGAGCAGGAAGCTGCTTCAGGCAAAAAATAAGTAGCTCCCCAACCCCCTGAAGGGGGAGCTAAAGGAGCTAAGAGAACAGCGATGAGTTTATACTTGTCGCTGTTTTTGTATAGAAATAATATCTTCGTAGTAGCGATGGGTTTCAAACCCATCGCTACTTATTAATAAACAAAGCGATTTTAATCGCGCAAATCAAAAATTCCCCATTTAGGGGGTTAGGGGGTATGAAATATCTTATAGTTGGTTTAGGGAACATTGGTCCGGAATATGCCGATACAAGGCATAACATCGGGTTTATGGTATTGGATGAATTTGCCAAGCAAGAAAATGTTAAGTTTTACAACATGCGCCTGGCTTATTATACCGAAGTGAGCTACAAAAGCCGCACACTATATTTGATTAAACCAACCACGTATATGAATTTAAGCGGTAAGGCGCTTAATCATTGGATGAAAGAACTGAAGATCCCCGTTGAAAACGTATTGGTTATTGTTGATGATATTGCCCTTCCGTTAGGTACGTTACGCCTTAAACCTAAAGGCAGCGCTGCCGGGCACAATGGCTTAAAACATATTGAAGCTACACTTGGCAATAACGAATATGCCCGCCTGCGTTTTGGCGTAAGCGATAATTACCCTAAAGGCCGCCAGGTTGATTATGTACTAAGCGGCTTTGATGATGATGAAAAACCTGAACTACCTGCCTTAATTGACCGATCTATTGAGATGATAAAAAGCTTTGCTACTATCGGTACCGAACTCACTATGACTAAGTACAATAAGTAGTAATGTTAAATTAAACTAATCATTTAGTTAAAGTTTGTTAAATGCTTTTTTGTCTGTAAAAAGTAAAATACCTTTGCCTGTATAAAAATACCTATACCTGTTTGTAACGAACAGATAATTTCTGCGTCTACCTAAGCAACTATTAACCGTCATATGAGAAAACTTCTACTAACAGCAATCTGTTGTTATTTTTATGCCATGGCATTGGCTCAAAATGCCATTCCAACCGTAACTGTTAAAGGTATCGTGATCGATTCGGTAACTAACCAGCCACAGGGCTATGTTACCGTGGCTTTACAGGATGCTCAAACTAAAATCCCCGTAAAAAGTAATTTAACAAAAGATGACGGCAGCTTCGATCTGAAAGCTCCGGCAGGAAAAAAATATCAGCTTGTATTGGCTTTTGTGGGCTATAGTACAAAAGTTATTAATGTATCATCGGCCGCAGGCATTACAAATGCGGGTAAAATAAAACTACAACCAGCTACCAATCAGTTAAAAGAAGTATCGGTAACAGCAGTAAAGCCACTGATGACCCAGGAGGTTGACCGCATAAGTTATAACGTAGCATCTGACCCCGAAGGAAAATCGATTACAGCGTTGGATATGATGCGTAAGGTGCCGTTGCTAACTGTTGATGCAAATGACAATATCCAGTTAAAAGGAAGTGGTAATTATAAGATCTTAGTAAATGGTAAAGAATCGGCTTTGTTGGCTAAAAGTCCATCGGATGTATTGCGGTCGATGCCAGCCAACAACATTGTGAAGATCGAGGTGATCACCACACCTCCGGCAAAATATGATGCGGAGGGATTAGCGGGTATTATCAATATCATCACCGTAAAAAATGCCGACCAGGGTTATAATATAGGTGTTAACGCGCGCTATAATACAATCTGGGGCCCGGGTGTTAATTTAAATGGTACAGTGAAGGAAGGCAAGTTTGGCTTTTCGGGCTATGCAGGGTTGGGCAGGCAAAACAAATCAACCAATCCGTTTGATAATACACAAACTTTCTTTAATCCGGCATCTGTTTTAACACAATCGGGCAGCGCCTATTATACCGGTAATTATAAATATTTTGATGGCGAGTTCAGTTACGAAATAGATAGCCTTAACCTGATCACTGCGTCAATTGATTTTAACAATGGGCTCAACAATAATGGCGAAGGTAGTTTTACACAAACGGTGATGAACAATATTATTTCGCAGCAATATGCTACAAATAATACCAGTACATCAAAGTACACCGGTGTTGATGCAAGTATCAATTATCAGTTAGGGTTTAAAAAGAGCAAGGATCAGTTATTGACCTTGTCATACAGGTACAGTTATTCTCCGGATAATGAGTACAACCAGAATTTGTTTACTGATACCATTAAATATGCCCAGCCAAATTTCCGTCAATACAACAATTCGGGTGAAAGAGATCAAACCGTACAGATCGACTATGCGCAGCCTTTTAAAAAGTTTAGTTTGGAGGTAGGCGGTAAAGCCATCTTCAGAAATAATTTCAGTAATTTTCACCAGGATACATTGGCTAATACACAAAGCAATGAATACCTGCAAAATGACGAGCAAACCAATGACTTTAATTATCATCAGGATGTATACAGTTTATATAACTCGTACCAGGTAAAATTAAAGGACTGGACAGGAAAGGCGGGGTTACGATTAGAGGAAACTACCGTTAATGCAGATTTTAGTTCGGTGGGGTCTACCTTAAATACAAATTATACTAATCTTATTCCATCTGTTTCGCTACAGCGCCAGTTTAAAAATAACAGCATCAATTTTGGGTTTACAGAGCGTATACAACGCCCTTCCATAATGGAGTTAAACCCTTTTGTTGACAGGTCCGATCCGCAGTTCATCAGCTCAGGTAATCCCAATCTGAAACCCGAATTAAACCATGTATTCGAATTAAATTATAGTCATTTTTCAAAAGCATCAATAAATACAGGGTTTAGTTATTCATTCTCCAACAATTCCATACAAAACGTAACCAGCCTTAAAACGGAAACAATAGGTAATCAACTGGATACAGTTACTTATTCAACTTATCAAAATTTAGGCAGTAACAGAACTTTGGGTTATAACATTAATGCTAATATTCCTATAACATCAAAGCTATCAGTAAACATTAATGGTTTGTTAAACCGCTTATGGTTGCAGGGTTTTTATAATGGTACATCGTACAAAAATAGCGGTTACATGGGCAACATGTTTACAAGCATCAGTTACAAATTTACAAGCGGCTACCGCATAGGGATGAACACCGGGTACTTTAGCGGCAATGTTACTTTACAGGGGAAATCAAGTTATTTTATATTTAATTCCTATGTGTTTAGTAAAGATTTCCTGAATAAAACCGCCAGCATATCCCTGGTTGCCAATAACCCATGGAGCAAGTATTGGCATGGAAATTCAACAACCAACACCCCTGATTTTTCACAGGTAGATAATCATGAACAAACATATCGTACATTCGCTCTGAGGGTAAGCTACAAGTTTGGCAGATTAAACAGCGACATCAAGAAAAATCAGCACGGCATCGATAACGATGACACAAAAAGCAGCAGCAAAGGCACAGGCAATCAATAATAACAAATGAAAGTATACGGCATTAAAAATTGTAATACAGTACAAAAAGCGCTCGACTGGTTTAAAGCTAATGGAGTTGATTATGAATTTCACGACTTCAAAAAACTGGGCGTTAGTGGTGAAAAATTACAGGAATGGGATAGCAAAGCTGGCTATACGCATTTCATGAACAAACAGGGCCTTACCTGGAAACAGCTCGATCCAGCTGTAAAAGAAAGCGTGAAAGGCGTTGCAGAAGCACTACTATTGCTAAAAGAAAAAACCAGCATGATAAAACGCCCGGTAATTGAAGACGGCGACTTTTTATTCTTTGGGTTTGATGAGCAGGCTTACAAGCAGCATTTCAAAAAATAAAAGCAGTAAACGTTAATAAAATAACAGCCCCGGCTGGTAAAATTGTTACCTGGATAATTAACTTTCAGGTAACAATTATTTTACCAACCGGGGCTTTTCCGTATTTTATATTATCTTTCGGTCGATTTTTAACTGATCTAAAAGAACTAAATGAAATTTAAACTGCTTGCCGGTGTACTACCGGCTTTTGTTGCCCTTATTAATGTGAGCCAGGCACAGCAACAAACTCCACAGCCTGCAGCCGCTACAGACACTTCTAAACCTGTTAGCAAATACAATTACCGCGATGCTTTTGGCCCATACTTTTACACAAAGAATGGAAATGAGAACCGTGCGGCCGATGGGCAGCCGGGGCCAAAATACTGGCAAAATCGTGCCGATTACCAGTTAGCAGCTACATTAGACGATAAAAACAACCAAATTACCGGTTCTGAAACACTTACTTACACCAACAACAGCCCGCAAAAATTAGGTTTTTTATGGATGCAGGTTGATCAGAATTTATTTAAGCAGGATTCAAGGGGTTCGGCTATTGTGCCATTATCGGGCAGCCGTAACTGGGGCCGCGGACAGGTATTTGACGCTGGCGATAAAATAAAATCAGTTACAGTTGATGGCGTTGCTGTAAAATATTTAATAACCGATACTCGTTTGCAGGTATTTTTACCGAAAGAACTGGCTGCTGATGGCGGGCAAGTGAAAGTGAAAATAGAGTGGTCATTCACGCCGCCGAATTACGGATCGGACCGTATGGGGGTGCAGGATACTAAAAACGGCAAAATATACCAAATAGCACAATGGTATCCGCGCATGTGTGTGTATGATGATGTAATGGGATGGAATACGCTGCCGTATACTGGTCCGGGTGAGTTTTACCTGGAGTATGGCGACTTCGACCTGAGTATTACCGCGCCTGCAAGCCACATTGTATTTGCGTCAGGCGAGTTACAAAACCCAACTGAAGTTTACACACCTGAGCAGCAAAAACGCTGGGCAAAGGCTGCTGAAAGCGAAAAAACGGTAATCATCCGCAGCGCGGCTGAAGTTACTAAATCTGCTTCGCGCCCTGCCGGTAAGGCAACATTAACCTGGCACTTTAAAATTAAAAGCGCGCGTGATGTTTCATGGGCATCGTCGGCAGCGTTTATTGTTGATGCGGCTAAGATGGACCTGCCAAGCGGTAAAAAATCGATAGCTATATCAGCTTACCCGGTTGAAAGCGATAGTACTAATGCATGGAGAAGATCAACCGAATACGTAAAGAAATCTATCGAGTATAACTCAGCCAAATGGTTCGAGTACCCATACCCGGCTGCTACTGCGGTTGCGGGTATTGTTGGTGGTATGGAATATCCGGGCATTGTTTTTTGCGGAGCGAAATCGAAAGGGAAGGGCCTGTGGGGCGTTAATGATCACGAGTTTGGCCATACCTGGTTCCCGATGATAGTAGGTTCAAACGAGCGTTTATACGGCTGGATGGATGAAGGTTTTAATACTTTCATTAATACCTTATCAACTGCTGATTTTAATAATGGTGAGTACAAACCAACCAAACCAATTGACATGCACAAAACAGGTGCCAGGCTTACCGACCCTGCTTTGGAACCTGTTTTAACAGCACCGGCTGATTTAAAAGAAGCAAATACCGGCACTTTATTATACTGGAAACCGAGCGCTGGTTTAGTTTTGCTACGCGAACAAATCTTAGGTCCAGAACGTTTCGACCGGGCGTTTAAAACTTATATTGAAAGATGGGCCTTTAAACACCCAACACCTGACGACTTTTTCCGCACGATGGAAAATGTATCGGGCGAAAGCCTGCAATGGTTCTGGAGAGCCTGGTTTATTAACAACTGGAGGCTTGACGTAGCCGTGAGCGATGTTAAATATGTAGATAACGACCCAACAAAAGGAGCGCTGATCACTATCGATAACCTCGACAAAATGGCTATGCCGGTAATACTGGAGATAAAAACCAAGAGCGGTAAAACCGAGCGTATAAAATACCCGGTTGAGATATGGGAGCGTTTTGCGAGCCGTACTTTCAAATATCCATCAACCGAACCTATCGAATCGGTTACTTACGATCCTGACAATGTGTTGCCCGATTATAACCCGGCAAACAATGTTTGGAAAAGTAAAGAGGAAGTAAAATAACATACTAAGCCCGGTTTATCCGGGCTTTTTTGTTTTAAAAGGCATATTTTTAATCCGATATGAACGACATCAGCATAGAACAGATCCGCCCTGAACTAACCTGGAAATTGCGCCGGGAAATTTTATACCCTGAACAAACGGCATCTGAAATGCAGATGGATGAGGATAATGATGGGTATCATTTCGGGGTGTTCCAAAATAATTATATTGTGGCTATCATCTCCCTTTTTAAGCGGGATGATAGCTGGCAATTCCGGAAATTCGCGGTTGAGGCATCGGTACAAGGCAAAGGGATAGGCGGCAAGTTGTTGCAATATATTACTGATTTTGTTATTAACGAGGGCGGTACAAAGCTGTGGTGCAATGCCCGGCTTACTGCTATACCGTTTTATTTAAAGCATGATTTTGTACAGAAGGGCGAGCATTTCTCAAAAAATGGCTTTGATTACGAGATCCTGGAAAAGGATCTGTCGGCATAAAAAAAGCCGGCTTTTAAAATAAACCGGCTTTCAACCAAACTAATTATATATTGAAAAATTTACTCACCACAAAGATGCAGTATCAGCATAAAGCCAATGTTAAACTATTAATAAACTATGCACCTAATGGCTATTAGTTAACTTGGCATTACCAACAGCTTTATTATATTTGCTTGTGGCTAAATACAGGCCACCTTATGAAACATGGCAAAGAAAAATACTGATGCTCCAAAGCATACACCTGTTGTAAACGAAACTTCGCTTTCTTTTTTTGAAAAATATATAAATAACCCATCGCCTACCGGTTTTGAGTCGAAAGGCCAGGAAATGTGGCTCGATTATTTAAAGCCTTATATTGATGAGCATTATGTAGATAACTACGGTACTGCCGTTGGTATCATCAATAAAAATGCCGCTTACAAAGTAGTTATTGAGGCACATGCTGATGAGATTTCATGGTTTGTGAATTATATTACCAGCGATGGTTTGATCTATGTGATCCGCAATGGTGGCTCTGATCACCAGATAGCACCATCAAAAAGGGTGGATATCCATACCGATAATGGCATAGTAAAAGCAGTTTTCGGCTGGCCTGCTATCCACACCCGTGGCGCAGGTGATAAGGAAGAATCTCCGACACTGAAAAACATTTTCCTGGATTGTGGCTGTACTTCAAAAGAAGAAGTAGAGAAATTGGGCATCCATGTAGGTTGTGTAATTACCTATGAGGATGAGTTTATGATACTGAACGACCGCTACTATGTTGGTCGCGCGCTGGATAACCGTGCAGGTGGCTTTATGATAGCCGAGGTTGCCCGTTTACTGAAAGAAAACAAGGTTACGTTGCCATTTGGCTTATATATAGTAAACTCGGTTCAGGAAGAGATAGGTTTACGCGGTGCCGAAATGATAGCGCATTACATCAAACCAAATGTTGCCATTGTTACCGATGTTACGCATGATACCCAAACTCCGATGATCAATAAAATTACACAGGGCGATCTGGCCTGTGGTAAAGGTCCGGTAATATCATATGCTCCGGCAATCCAAAATAATCTTAACAAACTACTGATCCAATCAGCAGAGAAGGCCGGGATACCATTCCAACGCCAGGCATCGTCTCGTTCTACGGGTACCGATACCGATGCATTTGCTTATTCAAATGGCGGTGTGCCTTCGGCATTGATCTCATTGCCGTTACGTTATATGCATACTACGGTTGAGATGATCCATAAAGAGGATGTGGACAATGTTATCCGACTTATTTATGAAACATTGCTGAACATTAAAGACGGTCAGGATTTTCGTTATATTAAATAATTTCGTTTCAAAACATTTTTGCTAAAAAAATAGTATAAGTGTTACGAAGTTTATGGAAATGATCAAATAAAAATGTCATATTTACAGTTAATAAATCACACCTAAAGAATATATGAAACCTACATTACTGATACTGGCCGCAGGTATGGCCAGCCGCTATGGAAGCATGAAACAAGTTGACGGCTTTGGCCCCAATGGCGAAACAATTATTGATTACTCTATTTATGATGCTATCAAGGCCGGTTTCGGTAAGATCAGCTTTATCATCCGTGAGGAGTTTGTTGATAATTTCAAAGCGATATTTGAGCCTAAGCTGGCAGGCCGTATCGAAACAGATTATGTTTTCCAAAGCTATGACCTTACTCAATTCGGTATTGATAAAACTATTGAGCGCGCAAAACCTTGGGGTACTGCCCATGCGGTATTAGCAGCCCGTAACCAGATCAATGAGCCATTTTGCGTTATTAACGCTGATGACTTTTATGGTTATGATTCATTTGAAAAAATGGCTAAATTTTTAACTACTGAAGTTTCTGATGATACCTATTCATTAGTTGGTTACCAAATAGATAAAACATTATCAGAGTACGGTTCAGTATCGCGCGGTGTGTGTAAGGTTGATGAGAACGGTAACATGGTGGAGATAAACGAGCGTACACAGGTTTACTTTAAAGATGGCGGTGTAGTATATGAAGAAGGTGGCGTTGAAACTCCATTATCTACTGATACCCGCGTATCCATGAACTTCTGGGGCTTTAGTCCTGCCGTATTTAAACAAAGCGAGCCAATGTTCAAAAGGTTTGTTGAGGCCAACGAGGATAAACCAAAATCAGAGTTCTTTATCCCTTTGGTGGCTGATGAATTGATTAAAAGCGGAACAGCATCATTTAAAGTGATCCCAACCGCATCAAAATGGTTTGGTGTTACTTATAAAGAAGATAAGCCTATCGTACAAAAAAGTATCTCTGATCTGGTAAACGCTGGTGTTTATCCGGAGAATCTTTGGGCATAAGGAAAGAATCAGGAATCAAGATTTAAGAATCAGGATTTATTTGATTTACAGGATTATTGTAGATCATGAAGTTCAACATAATATAACCCTACGCGTCATTGCGAGGTACGAAGCAATCCCTAACAATACAGAGTGAACATGCAAGTTCGTTCTGCTAATCGGGGATTGCGTCGTGCCTCGCAATGACGCTTTGTTTTTGTATTGGGTTTATTTCACAATGATATTTTTCATTCTTCCGGCAACGTTCCCGAAGAATTATTACATTTGGTTCTACCAATTTCCAAAAAATGAAACGTTATTGTTATTCGCTCGTTATCGTGTTAGTAATTTATTCATCCAGCCTATTTGCACAACAGCATATGCAGACAGAAATATTAGGAAATGCCGAAAGCGTAACACAGCAAAATAATGTTTTGCTCATCAAAACTAAAGAAGCCGAAGCCAGGGTTTGGGTATATAGTCCTACCATTATAAGGGTAAGTATCAGTAAGGAACATAGCGCTGATAGCTCATTCGCAGTGGTGAAAGACCCTGAATCTACTTTAAATTATAAGGAAACCGCTACGGATATAACTGTAAGTACATCAGCGTTAACATTGCATATCAATAAATCACCATTAAGGTTTAATTTTTCAACTGCGGATGGTAAGGTGCTGAGCGAAGATGATCCCCGTTTCGGAACCAACTGGCAGGGTACAAGGGTGGTTAATTACCGTAAATTATATAAGGATGAAAGATTTATCGGTTTGGGTGAAAAGACAGGTAATCTTGATCGTCGCGGTAGTTCATATGTAAATTGGAATACCGATGCGCCAGATCATGGCCCAACAACAGATCCGCTGTATGAAACGTTCCCATTTTTTGTAGGCCTGCACAATGGCCTGAGCTACGGGTTGTTTTTTGATAATACCCACAAAAGCTATTTTGATTTCGGAGCCTCAACCGATGAACAAATGAGCTGGTTTGGCGCCGATGGGGGTGATATGAACTATTACTTTTTCGGCGCGCAAAGCGTAGGGCAGATCATCGAGGATTATACCTGGCTAACCGGGCGCATGGAAATGCCGCCACTGTGGAGCCTCGGTTACCAGCAATGCCGCTGGAGCTATATGAGCGCCCAGGAAGTTTTAGAGATTGCCAGTAAATTAAGAGAAGACAAGATTCCTGCCGATGTGGTGTATTGCGACATTGATTATATGGATCACTACAAAATATTTACCTGGAATAAGCAAACTTTCCCAGACCCGAAGGGAATGATAGACAAGCTCAAATCTATGAACTTTCACCTGGTAACCATCGTCGACCCTGGTATTAAGGTCGAAGATGGTTACAAACAACATGATGAGGGTGTGGCTAAAGGTTATTTTGCTACTTACCCCGATGGTGAAAAATACATTGGTAGCGTATGGCCGGGCCGCTGTTATTTCCCAAATTTTACCGATAAGGCCGTGCGCGACTGGTGGGGTGCATCATTTACCGCTTTAACCGAGCCGGGTGTCGAAGGTTTTTGGAACGATATGAATGAGCCCGCTGTATGGAATCAAAGTATCCCATGGATGGTGAAATTTGGCAAATATTATATGCCTGAAATAAGGAATGTTTACGGTATGCAAATGGCCGAAGCTACTTATCTGGGCACCAAAAAGATCTTAGGCAATAAGCGGCCTTTTGTACTTACACGCGCGGCATATTCAGGTACACAACGCTTCTCAGCCGTGTGGACGGGTGATAACTCGGCTTATGACGCGCACATGCTGTTAGGGCAGCGTTTGGTTAACAGTTTGGGTATAACAGGTATGTCATTGGTAGGGGTTGATATCGGCGGATTTACAGGCAACCCAACGCCTGAACTGATGGTCCGTTGGAACTCATTAGGGGTTTATACGCCAATGTTCCGTAACCATGCCGCGCAAGGTACCAATTACCGTGAGCCATGGCGCTGGGGCAAGGATAATGAAGATATTATTCGTAAGGATATAGAACAGCGTTATAAATTGTTGCCTTATATATATTCCGGTTATTATCAATCGCATAAAACAGGCTTGCCGTTAAGTCGCACACTGGCTATTGATTACACGCAGGAAGACAGTATCTTCTCAGAGCATTTCCAGAACCAGTTTATGTTTGGCGATGCCATGCTGGTTGCCCCTGTAGAAAGTACCAAACTTAACGAAGATGTTTACCTGCCTAAAGGCGAATGGTACCGCCTAAGCAGCGGCGAGAAATTTGAAGGTGGTAAAATAATTAATGCCGCCGCTCCGTTAACAGATCTGCCGGTATTTGTAAAAGGCAGCGCCATTATCCCCATGCAAAACCTGGTACAAAGCACCAGCGAAAAAGGGGATGGTATCCTGAAAATTAATGTTTGGTATGGCTCATCAGCTAATTCATTTGTTTATTATGAAGATGATGGTTCATCATACGATTATCAAAAAGGTGTTTATTATAAACGTACTATCAGCTTTGATCCAGCAAAAAGTTTGATCAATTTTTCGGCTGTTGAAGGTTCGTTCGCATCAAAATATAATAAAATAGAGCTGGTGCTGCATGGCTTTAAAGGGCACCTAAAGACCTTTAAGGTAAATGGGCATGATATGAAGATATGGCCGAATACCGGTGATGGTACTGATTATAGTTTGTTTGTTAATGAGAGTAAGGAGATAAAAATTCAGTATTAACAATAATCAACGTCATTGGGAGTGATAGCGTGGCAATCCCCGACTATGCAGAGGTGGTTACTTGTCGCATGGTATCGCTTTTCGCTAAGAAGTTACTTTTTGTCTTGATACAAAAAGTAACCAAAAAAATCAAGACAACAAGGATGCTTCTGCGCTCCCTGCCGGTTCTTCACGCTTTTTTCGCTGTTCGGTACATTCGTACCTCACATCACCCAAAAAGCTAAACCGGCATTCCCGCCTCTACGCTGGCCCGCCCTTGTTGTCAGGGCCTACGCTCTTTTTACTTACGTTATTAAAATGTCATTGCGAGGAGGGACGACGTGGCAACCTCGTCGCGTTCAGATATATAAGCGACACGCTCGCAATGACATATTGGAGAAGTGCACTTATTCTTCTCTTCCCTCGTCAGTAGAACAGCTTCGGGCGAAATCGGGCAAAACGATGGTAGCCTTGTGCGTAGTGGCAGGGCATAGGAAATTTTTGCAGCGTAAGGGCCAGTGTGCGCACTATGGCCGCAAACTTTTCCAGCCCAGGTTTTGCCTGATTTGCAGGGTGATGGCCTTGTGCGGCAAAGAAGCCTTTCGACTGATTAGCCTTTTTGGTCCTTTTGTGGCGAAGACAAAAGGACTAAGCCTCCGCGGCTATGAGCGGCTGCGGGCGACATTCAGAGTAACTATATTCGTTCTGTATACTCGGGGGATTGCTTTCCCGAAGCAAGTTCGGGAAAGGCTGTACCTTGCAATGACGCGTGGAGAGGAAATTCGATTATTTCAAGCACAAAAAAGCCCGGCTGGAAAACCAGCCGGGCTTGATATATGATCCCTTTCGGGCTATTATTTTACTTCTTCAAAGTCAACATCAGTAACATTGTCGGCATTACCTTCAGCGTGTGCTTCTGGTCCTGCTTCACCTGCGCCTGGTTGTTGGCCTGCATCAGCAGCGGCTTTGTACATATCTTCTGATGCAGCTGTCCATGCAGTGTTTAACTCATTCTGGGCAGTTTCAATAGCAGATAGATCTTTAGAAGCATAAGCTTCTTTCAATTTTGTTAAGCCTTCTTCAATCGGTGCTTTTTTATCAGCAGGGATCTTATCGCCATACTCTTTCAATTGTTTTTCAGTTGAGAAGATTAGGGCGTCAGCAGAGTTCAGTTTTTCAACTTCTTCTTTTGCCGCTTTGTCAGCATCAGCGTTAGCTTCAGCTTCTTCTTTCATCTTCTTGATGTCAGCATCTGATAAACCTGAAGACGCTTCGATACGAATCTTTTGCTCTTTACCGGTAGCTTTATCCTTAGCTGCTACGTGTAATATACCGTTAGCATCAATATCAAAAGTTACTTCAATTTGTGGTACGCCACGAGGTGCCGGTGGTATTCCATCTAAGTGGAAACGGCCGATTGTACGGTTGCCTGAAGCAATTGGGCGCTCACCTTGTAATATGTGGATCTCCACTGACGGCTGGCTATCAGACGCGGTTGAGAAAGTCTCAGATTTTTTAGTTGGGATAGTAGTGTTAGCTTCTATCAATTTGGTCATTACACCACCCATAGTTTCAATACCTAATGAAAGCGGGGTAA
>JAMFSA010000241.1 GCA_026225055.1 Mucilaginibacter xinganensis | reverse complement strand
CTTTACCGCTGTTAACTTTATCCACAAAATTCAAGGTTATTAACAAAGAAAAAGAAGCAAAAAGAAAGCTTCAACAATAATAATAACCATCACTATTTTGTTGAAGCTAATCTAAAGGAAATGACAAATTGATTAAGGGTGGTGAGTAATACTAATCGCACACAAATGCCCGATATAAAAGAACAACTCCATAAACTATGCATGGCCTACGTACAAAAACGTATGGATGAAGCCGAAATGGCTTTTAAAGCTGCCGAACAGGCATCAAACGATGATACCAAAAGCAGCGCGGGCGATAAATATGAAACGGGCCGCGCCATGATGCAGCAGGAAAAGGACCGCAATACCACCCAATTAAACGAAGCCAATAAACTGATGGTGGCCTTAAACCATATCAGCACCAAAGGCAATTCAGCAACGACAGAAACCGGAAGTTTGGTTATTACCGATAATGGTAAATTCTATATCGCCATAAGTGCAGGTACATTAGCTGTAAATGGCGAAAGCTATTTTGCTGTTTCACCGGCATCGCCTATCGGGATAAAATTAAAGGGATTGAAGGCTAGTGATGGGTTTGAGTTGAATGGGAAAGGGTATAAGGTGGTGGAGGTGGTGTAAAATACGATGCAGTTTTAAAAAGGATGTCATTGCGAGCGATAGCGTGGCAACCTCGTCGCTTGCATATTAAACGCGACGAGGTTGCTTTGTCGTTCCTCCTCGCAATGACACGTTTTTTATTCCTTCTGGATGTGGAAAAAACTTACTCCTCCATCATCTCGCTATTCGGGCTATTTACCTCTGGTATTTCCCGTTTAAAATAGCGTTTCTGGTAAAGCAGGATGATGATCACACCTACTGATATAGATGCATCGGCCAGGTTAAACACCGGGCGGAAAAAGATAAAGTCCTGCCCGCCCCATGCCGGCACCCATTGCGGGAAATTACCTGATATGAGCGGAAAATAGAACATATCAACCACGCGGCCATAAAATATGGGCGCATTTTGATAAATGATACCGTAAAAAGTGGAGTCGACAATATTGCCCAGCGCGCCTGCGAAAATGAGGGCCACACACATGATGAGCCCCCGGCTATATTTATGTTTTATAAGGTAAACCATGCCGTAGCCTATAGCTAAAACGGCTATAATGCGGAACACTGTTAGTACAAGTTTGCCCAGATCGCCGCCCAGTTCCATGCCAAATGCCATACCATTGTTTTCGGTATAATGCAGCATGCCATGGCTACCTAAAAAGTGAACATCCTGCCCCAGGTACATATTTGTGCGTACCCAGGTTTTGATGATCTGGTCAAAAAGAACAATAAAAGCAGCAGTTAAAAAAGGTTTTAGGTAAGCTGGTTTCATTAATTCTGTTTCAGTTTTGCCTCCATGCTCAGCGTAGTATGTGGCACTGCACGTAAACGCTCTTTTTGTATCAATTTACCGGTTTCACGGCAAACACCGTAAGTTTTATTCTCAATACGAACTAATGCTGCTTCCAGTTGCTCAATAAATTTCTTTTGGCGGGCCGCAAGCTGGTTTATTTGTTCTTTTTCAAGTGTGGCAGAACCATCCTCGAGCGTTTTGTAAGTACCGGCAGTATCATCAGTGCCATTTGCGTTTGGCGAGCTTAATGATGTTGCAAGCGCGTTCAGTTCCTCACGGGCAATGCGCAGTTTATCCAATAAAAGATCTTTAAATTCTTTTAATTCGTTGTCTGAATATCTGGTCTTTGTTGTTTCTTCTTTCATTATGATTTACTAATAACAATTAAAATTTCAATTTCATCAATAACTGTCTTTTCGCCTTCTTGCAATTGACTATCCAGCACTATGCTATCAGCCAAAATTTCGGCGCAAATATAGGTTAAATTATTTTTCACCGCATCGCTAATTAGCTGATGGTCAGTGATACGAACATTTATCCTGTCAGTCACCTCAAATCCATTTCCCTTCCGCAGATTCTGTATACGGTTTATCAGCTCTCGCGATATACCTTCCTGTTTCAGTTCGTCGGTAAGGGTAACATCTAAGGCCACCGTTAGTTTTCCTAAATTTGCAACTTGCCAGCCCGGAACATCTTCCGCTATGATTTCAACATCAGCAATTAGTATCGAGTACTTAGTATCAAGTATCAGGATACTGCCCTCTGCCTCCAACTTTGTTATCGCATCCTGGTCGAAATTGGTTATCGCTTCGGCTACGGCTTTCATGTCTTTACCAACCTTTGCACCTAATGCTTTAAAGTTTGGTTTCACTTTCTTTTTAATGAACCCGGATGCATCGGTAATATACTCAATATCCTTAATATTTGTTTCAGATAATATTAATTCTTTTACCTGATCCACCTGGTGCTTAAAATGCTTGTCAAGTATCGGCAATAAGATCTTGCTTAATGGCTGCCTTACATTGATTCCTACCTTTTTACGCAGCGATAAAACTAATGATGAAATATCCTGCGCCATCTGCATGCGATCTTCCAGTGCTCTGTTCACCAGGTCGGTGTGGTATACCGGGAAATCAGCCAAATGCACCGACTCAAAGTTTTCCTTTTTGGTGATCTTATTCAGATCATTATACAGGTTATCGGCAAAGAACGGCGCTACCGGCGACATTAATTTGGATATAGTGATCAAACAAGTATAAAGCGTTTGGTATGCTGATAGTTTATCAGCCGAATTATCTGATTTCCAGAAACGGCGGCGACTTAAACGCACGTACCAGTTGCTCAAATGGGCGTCAACAAAATCCTGTATGGCGCGGGTGGCTTTGGTAGGCTCAAAATCAGCATAAAAAGCATCAACCTCTTTACTTAATGTATTTAACAGGGAAATGATCCATTGGTCAATTTCCGGGCGGTCTTTTAGATTGATCTCTGCTTCGCTGTAATGGAACTTATCAATATTAGCGTACAGCGCGAAGAAGTTATAAGTATTATACAGTGTACCGAAGAATTTACGGCGCACCTCATCAATACCATCAATATTAAATTTAAGGTTATCCCACGGCGATGCATTGCTGATCATATACCAGCGGGCAGCATCGGCACCATATTGGTTAATGATCTCGAACGGATCAACACCATTACCCAAACGCTTGGACATTTTGTTGCCGTTCTTATCCAGCACCAAACCGTTTGATACTACATTTTTAAACGCGATACCTTTATTACCAACCTCGGCATTAATCTCTTTTACCTCGTCGCTTGCTTCGCTTAATAGTACCGCTATGGCATGCAGGGTAAAGAACCAGCCGCGGGTTTGGTCAACACCTTCGGCTATGAAATCAGCCGGGTAGGCGTTTTTAAATGCTTCTTTATTTTCAAATGGGAAGTGCCATTGCGCGTAAGGCATGGCACCGCTATCAAACCAAACATCGATCAGATCCGGCTCGCGCAGCATCGCTTTACCGGTTGATGAAGTTAAGATCACATCATCAACATAAGGGCGGTGCATATCAATCAGCTCAAATGCTTCAGGCATTAAACCAGCTGCTTTTGATATGGCGATCTCTTTTTCCAGCTCTTCAATTGAACCGATACATTTTTCTTCGTTACCATCAAGCTCGCGCCAGATAGGAAGCGGTGTACCCCAGTAGCGTGAACGTGAAAGATTCCAGTCGACCAAATTTTCCAGCCAATTGCCAAAGCGGCCTGTTCCGGTTGATTCAGGTTTCCAGTTGATGGTCTTGTTAAGCGCAACCATTTTATCCTTCACTGCGGTAGTGCGGATGAACCAGCTATCCAGCGGATAGTATAAGATCGGCTCATCTGAGCGCCAGGAGTGCGGGTAGCTGTGTTCGTATTTTTTTACGTCGAACGCTTTGTTCTCTGTTTTTAGCTTGATGGAGATCAATACATCCGTTGGTTTAAAACCAGGTTCAGCACGTTCGGCATCGGTGTAATATTCTTCCTTAACGTAACGGCCCGCATAATCAGTAACCTCGGCAACAAACTTACCTTGTTTATCAACCAAAGGCACTTCTTTGCCGGTTTCATCATGCACCATTACTGATGGTACGCCGTTTTCCTTACAGGCCCTAAAGTCATCCGCACCAAAAACCGACGCGGTATGTACTATACCTGTACCATCCTCGGTAGTCACAAAATCAGCCGGTATTACACGGAAGGCATTTTTCTCCAGGTCAGCATTGGTTACGTAAGGCATTAATTGCTCGTAATGGATACCTACTAATTCTTCACCTAAAATATACCCAGTTAATAGCCCAGTTCTGTCATAAGCATAAGGTTGATTCTTGTTTTTTGAATCATACTCTACACCATCTAATGTTGGCACAGCATTTGGCCCTGCTACTTTTTGAACTAAAGCATCAGCAAGTATTACTGTTATAGGAGCTCCTGTATATTGATTAAATGTTTTTAATTTGACGTATCTGATATTCGGCCCAACAGCCAAAGCACAATTTGAAGGTAGCGTCCAAGGAGTAGTTGTCCAAGCTAATATGTATATATCAGTGTCAACTCCTTCAAATAAAAATTCAGAATCCTTATCTCTTTTTATTTTGAATTGGCCTGTTACAGTAGTATCCTTCACCATTTTATAGGTGCCGGGCTGGTTCAGCTCATGTGAGCTTAAGCCGGTGCCTGATTTTGGCGAATATGGCTGTACAGTATAACCTTTGTATAAATATCCTTTTTCGTAGAACTTTTTCAGGATCCACCAAAGGCTTTCAATGTATTCGTTTTTGTAGGTGATGTACGGGTCTTCCAGATCAACCCAGTAACCCATTTTTTCGGTCAGGTCGTTCCAAACATCGGTATAGCGCATCACCTCCTTACGGCAGGCAGCGTTATAATCTTCGATAGAGATCTTTTTGCCGATATCATCCTTAGTAATGCCTAATGCTTTTTCAACAGCCAGCTCAATGGGCAAGCCGTGGGTATCCCAGCCGCCTTTGCGTTTTACCTGGTAACCTTTTAAGGTTTTGTACCTGCAAAATATATCCTTAATGGCGCGGGCCATTACGTGATGGATGCCGGGCATACCATTGGCGCTCGGCGGACCTTCATAAAATGTATATGGGTTATTAGCCGGGCGGCTGCTGATACTTTTTTCAAAAATATCATGCTTCTTCCAGAACTCCAGTACTTCCTTGCCGGTATCCGATAAATTTAACTGCTTATATTCCTTGTACTTCAATTTTTTACACCTAAATTTTAGAGGTTGCAAAAATACGGAATTTAAAAATCATTTTTATATTACTACAGCGAAAAGTAAAAATTTGTCATTGCGAGGAGGAACGACGAAGCAACCCCGTCGCTTGCATATTAAACGCGACGAGGTTGCCACGCTATCGCTCGCAATGACATTTCTTTTAAACCTTTACTCCCTGCTAAAATATCGCCCTGTTTGCCCCGCCATCAACCTGTATGGTTGTACCGCTCACATAAGCAGCCTGCTCCGAAGCTAAGAATGCCACTACTGCCGACAATTCTTCGGGTTTACCGATCCTTCCTAACGGAATGCTCTTTGCTTTTTCTTTTAAAGCCTGCTCGGGATCAGCATCTTTGGGTACGGTATCTTTTATGCGATCAGTTAGTATCAAGCCCGGAGCCACATTGTTAACCGTGATATTATACGGGCCAAATTCATCAGCCATTAGTTTTGCCATACCCACAATACCCATACGCATGCTGGTGGACAATACCGAATTAGCCAACACCGATTTCACCGAACCGCTGATAATATTAATGATCCGTCCATTACCAGATTCTTTTAGATAAGGCAATGCCAACCTGCTCATGGTTGCTACGCTTAGCAAGTTCAGGTCGAAAGCTTTTTGCCAGGCTTGCTCATCAAAATTCTCGAATTTATCAAATGGAGGTCCGCCCGCATTGTTCAGCAGTATATCAATGCGCCCGTAAACAGCCGCAGCTTTTTGCAGAAATCTTTCTATTTCTTCGCTTTTTGATACATCAATGGCAATAGCAGTAACCGGGTTGCCGGTAAGCTTTTGTATTTCAGCAGCAGTTTTGCTTAGTTCGCTTTCATCGCGCGAGCCAATAATAACTTTTGCGCCTTCAGCGGATAGGGTGCTGGCTATTGCCCTGCCCAGGCCTTTGCTGGCTGCCAATACAATGGCTACTTTGTTGGTGAGTTTTAAGTCCATTTTGTTAAGCCTTGATTAATAATTTCATGATTTTTACACCTCTAATATATTGAGTAGTAATAAACGCAATTAATAATACAAACCATGCCCAATAGTTATATTTAAATCCCCAATAAATAAAAGGAGGAGCTATTAGCATCCATTCGATTATCATAATAACCAATATTTTATTTGTAATTGAAAAAAGAATAAAATCCAGAATTATGATCAACAAATAGAAACTGAGTAGAAATAATAATCCGTAGCTTAACATCAAAAAAGGCATTCCCAGTATCAAACCCATAATTGTTGATGGCCAATTGCCATTAAAACCGTGAGATACGATAAGGTATATAATAGATGATGTTTCTAAGAAAACATAAAACCCCAAAAGATGAATCCAATTTGTCAATATTATCTTGCTTATATTCTTTATAGGGAAAGGCATGAATAAAGATAGATATCCTGAATCACAATTTGATGCTCCTATGTAAAACCTGTGTATCTTTAGCCATAAAATACATGAAAAAATTCATACGCGGTTTTGGTTATGCTTTTAAGGGGATAGGTTACACTGCTAAAACCCAGCTTAATTTCAGGGTGCATTTGGTGGCTACCCTGCTGGCTGCGTTTACGGGTTACGCGCTGCATATATCGGTAAATGAATGGCAATGGCTAATACTATCTGTTGCCCTCGTATTAATGGCCGAACTGTTCAACACCGCCATTGAATTTTTAACCGACCTGGTATCTCCGGGTTACAATAAACTGGCCGGGCACGTGAAGGATGCAAGCGCGGGCGCGGTGCTGATTGCCGCTTTTTTTGCGCTTATAACCGGCTGCATCATCTTTTTACCAAAGTTGTTAGTACTTATTCACCATGCTGCATAAAACGCGGGCCATCGTTTTTAAAACTACCGATTATGGCGAAAGTAGTGTTGTAGTACAACTGTTTACCGAAAAGTTCGGCCTGCAATCCTATATCATCAACGGGGTAAAAAAGCCAAAGGCTAAAATAAGCCGTAACATGTTGCAGCCCTTACATCTGCTCGATCTGGTGGTATACCATAAAAACAATACCAGTATACAGCGCATCTCCGAGCTTAAAAATTCCCCCGTGCTATTGTCGGTGCCTTATGATGTGATAAAAAGCTGCCTGGCAATTTTCCTGAATGAAGTTTTATATAAAGCTGTGCGCCAGCAGGGTGCAGATGAGAATCTGTTTGAGTTTGTATTCAGCGGGGTTGAGTTATTGGACCATGCCACTGAAGGGCTGGCAAATTTCCATTTGTTGTTCCTGGTGCAGCTGACACGTTACCTGGGCTTTTACCCTGACATGACCCACGCCAATGATGCTGGTTATTTTGACTTGAAGAATGGTGTATTCACCAAATATAAGCCTGATAGTTTTTCATTTTTATCGCCACCACATACCCGTAATTTTTATAACCTGCTGCAATGCGGATTTGAGAATGCCTCGCAACTAAAACTGTCTAATGACGAGCGGCGCCTGCTGCTCTCCAGAATTTTGGAATACTACGCGCTCCATATCGAAAGTTTTGGAAACGTACGCTCCCAGGGCGTGCTTGAAGAGGTATTAGCTTAATCCTCAAAAAAAGAGCAAAAAAAAAGAGAAAGCTTTCGGGCTATCTCTTTTTTTCATTTTAACTGACCTCATTATTATATCATAAAGAACAAGCTTGGTTAGACCGATAATAACAATAGCACAAATATATAATCTATAATT
>JAMFSA010000240.1 GCA_026225055.1 Mucilaginibacter xinganensis | reverse complement strand
TTTTGTGTTCCGGGTAGTGTTTGGCTTAACGGCATAATTAGCTTGTAGTAATAGGAGGAAAAATAATTTTCGCCCCCGGTATCAATTTTTTAAAGTCTGTAAGCCTGTTAAACTGCGCTATCTGGTAATAATATTTACTATCTCCGTACTCCTTATAACAAAGCAAAGGGAGCGTATCGCCGGCTTTTACAGTTCTTACATGTGTTAAATCGGGCGACTGCCGGTTTTCAATGGCAGCCAGTGTAGTTTCATTAATTACACTCTGAAAAGTGCAGTTGGCTTCGGCTCGTAAAGGTGTTCCATCAGGGTTAAACAGCTTAAAAGTGATGGTCATGGTGGTCATCTGGCAGTTGTACATCAATGATCCCCATTGCAGCTGCACATAACGCGGCTGGTGTGTATCACTGCCGTACTGATAAACTACACTCTTAAACTTCTCATAATCCTGCATTACATCAGGCTTATTGGTTGGTAAACCCGGCACTGCCAGGCCCGAGAGCAAACCGCCTCCACCCCTTTGTATTACCCCGGTGCCATCAAACAAAAATCTTAAAGTCACCGTTTGCGGTGCTCTTTTGTTTTGGGTGATGGTACTTTCGCTTGATCCTTGTGTACTTTTATCGTTGATGATGGAAGCATAGGTAAGCGCATACGTTTCCGGGTTTATCAATACCTCGTAAACATAGTCGTCGCCCGTTGGCGATGAAAAGCTATCATCGTCATAAGCTACTATCTTCATTTTAAGTAATTCGCCTGTACTACTCATCAGCGTTCATTTTTTTCCCGTAAAATATCAAGCACCTGTTCAACACATTTTGCGATCATATCATCCGATCCACCGCCTGAACTCCCTTTTGAGGAAGAGCCAGAGGATGATTTACTATCACCATCCTGCACATTGGCTGTAATTTGCAATTCGCGTATTTCAACTGGCATGGTATTATATTAACTGGTTATACATTTTTAAGGCACCGATATGGTTACTGTAGCTGCAGCGCTGCCGCCGCCAAGCAAACCTGCAACTGCCCCAACAGCAGCATCTACAGCGGCTGATAGGTTAAGTGTGCGGTAATACTCGTAACGCAGTGTCATGGATTCAATAACCACCTGGTTTTGCATGGCATCAAGGCCCGAGATCTCATAGTGTATGGGGATGGCATTGGTGATATACCATGACGATACCGGTAAATGATCCTCATTTAAAAGCGATACGATCATGTTGGTTGGCTGGTAGTTGAAATTTTCAATACAGTCCAAACACCACGCGGTAACGCCCGATACCAGTGTCATACCCCGCTTTAAAACCAGGTCGGAATATTTGTTACGACCTGGTAAACGATGCACAAAGCGGTTTTCCCCACCTTCGGGATAAGTATCGAGGTTTACATCTACGCTTAACCCCGTGACCGTTTGGAAACGAAAATCATTGGGCAGCTGAGGAAAAATCTCGAACATCACCACAAAATGAAACCCGGTAAATGGATAATCAAACATGGTTAATCATTTTGTATGGTGAGGCCCTCGTGTGCAAGTTCAAGTGTTTCAATGGCCACCTCGTTGCCATCCGCTTTCAGATCGGTTGAGGTAACTTTTGTTGGCCAGGCATTTTTAATCTTCCAGACTATAACCGGCGCAAGCGTTTCATCAAGCAGGCTTATGGTGATATCGCGGCGCTCAACCGTATTCATATTAATGGTGTTGAACCAGTTATAAAAATCATTATCTGATTTAAAGATGCCCCGCTTAAGCGATATGTTGCTGAACTTGCGTTGCCCGGGCATTTTTATTTTATGATACTCGGGGCTTGCGCCGTCGCGGTATTCTATTATATCATTTGTTATATCAAGTCCGCTTACATCGGTAAAACCAATGCGTGTACCTCCCCAATCAACACTAAAATGAAACTTGGGTAGTGGATAATTAGCTGCCATAATATTTTTAGTTTAAGTATGTGAATTGATTAAATAAGGGACTAAGAAGTCTGTTGTATTTGTGAGAAGCGCAGGATAATGAACTCAGCAGGGCGAACAGGCGCCATACCAATTTCAACTATCAGGCGGCCATTTAGTATATCATCAAATACCATGGTTTGCCCTAAACCCACTTTTACATAAAACGATTGCTCGGGTTTTGAACCTGCCAATGCACCCAAACGCCATAGGTTGGTGAGATAGTTCTCTATCATGGCGCGGATCCTTACCCAGGTTGTACCATCATTCGGCTCGAACACAAACTGCATGGCAGCCAGTTTTACCGATTCCTCAACCATAATATAAAAACGGCGCACAGATATATACCTGAAATCGTTACTGTTACCATCAAGCGTACGCGCTCCCCAAACCAGGGTGCCCTTGCCTGTAAATGCACGAATGGCGTTTACTGATTTACCCGCGTTGGTATCGATATTCAGATCGCCCTGCGTATCGTCATCAATATTTACCGAAGGTGCTATAACTGTGTTAAGGCTTACGTTGGCAGGTGCTTTCCATACCCCGCGCGAGCTATCAACAGCTGCATAAACGCCTGCCATTGCTCCGCTGGGGGGAACAACTATGCCCGTATTGTTTATAGCTGTTTTTATATTGGCATAAACACCGCTTGATGAAATTACCTGTTGCTCCAAACCATTCAGCAGGTTTAATGAATCGTTATAAAAACTCGTAATAAGGTTTACTACCTTGCCATACAATGCAATAACTGTGGCCCTTATAAATGCAACCGGGTCTGTTGGTGCGGTGTTGCCATAAATACTTGTTATACCCGCAGGTAAAATAACTGCAGCTCCCGGAATATTGTATAATGGAAAATCTGTAGCCGTTTTTACCACATTTAATTTACCACCGGGATATTGCGTATCAATAAGAGCCAGTTGCCCCATTAAGGTTTCAAGGGCTGTATATGGAGGCGGCGTACCACTGGGTTGTGTATAACCCAGGTAAATACCACTAATAGTTTTACCCGGAGGCGTTGGAGGAGTAGTTGGTGCCGCTGTAGTATCAGTAATTGCAACAGCAGGAGTAATAAATGCTTTAATAACGCTGTCAATTGCTGTAACTGCTTTTATCAGATCGGGCTTTAGCACAATATTAGGTGGTAACGTGTTACCGGTTAAGGTGGATGCCAGGGCCATTGTAGTAACCACTTTGTTAAAATCGCTACTGGTATTTATTATTTGATTAACAAAACCATTACCGCCTACAACTGCATTTAATGTAGTAGGAAAAGACTCCTGCGTTAATAATATATTGTTAAACCCAATGGTAACCGGCAAGCTTGTTTTAAGGTAAGGGTAATAAACAGCTCCGTAATTAAGGTTTATACTACCTATTCCATTTCTGAATACGGTTACTATATCTGAGTTATCATATGTGCGTGGCAGGATGCCATTCGGAACGTCAAAAATTGCAAAACGATCCTGAAGATTTGCACATTGCTGTAACACCAACTGAGCCAGCGTATAATAATCAGTACCCAGCAATACTGCATCAGGTATAACTATCAGGGTAGGCTCATCTTCTTTTTTCAATACATCCAGGCACATAGGTGTAAGGCTGGCGGCATTAACAAAATCCAATATACTGGCGCTCCCCGCCGGGTAATTGCCTACCGAAATAATATAACAATCGGCCCCGCCATTATTAAAAAACATACACATGGCGTTGAATAGCTGAAACGATGGCGATATCACTACCGACCCAACGCTATTATCTGCATTTAGATCAACAGTGGCCGTTAAGTTGGGCGCGCCTGTACCAAAATAGGTTACAAATTCAACCAGCGAGGATATTCTTACAGCCACGTTGGTTACTTTATTACCGTTTGAATCTATTGCAAAAGCAGTATACCCGATAAATGCCGGTATTGCTGTAGCCACCTGCGCGATTGATGGCGGAAATGATGGAATCTCATTTACATAAACCCCGGGGGTTTGAATAGCGCTTTCGTTTATTTGTGACATATGTTTTTGATTTTAAT
>JAMFSA010000239.1 GCA_026225055.1 Mucilaginibacter xinganensis | reverse complement strand
CCCCCGAAGCGGCCGTTTTAGGCGCGATTTTGGCCCATAAAGCCTTATCCGGGCCAAAACTGGTGCTCATTGGTGATAAAGATATAGCTGTAAAAATACTTCAGGAAAATAATTATAGCCCCGATAATTTCGAGTTTGTGCATACAACCGAGGTTATAGGCATGGGCGAACATCCTACAAAAGCAATCGTTCAAAAGGCCGACTCTAGTATTAGTGTCGGTTTCAGGCTTCTTAAAGAAGGCGCCATACAGGCATTCTCCTCGGCTGGCAACACCGGGGCTATGCTGGTTGGGTCAATGTTTAGCGTAAAAACTATTCCGGGTGTACAGCGCCCGGCCATCACATCTATTGTACCCCAGGTAACTGGTGGTGTAGGTGTTTTGCTTGATGTTGGTGCCAATGCCGATTGTAAACCCGAAATGCTGCTGCAGTTCGGTATGCTTGGTAAGTTACTTGCCGAGTATGTGTATAAAATAGAAAACCCACGCGTGGCGCTGGTAAATATTGGCGAGGAAGAGGAGAAAGGTAATATTTTAAGCCAGGCCGCTTTCCCGCTCTTTAAAGCGTCAACCCTATTCAACTTTGTAGGTAATGTGGAGAGTCGCCATCTTTTTGATGATGTGGCGGATGTAATGGTTTCCGATGGTTTCACCGGCAACATTATTATTAAACTCTCCGAGTCATTCTACGAAATTGCCCTTAAAAAAGGGATCAAAGACGAATTTTTCGATAGATTCAATTACGAGCAATATGGTGGTAGCCCAATTTTGGGTGTTAACGCGCCTGTTGTGGTTGGCCACGGTATTTCAACGCCCGAGGCTATTAAAAACATGGTCCTTTTATCAAAAGATATTCATGAAAGTGGCCTGATTGGTCAAATCACCCAGGCTTTTCAGTAAATAACATATAAAAATGAGTAAAATTCATGCCGCTATTACCGCTGTAAATGGTTATGTACCTGAGTATATTTTAACCAATAAGGAGCTGGAATCATTGGTTGATACGAATGACGAGTGGATCACCAGCCGTACAGGTATTAAAGAGCGTAGAATACTTAAAGGCGAAGGCCTTGGCACTTCTGATATGGCAGCTCCTGCTGTTGAAGGCTTGCTGAAAAAACGCGGCATCAGTGCCGAAGAGATCGATCTGATTATTTTTTGTACTACCACGCCCGATTTGCCTTTCCCGGCTACGGCAAACATATTAGGCCACAAAATTGGTGCTAAAAATGCCTGGGGTTTCGATTTACAGGCGGCTTGCTCTGGCTTTTTATTTGGCTTAACCGTAGGCGCGCAGTTTATTGAGACTGGTAAACACACCAAAGTTTTGGTAGTTGGCGCGGACAAAATGTCGGCTATGATTGATTACCAGGACCGTGCTACCTGTATTATTTTTGGCGATGGCGCGGGTTGTGCCCTGCTGGAGCCTAATGAAGATGGTTACGGTGTTATCGACTCTATTATGAAAAGCGATGGCGCCGGTATTCCTTACCTGCACCAAAAAGCAGGCGGATCTATAAAACCTGCAAGCCATGAAACGGTTGACGCACGTGAGCATTATGCTTACCAGGAAGGCCAGGCCGTGTTTAAATTCGCGGTTACCAATATGGCCGATGTTGCTGCCGAAGTAATGGAGCGCAACAGCCTTACAGCCGATGATATTGCATGGCTGGTACCACACCAGGCCAACAAGCGTATAATTGATGCTACTGCAAACCGCACCGGTGTTAGTGCTGATAAGGTGATCATAAATATCGAGCGTTACGGTAATACTACCAATGCAACCATCCCGCTTTGTTTATGGGAGTGGGAAGACAAATTTAAAAAAGGCGATAACCTGTTATTTGCTGCCTTCGGCGGTGGATTTACCTGGGGCTCTATTTATTTAAAATGGGCCTACGACGCTAAAAAATAGAACATTATAAAAATTGTTTTGTTAAATACTAACCAATAATATTTAAATATTAAAAAATCTGCACATTTGCATATACGCACATTTGCAGATTAATTAATACGTAACTTTATCCAAAATCAATTCATTCCCCAAGCATGGATATTAAACAAATACAGGACCTTATTCGCTTCGTAGCCAAATCAGGAGTAAACGAAGTAGCGATAGAGCAAAACGATTTTAAAATTACGATCAAAACCAACCAGGTGCAAACAGTGGTAAATACTGTTTTACCGGCACAACAACAGGTTGCGTATGCCCCTGCTGCTCACGCGCCAGCTCCGGCTGCCGAAGCTGCACCAGCTGCTGAGGATACATCGAAATACATTACTGTAAGATCGCCGATGATAGGTACTTTTTACCGTTCAGCCAGCCCGGATAAACCGATGATGGTGAATGTTGGCGATGAAATAACAATCGGTAGTGTGCTTTGCATTATTGAGGCGATGAAATTGTTTAACGAGATCGAATCAGAAGTATCAGGCCGTGTGGTAAAAATATTGGTTGATAATGCGTCGCCAGTTGAATACGATCAGCCATTATTTTTGGTAGAACCTATATAAGTTGATTGGTTGAATAGTTGATTAAGAGAGTAGTTTTAATCTTCCGGCCAGCCGTAATAAGAATTGATGGGCGAAGTGGTTGAACTTAATCAACCACTTAACCCAATCAACCACTTAACCAATAAAAGAGCATGTTTAAAAAAATATTAATAGCTAACCGTGGTGAAATTGCCTTACGTATTATTCGTACCTGTAAGGAAATGGGCATTAAAACGGTTGCTGTATATTCTACTGCCGACCGCGACAGCCTTCATGTGCGTTTTGCTGATGAAGCCGTTTGTATAGGCCCCCCTCCTAGTAAAGATTCTTATTTAAATATCCCGAATATCATTTCAGCCGCTGAGTTAACCAATGCCGATGCTATCCATCCTGGCTATGGTTTCTTGTCTGAAAATGCTAAATTCTCGGCTATTTGTGCCGAATACGGTATAAAATTTATTGGTGCTACCGCCGCGCAGATCAATTCAATGGGCGATAAAGCTTCGGCTAAGGAAACCATGAAAAAGGCCGGCGTACCTATCGTACCTGGTTCTGACGGTTTGTTGTCGGGCGTAAAAGAAGGTATCGCGATAGCAAAAAAAATTGGTTACCCTGTAATACTTAAAGCAACTGCCGGTGGTGGTGGCCGTGGTATGCGTATTGTGTGGAAGGATGAGGAGTTTGAGAATGCCTGGGATTCAGCCCGTGCAGAATCAGGCGCTGCCTTTGGTAACGATGGTATGTACCTGGAGAAATACGTTCAGGATCCGCGCCATATCGAGATTCAGGTAGTTGGCGATCAGTATGGTAAAGTTTGCCACCTGTCGGAGCGTGATTGCTCTATACAGCGCCGTCACCAAAAATTGGTTGAGGAAGCCCCTTCACCATTCATGACCGAAAAACTTCGCAAAAAAATGGGTGAAGCTGCCATAAAAGGCGCTAAAGCCGTAAAATATGAGGGTGCCGGTACCGTTGAGTTTTTGGTTGATAAAGACCGCAACTTCTACTTTATGGAGATGAACACCCGTATACAGGTGGAGCACCCCGTAACAGAAGAAGTAATTAATTTCGACTTAATAAAAGAACAAATAAAGGTTGCCGCTGGCATCCCTATCTCTGGTAAAAACTACGAGCCAACCATGCACGCCATCGAATGCCGTATCAATGCCGAGGATCCGTTCAATAATTTCCGCCCTTCACCGGGTAAGATCACCAACTTCCATTCGCCGGGTGGCCACGGTGTGCGTATTGATACGCATGTGTACACCGGCTATGTGATACCGCCAAACTACGATTCAATGATAGCCAAAGTGATTTGCGTTGCCCAAACACGCGATGAAGCTTTAAGTACCATGGAGCGTGCCCTGAGCGAATTTGTGATTGAAGGTGTTAAAACAACCATCCCATTCCACTTGAAATTACTGCAGGACCCTAATTTCCGCGCAGGCAATTTTACCACCAAGTTTATGGAAACGTTTGAATACTCAGAATAATTGAAACCATGTTGCTGTAATAAAACGTAAATGCATTCAGTATAAACAAGGGATTTCAAAACAACCATGAGCGAGGAAAAAAATATAATAAAAGCGATAAAGGAAAAAGGTAATAACCTTGAGGCTGAAATGTCATTCTTCGACCATTTGGAGGCACTGAGGTGGCACCTGATCCGCTCGGTTATTGCAGTGGCTGTATTTAGTATTCTTGCTTTCTGTAACTTTCATTTCCTGTTCAATACCATTATTATGGCGCCATTTCGCCCAACATTCTGGTCGTTCAGGATGATGTGTTATTTGGGTACGATGTTTCACCTTTCAGGCTTTTGTATCGATCATATAAACGGTACCATCATTAATACCGAAATGGCCGGGCAATTCCTTTTGCAGATCAACACCTCGTTACTGATAGGCGTTATATTAGGCATCCCTTATATTTTGTGGGAGATCTGGCGTTTCATTAAACCCGCCCTTTTAGAAAAGGAACGTAAAGCCGCCAGCGGTTTTGTGGTATATTCTTCCTTGCTTTTTATTACAGGTATACTGTTCGGTTATTATATACTGGTGCCTGAATCGGTGGCCTTTTTGGCAGGTTATACGGTTAGCGATGTTATTCGCAACCAGTTCAACATCAGCTCTTATCTGTCGATAGTATCAACCATAACCCTGTTAACGGGTATATTATTTGAGTTGCCGATAGTTATTTACATACTGGCCAGCATAGGCATACTTACCGGTACCTTTATGCGTAAGACCAGGCGTTATGCCATAGTTATCATCATGATAGTTGGTGCCATTGTATCGCCATCACCCGATGTGCTAACCACCACCCTTGCAACTGTGCCTTTACTGATATTGTATGAAATAGGTATATTGGTGGCATCAGTAGTTGAAAAACGCAGGCTGAAAAAGCACGATGAGCTAATGGCTTCGTAAGGCTGCTCTCGTTTTAATCACTATCGCAACTACAGTGTTATAATCTCAAAACAATAACACTGTAGTTACGCAACAGCCACCAAGCGGGTGAGGAAGAAATAATTATAGATTATTTTACTTTTTATAAGCCGCTATACCGCTCTCCAAAAACTTCAGATAGCTGTCAACGTCATAATCAGCAGGGGATGGGTTTATGACTTGTCCGCTTTTGTCAGTCATTAAATTGCCGTCGCTGTCAAGCAATACATAATAGGGCTGCGAGTTAGAGTTAAATCTTTTAGCTTCCAGATCGCTCCATTTGTTGCCGAGGCTCACAATCTTCTTGCCGCTATAATCTGATACGAATTGCTCGCTGGCAGGTAGCTCAGCTTTGTCATCAACAACCAATTGCAGCAAAACGAAGTCGTTTTTCAGGTGATTGAACACCCGAGGGTCCGACCATACATTGGCTTCCATTTTACGGCAATTCACGCAGTTGAAGCCGGTAAAGTCGATCATGATCGGCTTGTGCAATTCTTTTGATACCTGCAGCGCCTGGTCATAATCATACCATGGATCTAATCCGCGGGTTTTTATGCGATCGTAAGTACCGTCGTATTTTTTAACTTTTATGGATGATTGCGGACCTGCCGGTGCGCTTGTTGCTGACGTTGAACCTCCAGGCACTTGCGATAAGTCGAAATCCTGCGTAGCTATCGGCGGCAAAAACGCGCTGATAGATTTTAGCGGCGCACCCCATAAACCCGGTATCATGTAAACCACAAAAGCGAATACGATGATGGACAGGAATGTACGCGGGATAGTTAAATACGGCACATCGCTATCATGCGAAAATTTGATCTTCCCTAACAGGTATAAGCCCATCAGCAAACCAATAGCTATCCAAAGCGACAGGAATATCTCACGATCGAACCAGTTCCAGTGGTAGGCCAGGTCAACGTTCGATAGGAATTTTAACGCAAAGGCTAATTCTAAAAAGCCCAGTATCACCTTCACGCTGTTTAACCAGCCACCCGATTTTGGCAGTGATTTTAAAGCTGATGGGAACAAAGCAAACGCAGTAAACGGCAATGCCAGTGCCAATGAAAAGCCAAGCATACCTACTGCGGGGCCAAGCCTGTCGCCTTTTGAGGCTGCATCAACCAGCAAAGTACCAATGATAGGCCCGGTACAGGAGAATGACACCACAACCAATGTGGCTGCCATAAAAAAGATTCCGCTGATGCCCCCTTTGTCAGAGTTTGCATCCAGTTTGTTAGCCAATGAGCTTGGCAGGGTAATTTCAAATGCACCCAAAAATGAAATGCCAAATACCACCAGCAGCGCAAAGAAGAATAGGTTAAATATGCCATTGGTAGCCAGTTCGTTCAATGCATCTGATCCAAACAGAATGGTGATCACCATCCCCAACGCTACATAAATAACGATGATTGAAAGGCCGTATATTAATGACTGTGACACCCCCTTAGCTCTTGAACCTGCTTTCTTGGTAAAAAAGCTTACTGTTAATGGCAGCAATGGGTATATACAAGGTAAAATTACTGCTGTAAAGCCACCTAAAAGACCTATTAAAAAGATTTCCCAAAGCGTTTTAGGCGCTTCTTTGGCAATTGCTTTTACAGCCGGTTTAGCTTTTTTTATCGAGTCCTGTTTCTTTTTAAAAGCAGCTAAACTATCTGCTTTGGTTGGGATGGAGGTAAACTGCACATCGCTTGATGATGCGGTATCTGCTTTCTGGGCAGCACGGGCGTTAACCGGCAAAACCGATAGCGCGGCAAATGCCAGGCAAAGGGTCAATAAAAAATGGGTCAAAAAACGGGGGATGGTCAATTTCATTTTCTGTTAAGTATTACTTGCTTATCGTGACAGAGAAATCAACATCATCTGGTGGAAGGCATTTTTTATCATTACAGGTCATGTATTCCAGCTGGCCTTTAACAACCGTTGCATTTGGTGATTTAAGCTTTACTTTTTGCTGAAAAGTAACCGTTTTTTCAAAATAAGTAACATCAATACCAAAGGTTTTTTCAAATTTGGTGATAGGGGTTGGTTCAGATAGTTTACCAACTAACGTATAGTCTTTTGATGGGCTGAATGTAAACGAAGTTTTTATCGGACCGCCATCTTTTTGGTATGCTGAGTAAATGTGCCAGTCATCATCAATATTGGCTCTTAAAAAAACAACCGCTTCAGTAGGGCTGATTCTTTTTGCGGCATACGCCCATTTTACATGCGATTCAATTTGAGCATAAGCGCCGGTGCTTATCATAAACACGGCCATTAAAAACAATAACTTTTTCATCTACTTTAGTTTATTTGTTCACTTTGTTAGTTCATTCGTTCACTGGTTCATTAGTTCATTGGTCTTATATGTTGGCAATTATACCGCATCGAACCGTGCAACTAGTTTATTTGCCCGCCATTGCACCAATGGACAAATGAGCTAATGAACCAATGAACAATATTATCTATTTAAAAATTCAATTTCTTTAAAGCTGAACTCCATTTCAGCCCCAATATTACTCTTTATTAACAACACACCGTTATCCTTAACGGCAATTATCTCCCCTTCAAAAACACTACCGTTTGATCGGAAATTGTGTTGCTGGTTTAACCAGTATAGTCGGTCATGGTAGGCTTTCCTTACAAGCTCAACCTTGCCTGCCTTTAATTTTAAATACCAGGCTTCTATATGGCTGCAAATTTCAGATAATAATACCCGTAAATCGTAATCTTGTTGTAAGATTTGCCTAACGGAAACCGGATTCGGCACCCAATCGGGGAAAACATCCTGGTTAACATTCAAGCCTATGCCAATAACCGATTGTTTTATCTGGCTACCCTGCAGCAAATTTTCTATCAGTATGCCACCCAGCTTGCCATCGGCATAATAAACATCGTTGGGCCATTTTATTTTTAGTTTGTCGCCCAAAATAGTTGCAAGCCCATCATGCACGCCCAGGCTAACTACCCTTGTAAGATCAAACTGACTGGCAATTGCCAAAAAAGTGGGGTTGAGGAGCAGGCTAAAAGTCAGGTTTTTGCCGGGGTCGCTGTTCCATTTGTTCTGCTGTTGCCCACGGCCCGCATATTGGCTTTCTGCCATAATGACCGTTCCTTCAGGCAATGGCTTGGAATTTGACAATGTATTCTTTAGGAATGTATTTGTTGAGTCAACTTCTTTTAGAGTTATCAAATTTTGTCCAACAAATAATCCTG
>JAMFSA010000238.1 GCA_026225055.1 Mucilaginibacter xinganensis | reverse complement strand
CTTATTTATCGTTAACGATACCGACTTAATGGCATGAATAATTTCAGTACCTATCACATATTTCCGTCCGATATCTTTAATGGTAATTAATGGCTCCATGCGTTTTTGTTTAGTTTGACTGCTGAACCCGATGTATTGTTACAGGAGTTTATATTTTTAGTTCACCCTTGTCATGCTGAGGAACGAAGCATCTATTCTGCAAGCGAAATATAACGCGGACAGGTTCTTCGCTATCGTTACCCATGACATAATTGAAAAATCTGTTATTTCACCTTCAGAGGCCGCGGATTTTAAAACTCAGAATGACATTTCAATAAGCCCACACTTACTTATCAATAACCTTCGCCACCAAAAAATAATCGTTATTATGCTTAGGCGCGTTCTTTAGTCCTTCTTCAGTTGTAATGGTTTGCTTAACCACATCATCACGTAAAACATTAACCTCATTGGTCATATAAACCAACGGCTCAACGCCTGATGTATCAATCTCGTTTAGCTTGGCCATAAAATCCAGTATCTTGCTCATATCCTTTATCATCGCCTCTTTTTCATCCTCGGCAAGTTCAAGTCGGGCCAGGTTAGCTACCTTTTCTACTGTTTCTTTATCAATTATCATTTTTGTTCTGCTAATTTTTTCTCCATTATGTCATGAACCTTATCGCGCAGCATATCTATATCATCAATAGTTAAATGCGCTGTTTCAATAGGCTCATGTACAAATATATGACAAACTCCCGGCCTGCTGCCATATTTTATGCCTTCATCCCACAAAACTTTCCAGGTATCTAATGCTGTTACCGGTATTATCGGCACTTTCATCTCAATTGCCAGCTTAAATGGCCCGTTTTTAAACTCTACCACCTTAGGCGGATAGTTTCCTGATATAGTCCCCTCCGGAAAAATAACCATACTTGTACCGTTCTGTAAAAGCTCCCCAGCCCTTTTAAACGCCCGGAACGATTCTACCTTACTCTTACGGTTCACTGGCAGATCAACCGACCTGAAGAACAAGCCTGTAACAAAGCCGTTCAACAATTCATCCTTACCCATAAATGAGTAGTTCATTTTTTTAGCCAATATACTTATAGCGGTAATATCAAGGCTCGAGGTATGGTTAGGGCAAATGATATAGGTACGGCTCCAATCAATAGGTTTTTCCAGCTCATAACGATACCTGATACCTGAAAGTAATGAGCTGATATACCCCCAGGCGCTGCGCATTTTATTCAGGAGTGGATATCGCTCTTCCTTAAGGGAAAAGTAATACATCACAGGCCAAAATAAAATGTAAATAATTCCTACATTAAAGCGATAAAAGAAAGTATATAGTCTTTTTAATGAGGTTTTCATTTTCATCAAAAATAACTAAATCCTCATCTTTTTGGCATAAAATGATGGTTTTTAAACTTTTTATTAAAATGGTTTTGGGTTGAAACTGCAATTTCCTTAACGCTAGCTAATTACAACACTTCTGTAACAAGTTTATTACCGTAAAAGCCTTTTTCAATTATAGCATAAACTTCTTCGCGTAAGGCATCTGCATCATCAGGGGTAAGGTGAGTGGTATCTATGGGCTTATGCACATAAAAATTGCAGATGCCCGGTTTAGTGCCATATTTGGTTCCATCATCCCACAGCATTTTCCACGTATTTGCCGATGATACCGGAATGATAGGTACTTTCAGATCAATGGCTAGCTTAAAGGGGCCATTTTTAAACTCATGCAATACCGGCGGGTAATCATCACTTATTTTCCCTTCGGGGAAGATGATAACGCTCGTGCCGTTTTTAATTTTCTCCGCCGCCATCTTAAAAGCACGGTATGATGACATTTTGCTATCGCGATTAACAGGTATATCAACCGTTCTGAAAAACAAACCGGTAACCAGTCCATCCTTCAAAATATCCTTGCCGATAAAGCAATAATCGTTTTTCACCATCAGGCACATAGCCGCGATATCAAGATTAGAGGTATGGTTTGTGCAAATAATATAGGTCTTGCTCCAGTCTATAGCTTCCTCATACTCATAGCGAAAGAAAAAACCAACCAGGCCAGAGCTGATGAATCCCCATACCCGTCTTAGCCTGTTCATATTTTTATAACCGCTTGGTTTACGGGAAAATAAGTAGAATGCAGGCCACAATAAAAAGTAAGATAGAGCTACGCTGGCAACGTAAAGATATACATGGATTTTTTTGATTAACAATTTCATCTACACCAAAAATATAAAAATTCCTTACTTTCGCCCCATGGAAACTGTTGTTAGTGGTATACGTTCAACCGGGAACTTACACCTTGGAAATTATTACGGAGCGATACAGAATTTTATAAAAATGCAGCATGAATACAACTGCTACTTTTTTATTGCCGACCTGCACTCATTAACCACCCACCCTACGCCTGAAAACCTGCATAACAATGTAAAACAGGTATTAGTAGAGTATTTAGCAGCCGGTATCGACCCGGAGAAGGCTACTATATATGTACAGTCGCACGTGCCTGAAATATCAGAACTGTATCTGTACCTGAACATGAACGCCTACTTAGGTGAGCTTGAACGCGCTACATCCTTTAAAGATAAAGTGCGCGCCAACCCCGATAACGTTAACGCAGGCCTGCTTACCTACCCGGTATTAATGGCGGCCGATATCATCATCCATAAAGCAACCAAAGTACCTGTGGGTAAGGACCAGGAGCAGCACCTTGAAATGGCGCGCACCTTTGGTAACCGCTTTAACAGGTTATATAATCACGATTATTTCCCCGAGCCCTACGCTTTCAGTTATGGCAGCAGCCTGGTAAAAATACCGGGATTGGATGGCAAAGGAAAAATGGGAAAATCAGAAGGTGAAGGCAATGCCATTTTCCTGTCAGATACCCCGGACGCTATCCGCAAAAAGGTAATGCGCGCTGTTACAGATGGCGGCCCCACTACTGAAAATCAGGAAAAACCTGTTGAGATTCAAAACCTTTTCGACCTGATGGCTGTATTATCAACACCTGATACTTACGAACATTTTGATAACCTGTACAATACTTGCCAGGTACGTTACGGCGATCTGAAAAAGCAGCTGGCAGAAGATATGATCATCGCCACGGCCCCTATCCGTGACCGCATTAACGAAATTGCAAATGATGCCGCATATCTTAAAAAAGTAGCTCATTTTGGTGCTGAGAAGGCCCGTGAAAGTGCTTCAAGAACCATTCGTGAAGTGAGGGAAATTATCGGTTTCAGAAGTTTTTAATAGTATTCTTTGTTGATAGTTCATTATTCATAATGTATATTAGTCGGGAAGTTTGTTTCTATTTAATAGTATTTATGCAGAATAAACTATTTAACTCATGCTCTATCATCTATTAACTCTGAACTAAAATATGCATATTGCTATTGTAGGTAACATAGGCGCAGGCAAAACCACTCTTGCTGAATTATTAGCCAAAAGCTATGGCTGGGAACCCTTGTTTGAAGCCGTTGATAACAACCCCTATCTGGAGGATTTTTACAACGACATGAAACGCTGGAGTTTTAATTTGCAGATCTACTTTTTAAATAGCCGCTATCGTCAGCTGATGGATATCCAGAAAAGCGGTCGTAATATAGTTCAGGACCGTACCATTTATGAGGATGCCTTCATTTTTGCCGAAAACCTGCATGATATGGGTTTAATGACCACCCGCGACTATGAAAACTACCGCTCGATATTTGATAACATGACCGCCTATATTAAACCACCCGATCTGTTGGTTTACTTAAAGGCATCGGTGCCTACATTGGTAAATAATATACAGCGTCGCGGCAGGGAGTATGAGATAGGCATCAGGATAGACTACCTATCAAAACTAAACGAGAAATACCAGAAATGGATAACCGGTTATAACCTCGGCAAACTGCTGATAATTGATAAAGACGTAATAGATTTCGCCAATAATACCGAAGACATGGCTACCGTTGTACAGTTGATTGAACGAGAGATAAACGGGTTATTTTAAACCAAAAAATAAATAAAACTATTGTCATCTCGAACGATAGTGGGAGATCTTCTTCATCCTGCATTCACGCTTTGCTTCCGCAGAAGATTTCTCCTCGTACCTCGTCGAAATGACATTCTACCAAATAAGCAAATGAACATTTTAGGCATCATACCAGCACGTTACGCTTCATCCCGTTTTCCGGGTAAACCATTGGTTGATATTGCCGGCAAAAGCATGATACAGCGTGTTTACGAGCAGGCTAAAAAATGCGCCTCATTAACCGAGGTTATTGTTGCCACCGATGATGACCGCATATACGACCACGTGTTAAACTTTGGTGGTGTAGCTGTAATGACTGCATCTGACCACCAAAGCGGTACCGATCGTTGTGCCGAAGTAGCCCTGCAGCACCCGCAATACAATGTCATCATTAACATACAGGGCGATGAACCATATATCGACCCCGAACAAATAACAAAAGTTGCCGCCTGCTTTTCTTCTGCCGATGTGCAGCTGGCAACACTTATCAAAAAAGTCGCTTCGTTTGATGAGCTGAATAACCCGAACTCACCAAAAGTTATTATTAACAAATTAGCGGAGGCTATTTACTTCTCACGAACTCCACTACCCTACCTTCGCGGGCACGAATACAAGGATTGGCTTAACCATTACACCTATTTTAAACACATAGGTATTTATGGTTACAGAGCTGATGTTTTGCAGCAGGTAACCAAATTACCCGTATCATCATTAGAAAAAGCTGAAAGCCTGGAACAGCTCCGCTGGATTGAAAACGGCTACCGCATTAAAGTTGCAGAAACCGAACTGGAAACCCACGCCATTGATATACCCGAAGACCTGGAAAAGCTATTAAAACTTAACCTTTAATGCCTCAATAAGTTCCGTTCAGGTTATTATTAATTATAAAACAAATTACATATGCCATATTAACAAATAAGTGTAGAATTTTAGCAAAAAATAACTTATAGTTACTTAATTTAGCAAGATAATATAGTCCCCTATTAATTATCACTAAATATGAGGATCAATCAGCATCATTATATTAATAAAGCATGGAAGGATTATGCTACAGATCCTGCATTAGATACTCAAAAATGCCAGTTAGTACTTGCATTTGGTTCACCGGCATTAATTATTGATCCTGAAATATATAATCACCTTAAAGCCAGCTACCCGGCAGCAAATATTGTTTTCTCATCCACCTCGGGCGAAATAATTGACGATAATGTATATGACGATACCGTGGTAGTAACGGCTATTGAATTAGCAGATGCCACCATCACCTGTGCAAACACCCACATAAAAAAACATAGTAACAGTTTTGAGAGCGGTGCTTATTTAATGCAGCAATTGAATAAACCCAGCTTAAAATGCGTGTTCATCATCTCCGATGGCACTTTTATTAATGGCAGCGAGTTGGTAGCCGGGTTCAACGCCAATAATCCAAATCATGTGCCCGTAACCGGCGGCATGGCGGGCGATGCTGATAGATTTAGCAGCACGTTTACCAGCATTAACGCCATCCCATCCCAAGGCAATGTAATAGCTATTGGTTTTTATGGCGATGGCCTTTCTGTTTACCACGGCTCATGCGGCGGCTGGGATGAATTTGGCCCCGAGCGTACCATCACAAAATCCGACAAGAACGTATTATTTGAGATCGATGGCAGCAACGCGCTCGATCTGTATAAACAATATCTGGGCGATTATGTAAAAGAACTGCCAGGGTCAGCATTGCTGTTCCCGCTTTCGTTAAAGCTTAGCGGAGCCGACAATACCCTGGTACGCACTATTTTAAGTATTGATGAGAATGAAAAGACCATGACCTTTGCCGGGGACTTACCGGTAGGAAGCAAAGTACGATTGATGAAAGCCAATTTTGAAAAACTCATAAATGCTTCATCAAGCGCTGCCGAAGATGCTACAGAAAATCATAAAGTGGAACTGGCCATACTGGTAAGCTGTGTAGGCCGGAAACTGGTTTTAACCGACAGGACTGACGAAGAGCTGATGGCAGCAAAAGAAATCTTCGGCGATAAAACTGCTATTACAGGCTTTTATTCCTATGGTGAGTTGTCTCCTTTTAATAAAGGCTCACAATGCGAGTTGCATAACCAAACCATGACCATTACCACATTTTCGGAAAAATTGAGCTAAACAACACAATGGATTATCACCCCCTTTTAAACAAACAGGTTAAAAAGCTACTTCCCGAGAGCTATCTGGAAGATGAAACCATTGCTCAGTTTTTGAATGCCATTAACAGCTCCTTTAATAATTTTGATAAGGCTAAAAACCTGGCCGATCATGCTTTTAATATTAGCGAACAAGAATACCAGCAGGTAACCGCTAATCTGCGCGAGCAAAACGAAATAAAACAACGTTCGATTTCGCAGATAAAAGAAGCCATAAAATCACTCGACCCCACGGCTGAACTAAAGCCTGACGATTCTGATGATGACCTGATACATATCATCAGCTTCCTTAAACAACGTATTGAAAAGGCTAAACTGCTTGAACTGGAACTTATCAATGCCAAAGATGTAGCCGAAAAAGCCGCTATGGCAAAATCGCAGTTCCTGTCGGTTATGAGCCATGAGATCCGTACGCCAATGAATGCGGTTATAGGCTTCACACACCTGCTCATTCATCAGGACCCTAAGCCAGAACAGGTTGAGTTTCTTAACTTCCTTAAGTTCTCTGCCGAAAACCTGTTGGTACTGATAAACGATATACTTGATTTTAACAAGATAGAAGCCGGCAAAATAGAGTTTGAAAGTGTTGATTTTAGTGTGAAGGACCTGATCTCGAATATCCGCCTTTCGTTATTGCAAAAGGCGAATGAAAAGGATATAAAAATTAAGCTCATGCTAGATCAGGACCTGCCAAATGCCTTAATAGGTGACCCCGTACGACTAGGCCAGATATTAACCAATTTAATAAGCAATGCGGTTAAGTTTACCAATAGTGGTAAGGTAACTATTACCGCTTCATTAGCCGGGCATGATAGTGAACACTCCACTATTGATTTTGAGGTAGCTGACACTGGCATAGGCATAATGCCCGATAAATTGGATTACATATTTGATAGTTTTAGCCAGGCCAGCTCTGATACTACCCGCAAGTTTGGTGGCAGCGGGCTGGGCTTAACCATAACAAAACGGTTATTACAATTGCAGGGCAGCGATATTTATGTAAAAAGCGAATATGGTAAAGGGTCGGTATTTACATTTTCACTCGCCTTTAAAAACAGCAGTAAACGCATTAACAATATATTAAACAGCGATGATTTTTACTCGCTAAAAAGCTTAAAAGGCACTAAGCTGCTGATTGCAGAGGATAACCTGATAAACGTTATACTCGCTAAAGAGTTTATGAAACAATGGGATGTAGAATGCGACATAGCCGAAAATGGTGAAATAGCTTTAAAGCTGGTACAAACCAACAACTACGATATGGTTTTGATGGATCTGCAAATGCCCGAAATGGATGGCTACCAAACCACAACGGCCATAAGGGAACTGGAAGGTGAAAAATACAAGAAGTTACCGATATTAGCACTTACCGCATCGGCGATGCTTGATATACAGGACAAGGCCTTTACCGTAGGCATGAATGATTATATCAGCAAGCCATTTAACCCCAATGAGTTACACCGTAAGATAGCGGCATATAGTAACAAGAATTAGTTTTTTAGCAAATCTCGCTTATTTTTTACTTGCATTCTTTTTATTAAAGGCTATATTTGCAACAGCTTGTCTATCGTTTTACTATAACAAAAAATGGGACGTTTTAACTTACATCATCTTCATCTGCATCATCGCCACCATATGGCGACCAGATAATGTATTGTTTCTTCGTGAAACTCGAACCTCCATTTTATAGTTTAATACCCTCATACCAACAATTTTGAAAACACTAAAAATAGCGATCCAGAAATCGGGTCGCCTCAACGAAAAATCCGTTGAACTACTAAAAAACTGCGGCCTTAACTTTGAAAATTATAAGAGCTCGCTTATCTCCCCTGTCTCCAATTTCCCGTTAGAAATCCTTTTTCTTCGCGATGATGATATCCCCGAATATGTTCAGGATGGCATTGCCGACCTGGGTATAGTTGGCGAAAACGTAATAGAGGAAACCGAAGTTGATGTAAACTACCTGCAACGCCTTGGCTTTGGTAAATGCTCATTAAAAATAGCAGTGCCAAACAATAATTCCATACAGGAACTAAGTCAGCTTAACGGCAGATCGATTGCCACTACCTACCCTGTTATTTTAGGTAAGTTTTTGAAAGCACAAGGTATACAGTCGGACATCCGCACCATATCGGGTTCTGTTGAGATCTCGCCGGGTTTAGGTTTAGCCGATGCGATCTGCGATCTGGTATCAACCGGGGGCACATTAAAAAGTAATGGCCTGATTCCTTTTGCAGATGTAATGTCGAGCGAAGCGATCCTGATCTGCAACAATAAAAATGGCGATTCAGAGCTGATCAAGGAACTGGTTCAACGTATCCAATCTGTACTGCGCGCTAAGGAAACTAAATATGTGGTATTGAATGTGCCTAAAGATAACCTGCCTGCAATTATAGCTTTACTGCCAGGTGTTAAAAGCCCATCAGTAGTACCATTGGCCGAAGGAGATTGGGTTGCAGTACACACCGTGATCCCTGAACGTGATTTTTGGGACAGGATAAGCCAGCTAAAACAAGCCGGCGCGCAAGGCATTGTAGTAATGCCGATTGAAAAGATAATATTATAGATTGCAGTGAGCTGTTTTCAGTTAGCAGTTTGCTTAATGCAGGCACTAACTGAAAACAGCTAACTAAAAACTGCCAACTAAAATGAATACATACAAGTACTCCGACTTAAGCAAAACAGACATCAGCAAACTGGTTCAGCGTAATGTTGACCCGGCGCACCATGTGCGCGATGCGGTTGAGGAAATCTTAGCTAACGTTAAGCTGCTTGGCGATAAAGCATTGTATGATTATGCCCTTAAGTTTGAGAAAGTGGTATTGGATAAGCTCTATCTAACCCAAAGCGAGCTTGCAGAAATTGCACAAGGCGTATCGTCCGAGCAAAAAGCAGCTTTAGATACTGCCTATAACAACATTTACAAGTTTCACCAAAGTCAGCTTAAGGTTGAGGACAAGGTGGAAACAATGCCCGGCGTAACCTGCTGGCGCGAAGTCAGGGCTATTGAAAAAGTAGGACTATATATCCCCGGTGGTACAGCGGTTTTACCAAGTACATTTTTAATGCTTGGGATACCCGCAAGGATAGCCGGTTGCAGCGAGATAGTAGTTTGTACCCCTCCGCAAAAGGATGGCAAAGTAAATCCATTCATTGCTTATGTGGCTTTATTGTTAGGTATTGATACGGTTTACCTTACAGGCGGTGCGCAGGCAATTGCGGCCATGGCCTATGGTACCAAAACCATTACCAAAACCGATAAAATATTCGGCCCGGGCAACCAATATGTAACCAAGGCCAAAACCATAGTACAATCAACCACCACAACGGCTATTGATATGCCTGCGGGTCCGTCAGAAGTATTGGTAATTGCCGATGAAACAGCTAACCCGGTATTTATAGCAGCTGATCTGCTGGCACAGGCGGAGCATGGTGTTGATAGTCAGTCTATATTGGTTACTACATCAGCACAAATTGCAGAGCAAACCCTTGCAGAATTAAAAAAACAATTACCAGTATTGCCGCGAGCGGAGATAGCGGGGAAAGCTATTGATAACTCCTACATCGTAATAACAAATACTTTGGATGAGGCTATGCAGTTCAGTAATGAATATGCCCCCGAGCACTTAATATTAGCTACTGAAAACTGGCAAAACATAACAGGCAAGATCATTAACGCAGGCTCGGTTTTCCTGGGTAATTTAACCCCGGAAAGTGCCGGCGACTATGCATCAGGCACTAATCATACCCTGCCTACCAGTTCATTTGCAAAGGCATATTCAGGTGTTTCTGTTGATTCGTTTGTTAAGAAGATCACTTTCCAGCATCTATCGCCGGAAGGCGTTAAAAATATTGGCCGCACCGTTGAAATTTTAGCGGAGCTGGAAGGCTTACAGGCGCATAAAAACGCGGTAAGTGTGAGATTAGAAAAGCAATAATAATAACATGTCATTGCGAGGAGGAACGACGAAGCAAACTCGTCGCGTTCAATATCTAGGCGACGAGATTACCCGCTATCGCTCGCAATGACAATCAAAGAATGAATACCATGTTCAGCATAGATAAAATTATAAGAAAAAATATAAAAAACCTTGTACCCTACTCATCAGCACGCGATGAATACAAAGGTGAGGCGAGTATTTTTTTAGATGCCAATGAAAATGCATATGGCTCACCACTGGAGCAGCAATACAACCGCTACCCCGATCCACTGCAATACAAAGTAAAAAAGCGCCTGAGCGATATAAAAGGCGTACCACCCCGCAATATATTTTTAGGCAATGGCAGCGATGAAGCGATAGACGTACTGTTCCGCAGCTTTTGTAATCCGGGTGTTGATAATGTGATACTGGTACCGCCAACTTATGGCATGTACGAGGTATCGGCCAATATCAATGATATAAAGATTAACAAAGTACCACTTACCGAAGAGTACCAGCTTAATCTGGAAGGTATTGCCGAGGCTATTAATGAGCAAACCAAAATGATCTTCATATGCTCGCCAAATAACCCAACAGGCAACTCTATTAACCGCGATGACATTGAAACCTTACTGGCCAATTTCAGTGGGTTAATAGTTATTGATGAGGCTTATATCAATTTTAGTCGCCAAAAAACATTTATACAGGAGCTTACCGAGTATGCCAACCTTGTTGTACTGCAAACCCTCTCTAAAGCATGGGGACTGGCCGGTTTACGCATCGGCATGGCCTTTGCCAGCGAAGAGATCATCGAGGTAATGAACAAGGTTAAACCGCCATACAACATCAACGAAGCATCGCAGGAACTGGCCTTAAAGGCGCTGCAAAACGTTGACCAGGTGAACAGCTGGATAAAAGAGATCCTGCTGCAACGCGATAGGTTGGTACTAATACTTAAAGATTTTGATTTTGTGCTGGATATCTTCCCATCTGATGCCAACTTCATCTTAGTAAAAACAACCGATCCGAAAGGCATCTATAATTTTTTAGTAGACAAAGGCATTATTGTACGCGATCGCTCAAAAGTAGACCTTTGTGAGGGTTGTTTACGTATAACCGTTGGTACGCCTGCGGAAAATGATATTTTACTGCAAACATTACAGAATTACAAATGAGTTACCCCAAAAGAATACTTTTCGTTGACCGCGACGGAACCATTATAAAAGAACCCGCTGATGAGCAGATAGATTCATTTGCCAAGCTGGAGTTTTACCCCGGCGCGTTGCAATACCTACCAAAAATAGCTAAAGAGCTTGATTTTGAACTGGTAATGGTAAGTAATCAGGATGGCTTGGGCACAGCCTCATTTCCGGAAGATACTTTTTGGCCCGTACAAAACTTCATCCTTAAAACATTGGAGAATGAAGGTGTAGTGTTTTCAAATATCTGTATCGACCGTACATTTCCTGCTGATAACGCCCCTACCCGCAAACCGGGCACAGGTTTGTTAACGCAATATTTTGATACGGAGCTGTACGATCTGAAAAACTCTTACACTATCGGCGACCGTAAGAATGATGTTTTACTGGGCTATAACCTGGGCGCTAAAGCTATCTGGCTAAATGAAAATCCGGGTCTGGGTGGTAAAGAGTTTACCGATGATGAGAACGCCAAAATACAAAGCACAGTAGCTTTAGAAACTACTGATTGGGAAAAGATCTACGAATTTCTGAAACTAGGTGAACGCGTTGCCGAAAATCATCGTGCAACCAAAGAGACAGACATCAAAATAAAAATAAACCTCGACGGTAAAGGCGAAGCCAAAGTGAGCACTGGCCTGCATTTTTTTGATCATATGCTTGATCAAATTGCAAGGCATGGCAATATCGACCTGGAAATTATTGCCCAGGGCGATCTGCATATTGATGAGCACCATACCATTGAGGATACAGGTATTGCGCTGGGTGAAGTTTTCGCCACAGCATTAGGCAACAAAAGAGGCATTGAACGCTATGGTTTTTGCCTGCCGATGGATGATTGCCTGGCACAGGTAGCCATTGATTTCGGTGGCCGTAACTGGATAGTTTGGGATGCGGAATTTAACAGGGAAAAAATAGGCGAAATGCCTACGGAAATGTTCTATCATTTCTTCAAATCGTTTTCAGATGCAGCAAAATGCAACCTGAATATAAAAGCTGAAGGACAGAACGAACACCATAAAATTGAGGCCATATTTAAAGCCTTTGCCAAAGCCATAAAAATGGCCGTAAGGCGCGATGTAAATAATATGGTTTTACCAAGTACTAAGGGAGTATTGTAGAACAGAATCAAGAGTTAAGAATCAGGAGGCAAGATTTGAAGCTTCCTGATTCCTGACTCTTAATTCTTGAATCTTTAAAAAAATGGTTGGTATAATAAGCTACGGCGCCGGAAACATATTCTCACTTATTGCTGCATTGGAGCGGTTGGGGATTCCCCATGGCATGATCTTTAAAGAAGAAGATTTTGACCAGTACGACCGTTATATTATCCCCGGCGTAGGGCATGCAGGCGCGGCCATGAACAAATTGGAACAAACCGGGCTTATCCCTAAAATAAAATCGCTTACAAAACCTGTTTTGGGCATTTGTGTAGGCATGCAATTACTTACCTCCTACTCCGAAGAAGGTGATTCAACTTTACTGGACATATTCCCGGTAAAAACCCTGCGTTTTAAAGACAGTCCAGATTATAAAGTGCCCCATACTGGCTGGAATCAAACTTTTCCTGAAAAAGGAAACCCATTATTTGAAAATATTCCGGGCGGATCACACTTTTACTTTGTACATTCATACTTTATTGAGTATGATGAAGCATATACTTTATCGTCAACAGATTACAACAATAAATTTTCGGCATCAATTTGGCGGGATAATTTCTACGGGGTGCAATTTCACCCTGAAAAATCCGGCAAATACGGTGAAACACTTTTAACTAACTTTTCAAAAATATAAGACCATGTATATTATTCCTGCTATTGATATTTTAAATAAAAGAGTGGTAAGGCTACGCGAGGGTGATTATCAGCAGGTAACTGAATATGACGTTACTTTAGAAGAAATGATTGAACGGTACCAGTCGCACGGTACAAATTTCATACATATTATCGACCTTAACGGTGCCAAAAACGATTTCTCTAACCAACAATACCTGTTTGATGTGATCAAAAAAACAGACATGCAGGTACAATACGGAGGCGGTATCCGCAGTATTGAAAAAGTTAAGGAATTGCTTGATGCCGGTGTGCACCGCGTTATTGTAGGCACACAAGCCATCACCAACCCCGACTTTTTAAAGGACCTGAGCAAGGCCTTAGTAGGCAAAGACAAATATGGCGACCGTGTGGTTATCGCCATTGATGTTCTGGACGAGGTGATTAAATACTCCGGCTGGATGGAAAGCTCACCAATTAAGCTGATGGATTACGTTGATAAATGCCTTGCTCTGGGCTTTTTCCGTTTCCTATGTACCGATATTAACAAAGATGGCAAACTGGGCGGAGCAGGTATCGATCTGTATGAAAAACTGCTCGATCATTCGCCCTTCATTAAACTGATAGCTTCGGGAGGTGTAAGTTCTATGCATGATATTGAACAACTGAACAATATCAAGGTAGAATCATGCGTAGTTGGAAAAGCCATTTACGAGGGGCATATCACCATTGATGAAATAAAGAACTGGAATTTAGAATCGCTGATGTCTATATAAATTGAGCCGCAGGCTCACTCAAAAAATTCAAAGCATCATTGCGAGGAACGAAGCAATCCCCGATTTGCAAATCCGATCTGCATAGTTAGGGATTGCTTCGTTCCTCGCAATGACGAACTCATATACAATAAATCATGCTGAGTAAGCGAATCATCCCCTGTCTCGACGTTAAAGACGGACGTACCGTAAAAGGCGTAAACTTTGTTGACCTGCGTGATGCCGGCGACCCGGTTGAACTGGCATGGAACTACTCCCGACAGGGTGCCGATGAACTGGTATTCCTTGACATCACCGCTACGCATGAGCGCCGTAAAACCATGGTTGAGCTGGTTAAATCTGTTGCAAGACAGGTAAACATTCCCTTTACCATAGGCGGTGGCATTAACGAAATTGCCGATGCAGACGCATTATTAAATGCAGGTGCCGATAAGATCTCCATCAACTCTGCAGCCGTGCGCAACCCGGCTTTGATTGATGAACTGGCTAAGGCATTTGGTGTGCAGTTTGTGGTGATAGCTGTGGATACCCGTGTATCAGGCAATAAAAACATAGTACATTTAAACGGCGGACGTATCCCTACCGAAAAGGAAACATTGGATTGGATACTGGAAGCTGAAAGTCGCGGCGCGGGTGAGATTTTATTGACTTCGATGGATCATGATGGTACAAAAGCCGGTTTTGATAATGGCCTTTTGAAGATCATTAATGATGCGGTGCATATCCCGGTTATAGCTTCTGGCGGTGCGGGTTCAGTACAGCATTTTGTTGATGTATTTAAGAAAACCAATGTCGACGCAGCTTTAGCAGCATCGGTATTTCACTATGGCGAGATCCTGATTCCCGACCTGAAAGAAGTATTAAGGCAAAATAATATTGAGGTAAGAACACTTGCTGAATAACACCGCATGGCTATTCAACTGAAAACAGAACGGTTAATATTAAAGCAGTTTAGTGAAGAGGATGCTGCTCATCTGTTTGAACTGAACAGCGACCCGGATGTAACCAGGTATGTGGGGTCAGGCGCATATGATAATATAGATGAAGTTCTTGATTTTATCAGGAATTACGATCAATATGAAAAATATGACCAGGGCCGCTTAAATATATTCGATAAACAAACCGGCGATTATATAGGCTGGTGCGGGTTGAAATATCTGGAGGATAAAAAATATTCAGACCTTGGTTATCGCCTGCTTAAACGCCACTGGGGTAAAGGCTATGCAACAGAAGCTTCAATAGCTTGTTTGGATTATGGCTTTAAAGTGCTTAATCTTGATGAAATTATTGGCACAGCCATGATTGAAAACACGGCATCGATAAATGTGTTTAAAAAACTCGGCTTAAAATATAGTCATGATAGCGATTGTGGTGAACAGCCGGGCGTTGTGTATGTAATTACGAGAGAAGATTGGAAATAGTTGTCTGTGAGGGCACAGACAACGGAAAAATCAATCCCTCCCGCTGTTTGTGTCCTCACAAACAGCTTAACTGATAAATGAATAGCTGCCTGTGTGGACACAGACAGCGGAATAATAAAAGACTAATCAACGCGTCATTGCGAGGAACGAAGCAATCCCCGATTTGCAAATCCGATCTGCATAGTTTGGGATTGCTTCGTTCCTCGCAATGACGACATTTATATATAAAATGGAAATAGATTTCAATAAAACAGACGGATTGGTTCCGGTTATTATACAGGATGAGCACACGCTTGAAGTGTTAATGCTGGGCTATATGAACCAGGAAGCCTATGATAAAACCGTAAAGGAAAACATAGTAACCTTTTTTTCCCGCTCAAAAAACAGGCTGTGGACCAAAGGTGAAACCAGCAATAACTTTCTGCATGTTAAAAGTATCGATATCGACTGCGATAAGGATACCATCCTGATAAAAGTTAAACCCGATGGCCCAACCTGCCACACCGGCGACCGCAGCTGCTTTAAAACGACCTACAACCAGAACTTTATATTAGAACTGGAGCAGATCATAGCCGACCGTTACGAAAACCCGGTAGAAGGATCATATGTAAACAAGCTGCGTAACAAAGGATTAAACAAAATAGCGCAAAAAGTTGGCGAAGAAGGCGTTGAAACCGTAATAGCTGCCTTAGCCGAAACAGAGTTCGACCTGATCAATGAATCATCCGACCTGGTGTTCCATTTACTGGTATTACTGCGCGAAAAAGGCATTACATTGGAAACCATCGCTAAAAATTTAGAGCAAAGACATAAGTAGTTTGCAGCAGGCAGTTTGCAGTTACCTTGTAGTAAATTGCAAATTGCCTGCTCTCAACTGCCTACTCACAATATGATCTCAGTAGAAAAAACAACAGAACTTACCGGGCACAGCAACCCCATTTTTACTGCCGAACTTTCACAAAAACCGGGTATATTATTTACCGGTGGTAATGACAAGGGCGTGGTAGAATGGAGCTTAAAGACCAACGCTTTTATAAAAGTGATGTTCCCGGTGCCTGCTTCTGTGTATGCTATACTTTGTCCGCCGGGTTTCCCCTACCTGTTTGCAGGCTTGCGTACAGGCGATATTGTGGTGTTTGATTTTATCCAACAGAAAGTTATCAAGCTTTTAAAACATCACGTTAAGCCTATATTCGATATCAAGTTCGCAACGAGTAAAAATGAATTGCTCGCCGCATCCGAAGATGGTACAGTTTCTATCTGGAACATCAACACTTTTGAATTGATCCACGCAGTTAAGGTTTCTGATGATACCATACGCTGTATTAGTATTTCCCCTGATGAAAAACAAGTTGCTTTTGGCTGCCGCGATAATTTGGTGAGGATTTATGATCTGGAAGATTACACGCCCATAAAAGCGTTGGCGGGCCATAGCATGGCGGTGTTTTCCTTACAATATGCGCCCAATGGCGAGTACCTTATTTCGGGCAGCAGGGATGCGCAGGTTAAAATATGGGATACCCACTCATTTGAGCTGATCCAAAATATCCCGGCCCACCTGTTTGCCGTAAATAATATCGCCTTCCATCCTACCCAGCCTTATTTTGCTACTGCCAGCATGGATAAAAGCATAAAGCTATGGGGATCGGACGATTTTAAACTATACAAGGTTATCAGCCGTGAAAAAGGATTCGCCAGTCATTTCCTATCCATTAATAAAGTGGTATGGAATGGTGATCAGCTGATTTCTGTAAGCGATGATAAAAAAATAATTATCTGGGATATTAAGTTCGATTAACTACCAATGCAATGCGGTATGGCGTTTAATGGAATGAAAGTCGTGCGTATAGCGTTTTAACTCTTCTGAGTAAATTCCCTTCTCATCAATAATATCAATCTTCACTTTACCCGAAGCATGGATGATCTTTTCATTTTTCAGCATTATTCCTACGTGTACCACGCGGCCCTCTTTATTACTAAAAAAAGCAAGATCGCCTAAATGCGCATCATCCAATCTGAGTATAGTGTCGCCCTGCTCTGCCTGTAAACTGGCATCACGCTTTAGGTTTATACTATATAGCTTATATACAGCCTGTGTAAAGCCCGAGCAGTCAATACCAAAATGTGTGCGGCCTCCCCATAAATAAGGCGCGTTTAAAAAGGATTTTGCCGTATTTGTAAAATTTTCAATATCACCTTTTGGCCCAAGTATCTCAAACTTTTCATTACCTATTTTACAGCTGTTTCCTTCAAAAAAAGCAAGTGAACTGGCTATAGGTAAATACAAAATAGTGTTATCAGATTTTTTCCAGGCTTGTGTAACCGGGCCATAAGTTAGCGGTGGTTTTTCGCGCTTTAGCTGCAGCCACCCCATGTGGCTAAGCATGGTAAATTGTAAACGGCCTATCCAGCCTGTATAATTATCAGCGGTTGTAGTTATCAGCACCCACTTCTCTGCCCATTCTAAAATCTCAAATGCTTCACCAAATAATACTTGTGATATCATCTCACTTAGTTCATCCGGCGCAGCCCGCATTGGTATTACCGCTAAATTACAAATACCGTACTCCATATATAAGAAATAGATGCTTTTACGAAAATTTAAGTTTAAAGTTGATTAAATTCCAATATAAAAAAAGGAAGACATAAAGCCTTCCTTTTTTTATAAAATTCTTAAATTATAAAAAATGAAATATTATTCATTCATGTGTAGCCATTCTTTTTTAGCTATTAGCTCTTCTTCAGTCTCACGTACATTTTCATCATCTACGCAGCAGTCAACAGGGCAAACGGCAGCACATTGTGGTTCGTCATGAAAACCAACACACTCGGTACATTTGTCAGGTACTATGTAATAAATATCGTCAGATAAAGCAGCTTGTGCTTCTTCTGCATTTAAAGTAACGCCATCGCCAAAATCAATAACACCCTTTAAACCTGTACCATCTGAAAACCTCCAGGCCGCCCCTGCATCATAAATAGCATTATTGGGGCACTCTGGTTCGCAGGCTCCGCAGTTAATGCATTCATCGGTGATTATAATCGCCATATTTTTCTAAATATCTTATATTCTCAATTAACTTTGCACCCGTAATTAAACAGGGAACGCAAATATAACAAAAAAACACTTCAAGGGTTTAAATACATAGCATTTATATGTCAAATTTCAATGCAATAGCATTAATAGATACTTTAGCAGCATTAGGTGAGCGCCTTAGCAAGCCCGACGAACAGCTAACCGAACTCATCAATAATGAACTATATTACAACGCATGGTTCACTCCTGATAACGTAGCAAAAGCCGTTACCTCCATAGGTGACATGCTCAATAAAGCCGATACTACAACATGGCTCAATAAGTATAATCTTGATAATGAGGGTAACAAAAAAGTAGGCCTGATCTTGGCAGGTAATATACCGCTGGTTGGCTTTCATGATGTGCTGTGCGTATTGGCAACAGGCAACCACGCGCTTATCAAATCATCTTCGCAGGATAGCCGCCTCATTAAATACATACTTAACCTGCTGGTGGAACTGGATAATAGCTTTGCCAGTCAATTCAGTTTTATTGAACGCCTGGAGAATTTCGACGCGGTTATAGCCACCGGCAGCAATAATACATCTCGCTATTTTGATTATTATTTCGGTAAGGTGCCAAACATCATCCGCAAAAACAGGAACAGCATAGCTGTACTCTCAGGCAACGAAACATCTGAACAATTGCATGAACTCGGTCATGATATTTTTGATTACTATGGATTGGGTTGTCGTAATGTATCAAAAGTGTTTGTTCCCGAAGGTTACAAATTCGATTTCTTTTTTGAGTCGATACAGAGTTACGAGCAGATCATCAATCATCATAAATACAATAACAACTACGACTACAATAAGTCAATTTATCTTGTAAACCGCGATGATCATTTCGATAACGGCTTCCTCCTGCTTAAAAAGGATGAGAGGTTTACATCACCGCTAGCAGTTTTATTTTATGATAACTATACTGATGTACAATCGGTAGAAGAACTGATAAATACTGAAAGCGAAAAGATACAATGTGTAGTTAGCGCGTTGCAGTTGCAGATAACCAACCAATTGGTAAGTTTTGGCGAAAGCCAGCAACCCAAATTATGGGATTATGCCGATGGTATTGATACGATGAATTTCTTGTCAAATCTTTAAAATAAGAATATCTTTGGAGAGGGAGGAAAAAGCATAAAGCTAAAAGGCTAAAGCTATCATTCCCCCAACTAATTGCTTTAAGCTTTGTGCTTTAAGCTTTCAGCTTAAACAAAATGTATATAATTAAAGTTAAAGGCGTAGCTAAAATACCCGATTACGTACAGTTGAGGGACGATAAATTTACGCTGCTGGCTTATTTCAGGGTCGACAGGCCCGAAAAATCACTGGATAAGGCCGGGCTTGCCGATAAGGCCGACTACATAATGAATATTGTTAAAGAACTGCCTTTTGGGCAGATATTAAAGTTAGACCTGTAAGATGATTGAAAACTCTATTATAAAGCTAAACGGTGTTGATATTTTTCAGCAAAAGCACCTGGTGTTATCAAACGTTAACCTGCATATTGATAAGAATGATTTTGTATGGCTCATCGGTCAAACGGGGTCAGGCAAGAGCAGTTTACTAAAGGTTATTTATGGCGATTTGAGCATATCATCAGGCAGCGGGTTTGCCTGCGGCTATGATCTGAATAAACTGGAGAGCAGGGAAATTCCTTTTCTCCGCCGTAAGCTGGGTATAGTTTTCCAGGATTTTCAATTACTTACCGACCGTTCGGTTGAACAAAACCTGCATTTTGTAATGCGCGCTACCGGTTGGACAGACAAAAAATTAATAGCCGATCGTACACTTGACGTTTTGGAAAAAGTTGGCCTGCGCTCAAAATTAAAAAAGATGCCACATGAGCTTTCGGGCGGTGAGCAGCAGCGTGTGGTAATTGCCCGTGCCTTGCTTAATGATCCTGAAATTATCCTGGCTGATGAGCCAACCGGCAACCTCGACCCTGATACCTCTGAAGAAATTGTATTGCTGCTTAAACAAATAGGCCAGCAATTAGGCACCGCGGTAATTATTGCCACGCACGATTATCATATCATCCGCACCTTCCCTTCGCGCATCATTAAATGCGAAAACAGCAAGGTTTTGGAAGATGTGCAGATAGCTTAGTTAATTCAAAAGTTAAAATTCAAAAACTGACGCTGCCTGTCAGTATGCAGGTGAGGTATGTCAGTACTACACCAAACTAATGTAATACGCTGACAGCTTGTCGTTATTTAAACAATGGCAGGATACTTGTTTTGCACTATTTACTTATAACATTACTATGCTTAAGAAGAAACACACAGAAAATACAGAAACACCTGAAGAAGGTGTAATAGATGAAAATATACAGGGTACCGAAGCAGAAGCAACCCCAAAAGGCCCATCTGCTGATGATAAACTGAAAGAAGAATTAGTAGCAGCCAATGACAAATACCTGCGTTTGTTTGCTGAGTTTGATAACTTCAGGAGGCGTACAGTAAGGGAACGTGAAGAAGCAAGAAAAACTGAAGGTAAAGATGTAATTATTGCCATGTTGCCTATAATGGATGATTTTGAACGCGCTATCCGCTCAATGGATAATGCTACTGATGTTGCTGCCATTAAAACAGGCATTGAGCTTATCTACAACAAATTAAGCAATACGCTTACGCAAAAAGGTTTAAAACCTATGGATGCTTTAGGTGAAACATTTGATGCCGACATTCACGAAGCTATCACCAACGTACCTGCCCCAACTGATGATTTAAAAGGCAAAGTGATAGACGTGATGGAAAAAGGCTATTACCTGGGCGATAAGGTAGCACGTTTTGCTAAAGTAATAGTAGGAAGCTAAATGATTTGGGATTTCGGATGTTCAATTTCGGATTTATTTGAATTGAATATTTAGAATTCCCACCCTGATAAAACTTATAATTGATAAATCCGAAATCGAAATTTCGAAATCCGAAATAAAACTATGGCTAAAAGAGATTATTACGATGTGCTTGGTGTTGCTAAAGGCGCTGATGCTGATGAAATAAAAAAGGCATATCGTAAAATGGCTATCAAATATCACCCGGATAAAAACGAAGGTGATAAAGAAGCTGAAGAAAAATTTAAGGAAGCGGCTGAGGCTTACGAGGTTTTAAGTAACCCCGAAAAACGCCAGCGTTATAACCAGTTCGGTCACGCTGCTAACGCGCAATCACCAAATGGTGGTGCTGGTGGCTATGGCGGTGCAGGCATGAACATGGATGATATTTTTAGCCAGTTCGGTGATATTTTTGGTGGCGGTAGTCCGTTCGAAGGTTTCTTTGGCGGCGGTGGCGGCAGACAGAGCGGCGGTAGCCGTCGTGTAGCTCGCGGCAGCAACCTGCGTATTAAAGTAAGGCTTACTGTTGAAGAAATTGCCAACGGTGCTGAAAAGAAGATAAAAGTAAACAAGCAAATAGTTTGTAAAACCTGCGACGGTTCGGGCGCTAAGGATAAATCATCTGTACAAACCTGTAAAACCTGCGGTGGCCAGGGCGCTGTGCGCAGGGTAACTAATACCATATTAGGTCAGATGCAAACTACCAGCACCTGCCCTACCTGTAATGGCGAAGGCGCTGTAATCACTTCAAAATGCCCTGTTTGCCATGGCGACGGATTGGTACGTGGTGAAGAAACCATTACTATAAACATCCCTGCCGGCGTAAGCGAAGGCATGCAACTGAGCATGAGCGGCAAAGGTAATGCTGCCCCTCGTGGCGGTGTACCGGGAGATCTGATCATATTGATTGAAGAGATCCCTCACGAAACCTTAAAACGCGACGGTAACAATATCATCTATGACTTGCACATTAACTTTGTTGATGCCGCTTTAGGTACCAGCGTTGAAGTGCCAACCATTGATGGTAAAGCCAAAATAAAAATTGAACCCGGCACACAAGGCGGTAAAATATTACGCCTGAAAGGTAAAGGCGTACCCGAAGTAAACTCATATCACCGTGGCGACCAACTGGTGCATATTAATATATGGACACCAAAAGCACTTAGCCGTGAAGAACGTGAATTGCTTGAAAAACTGCAAAGCTCACCAAACTTTAAACCTAACCCCGGCAAAAACGAAAAAAGCTTTTTCGAACGGATGAAGGAATATTTTGAGTAGATTTTAGTCTGGAAGTAGGCAAGACAAAAGATAATTTAGGCCTGAAACTTATTGTTTCGGGCTTTTTTGTTTCTTATTTACTTCCATTTTAAAATCATTAATTAATGATTTTAAAATTCTATTTTTATCCTCCAAAGTCATTCTTTGATGATATAATTTTTTACTTATCACGTTGCCCTCAAAATCAAAAAAACTATAATGATATTCTTCAAATTTAATAGTTATCCAAATTTCTAAATTAAAATCATTTTCGGAATTTTTAAAACCTTTAAAACGAAATATCACTCCAATATTATGTAATTCAGTTAGAATACTTTCTTGATCTTTACCTGAAGAGGTATTTACAAACTGATCTATAGAATCATATCTAAGAAAACGTGTATCTTTCAATTGGAAAACAACAGAGTGATTATAGCCAAAAAATAAATCTGAAAAGCGTTGTATTTTTTTATCAAGTTCGATTATTAATGGTTGTATGTCTAATGCGAAGATATTATTAATAATAGTGTTTGATCTTTTTTGCACAACGTTCACACTGTTAATTATTTCCATCTTAAACAAAGCTATTTCTTTATCTACATCGTCATCTTCATCAATATCCCCACCATCAGCAGCCTTTAAATAAAGTTGTAATGAATCTTGCAAAAGCTCAGCAATGTATTCAATGAATGGCCAGCTATCCCCAACATCTGCCCTACTTAATAATGAATAATAATTTGTTCTGTTATCTATCTTAACTACAACAGGCGGATAACCCTTTTGCATCAATATTAAATTCATCAATATTCGTGAAAGCCTGCCATTACCATCATCAAAAGGGTGTATCGCCACAAATTTATGATGAAATAAAGCCGCTATAACTACTACATTAATTGCTTTATCATTTACCGCTTCAGCATACCATGCCATTAACTCCTGCATCTTAGCCGGTGTTTCTTCAGGTGTGGCATAGTAATGTATTTCTCCCGTTGCAGTTTTTACATGATTGGGGGATGTTTTATATTCACCTAATTTTATACGTTTAGTTGTTAGAAGGCCTTCTGCAGTCTTTGCAGGTGAGTCATAGGGTTCGACCAAAATCATAGCATGTAAGGCACGAATATCAGCTTCCGAAACCGGCCTAACATCTTTAACAATATCTAAAAGGAAATTTATCGCCTCATTGTGCCCCCGTATATCTAAGTGATCTTTTAATGGTTTACCTTTTGCAGTAATCCCCTCCATTAAAAAAGCTACCGTTTCACCATAATTTAATTTATTGCCTTCAATAGCATTTGAGTGATAGTTCCAGTCCAACCTAAGCTTTTGCATCACGCGGCCTTCAACATCAGGCGGTAATGGGCGTAGTGCATCTACCTGCGCTTTTAAGGCATCAATATCTTTTAGTAGCTCAGCTTTGCTAAATTCTTCTTCCAGCTTAAGGTTCATTTTATAAAGATATAATTATGGGATGAAAGGAAAAACTTTTGAAAGCTCAAAACTGTTGCAGTTTCAAGCTTTGCTTTACAAATATTAATGCATTCACTTATCATTGTAGAATTAAAATCAGTATTAATAAAGCAAAAAAGCTTTTAAAAAGATGGGGCGACTAATTATCAGTTAGTTTCGTAACATTTTAAAAACCTCCGTATCTAACCTGCAAAAATCTTAATTACTGAACAATGCTGAGCATTCGTCATATTGTGAAACAATACGCCGGGCACACTGCCTTAGGCGATGTAAGTTTAGAAGTAGAAAGCGGACAGATCTTCGGTCTGCTGGGGCCAAATGGTGCCGGTAAAACTTCGCTTATCCGTATCATCAACCAAATTACCGCACCCGACTCCGGCGAAGTATATTTTGCAGGTGAAAAGCTCAACCAATCGCACATTGAACGCATTGGTTACATGCCCGAGGAACGCGGACTATACAAAAAGATGGAGATCGGCGAACAGATGATTTACCTCGCCCGATTAAAGGGATTAAGCCGTGATGAAGCTACTAAAAGACTAAAATCCTGGTTCGAGAAACTCGAAATGCAATCGTGGTGGAACAAAAAGATAGAGGAACTATCGAAAGGTATGCAGCAAAAGGCCCAGTTTGTGGCTACCATATTGCATGAGCCTGATCTCATCATTTTAGATGAACCTTTCAGCGGCTTCGACCCTGTAAATGCTGAACTGATAAAAGACGAAATACTGGAGTTAAACCGTAAGGGTGCCACTATCTTATTCTCCACTCACCGCATGGAATCTGTTGAGGAATTGTGCCATTCTATTGCCCTGCTCAACAAATCAAAAAAAGTATTGGACGGTAAGGTTAAGGACATTAAAAACTCCTATCGCAATGAAACTTACCTGGTAGAGTACAACGGTAGTAAACTTAATTTTGACGGATCGCAACCATTTAACCTGGTTGATGAAACTGAAAATGGCGACGAAACCTACACCATCAAAATAAAACTCAATACCGCTGCAAGTGCCAATGATGTACTGCAATACCTCATCCCCAAAACAAGCATAAACAGGTTACAGGAAGTTGTGCCTACTATGAATGAGATTTTTATTGAAAAGGTAAACCTTAAACCTATTGCGTCATGAACAAAGTATTACTTATTATACAGCGAGAGTACCTTACCCGTGTAAAGAAAAAAGCATTCATTGTAATGACATTATTGGTGCCTACCTTAATTGTTTGTATGTATGGCATCATCGCTTTTTTAGCCCTGAATAACGACGAGCTGAACAAAGCGCATATTATAAAAGTTATTGATGAGCGTGGCGACTACGCAAATAAGTTTCATAATGTAGAGAATCTAAAATTCCAGACCATACACGAACCATTGGCAAAAGCCAAAGCAGAGGTTAAAAAGGACGAGGACAGCTATTTGTTATGGATACCCGCCCGGATCAACAAAACAGATACCGTACAGGTCTTCTCAAAAAAGAAACCCAGCCTGACCATTACCGGCGAGGTTGAAAACCAGATGAATGCCATTGCAACCAATAACGGCATTTTAAAAATGGGTATAGATACCGCTAAGCTAAATGCTGCTAAAACCAGCCATATAACGGTTGGTGCCCGCGAAATAACAGATACGGGCGATACAGATGCCAATGTTGGCGCGGCCTATGGCGCGGGTATAGCTGGGGCTATATTAATTTATATTTCCTTGTTCATTTACGGTGCCCAGGTAATGCGTGGGGTTATTGAGGAAAAAACCAGCCGAATTGTTGAGGTGATCATATCATCGGTAAAACCGTTCCAACTGATGCTGGGTAAAATAATTGGCGTGGGTATGGTTGGGCTCACACAGTTTATACTATGGATAATTCTATCAGCATCTGTTAGTTATATAGCGGGACATTTCTTTACTGTACCCGCCAACCCGGTAATGGGTTTTGCAAAAAATCTGGGAGCCAATGCTGTTGCCGAAGTTGGCTTCTTTATGTTTTACTGGATAACTGGGTATCTGTTATACAGCGCCCTGTTTGCTGCCGTAGGTTCAGCTGTTGATAGTGAAACGGAGACACAGCAGTTCATGTTCCCTATTACTCTGCCCCTGCTATTCACTTATATTTTATCGGTATCCTACTTATTTCAGGTACCTGACAGCCCGCTGGCGGTGTGGCTTTCTATTATACCATTTACAGCTCCTGTAGCTATGATGGTACGCCTGCCTTTTGGCGTTCCCGGCTGGCAAATGGCATTATCAATGCTGATGATGGTGATCGGTTTTTTATTCACCACCTATATTGCTTCGCGCATATACAGGGTAGGCATTTTAATGTATGGCAAAAAAGCAAGTTATAAAGAATTGGTTAAATGGTTCTTTTATAAAGAGTAGCAGGTAAGCTGGCGATAGCTAAAAAAAATCTTCCTTTAGGGGGCCAGAGGGCTAAACATTTTCCGCATATTTGAGTTTAGGCATTTATGGGCAATAATAATACTCCGGCTACGGCAAATGACAATACTGTAGCGGTAATGGATCTGGGTACAAACACCTTTCATTTACTAATTGCCCGCGGCACTGCGGCAAATCCCGAAGAGCTCTTCCATATTACCGTACCCGTTCGCCTGGGCGAAGGCGGTATCAATAGTGGTATCATACAGCCTGCGGCCTATCAGCGTGGTATTGATACCATGGTGAAGTTCCATCAGCATATTACCGAATACGGTGCCGGGCGTGTAAAAGCTATCGCTACATCGGCTTTGCGTACAACCTCAAATGGCAAGGATTTTATTGCAGAGGTGCGGGCCAAAACAGGCATCGCCATTGAAACTGTGAATGGCGAGCAGGAAGCCAAATATATTTACGAAGGCGTTAAAACCGGCAATTGCTTAACCCAACAAAACTCCCTGATACTGGATATTGGTGGCGGCAGTGTTGAATTTGTTTTGAGCAATAATGAAGGCATCAAATGGAAGCAAAGCTTTGAGATAGGCGCGGCGCGGTTAATGGATACGTTTCATAAAAAAGACCCCATCCCTGCATCATCCATACATGACTTAAACACCTATCTCGAACAAACATTGACTCCTTTATTTGAAGCCGTAGCCAATGTGGACATAGAAAACATCATAGGTTCATCAGGGGCTTTTGAAACTTTTGCCGAAGTGATAGAAATAAAAAAAGGAAATGAGTTCGACCTGAAGAAAACACGCGAATACCACTTTGATACCACCGAGTTTTTAAACATCACCGACTGGCTCATAGAATCAACCCACTTCGATAGGGAAAACACCAAAGGCATCATCCCTATCCGTGTGGATATGATCGTAGTAGCATCCCTTATCACTCGCTTTATAATGGCTAAGCTGGGGATAAACGATGTGCTGATGACTTCCTATTCGTTAAAAGAAGGGGTGTTGGCTGAGGCGTTGGGTTAATGGATTGTATAAGCCACGTAACAAGTTGAAAAACCTATTAGCAATACAGCAAGTGCGCTCAGTAAAAACCCTTTACCTAAGTTAGGGATTATAGCAAGCAATAAGCAAAGTGCAAAATGCATAGCTATTATAAATGCTAAAAAAATAACACCTTCACCGCCGCCTCCATAAATTCGTATGAGTAATGTATAGGCAATTAATAGTGCCATATTAATAGCTACAATAGTCATATTTTTATTTGCCTTTTGTTTGTCTGTCATATTTTTTACTTAACTAAGCTTATACAAATATTTCACTTCTCAATTGATCAAGATACTCTTTTTTATCATCCCGGTAAAATATGTTCATGGTTTCAAATGGAATGATCTGCATATCTTTATTTACTATATGCACACATGATTTTTTTATTGCACGCACATCAAAATTTTGCGCGTCAATAAACTGCATAATAATTATCCTGAACAAATTGTCGTAACTTAAACCTGGGGCATCCATTTCAGGTAAGCAACACATAATTGATGCTAAATGCTCTTTCGCCTTGTCAACAGAATTACCGGTGCTGAACATATTCAGCAAGTGCGATTTTAACTGCTCATCCTGCTCGTAAACTATGGTATTTTTAGAGTTATCCAGCAAATCATCCGGATTTATCATTCGTGTTAACGGAAACACCTGCTCACCAAGTTTTAAAGCATAACCCATCACCAGCGCGTCGGGGTTACAGGGCACCGGTATCAGGTCATTTTCATTAAAAATATTTGTTTGCTCTAATATCGCCGATCTTACTTCTGTTAATGTATACCTATCATTTTTAGGATCGAAATTATCTAACCGACCGGCCTGCTGCGTTGGCTGAAAGGTTACTCCTCTAACACATGGCTGCTTTAAGGCATATTCAATAATTTTACCTATCTCATCGGTATTTAATCCTTTTTGTAAGGTTACCACCAACGTTGTTGAAAGGTTATATTTATTCAGGTGTTCAATAGCCTTTATCCTAACCTCACGCAAATCTTCACCCCGTAACTGCTCTAACGCTTCTTTCTTAAATGAATCAAACTGCAGGTAGATCTCAAAATCAGGGGCATATGCAGCCAACCGTTTTACAAAGCTTTCATCTTTTGCAATTCTTATACCATTGGTATTCAGCATTAAGTGTTTTATGGGCTTTGTTTTGGCAATATCCAGTATCTCAAAAAACTGCGGATGCACCGTTGGTTCGCCACCGCTTATCTGCACTACATCAGGTTGGCCTTCATTTTCAACTATTACATCCAGCATCTGTTCAATCTCTGCCAAAGTGCGGTGCCTGCCGTAGCTTGGCGATGACATGGCATAGCAGGTTGGGCAGCTTAAATTGCACCTATCCGTAACTTCAACAACGGTTAAACATGAGTGCTGTTCATGATCCTGGCATAAGCCACAATCGTATGGGCAGCCGTAATGGGTTTTAGCATTAAACTTAAGCGGCATTTCACTGCGTTTAGCATAATTGCGGCAGTTTTTATAATAAGTGATATCGGTAGCAATTAATACTTTTTCAAAACCATGCTGCCTGCAGTTTTTGAGCATGTACACTTTCTCATCCTCAAAAACTATCTTGGCATCAACCCGCCGTAAACAAGTTGAGCAAATGCTTAAGGTAAAATCATAATAAATATATGGGCGTTCAGGCATAGGTTTTTATCAGTTTTGATGGATAAAGAAAAACTTTATAATAATACAAAATACCCGCTAAACAAACCAATTGAATTACCGATAGCCCAAAACTGAAAAAATAATCAGGCTTAATAAATTCATCCATAATACGGAACACCAGGTAGCTTGAAAGGAAGATTTTAAATTTTGATCCATCAGTAAACTGATGATGCTTTTCCATAATTTTTAACCCTATCCATAACACTATCCAAAATAATATCTCATACAGATTTGTTGGATGCCTGCGGATACCATCACCAAAATTAATTGCCCATGGCAGGTTTGACGGGATGCCGTAAGTGCCATCATCCAGCCCTGCTAAAAAACAACCTGTACGCCCAATTATCATGGCGAGTATTAAAGGATAAACCATCAGATCACCCGACGATACGTGAACGCCTATTACCTTTTTGGTTAGCTCCACGCCTATCAAACCGCCTACCATACCGCCTACAATGGTTTTATTCCCCATCATATAAATGATATTTAAATGCGATAACTGTAAAGGGTTTTCAAGCACACCAACCAAATGCGATCCGACAAAAGCGCCGAAAGCAGCACCGATAAATATGATAAGCCGGTTATTATCGCTTATGGTATCAGTGCCCTGTTTGCGCAGGTATACATAATATCTGTAGCCAATAATGTACGCCAGTGTTTCGCAAACAAAATGAACCGGGATAATTGATTTACCTAAGTAGATATTAACTGGAAAGTGCAAGGTTTTTTTATTGGAAATATACAGTGCATTTACAACATTGGCAATATATACATCATTTTTTATACTGATTAAATATTTTAAAACATCCTTTGTATATTGCTGCCTCTAACTGAACTCTTCATGAAACTGAAATTTATTGGCCTGGGATTTATCCTTTTCTTAACCATTTCATCGCAGGCGCAGCGCAGGCATCGCGCCCCTAACACAAACGATACTATCGCATCTAAGTACGAGCCATCAACCTTATTTTCAACTACTTTTTATACCGATAAAGGCAACGAATTCCATTCAGCCAATGGCGAGCCGGGGCCAAAATACTGGCAAAACCGTGCCGATTACCAGTTAAAGGCGGCTATTGATACGGTTACCAAAACCCTTACGGCTTCAGAAAATTTAACATACACTAACAATAGTCCTGATGCTCTGCAATACTTATGGCTGCAGCTGGATCAGAATACCTATAAAAAAGATGCCCGCTCTAACTTTTATACAGGTTCTTCGCCAAAAGCAAACCAACATACTGATGGTTACCAATTTGAATCAGTTGAAATTGTTCAGAATGGCAAAACTTTAAAAGCTGATTATATTATTACCGATACCCGTATGCAGTTACGCCTGCCTGTGTCGCTTAGCCCGAACGGCGGTAAGATCAGCGTGCTAATAAAATACCATTACACCATACCTAGCAGCGCGTTTGGTGGCCGTACCGATTATAGCGATACCAAAAACGGCAAAATGTATGAGATTGCCCAATGGTTCCCACGCATGTGTGTGTATGACGATTCACACGGATGGGATACCCTGCCATTTTTAGGCAGCGGTGAATTTTATTTAGAATATGGCGATTTCGACTATGCTGTAACCGTGCCATGGGACATGATTGTAGCGGGCTCAGGCGAATTATTAAATCCAAATGAAGTACTTACTGCCAAACAAATAAGCAGGCTTGCAGCGGCCCGTAACAGCGATAAAACGGTAATGATACGTACTGCCGATGAGGTAACTAACCCTTCGTCACGCCCGGTACATACAGGCACGCTTACCTGGCACTTTAAAATGTTCAACTCACGTGATGTTGCTTTCGGGGCATCAAAAGCTTACGTATGGGATGCAGCAAGAATGAACCTGCCCGAAGGTAAAAAGTCGTTGGCGATGTCGGTTTACCCGGTTGAGAGCGTTGGTGATACCGCATGGAGCCGAGCCACTGAATATTTAAAAGGATCAGTAGAATATTTTTCATCAAAATGGTTTGTTTATCCTTATCCGGTTGCCATAAACGAGGCTGGCGAAGCGGGGGGCATGGAGTATCCGGGCATTACCTTCGATAGCCCACGAGCTTCAAAAGGCGACCTGTTTGGATTAATTGCTCATGAGATAGGCCATAATTGGTTCCCGATGATAGTGGGCTCCGATGAGCGCCGTTATGCATGGATGGACGAGGGTTTGAATACTTTCATTGATATCTACGCATCGGATGTATTTAACAAAGGCGAATATGCCCCAAAGCGTGATGGCGAGTATGCACCAAAAGGTGGTAATCCGGCTGATGAGATCATCCCAACAATTGCCGACCCTAATGCGATAACTATTATGACCGCTGCAGACGGTGTGAGTGAGAAATACCGCCACCCAATCACCTATTATAAAACTGCTTTCGGTTTGGTTTTACTGCGTGAGCAAATATTAGGTAAAGACAGGTTTGATTATGCTTTCAGAAATTACACACAAAAATGGGCCTATAAACATCCGCAACCTGATGATTTCTTCAGATCGATGGATAACGGGGCCGGTGAAGATCTTTCATGGTTTTGGAAAGGCTGGTTCTACAACAACTTACAGCTTGATCTGGCTTTGATAGATGCTAAATATGTAGATAAGGACCCTAAAAATGGCATCAGCGTTACCGTTGCCAATAAAGACGAAATGGCTATGCCATTTACTGTTGAGGTTAAACTTAAAGATGGCACTAAACAACGCATAAAACTCCCGGTTGAAACATGGCTGCAGCAAAAGGCTATCACCTTTACCATTCCTACTACAACCGAGGTTGAAAGCGTAACTGTTGATCCGGATAATGCGTTACCGGATATGAACAGGGCTAATAATACAATGATGGTAAAGTAAGGCTTTAATAAATGGTATGGGGATCAGTTCTTTTTAGATTACTGATCTCCATCTTCTAATTTCTCCGAAATATTCTTTATCGCCTCATCCAGTTTTTTTGCTGAATAATTAAGGTAATTTTCTGCCTCCAGATATTCCCTTCCTTTATCCTCGCTGTGGTTTATTACATCTATTATCCCTAATATATTTGACAAATGCTTACGTATATTATGCGAGTTGATGAATGAGATTTCCTCTTTTTGGGCTGCAAACAGCAATTTTTCATAATGCCTTTTTTGTTTTATATTTCTGTAGAACAAGGCAATAAAAGCAATTGTTAATAAGGCTACAATTACTATCATTATCAGCCAAAGGCGTTCGCTTTTATATACTTCAACGTGTTGGTTATAGGTGTTTTCTACATCATCAAGCTTCATACGTAAAGCAACATCACCTACCTGTATCAGTCTGTTCGTATTGTCTTTTGATTGTTGCAGCGCCATATTAAAATTCATGGCAGCCTGCTTCTGGTCATCTTGTTTTATTGCAATTTCGCCCAAAAGCTCGTATAAATTGTACTTTATCTCGGGGTGATTATTTTGTGCTTTATCAACCAGCACTTTTTCAATTATCTTTTTTGCAGAATCCAGCATATTATCATTGTAATAGGCAATTGCAAGGTTTTGCCAATCAAGGCTTTCAAATTTATATGCCTTATCTTTTTGCAGCATCAAAATATTATCTATAGCGCTTTTATAATTGTGCTTCAGCAAATCGAGGTAGTAATCAGTCCGTTTTATATAGGTATATAATTTGTATGACTTTTCCTTTGAGTCTTTAAGCTTTTTATTATAAACTTTCAGTGAGTCAAGTTGCTCCATCCTGAAATAATTCTCTGATATATTATAATATATTACATTTTTAAGGCGTGGTTCGCGCACTTTATATTTTATACTTATAGTTAACGCCTGGCTTAGGTAATATAATGATTGATTATAAAAATTGTATCGGTAATATATATCCGAAATATTAACATTTACCGCGGCCTGCAAGTAGGCATCATTAAGTATTATGGTTTCTCTTTTGGCCATCCTGAAGCTTGATATGGCTCCAATAGCATTGCCTTCATACGTTTGTATAAATGCCAGGTGAGTTAAAAACTCGTATAATAAATAATGATCATTATTTTTGGCGGCAAGTTCAACAGCTGCAAACAAAGCATTCTTTGCTTCATTTGTATGCGATAATCTGTCCTGATAAATGCTTTCGCTAAAAAGTTCAAACGCCCTGCTGTCTTCAAGGTTGCTTTTTAAGAATATTTCATGCATTCGGGCATTAGCGCTTTTAATACTATCGATAGGTATATAGCTATAATAGGTTTTAATGTAGGTGATCAGTTTCTTCTCTTTTAAATACTGATCATTTAAGCGTAATGTATATTTCAAACTATCTGCACTACCTGCCGGGGGCATTGCAACAGCAAGAAGAGTGTACCAGGAAAACAGAAGTAAAAGGACGATCCTCTTTAGCATTTAATGCAGATTTTTATATAAATCTACATTTGCATATGATAAAAACAAAAAATCGGGAAATAATATTTAGCTAACGCTCATTTAACTTAAACTGAACTTATAATTATTTAAAGCACTGTTGCGCAATTGATATATTTAAGCCCTATGAATCAAACTTTTCCAGCAATTTCAGTAATGTTTCAAAATCTTTTGGATACGGTGCATGAACTGTAATTTCTTCTCCGTTAATTAATTTAAAACTCACTTCAAATGCATGCAGCGCGAAACGTTTCATTATCGGCAGCTCTTCCTGGTCTTTACCCAGGTGGTATTTGCGCTTTAAAGCCGACAGAAAAACCGGCTTCCCTTTGTACATTTCATCACCGGCTATAGATGCCCGCTGGGTGGCCAGGTGTATGCGTATCTGGTGCATGCGCCCGGTAACCGGCCGGCACTCCACCAAAGTATAATGTTTAAAATATTTTAATGATTGAAACCAGGTTTCAGCTCTTTTACCTTCCTGTCTGCTGATGGTAACATTTCCTTTGCCAACATTGAGTATAGGCAGATCAATGAAAAGGTTTTCAAAAACATGTGTACCTTCAATTACAGCGTGATATATCTTTTTTACCTGCCGTCTCTCAAACTGCATAGATACTGTGCGATAAGCTTCAGGATTTTTGGCGATGATGAGCGCGCCCGAGGTTTCTTTATCCAGCCTGTGGCAGATCTGTGCATCTTCCGAATATTGTTTCGCCAAACGCAGCATATTTATCTCCCCTCCTTCACGCTCATCAAGCGAGCTTATGAACGGCGGTTTGTTCACTACAATTATATCGTCGTTCTCAAATAATATCAGGTCGGCAAATTTCGGGATCTTCATAAGCCCGCAAAAATACGGTTATTAAGTTAAACTGTAAAACATACGCGTTAAGCATTTTCCGGTTGGCTTATCCGTATCTAACTAATCTCTAATCAACTAGTCTGCCAATCACTCAATTTTACTTTTACATTCCTCATATCGGCACAAAAACCTTAATTTCGCAGTCACAAGAAAAGAGGAAAAGGTTTGGATTATTTACAGGGATTAAACCCCGAACAAAAGGCAGCTGTACAACAATTAAAGGGCCCGGTAATGATTATTGCGGGTGCAGGTTCAGGCAAAACCCGTGTTATCACCTATCGTGTGGCGCATTTGGTACGCAGCGGTGTTGATTCATTTAATATACTTGTACTAACATTTACCAATAAAGCCGCGCGCGAAATGCGTGAGCGTATAACCCATTTGGTAGGCCCCGAAGCCAAAAACATTTGGATGGGTACCTTCCACTCTGTTTTTGCGAAAATACTCAGGGTTGAAGCTGATAAACTCGGCTATCCAAGCAATTTTACCATTTACGATACCGACGACAGTAAAAGCGTATTACGCGCCATTTTGAAAGAAATGAGCCTTGATGATAAGCTGTATAGTGCCAATTTTGTACTCAACCGTATATCGGCAGCTAAAAACAATTTGGTTGGCTGGCATGAATACCAGAATAACGAACAGATCCAGGCTGATGATTTTTCATCGGGCCGTGGTCAGCTTGGTAAAATATACGAAACCTATGCACAACGGTGTTATCGTGCCGGGGCTATGGATTTTGACGATCTGCTGTTTAAAACCAACGAATTGTTAAAGAACTTTCCCGATGTACTCAACAAATACCAGCATAAGTTTAAGTATTTAATGGTTGATGAGTATCAGGATACCAACTTCTCTCAATACCTGATTGTAAAAAAACTGGCAGCTGTAAACGAGAATATTTGTGTTGTGGGCGATGATGCGCAAAGTATTTACGCTTTCCGCGGGGCAAATATTCAGAATATCTTAAATTTTGAAAAGGATTATCCTGATCTGAAAGTATTTAAGTTGGAGCAGAATTATCGTTCAACACAAAATATAGTTAATGTAGCCAACAACATTATCGCCAATAATAAAGAGCAGCTTAAAAAGAATGTTTTCTCTGAAAAAGAAGCCGGCGATAAAATTAAGGTTATGCGCGCTTTCAGCGATAATGAGGAAGGTAAGATGGTTGCTGAAGCTATCATGTTCCAGCGCACCACACATGGCTTAAAATGGCATGATTTTGCCATCCTGTACCGCACCAACGCGCAATCGCGCTCAATGGAAGAAGCTTTGCGTAAGCTGGGTGTGCCGTATAAAATATATGGAGGCCTCTCCTTTTATCAGCGTAAGGAAATTAAGGACCTTGTAGCCTATTTCAGGCTTACCTTTAACCCTAATGATGAGGAAGCATTAAAACGTGTTATTAACTATCCGCGCAGGGGTATTGGAGATACAACTGTTGACCGCATAATAGTAAGCGCCGACCAAAATAACATTACGCCATTTGAAGTGATCATAAACCCATCCCAATATCTGGATGGCCGCACATCAGCATCGGTGGGTAATTTTGCCACTATGATCCAGAGCTTCCAGGTGCTCACCAAAACGCTTACAGCTTACGAGGCAGCATTACATATTGCTCAGCATTCGGGCTTATTAAAGGATCTGTATGCTGATAAATCAATTGAAGGACTTAACCGGTACGAGAATATCCAGGAATTACTGAATGGTATAAAAGAATTTTCGGAACGGGAAGATATTGAAGAAAAGGGCCTGGATATTTTTATGCAGGATATAGCCCTGCTCACTAATGACGATAACGACAAAAACAAAGATGCCGATACTGTTTCATTAATGACCATCCACTCTTCAAAGGGCCTTGAATTTCCGCAGGTACATGTGGTTGGCCTCGAGGAAAATCTTTTCCCATCGCAAATGTCGCTCAATTCACGCAGCGATCTTGAAGAAGAGCGCCGCTTATTTTATGTAGCCACCACCCGTGCCGAAAATAAACTTACACTAAGCTATGCTACCTCGCGCTTTAAGTTTGGTACGCTTATAAATTGTGAGCCCAGCCGTTTTTTGGATGAGATTGATGCTAAATACCTGGAGCTTGATTTCTCGGCCAAACCGGCATCAGGCGGCAGTTCATTTTTTGATGATGAACGCGAAGCATGGAGCAGGAAAACTGATACATTCTCAAAGCCTAAACCGGCGGTGGTTAAAACAACTTCTATACTGGCAAAAGCACACGTTCCGTCGCCTGGCTTTACACCGTCCGACACATCAAACCTGCAGGTAGGTATGGAGGTTGAACATGAACGTTTTGGCTTTGGCAAGGTTATAAGCCTGGAAGGCAATAAGCCAGATATAAAAGCAACCATTTTTTTTAAAGAAATAGGGCAAAAACAATTGCTTTTAAAGTTTGCCAAACTGAGTATAGTAAGCAAATAATCCCCCACTTATTGTAACGTTTCGGGAAATAAATTCCCCATTTTGTGATAGCTATATTACAAAACCTGTAAAACATGCGTAATTGCGCCTAAATTAATATTGGCATATCCTTTGGTTAATAATTGATATCCTTTTCCCCAATTAATTTAAACTATATGTTTTATATGAACGACACTCAGAAAAAGAAAACGAACAAGTCTGTAGGGATGAACATCAGAACCCTGCGTCACCAACACGGATGGAGCCAGGAAGATGTATCTGACCGCTTAGGTATTTCAATACCTGCATTTTCGAAAATCGAAACCGGCGTAACTGATATTAACTTATCACGCTTGGAGCAAATTGCTAATGTTTATGAAGTAAGTGTTGTTTACTTATTAGCAATGGATATTACTGAAGCTGAACATGAACCATCAAACCTTAGCATTGCCCAAAAGAAATTAATTGACCGCGAAGCTGAGATTGCCAGCCTACAACGTAAAGTAATTTTACTTTATGAAGAATTAAGGAACAAAACTGCCATAGCAGTATAATTCCTGTTCACTAATTACGACAACTGTATTGTTATCGCTATTTTTCGGTACAGTAGTATATTAAATGTGCATTTAATAATTTAAATGTAAATTAATATTGTTTAATAGCGAGAAAAACCAAGGCCTAAAAACCTAAAAAGATAATAAACTAAAATTCTGCCAGTCGTTTGGAGTAGGATTTGCATCATACAGTTTGTAAAAAAGCTGTGTGATGCAAAATTACTTATTATCCATATCAAACAATCAAGCGTTAAAGGATGGGACCATCCACGACCCTAATACCAAACTAAAGGTAAAGGTTATTGACACGCTCAAAACAAAATTTATCCCCAGGCAAGGAGAGATCACCTATTTTGTAACCGCAGGCAATGAAACCATTGCATTTGAAACCGAAGGTTACAAAAAACACCGTCAATTACTTATCTTGCATATGATATCGTGGTATTGCCTGTATTTAGGCCTGTTTGAGGCTCAGATACATTCTAACTGGCCCCTATAGCATTTGGTTGCGCTGTCATTGAGTCATTTCACTTCATTATCATTGGTCATTTATATATAGCATCCAATATCTACAAAACAAAAAAGTCGAAACCAATTCCAGACTAATGACTAATGACTAATGACTAATGACTAATGACTAATGACTCCCCCCTCACTATCGTCCCTGATCGTGCATCATATCACTCATTTCAATGATCTTTTCATCAATTTCTGATACGCACTTATCCATCATTGTAATACACTCTTGCTGATCAACCAGACCTTCTTTTTCCAGGTTCATTAAGCCTTTAAGGGTAGCTATAGGCCCGCGGATCTGGTGCGATAAATAGGATGAATATTCCGAAAGCTTTTTATTCTTTAATTGCAGATCCTTGGTTCTTTCATCAATTATCTCTTCCAGGTGATGATTAACTCTATCAAGGTTATCTTTTTGCCTTGACACCTCCTCGTTAAGATCGGTAAGCTGGGCATTGGTTTTTGCCTTCCGCTTTACATTGCTGATCAGCAAACCAATAACCACCAGTAACAAACATGCCGCTGTAATAGCGCCCCAAAATTGAGCGCGTTCATACTTAATGGTTTGGTCGTTTATTATATTTTGTTGCTCCTGCTGCTCCTGCTTATGTTTTATTTCATAAATGTTTATCTGAGCATATAGGCTCGTTTTCTGAAGCGCGCTATCCAGCAAATACACATCACGTAAATAATGAACTGCCTGTTGGTAATTACCTCGCTTAAATTCCAGCTGGTAACTGGTATACTCAAAATCGCGTGCCAGTTTATCGTCATTTATGATATGCGAATAATCGAGCCCTTCCGCAACGATCTTACTGGCCTGATCAAATTTATTTTCTCTTGTATACAACGAAGCCAGCGTAAGGTCTATGCTGGCAACAGTTTCATTTAAGTCGCTTTCTTTTGCTTTTTTGCTGGCGCTCGTCAGCAATTGTTCAGCCTTATCCAACTGGTCGAGAGAGAAATAGGCAACCCCTTTATTTTGGGCGCATTGTATAAGATTTACCGAATCATGCAAAGCAGTAAAAATCTCCTCACTCTGATCATAATACTTTAGTGCCTGGTTATAGCTTTTTTCCCGCGAATACAAGTTGCCCAGGTTTAAATAAGCCCTGCCTAATAATGCCTTAGCACCTATTTGGCTCCCGATTTCAATCGCCTTCTGAAAATATTCTAACGAAGCTCCGTAATTGTTATCACGGTATAAATTGCCTATGTTATTGTACACTTCGGCCTCTCCTTTTTTATTATTAGCCTTTTTAAAAAAAGTTAGCGCGTTTATGTAACTATTTATTGCCGCTTCAGGGTCATTCATGTAATACTGCCCTATACCCCTTACCCTGTAAGCTTCGGCAATGCCAAAATTGTAATTTAATTTGGTAGCTAATTCCAGGGCTTTATTTCCTGTAGTAATGGTTTGCTGCGCGTTTGTTAAACGAGCTCCATAAGCCTGCTTTGTTAATTGAATAACAGCATCTGTATCCTGTCCGATAGCCCCATCCACGCCATTTGCATAAATCTGGAGCGCAAAAAACATGAAAAATAAAACCGGAAAGAATTTCTTCATCAATAAATATAACGATTAATTGCGACGAAAGTTAAAAAAAACATACTAATAAAATACATTATTATAATAACAATCAAAATATGGCCGTTTGCTTTTTTTTACAAACTTTCTTTAAATGCAACAAAACATAAGTATCTTTGATTTGTTAATTAACTGATAATCAATTTTTTACCAGTGATAAAATTGATTGCTTATTAATTTAAGATTATTTAACCAACGGTATATAATAAACTCATATTTCAATTATCTGGGTTTTATCGTAAAAAAGGATTGTAAAAATAGAAAAAACTACTGATTCTCAATATCTAACTATTTATAATAAAGTTGTAACGTATTAACATAAAAATAAAATGAAAAAAATAATTCTGGCGGCAATATTAACTTTCATTATGGGCGCTTTATTGTTCCAAACTAAAATAGAAAATACGCAAAAACCTCTCTTTGTTATGCAACAATTTACTATCTCTTTTAATTTAAAGAACCTGGCAAGTGCCGATTAAAAATGTAACCAATTCCTAAAAAATAAAAACATATGAAAAAGATCATCATCATCGCAGGAGCGCTGGTTTTTACCACAGGTATACTAGCCTCACAAACAAAAGTAAATAACAATAACCAGGTTATTGTTTCGGTGCAAAAAGTTACCATCTCAACCGAGAAAAAAGATTTAGCCAGCGCCGACTAATTAATTACCCCTATATCAATTAACAATTTATCAATCTTTTAAAATATAGATCATGAAAAAAATAATCATCGCAGCCGCAGTAATTCTTACCACAGGCATCTTTTCATCATGTAACAGGGAAAGGGTTATTAAAACAACCACGGTTATATTAGTTAGAACATTTATGTGCGAACAAAAGAACCTGGCCAGCGCTGATTAATTAACAAATGATCATCAATAATTAAGCAATACCTTCTAATGGAAAAGATCCCCCTTGCAATTCATAACTATAAAAGAATTGGCCAGCGGAGATTAATTTCTAACAACATAACAATCAACAACAAACAAAATTTTAAAACACAATCATAAAATATACAATCATGAAAAAAGTAATCATAGCATCAGCATTAATGTTTTCAACTCTTTTAGTAAACACAAACAACGTTTTTGCTTCTCCTATACATAAAAAAGTTTCTTCTAAACACATTGCTAAAAGCGAAAAGAAAGACTTAGGTACTGGCGACGCCAAATTGATCGCTTCTGAGAAAAAAGACCTTGGTACTGGTGATTTCCAAATGATCGCTTCTGAGAAAAAAGACCTTAGTACTGGTGATTTCCAAATGATCGCTTCTGAGAAAAAAGACCTTGGTACTGGAGACTTCAAATTAATTGCTTCTGAGAAAAAAGATCTTAGTACTGGTGACTTCAAATTGATCGCTTCTGAGAAAAAAGACCTTGGTACTGGCGACTTCAAATTGATCGCTTCTGAGAAAAAAGATTTAGGCACTGGCGACTTCCAAATGATTGCTTCTGAGAAAAAAGATCTTAGTACTGGTGATTTCAAACTGATCGCTTCTGAGAAAAAAGACCTTGGTACTGGAGACTTCCAAATGATCGCTTCTGAGAAGAAAGACCTTGGTACTGGAGACTTCAAATTAATTGCTTCTGAGAAAAAAGACCTGAGTACTGGTGACTTCCAAATGATCGCTTCTGAGAAAAAAGATCTTAGTACTGGTGATTTCCAATTAGTATAATTCATCACAACTGAAAAAATCTTAAACACAAAAACATGAAAAAGATCATCATAATAGCGGTAGTAATTTTATCATCTGTTATAACTGCATTTGCTTTGAGCAGAAAAGATGAAAAAAAGGATGTCAGCACATTAAGAATTCAACCATCTGATTTTGCGGTAAAAAGTATAAATGCGCCAAAATCAGATCTGGCAACTGCTGATTGATATTGCTTATAAAAGGTATATTTGCCGCAAATAAATAATATATGCAGACCATAAAACAGTATGTAGAAGACAACAAACAACGTTTGTTAGATGAGCTATTCGACCTGCTGCGCTTTCCATCAGTAAGCGCTGACCCTAAATATAAACCGGAGGTATTAAAAACCGCCGAATATGTAGCCGAAAAGCTGCGCGCAGCCGGTGCCGAAAAGGTGGAAGTTTGCCAAACAGCAGGATATCCGATTGTTTATGGTGAGAAGATGATAGATTCGTCAAAACCTACCGTGCTGGTTTATGGTCATTACGATGTACAACCAGCCGACCCGCTGGAACTATGGTTAACCCCGCCATTTGAGCCTACCATACGCAATGGTAAAATATATGCACGTGGCGCTTGTGATGATAAAGGTCAGTTTTATATGCACGTAAAAGCCTTTGAGCTAATGATGCAGACCGATACATTGCCCTGCAACATTAAATTTATGATTGAGGGCGAAGAAGAAGTTGGCTCAAACAATCTGGGCATATTTGTGGCGCAAAACAAATCACGCTTAAAAGCCGATGTGGTATTAATATCTGATACTTCGATGATCAGCATGGAACATCCATCATTGGAAACCGGCTTGCGTGGCTTATCATACCTTGAAGTTGAAGTAACCGGCCCTAACCGTGACCTGCACTCTGGTGTTTACGGCGGCGCCGTAGCAAACCCTGCAACTATACTGGCTAAAATGATAGCATCGTTGCACGATGAGAATAACCATATTACGATCCCAGGTTTTTATGATAAGGTTACAGATTTAACCCCGCAGGAACGTAAGGAACTTAATGCTGCACCATACGATGAAGAAGAATACAAAAAAGACCTTGACGTAGCCGAGCTTTGGGGCGAAAAAGGCTACACCACTTTCGAGCGTACCGGCACCCGCCCTACTCTTGAGGTAAACGGCATTTGGGGCGGTTATATTGGCGAAGGAGCAAAAACAGTATTGCCATCAAAAGCTAATGCAAAAATCTCTATGCGTTTGGTGCCGCATCAAACATCCGAAGAGATAACAAAACTGTTTACCGAGCATTTCGAGAAAATTGCACCAGCATCAGTAAAAGTAAAAGTAACCCCACATCACGGCGGCGAGCCGGTAGTTACCCCTACCGATAGCATTGCCTACAAAGCAGCGCAAAAAGCCATTGCAGAATCATTTGGCAAAGAGCCTATTCCAACCCGTGGCGGCGGTAGTATCCCAATTGTGTCGCTATTTGAAGCCGAGTTAGGCATCAAAACCGTATTAATGGGCTTTGGCTTAGATAGCGATGCATTGCACTCGCCGAACGAGAAATACGATATCTATAATTATTATAAGGGTATTGAGACTATCCCGTTGTTCCACAAATACTTTGCGGAATTAAGCACAGAATAATAAAAATTACTTATGCCTATGTATATAATATTGGGGCTTATAATCCTAAGTTTAGGATTATATATTTCTATACCACAGGCTAAGAAATTTGCTAATGGCCAAAAAGATGCATATGGATTTAAAATTGGTATACTGTTCAGTGGCATTGGGTTTATAATAATTGGGGCAATGATGATTTATCAAAACATATAACCCTTAGTTTTTTACCATTTTGATGAATGGCTGTTAATACGCTAAATGAAAAGGTAAAATCAAAGGACGAATGATTGATCATTCGTCCTTTTGTTCTTGATAAAGCTCTCTTCCCCGTCAGTAGAACAGCTTCGGACGAAAGCAGACAAAACAATGGTGGCCTTGTGTGTGGCAGGGCATAGCAGATTTTTACAGAAGCGGTGGGCATGAGCGGCAAAGCACTGGGTAAAAATATAGCAGCCCAGGTTTTGCCTGATTTGCGGGGCAATGGCCAAGTGCGGCAAAGAAGCATTTCTACTGACTTGATTTTTTTGGTTACTTTTTGTATCAAGACAAAATGTGACGTCTTAGCGACAAGCGATTCGAAGCGATAAGATTACCATCATGCACATTCGCTCTACACAGTATAGAGATTGCTTCGTTCCTCGCAATGACGCGCGGTTATGAATTTGTCCACCAATAACAGGGCAGCGAAATGACTAATAACTAAATAACAAAAAGTTCGCACCCCTTCAAAAACCCATCATCAGCATCAGCGCCAATACCAACGGTATCGTTAATATTCAACAAATAACCATCATAGGTTATTCCGCCAACGCATGGGTCAATCTTATGGCCCAGCATACAGGTATCCATATCATAAAACTTAATATTAGGGCTGGCATATACAAAATGCAGTTTGGCGCTCAGAGCGATCCGGCTTTCCAGCATGCCACCCATCATACATGGGATTCCCTTTTCTGCAGCTACATCATGAATCTGAGTAGCTTCAAATATTCCGCCTGATTTTGCAAACTTTATATTTATATAATCGCACGACCGGCTATTGATCTGTTTACGGGCATCATGATGATTATAAACACTTTCATCGCCCATAATTTTCACCGGTGATAACTGCATCAGTTCAGGCAGGCGGTCATCGTACCAGGTGCGCATAGGCTGTTCACAAAACTCTATATCGTAATCGCCAATACTTTGCAAGGCAAATACAGCGGCATCAAAGCTCCAACCCTGGTTGGCATCAATACGGATCTTCATATCGCGCCCAACCGCCTTGCGTATCTGTTTTACACGTTGAATATCTTCGCTGGCACCCTTGCCCAGCTTTACCTTTAATATATGCGCCCCCGAGTCCTTAAACTCCACTGCCTTTTTCGCCATCAACTCGGGATTGGCAATGCCTATAGTTATATCCGTTTCCACAACACGCTTTTTACCACCCAAAAACTTATAGAGCGGCAAGCCATCATGTTTAGCAGCCAGGTCATACAGCGCCATATCGAAAGCGCTTTTAATAGTGGTATTACCCGCAGTAAAATCATGCAGTTGCTGCAGGCGGTCCTCAATATGCAAGGCATCCTTCCCTTTCCATAGTTTGGCAAACTCACGCGCCATAATTAAGCAGGTATCCTGTGTTTCGCCAACAATCATCGGGAAAGCCGAGCACTCGCCTACTCCATAAAATCCCGCATCGGTATGCACGCGTATAAATACATTCTGCGCATGATCCATAGTACCTGTAGCAATAGTAAACGGCACCATCGGGATACTAAACCTGTAAATATCAATTCGGGTAATAATCAGTTTATCAGCCAAGGTCTTTTCTTTTAACTATACGGCAATTTAAGGAATTAAGATGAAGAGATATGTTTGGATACGCTATTTATTTTAATCCTTTTGTAATAATTCGTTCTCCCCCACCCGGCTTCCCCTAAGCTTAGGGAGAGGTGTCGACGAAGGAGACGGAGGGGGTAGAATAGCCATACGCGAAACTCGCGTTAGTGATAGGAGCGGATACCGGCCCACTTCGAGAGCCTCAGTGCAGGCCGCGCTTAATGCCTGTGCAGTATGAGCGAATAGCACGGGCCGGAGGCAACGCCCTAATTGTCTGAACCCGAATCTCTTGAATTTTTAGAATGAACAGAATTCTGATAATTCGTTAATTCATAAAATTCGGGTTCAGACAATTAGGGCGTTCCCCTCCGGGTCAGGCTTTTCAGGGCTGCGCTGTCGCTCCGGCCACGTTGCTGCACACTTACCCTACCCTCCGTGGCTAAACCCTTCCAATCCTTAACGCAATGTGTTTCAAAACAACAATTCGCGTAACCAACTAATCACCAATCGCTAACCGCCAACCACTTAAAATTTGTTTTCTAATTTCAATACGTTACATTTGTACTTCTTCGTTAAATAATAATTCAATTTTAGCCGCCAATCCCGTTTTCCGGGAACGCTGCCTGGCTAATTTAAAATCTTCATAAAAACTAACAATTAACATGGCTCAAGAAAACACGCCTGCTATTTTTGATTATAACTCAACCAGGAATAAACTTATCCTGTCGGAATACGGCCGCAACGTACAAAATATGGTTAAATATATTGTAGCGCTGCCAACCAGGGAAGAACGTAACCGCTATGCACAAGTAGTAATTGACCTGATGGGCTTTTTAAACCCTCATCTGCGCGATGTTGCCGACTTTAAGCATAAACTTTGGGATCACCTGCATATCATCTCTGATTACCAGATAGATGTAGATTCACCATACCCAAAACCTACGCCAGAGGCTGTACACATGAAGCCTAAACCATTAAGGTACCCGCACCAGCGCATAAAATACAAGCATTATGGTAAAACCATTGAGCTGATGATTGAAAAAGCTAAAGCTATTGAGGAGCCTGAGCGCAGGAAGCACATGATACAATCGATAGCCAATTTCATGAAAATGGCTTATGTGCAATGGAATAAGGATTCCGTTACAGACGAAACCATCCTGGCTGATTTGGCGGCTATGTCGGGCGGCGAGTTAAAGATTGATGAAAACATCAACCTTAACCGTGTTGAGTACCGTGCAGCTCCGCAAATCAATACCAATAATAACAACCGCGGCCGCAGTAACAACCAAAACAACCGTGGCGGCGGAAGTGGCGGTGGCCGCAGCAATAACAATAACCCGCGTAATAATAACAACCAAAATAACCGTAACCGCAACAACGGCGGGGGCAGCGGGGGCGGCGGCGCAAGAAAATATTAAGCGAACTTTGTTCAAAAGTTTTTGTTAGTGGTTTGTGGTTAATGGTTCATTGTAACAGATTTATTTTAATCTTTGCAATGAGGTATATTAATGGCTATAATCATTTACACATACCCATGAACTAATAAACCAGTGAACTAATAAACTATATGAATAACGCCTTTGAAATAATTGGTGGCAAGCGCTTAAAAGGCGAAATAACGCCGCAGGGTGCAAAAAACGAAGCTTTACAGATACTTTCAGCGGTATTATTAACCAGCGAAAAAGTAACTATCAGCAATATTCCTGACATTAAGGATGTAAATAAACTTATTGAGCTATTGGGAGATATGGGTGTTACTATAGAGCGCCTCGGCCCGGATACCTATAGCTTTGAAGCAAAAAATATAGATCAGGATTTTTTCCTGTCGGATGCATTTAAGTCAAAAGGCGGTGGCTTGCGTGGCTCTATTATGATAGTAGGTCCGCTGCTGGCCCGCTTCGGCAAGGCATCCATACCAAAACCAGGTGGCGATAAAATTGGCCGTCGCAGGCTGGATACCCACTTCCTTGGTTTTGAAAAACTGGGTGCCCGTTTTGATTATAACCCGGAAAATGGCTTTTTCAATGTAGATGCCTCAAACCTAAAAGGCACTTACATGCTGTTGGATGAAGCTTCGGTAACAGGTACAGCCAATATTGTGATGGCTGCCGTTTTAGCCGAAGGTACAACCACCATATACAACGCCGCCTGCGAACCGTATTTACAGCAGCTATGCAAAATGCTTAACCGCATGGGCGCTAAGATCAGCGGTATAGGCTCAAACCTGTTAACCATTGAAGGTGTTAAGGTATTAAGCGGAACAGAACACCGTATGCTGCCTGATATGATTGAGATCGGCTCATTCATTGGCCTTGCTGCCATGACGGGTTCTGAGATCACCATTAAAGATGTAAAATATAAAGAACTGGGTATGATACCCGATGTATTCCGTCGTTTAGGTATTCAACTCGAATTAAGGGGTGATGATATCTATATCCCTGCACAGGATCATTACGAGATTGAGACTTTTATAGATGGTTCTATCATGACTATTGCCGACTCGCCATGGCCGGGCTTTACCCCCGACCTATTGAGCATAGTGCTGGTTGTTGCCATACAGGCTAAGGGTGCAGTTCTTATCCACCAAAAAATGTTCGAGAGCCGCCTGTTCTTTGTAGATAAACTATTGGACATGGGCGCACAGATCATCCTTTGCGACCCGCACCGTGCAACAGTAATCGGCCTGGATCACCAGGTAAAACTACGAGGTATCTCCATGACCTCGCCTGATATTCGCGCGGGTGTATCACTGTTAATTGCGGCGTTATCAGCACAAGGTAAATCAACCATTTACAACATTGAGCAAATTGAGCGCGGCTACCAGCACATCGACGAAAGACTAATAGCACTGGGGGCTGACATAAAGAGAATATAGTTTGGAAAAGGTGAAAGCTAAAAGGCGAAAGGTTAAAGGTTTTATTACATTACTTTTTGCCTTTTTACCTTCAGCGTTTCACCTTTTTCTCCACCTTTCACCTTTAAGCTTTCTTCCTTTTACCTTAATAGCCAAAAACACTATCTTTATTCGACCCAAAATAAATCGATGTACCAAAATCGCAGATCTACCTACGCTGGTTTTATATTGATATTTGTTGCAATAAAAGTTGTGCTGAACTTGTTGGCAATGCCGCATTTTGGGTTTCATCGTGATGAACTTTTATACCTTGCCCTTGGCGACCATTTAGCCTGGGGATATAAAGAAGTCCCTCCTTTTGTAGCAGTTATAGCCCGACTATCTACCATACTTTTTGGCAGTTCTATATTTGCCGCGCGTGTATTCTGCACCATTTTCGCCGGGTTAATCATTTGGTTTACCGGCCTCATTACGGTTGAACTGGGCGGCAAAAAATTCGCTGTTGCACTGGCTTGTTTGGCCATGATCTTCTCCCCTGCATTTGCCGCATCCGATTACCTGCTGCAACCCGTCATATTCGATCAGTTTTGGTGGGTATTGGCTGTTTACCTCGTGGTAAAGTATATTAACAGCTCATCGGTTAAGTACCTGTATTTTTTGGGGATAGCTATTGGTGTAGGCTTGCTCAACAAATATACTATGGGCTTTTTTACTGTAGCCCTTATCATCGGCCTTTTGATCACCAAGCAACGCCGCATACTATTCAACAAGCATATTTTAGGAGCTATTGCTGTAGCTTTACTCTTGTTTTTACCTAATGCTATATGGCAATTTCAGCATCATTTACCGGTGGTGCATCATATGGCAACCCTGCGCGCCACCCAACTCGATTATATTAAACCAGTCGATTTTATTAGTCAGCAGCTATTGGTACATGGTATTGCTGTATTGCTTTGGCTCACGGGTTTATTCTTTTTAATATTCTCGTTTAAGCTTCGTAAATATCAGTTTTTAGCATTTGCCTATTTAGCTATATTCATTTTCCTGCTGGAGATGAGCGGCAAAGTCTATTATATGTTTGGTGCTTATCCTATGCTGTTTGCAGCCGGTGGTTTTGGTTTTGAGCGATGGATAAAAAATTATGCTTTTCGCACCGCGATCATCTGTTTGTTTACACTGCCTAACCTTATATTTTTCCCGATGCTGTTGCCAATACTGCCACTAAATCAAACTATGGCATTCTTTAGGTTTACAGATAAGCATATTCCTTTTCTGCAATTTACAGTTACCTGGGAAGATCAGAAAAAACATGCCACCACACAGGATTATGCTGACATGTTCGGTTGGGATGAACTAGCGAAAAAAGTTGCTGACACCTATAATTCCCTAACTCCCGATCAGCAAAAACACACCATTATCTGGGCCGATAACTACGGCGAAGCAGGCGCTATGCATCATTATGGAAAGCAATACAATTTACCCGATGTGTACAGCCTGGATAGCAGCTTTACGCTGTGGTCGCCGCCAAGCTTAAACCCTGATTACATTATTTATATTGATGCTGATAATAATGTAACCCGAAGGCTTGCACCGCTTATGCAGAGTTACAAAAAGATCGGTGAAATAGATTATCCGCTCGCCCGTGAAAAAGGCACTGAAATTTATTTATTAACCAAGCCCAACGCTCAGCTTGGGCAAATATATCAGAGTGAGCGCGCTAAAAAACTATCGGAATAGTAAGTTACTGTGCTTATTATAGTGCTTATTCATGGCATCTCTACAAACAAAATTTGCTTATAACAAGTTTATAAACCAAATAAATTTCTATGCGCGGACTCAAAACAATCCTCTTCCTCTTCATATCCAATACATTCATGACTTTTGCCTGGTACGGGCACTTAAAATTCAAAGATTATTCATGGGGTAAAAACCTGGGGTTATTTGCCATTATTCTCATCAGTTGGGGACTAGCCTTTTTTGAATATACTTTCCAAGTACCCGCCAACCGTGCCGGATACGAAGGTGATGGTGGGCCGTACAACCTTGTCCAGCTAAAAACCATCCAGGAAGCTATTACACTCACCGTATTTATGATCTTCACTACGGTATTCTTCAAAACTGAAAAACTGGCCTGGAACCATTTAGTAGGTTTTGGGTTGATAGTATTGGCGGTGTTTGTGATATTTAAAAAGTGGTAATGGATTGTAAAAACAAAGCGTCATTGCTGTGAGGCACGAAGCAATCCCCGACTATGTAGATCAAGCTTGAAATTTGCTCTGTATAGTTAGGGATTGCTTCGTACCTCGCAATGACGTGCGTAATATTAGAACTATCAACTTATTATTTAGTAGCTACTCCTGCAGCGTCAACTCCACAACCGGGATCTCATAACGAGGTTTATTAACGGGCAAAGTAACTGCCAGATCATCAATCCCGAATTGCTTATACAACAACTCCGAATGATCATTTAAAAACTGGGCATACTTTATCTTGCCATAATAACCCGGCAGTATCAGTTTACCATTCTTGGGATAATCATATAAATGCACATACAAGCGGCCCGCAGCTTTGTTATAGGTAAGTTTTGTACCTTCCGGCACTTTATAGCTATCCGGCGCGTAGGTGCAATTGTAAATAGCGTTGCTGTTGGCGTGCATCCAATAAGCTAAGCTATCTAAAGCGCTTGTTGCCCTGTAATCAAATTCACCACGACCGGTTGGGCCAACATTTAATATCAAATTGCCACCATTACTTACCGATGTAATCAGCAGGTCAAGCAATTGCCTGTGGGTTTTCCAGGTGTTCTCATCACGGTAGTAGCCCCAAGAGCCAGAGAAGGTCTGGCAGGTTTCCCATGTTTTGCCCCTGTACGGTGCCAGTTCTTTAGTACTTACCTGTTCAGGTGTTTCAAAATCGGCACCATCTTTATAATCACCCAGATCGAGCCTATTATTAACAATGATACCCGGCTGTAATTTCCTGATCAGTTTTACTAATTCAACAGATCCCCAATCCTTCGCGCCTTTGCCGGTACCTTTTTTCTGATCTTCTTTCCCCCACGACCAATCCAGCCATATCACATCAATCTTACCGTAATTGGTTAGCAGTTCAGTCACCTGGTTTATCATATACTGGCGGTATTTAGCCATATCCCTGCCTTTATTTAAGCGGTCATAGTTGGCCTTGCTGGTATCCTTTTGCGTTAATGGATGTACATTATCCATGGTATAATCCGGGTGGTGCCAATCGAGCAGTGAATAGTAAAACCCAACCTTTAACCCTTGTGCCCTGAAAGCATTCACATATTCGCGCACCAAATCGCGCTTGGCTTTGGTATTGGTGGCTTTATAGTTGGTGTATTTAGAATCGAACAAACAAAAGCCCTCATGGTGTTTAGTAGTTAACACGGCATATTTCATACCCGCCGCTTTTGCTTCTTTGGCCCACTTTGTTGGGTCGAACAGATCCGGATCGAACTCATCAAAATACTTTTGGTACTGTTCATCGGTCAGGGCTTCGTTATGCTTAACCCATTCATGCCGGGCAGCACCTGAGTATAAACCAAAGTGGATAAACATCCCGAAACGGGCATCGGTCCACCACTCCATGCGCTGTTTCTTTTGCGCGTCGGTTTCATTACCGATCATTTTTGTTTGCGCAAACAGCGACGGGGATGCTATAAATAGCAGCAACATCAATACTTGTAATCTCTTCATAATTATAATTGGTTTTTATCAAACCTATTTAATAAACTTAATAATTTGTTATTCAAATTACGCAAAGGAATAAATGAAATTGGCAGAAAATAAAAAAGGT
>JAMFSA010000237.1 GCA_026225055.1 Mucilaginibacter xinganensis | reverse complement strand
TTGATAATGTTTTAAAAGAAATAAATAAAAATTAAAAAAAAATTATTAATTTTGCATCCCGGTTTTAGGGCGGATAATTAAGTAATAATCAGTAAAATATGGCTAAACAATCTTCGATTGAACAGGACGGAACAATTCGGGAAGCATTATCAAATGCAATGTTCAGGGTTGAACTAGAGAATGGCCACGAGATTATCGCGCATATTTCCGGCAAAATGCGGATGCACTATATCAAAATTTTACCTGGTGACAGAGTAAAATTAGAGATGAGCCCGTATGATTTAACAAAAGGTAGAATAACCTATAGATATAAATAATCAAAAGAGATGAAAGTTAGAGCATCCATTAAAAAACGCAGTGTTGATTGTAAGATCATTCGCCGCAACGGGAAACTTTATGTTATAAACAAAAAGAACCCAAAGTATAAACAACGTCAGGGATAATTAAAAAAATTGTAATAATCGTACAACGGTGGCCCGCCGTTCGATTATTACGTAAAAACACAAACAAAAAATATGGCAAGGATATCAGGTATTGATTTACCAAAAAATAAAAGAGGAGAGATAGGGTTAACCTATATCTACGGAATCGGCCGTTCAACAGCTCAGGGAATTTTAAATCAGGCAGGTATTAGTTATGATACTAAAGTGCAGGATTGGAATGACGATCAGTTAGCTATCATTCGTGGTATCATTAACGATCAGATCAAGGTTGAAGGCTCATTGCGCTCTGAAGTTCAACTTAACATCAAACGTTTAATGGATATAGGTTGTTACCGTGGTACACGTCACCGTAAAGGTTTACCGTTACGTGGTCAGCGTACTAAAAACAATTCACGTACCCGTAAAGGAAAACGTAAAACAGTTGCTAACAAAAAGAAAGCTACTAAATAGTAATTGATGGATGATCAACAGGGCGGTATATGCTCTTAGATCATTTGGAATATATATTATAAATAAATAGTTAGCAGGTCCGGGTTAAATCGTTAACCTAATAATCTGATAACTCAATAATTAAAAAAATGGCTAAGAGCAAAAAAGTTACCAAAAAACGCATAGTTATAGTTGAGCCTATCGGCGAAGCACATATCAATGCTACTTTTAACAATATCATCATCACCCTAACCAACAAAACCGGCCAGGCTATTTCATGGTCGTCAGCTGGTAAAATGGGTTTCAAAGGTTCAAAAAAGAATACCCCTTATGCTGCTGGTCAAGCTGCTTCCGATTGCGGTAAAGTTGCTTATGACTTAGGTTTACGTAAGGTTGAAGTATTTGTAAAAGGCCCGGGCGCTGGTCGTGAATCAGCTATCCGTACTTTGCAAACTGCAGGTATTGAAGTAACCACTATAAAGGACATTACACCGCTTCCGCACAACGGTTGCCGTCCTTCAAAAAGAAGAAGAGTTTAATTAACATATTTTTAAAGCTAAGATTCATCAGCTACAGGCTGTTTGATACTTTAAAACAACACAAAAATGGCTAGATATACAGGTCCAAAATCAAAAATTGCACGTCGTTTCCGTGAGCCGATCTTCGGTCCGGATAAAGCGTTAGAAAGAAAAAATTATCCACCAGGAATGCATGGCGCTTCTAAAAGAAGAGGAAAGCAATCTGAGTATTCAACTCAGCTGATGGAAAAACAAAAAGTAAAATACACTTACGGTGTATTAGAAAAACAATTCGAAAACTTGTTTCACCGCGCTTCTTCAAAAGAAGGCATCACTGGTGAAAACTTATTAAAGTTTTTAGAAGCCCGTTTAGATAACGCAGTTTACC
>JAMFSA010000236.1 GCA_026225055.1 Mucilaginibacter xinganensis | reverse complement strand
TTTTTTCATTGTCTCTTTTTAATATTGTGGATTTAGTGTTATTGAATTCTACCGTATGCTTTGTCAAGATCAACTTTGCTAATTAGCACATTATATAGTGCCTCTATATATTGATTGTCTGCACTTTCCAAACCAGTTTCAGCTTGAGTAACCTCAATGCTTGAACCTACCCCTTGCTGATATTTAATTTGAGCTACTTTTAAAATCTCATGTGCCAACTCCCTGCTGCGCTTCTGGGTAATTAACGATTGTGTGCTATTATAATATGTAACATTAGCGCTGCTCGCCTGCAAACTAAAAGCATTTTTAGCATCATTTAGGTTATTTTCAGCCTTTTGGACAGAAATTTTTAATTGTTTCAATTGGTTGTTACGTTGCCCGCCGCTGAAAATAGGAATGTTTAAATTCACTCCTACGTAACTACTTGGGTAGATGTGATCATATAAATACCTAAACTGGTTTTCCTGAAATGTCCCGCCATAACTTCCTGATGCGGTAAATGTTGGCAAATATTCAGCCTTTTTACTTTTCACATTAAGCTGGTTAAGTTTTATGTTAGTTTCCAGCAAACTGTATTCAATACGTTTATGATAAAAAGATGTGTCAAGGGAATTTTCCGCTATTTGCTGATCCATATTAACATCTTCCAGCTTATCCTTTAATGTAAGTTGATCATAGATAGGCATCCCCATCTGAAATTTTAACATCTGATAATTTAAGGTAAGTGTGCGAACGGTATTTTCGCGACTGGTAACCAGGTTATTATATTGAACCGATAAACGGTCGACATCGATAGCTTCTACAAAACCTTGTTTATTTTGTTGTGTAGTTTGGTCTAATTGCTGTTTTAGTTGAGCAATGTTTGCATCCAAAAGCTTGATTTGTTCATTGCTTACCAGTACCTGGTAATAAGCTTTTGTTACATTAACATTGGTTTCTATTTTTGTACGGACCAAACTGCGTTGGTATAATTCCTTAAATGTTTTTACAGCTTGCAGGCCTACTATAAAAGTACCACTAAACAATAGCTGCGTTGCTTGCACTGATAATGTGTTATTGTATTTTACTGCACCAAATGGATATTTAGTTAATGGTGCATTGGCATCTGTTGTGCCGCCGGTCAATAACCCTGCAAAACTAGGCCCAACGGTTGCTGGTGGTTGTATGTAATCCTGAAAAGAAACTGAGCCATTTACTTGTGGTAAGCCTTGGCCAATGGTTTCTTTAACTTTGTATTCAGCGCTCTTAACATCTAAGCCCGCGTTAACAACCGAATCCTGGTGCTGATAGGCATAATTCACACAATCCTGTATGCTAAAGTTATAAACGCTATCGCGCGGGGGAGCCTGCTGTGCGTAGCTGGTTACCGCTACGGTACAAAACAGGGCCATTATAAAAACTGTATTTCTCATTGTTATGTATTGTAATAGGTATTACTGTGTTTATTGTTTGGTAAAGATGTATCTGCGTTTTGACAACCTTATGTCAGCAGCTTTTATCATTCACTTATATTTTTATATTTATCTAAAAGCTTATAACCTTTAAGCGTACATATGCCATAGTTAAAATGCTCCAGAAACTGGAACTGTACCTGCCAGGGATTAAATTCAGCTAAAGGGAACAATGTGGTATTAAAGCCCATTTCTACTTGCGTTACACGCATACGGGCCATTATTTTAACATCGATATCCGGCCTTATGTAGCCTTGTTTTATCCCCTTGTTTAAAAGTTCCTCCAATGTGCGTATCAAAACCTCAGCCTTGAAATTCTGAAATTCCTTCCAGGCATCAGGGTGATATTTTTGCATATCATGTATCACTATCGGGTTGATCTTTGAGAATATCTCTTCAGAACATTTCATCATATTGATCATTTCCTCAATCACATCACCCGAAGCACTCATAATGGCACACATCTGGTCTTCATCTTCCTGCAGCTTCTTTTTTGTAAGGGCAACCACCAGTTCATTCTTATCCTTAAAAAAGTGGTAGATGGTTTTTTTTGATATACCAAGGTGTTTGGCAATATCATCCATCGTAACGCTTTTTATACCTGCTGTTAAAAACAGGTCCTCGCCGCCTTGTATAATTCTTTCTACGGGTATCATTTTTATCTCCGGCACAAAACTATGGAAACATTTTTAGATTTCAAAGTTTCCATTTCAATTACTTTTTACAGACAACCGGCATATTTGTTACCTTTGCAAAAAATTATATAAAATGACGCTTTCTCCTCTTTCAGCTATTTCCCCTATTGATGGGCGTTACCATAATGCAACTGCTGAACTTGCTGAGTATTTTTCGGAATACGCACTCATAAAATACCGGGTATTTATTGAAATTGAGTACTTTATAGCACTGTACGAACATCCGTTACCGCAATTACAAAACTTTGATAAAAGTTTATCAGAAAAGTTACGCGACATCTACCGAAATTTTTCGGAAGCTGATGCGCTGGACATCAAACAGATAGAAAAAACAACCAATCATGATGTTAAAGCAGTTGAATACTTTATTAAAAAAGAGTTCGATAAGCTAGATATCTCCGCTTATAAAGAGTTTATCCATTTCGGCTTAACATCACAGGATATAAACAATACCGCCATCCCCTATTCATTTAAATTAGCCTTAAATGATGTTTATTACCCGGCATTAGCAGAGTTAATTGACCTACTAAAAAAATACGCAGGTGACTGGGATAAAATACCGATGCTGGCACATACACATGGTCAGCCTGCATCACCTACCCGCTTAGGCAAAGAGATACAAGTATTTATTGAGCGCCTGGAAAATCAACTTACTTTATTGAAACAAGTACCTTACTCTGCAAAATTTGGCGGGGCTACAGGTAACTATAACGCGCACAATATCGCCTATGGCAATATCGACTGGAAAACATTTGGGAATCACTTTGTAAATGATATTTTGGGCCTGAACCGCTCACAGTTCACCACACAGATTGAGCACTATGATAACTTTGCTGCACAATGCGATGCCTTAAAACGCATCAACAATATTTTGATCGATTTGGACAGGGATATGTGGGCCTATATCTCCATGAATTACTTTAAGCAAAAAATAAAAGCCGGCGAAATAGGTTCATCGGCCATGCCGCATAAAGTAAACCCGATAGATTTTGAAAATTCAGAAGGCAATTTAGGTATTGCTAACGCTTTGTTTGAGCATTTGGCAGCTAAACTACCAGTATCAAGGTTACAGCGTGATCTGACTGACTCAACTGTATTGCGTAATATAGGTGTACCTGTTGGGCATACACTTATCGCCATGAAATCAACCATCAAAGGTTTAAATAAGCTATTACTAAATGAATCGGTAATTGCTGGTGCATTGGAAGCCAACTGGGCAGTGGTTGCGGAGGCCATCCAAACCATTTTACGTCGTGAGGCCTATCCAAACCCATATGAAGCGTTAAAAGAGCTTACACGTACCAATACACAGATCAACGCTGATACTATTGCAGACTTTGTAAGCACACTGGATGTGAGCGATGAGATTAAAGAAGAGATTAAACAGATAACACCGTCTAATTATACAGGGATCTAATTCAAAAGTTAAAATTCAAAATTCAAAACACGTTGAAAAAGCATTTTTTACTTTTGAATTTTGACTTAACAATAAGGTCATACACAGGTCATAACTATTATAGTATAGTTTTAAAATCAAAAAGCTATCTAAATTTGTTAAAGAATTTATTGGAGAAAATAAAAATGAATATCAACGTATATACTGAATCAACACCGAATCCTGCAACCATGA
>JAMFSA010000235.1 GCA_026225055.1 Mucilaginibacter xinganensis | reverse complement strand
TTTCTAACAATTTTACAGTACTAAAGGCAGTATCCGGGTATAACTGATCAACAAAACAGGGAATAAACAATTCTATCTTCATCGGCTGCTAATTTGAGAAAAAGTTTGGAGTAATAAGTAACAAGTCTCTCTTTTCTCAACCTACAATAATCGGAAATAGAAATTATATTATTCTTTGCATGTAATAAATTGCTGATACATTGCTAATTAGCCATAAAACTACAATCTAAATTTATAATGGCTCTACACCTTTCGCGCCCTCTGTAACATTATGGGTCAACAAATCAATAAGTATGGAATCAAAAGCAGGCCCATAAGCCGAATCTATACTATTAAAGATTATAGCCAGTTTATCCTTTGTTACCTTTATTTTAAGATAACCAAATGTTTCTACATAAGCTCTTAAAGCGGTATTACTTGCCATTGATGGCGGTACCTTTACTGTGGGATCGCTGGCTTGAGTAGAAGTCGTAATATTATAACCACCGCAACCAGCAATAATGTAAGGCATTTTTATACCATTTATATCGCGTTCAAGCCGTTCATACAAGTGTGCATGGCCTGAAAGAACTACATCCGGCCACAAGCCACCTTTTGTGAAAGCGTCATCAAGATCGTCGCCCATTGGGTTATCTTCTGTACCACCATAAAAAGGGGGATGATGCAACGCTACAATTACCGCAGTTTGATTGGCCTCGCGCAATGGTTTTAATCTTTGCAGTTCAGCAATCAGGAAATCTTTCTGAAAATCAGTAAGGTTATTCTTGCCACCTTCTGATGAGATGGAGCCAGGCCCTTTATCGGTTACATTACTGTAAAGGCCGATAATATTTACAAATGGTGCTGCAAGTGTAAAATAAACTCCGGGTTGATTCATAGTTGAACGGATCAGCCCTCCCGCATTTGCAGCAGGCCCAGGAGCTGGGGTACAAAAATTATTGAGAAAAGCCTGGAGTGAGGTCATGGAAGGATCCCATATCATACCATCATGATTACCCGGAATTGCAAAGATTGGAGCATTGTATGCGCAAAATGGCTCGTAAAACTCCGAATAATAATCTGCTGCCTGGCCAAACTCATATACAACATCTCCAAGATGATAAAAAAAAGATGGCGCCGGTTGGGTTGCAAGGTCTTTTACCATATATGCAGATACATCGGCTTCATCGGCTACCCGGTTTCTTTTGTCTGCTCCTGTATCACCAACGCAATGGAATACCAGCATCCCAGCAGTATTGATATCGTCCACAGCTGATTGACCTATAACATCCGAAAGCTGCATGATTAATGATGCACCTTCCCTTGGTGCAGGGATAGGTTGTAGCACGGTTGCATAAACATCATATTTATTTTCTTCGCCAGTGGTTATTTGGCTTGGCAATAGCGGAACAAATTTAGGTTCAGCATATAATCTGGTACCGGGTGCAGAAGTAGGAACAGGAGTTGTTCCTACCGGGGGCGTAGGGGTATTTGCCATTGTAATATTTATTTAAGTGAAGCTTTAAATAAAGTTACAAAACAAATATTACTTAAAAAGTAAATTCACAATAAATTACTCATATTGAATAGTTTAACTATCAATAGAAGCAATAACAGGTACTAAACAGCAATAACTTCAGCAAGCGGTGCTGTAGGCAAATTCTTTCTTTTCTTTTCGGCAAACATTAATGAGATCATTAGGATAAGACCTACTACAAAAAACAGATCCAGGGTTAATGCCGCGTCGCGCATTTCACCTGTCCATGCTTCAACTCCGGCAAAACATAGCAAACCCACTACGATGGAAGACTTTTCAGTTACATCATAAAAGCTAAAGAAGGATGCAGTATCCGGGATATTTGGAGGTAAATATTTAGAATAGGTTGAACGTGATATGGATTGTACCCCACCCATTACCGCCCCTACTACTACTGCTGCTACAAAGAATTGCGGTGTGTTCTGTATAAAATATACCGACAAGCAAAGTACCGTCCAAATGGATACCAGCCCCACTAATGTTTTTACGTTGCCATATTTTGTCGAACAAATTGAAGTTAACCAGGCGCCTATAACCCCTACCACTTGTACTACAAGTATAATTGCAATAAGTGTATTCTGATCCATACCCAATTCTTTTGCTGCAAATTGTGCGGCTACCAGCATAATGGTTTGCACACCTACCGAATAAAAGAAGAACGAAGAAAGAAAGCGCCTCAATAAAGGCATAGTTTTCACCTTCTTAAAAACCCTGACTAATTCTTTAAATCCTCCTGTTATTACATTATAATTATGCTTACCCGGGTTAGGTTCGCCTTTGGGTAAGAGCCTGAATGGGATAATGGAAAATCCTATCCACCAAACAAATACCAGTAAGAATGAAGTTCGTTCAGCTATGGCATACTTATCACCATGCATACCGAAAAAATCGGGATAGGTAATTATAATAAGACAAACAACTTGCATAACTAAACTACCTGCATATCCATAAATAAAGCCTTTTGCGCTAACACTATCTTGTTTGGCTTCACTTGCTATTTGTGGCAAATAGGAATTGTAAAATACGAAGCCACCGCAATAACCAATACAAGCTAAAGCGTAAAATATTAATGGAATTTCGAGTGAAGGGACAGGGCCATTACCTGTGGGAACAAGAGGTTTAAAAAAGAAAAGTCCAGCACATGATAACGCACCCAACCATGTAAAGAATTGCAGGTAGCGTCTTTTATTGCCCCGGTAATCAGCAATGGATGTTAATATCGGCAGCATTAATACTACTGCCAAATAGGCAAGCCCCAATACAAATATATCTAATACGCCATTGGCAAAATGAAAGCCAAAAAAGGTCACTACATTATTTGTTTGTTTATTAGTAGTTATCCATATCCAGTACGCCGGAAATATAGTCGACGTGATTACCATATTATAGGATTGGTTGGCCCAATCGAACATACACCAGGCCCAGATAGTTTTCTTGTTGTCTTTAACGATTTCCATTATGGGTTAAAAATATATAAATTATAGTAGTTACAAAGCATCGGTTAGAATTTAGTGGTTGGAATGCCGAATATTCTTGTTTAAAAACTTATTACACAATAAATATCGTAGTATCAAACAAATCAATCACGTTAAATGTATTTACTTACAGTTAAATAAGTTTCACATGAAAAAATTACTACCTGCTTTATTTATTACGATTGCTTTTTTAGTTGGCCATAGCGCCAAAGCACAAACTACAGATTCCGTAAATTCTTCAAAATGGATGCATCACCAGTTTGCGGGCACTATGCAGATACAGGTCACTTATCGTCAATCCCGATTAGGTGAGCTTAATAACACGCTTACAGGCAGCGGCATAGGTAAGCTGGGTGCAAATGATTTCTGGATTAATGCTTCTATGAACCATGCGTTCGGGAAATGGATAGAAGAAGATGGTATAGGCTTTACCCCTATCACATCATCAGATTTAAATGGCATTAAGGCCAAATACAACCAATACCAGATATATGGTCGACTTGGATACAATGTATTAAATAAGACTAATATGCGCTTATTCCCTTTTGCAGGTATTAATTTTTCAGCTGCTGTATTGGATATTCAGGATAAAAACGGCATACAAAGCACCTCCAGTTTTTCTGGCGAGCTAAGGAACAGTACCTATAGCAAAACATTTTACCAGCCAAATTTCGGTATCGATCTTGGTATTGGTTATGATAACCTTATACCAGTTAAGGCCAAAGATATGGGTTGTTTTATGGTTCAACGTTACATCCCCATTGGAGTAAGAGCGGGTTATTATATACATGCAGCGCAAAGCGACTGGAGAATTGATAGTTACAAATTGCAAGACGGCCCCGATAATAAACAAGGCTCAATATTTGTATCAGTGAACATTGGCTTAGGGTTCGAGGTTAAAAAATAAACAAGCCTATATCGGTGACTTTTGTTAAAATTATGCGCTCAAATTGCGTATGTACTTAAAATTAATCGCAATTTAGGCGCATAATTATTTATGCAGGATATAGAGCTCAGAACTGTAAATGTTACCCGGTATGTAACGCCATTACGCGAAGGTGGCTCGCTGCCTGCCATTGCCGAAGCGGATGATGGATTTTTATATGTTTTGAAATTCCGTGGGGCTGGCCAAGGTGTAAAAGCTTTGATAGCTGAAATAATCGGCGGCGAAATTGCACGTTCATTAGGGTTTAAAATACCTGAAATTGTATTTGCTAACCTTGACGAAGCCTTCGGCCGTACCGAGCCGGATGAAGAAATCCAGGACCTATTGAAGGCAAGCGTGGGCCTTAACCTTGCGCTGCATTATCTTTCAGGTGCTATTACTTTTGATCCTACAGTTACTAAACCGGGTCCGCTGTTATCTTCACAAATAGTTTGGCTGGATTGCCTGCTTATGAACGTTGACCGCACAGCACGCAATACCAATATGCTGATATGGCATAAGGAATTATGGCTAATTGATCACGGCGCGGCTTTATATTTTCACCATTCATGGCATAATTGGGAGGAACAGGCTAAAAAGCCTTTCTTGCTGGTAAAAGATCATGTTCTTCTTTCACAGGCTACTGAACTGAATGAGGTTGATGCAGCATTTAAAGCTATTCTTACCGAAGAACGGATCCGCGCCATTGTTGGCATAGTGCCTGATGAATGGCTTACCGGTGAATTCGACACAACAGAAGAACACAGGGAAGCTTATATTCAATTTTTATTAATACGCATAGCAAACTCAAATATTTTTGTAAAAGAAGCCCAACATGCAAGAGAGAACTTTATTTGAATATGCTGTTATACGCGTTGTGCCGAGGGTTGACCGGGAGGAATTCCTGAATATCGGTATCATATTGTATTGTGCCAAACAGAAGTACCTAAAAATGTTATATGTAATTGATGTGCATCGCTTACAGGCATTTGACGGATATTTAGATATGGATGAACTAAAGGAACATCTCTGCTCATTTGAACGCATTTGTGCTGCCGATAAAGAAGGCGGCCCTATTGCCAAACTGGATATTCCATCGCGTTTCCGTTGGCTTACAGCTACACGTAGTACTGTATTGCAAACCTCAAAGGTACACCCCGGCTTGTGTATTGATGCTGCAGAAACTACAACCAGGTTGTTTAATCAACTGGTGGCTTAACATTTTAGTTAGATTTATTCTCTGGAATCTAATTGTCGGCATTGCCTTTGATAGTTGATTGTCAAAATAATTTAACTACCATGAGCAAGCAAGCAAATATTGAAGCACAAACTAAATTTGGCGAAGCCGTAAATACCGGGAACCTTGAAGTAATGAATGACCTGGTTGCATCTGATGCTATTGAAAATGATCCGGCACCTGGGCAGGCGAAAGGCCCACAGGGATATATCGATTTCTTTACAAAATTACGTGCTGCATTTCCTGATCTGAAACTGGAGGTTGAACAACTGGTAGCAGACGATGATAACATAGCGTTTGCCTATACAATGACAGGCACACATAAAGGGGATTTTAACGGCATACCCGCTACAGGAAAATCTGTGAAAGCCCGTGGCCTGCAAATTAGCCGTTTTGAAGATGGTAAAATGGTTGAACGCTGGGGAAGTTCAGATGAATTAGGCATCCTGAAACAAATAGGTGTCGAAATAAAAGCATAACCACTAGCATGCCAGTGTAGGATAATAGAAAATCCTGCACTGATTTTTAACTCAAAGCAAATTCAATAGCAGCATTTGCGTGTATTGCTGTGGTATCAAACATCGGGATGTCGGTATCATCTTTACTGATTAACATTGGTATTTCCGTACAGCCCAGTATAATGCCTTCTGCGCCTTTTGCAACCAATTTTTGCATTACCTCTAAATAATATTTCCTGGTTTCGGGTTTGAATATTCCTCTGCCAAATTCTTCGAAAATGGTGTGATGAATATGTGCGCGGTCTTCATCATCAGGTATGATCATTTCTATACCATTTTCTATTAATTTATTTCTAAAAAAATCCCGCTCCATAGTAAAACGTGTACCTAACATGCCTACTTTCTTCATTCCTTTTTGTTTTATAACATCCGCGGTAGCGCTGGCTATGTGGATTACCGGGATCTGAATATTTTGTTCGAGTTTATCGGCAATCAGGTGCATAGTGTTGGCGCAAAGTACTATTGCTTCTGCCCCACCATTCTTCATGTTAAGGCTCGCCTTGGTGATCATTTCAAGGGTTTTATCCCAATCGTTGGCATCGTTATTACGCTTAATATCAGCATAATTAAAAGAGTAGATCATGCACTCGGCAAAATTAAGCCCGCCAAGTTTTTCATTTATACCTTCGTTAATCAGTTTGTAATAATCGAGTGTTGATACCCAACTGATACCACCAATGAGCCCTAAAATTTTCATGTAGCAAATATATTGTTTTACCAGGAATTCCTGAGCTTCACACCAAAGCAAAATTGAGCTTTACACCAAACCTGCCCCCTCCTTTTCTCCCGACCTTTGATTTATAATTAAAAGACAAAATGAAAAACGTAATATTAGTTACCGGCGCATCAGCCGGGATGGGTAAGGAGTTTGCTAAGGAGTTATTAAAGGATGGCAACATTGTTTATGGCGCTGCCCGCCGGGTTGATAAAATGGACGACATTAAACAACTCGGTGTAAAAGTTTTAGAAATGGATGTAACCGACGAGGCGTCGATGGTTAAGGGTATTGAAACCATTATTAAAGATGAAGGCCGGATAGATGTATTAATAAACAATGCCGGTTTCGGTTCCTATGGCGCTGTTGAAGATGTTTCAATTGACGATGCACGTTACCAATTAGAAGTAAATGTATTTGGTGCAGCGCGGCTTATACAGTTAGTACTGCCTTATATGCGTAAGCATAAATATGGTAAAATAGTAAACATATCATCAATTGGCGGTAAAATAGCTTTACCATTAGGCGCGTGGTATCATGCCAGTAAATTTGCTTTAGAGGCTTTAAGCGATGCCTTGCGTAATGAAGTTAAACAATTTGGTGTTGATGTAGTTTTGATTGAGCCCGGTGGTGTAAAATCTGAATGGGGCGGCATAGCAATGGATAACCTGATTAAAAAATCAAGTAATGGTGTGTATGCTCCGCTGGCTAAAAAGTTTGCTGACGCTATTACCAATACCGAGGATAAAGGCGCCGACCCTATGGTAATAGTAGAACTGGTAAGAAAAGCTATATATAATAAAAATCCGAAAACCAGGTATAGTGGCGGGTATATGGCGGCAACGGTATTGTTTATGCGAAAAATATTATCCGATCGTATGTTTGATAAGGTGGCAATGAGCCAGATAAAATAATTAATTGGATTATATTAGCAATTGATGATGAAGGAAGATAAAAGCCATATTGTAGTTAATAATATACTATACTCCTGTGTAGATCAGAAACAGCGGGGTCATGAGCAGTTTGTACCCGAACATGCTTTAGGCTATATCATCTCAGGCGAAACACACCTGATAACCAATGACGGTGTAAAGATATTCAAAGCTGGTTCTTTAGGATTAGTCCGTAGGAACCAGCTTATAAAGTCTTTAAAAGTGCCGCCACCGGGCGGTGAATTTAAGTCGCTCAATATATTTATTGATCAGGATTTTTTACGTAGATACAGTACCGAACATAAAATAGACCCGGTTAGTAAATACACTGGTGATTATATGAAAATATTACCTCCCGATCCATTTTTAAAGGGATATTTTGATTCATTAATACCCTATTTTGATCACCCCGAGCAACTAAAATCAGTTTTAGGAGAGCTAAAAACAAATGAAGCTATTGAGCTTTTGCTCAGGCATGATAAAAACTTAAAATATTTTCTGTTTGATTTTAGCGAACCGTACAAAATTGATTTGGAAGCTTACATGAATCAGAATTACATGTACAATGTGCCTGCAGCACAGTTTGCCCGGCTTACCGGCCGTAGTTTAGCAAGCTTTAAACGCGATTTTGAAAAAATCTTCAAAGCTTCACCCGGTCAATGGCTGCAACAGAAACGGCTTTCGGAGGCATATTACCAGATAAGTGAGAAAGGTCGCAAACCATCAGATGTTTATCTGGATGTTGGTTTTGAGAACCTCTCACACTTCTCCTATACATTTAAAAAGGCTTATGGCGTTGCGCCGTCAATGCTGTAAAGGATAATTACATCCCACCGCTACCTTTTGATACATCATCGTTATTAATGCTTTTCCTGCTCTTTTTAATATCACTGTTTAACCTACCGAAGTTGTAGTTGATACTGAAGCTAACAGATCTGAAATAGGCTAAATTATCGCTGGTTTGCGTAAAACCAGGGCCGTCTGTTTCAGTTCTTTTGTTACGGTATTTTGTAAATGGATTATTTACACCTGCTGAAAAGAACAATTTATTTTTCACGAGCTCCTTATTTACAGTTAATGATGTTGAAGCGAACCCATTATTGACGCCCTGTAATGAAAGAGGTGTTGGCGAATAATAATCAAAATTAGCGTTCATGCTCCAGCCTTTATCAAACTTAAACCCATTTGATAATGACGCATGTGAAAGCGTCCTGTTCAGTTTATCAGCCGAAGCATCGCCGGTGCCATTAACAAACAGGCACAATGCGTACGCGTTAATGCTTAGGTTATAAAATTTAACCGGTGCATAGTTAATATTCAGGTTACCTTCTATCCCACCGCCTTTACCCACATTGCCATAAGTAGTGGTGGTTATTTTAGTTAAAGGATCATAACTGGTGACCTGCAGATCGAGATTGTTAAAGAAAGTATAATCAGTACCGATATAAACCGATACCTTTTTACCGCCACCGTTGCTATAGCCCAGTTGAATAATATTCATTATTACAGGGCGCAGATTTGGATTGCCTGTAGTGATGAAATCCGGGTTCGACCTGTCAACAAAAGGATTTAAACGATAAATGCTTGGCCTGCGGAGGCGTTGGGTAAAACCAAAGTTGATACTGCTATTGTTACTAAATGATTTATTGATAGATAAAGACGGGATAACATTAAAATAGTTCTGCTTGGTGTTTGATGCGGAAGATGCAAAATTGGCATTAACATCGGTGTATTCTGCACGTAAACCTGCATTGAAACTCCATTTTTTTAGGCTGAACTGGTACGAGTTGTAAGCACCATAAACATCCTGCGTATAGTTGAACATATCGCTTAATGCTGAATAAGGCTCAAACAAACCATCGCCTGCATCAAATGAATTGTATTCGGCATTGCTTTTACTGTTACGTAATATGGCCTTTAAACCAGCTTCCATAGTAACTTTATTTATGGGATGGGTATAATCCATCTGTATGGTTTGCTCCCTTGAGTCTTCATAATTCAGCTGATTATAATCGGGTGTAGGATAATCAACGGGATTACTGATATCAACATTGGTATAAGCATTACTGCTGTAGGTTGAATATTGATATGAAAATGTAAGCAATGTATTTTTGCTTGATTTAAAGCCCAACTGATAGTTTACAGCGGCATCAAAGCCACCGCGATGACCATGGTTTGTGTTATCCAGATCATAACTTTGTAATAAACCCGTACTCCCGTTAAGTACCGAAGTTTGATCATCCAACCCATGATAGTTATTGCCGTTGATATCAAAATTACCTGATAATAGGTTAAGCGTATCTATATCATAGCTTAATTCGGCACCAAAATAGCCGTTCTTACTATCAGATTTATTATAGCCATTTTGTTGCAAGTTAGTGGGATCGTCACCTGTTGTATTGCGGCCCATAGTGTAAGTAGTTTGAGGTTCATGATACGTGCTGGCACCGCCATAACTATTTATACCAAACTTGCCCTGTTGTGCTGTGAATGATGCTCCTACACCCGGGCCGCCCTGTGGGAAACCTTCACTGGCATTTAAAGTACCTTTATAACCATCGCTAACTTTTTTATTGGTGATGATATTTATGATACCTGCCATACCCTCAGCATCATATTTTGATGATGGTATGGTTATTACCTCAATCCGTACAACGGTAGATGCAGGCATGCTGCGTAACACCTCTTTCAAATTATTGGTTAACATGCCCGATGGCTTGCCGTTTATCAATACCTTATAGCTTGAACTTCCCTTCATGAGCACATTATCATCCGCATCAACTGAAAGGTACGGGATCTTATGGATCATGCTTAAAACATTGTTCACTTTACTTTCAGGATCCGCTCCCATATCGTATACAATGCGGTCGGCTTTTTGCTGAATAATGGGCCTGTCGCCTTTTATTTCAACTTCTTTTAAGTTGTTTACGCGTTTGCTTAAATATATCGTACCTAAATCATTATTGACCTTATTGACCGACAGATCAACCGGAATTACTTTCTTCTGATATCCTGCAAACAGAATCACCAGGTTATACTTTACTGGGTGTAAACTTTCAAATGCGAATTTTCCATCCGCTTTGCTTACCCTGGTTTTTATCAGGCTGTCTTTTTCTGTCTTCAGCATAATAGTTACCAATTCAAGTGGCTGTTTGGATAGTGAATCGGCAATAATGCCGGATACTTTCCCCGCGGGTACATCCTTTTGAGCCATTGCGCGGCTATCGGCTGTAAATAAAATAGCAAGGATGATTATTATATGTATGAATATGTTTTTCATGATGATAAAGGCTAATTTTTAGGCAATAGGATTCCCGAAAGCGAAAAATGTGCTTTTAAAAATCTATTAATAAATTGTTATGAAGCCGGCTTATAAGATCAGGAAATAAGCCGGCGTATTGATTAAATTATTGCTTTGGCTTTCTGTTTACCAAGTAGTAATAGGTTAAAAAACCTGCGGCAATAAACATGGCTTCGAGGCCATAAGGCAAAGCGGAGTATTCGGCGTATGGGATATATTGGAGTAGAACTAAACCAAGCCCACCTGCGAAAATTATGCAACCCCATTTAAGTGATTCGGTATTTGATGTTGGTGATAGATTTTTAAGAAAACCCATGGCCTCTTCATTTATCGGGCCTGATTCGATAATCCGTTTCTTTAATCTGAAATTATACCAGGATATGATAACCCAGGCAATAGTAATTACAATTATTGCGACTACTAAGAAAACTGCTACGTGCTGATCCATAATGTTTTTATATTTGAGTGAATATTTACCTTAGTAGTCAACCTTAATGTTTATGAGGTTGCAATTATTTTAATATTTTTTTACAGCGATTAAGGTAAAAGTTTTTTTAATATTTTTTGCAACCTTTAAGCCTCGGCTATTGACTAATGGTATATGTTTAACGAAAAAGAGGTTGTAACCAGGATTTTAAAGGGCGATATGCGTGCCTTTGAGCTTTTGGTAAAACAATATGAACGACTTGTTTTTCATGTAACCAGCCGCCTTGTAAAGGATGAGGATGATATTGCAGATATTTGTCAGGAAGTTTTTATAAAGGTGCATAAAGGGCTGTTCAGGTTTAATTTTCAGTCTAAATTATCAACCTGGGTAGCACAGATTACTTATTTTACCGCTATAAACTATCTGAAAAAATATAAGAATAAACAAGTAGATAGTTATCCGGATGATATTGAGAACTATCATTTCACCAATGACAACCCGGAGCAATTATTAACAAAAAAGGAAGTTGCAAATTATGTGGAACAGCTAATTTTGCAATTACCCGAAACATATAGAACGGTAATAACATTATATCATTTAAATGAGTTCTCGCTCGAAGAGATAGGTGAAATTACCGGCATGCCTGAAGGGACAATAAAAAGTTACCTGTTCAGGGCGCGGAAATTACTGAAAGAGAAAGTAGAAGTTTACCTTAAAAAAGATATGGTATGAAAAAGATGGATGATGAGGAACTGCAAAAGTGGGTAGAAGAAAATAAGCTATTGAACAAAGAAACTGACGGCTTGATAAGTGATGATGCCAAAGCGTACCAGTTTTTATTTGATGTTTTGGAACAGGAACCATTACAAAGCCTGCCCTATGATTTTTCGGCAAAGGTAACGCGCAAGGTGCAGGCAGAAGCAAAACGTACAAGCGAACTGCGCTCCTATTTAACATTACTTGCGGTTTTTGTTGTTGCTGTTGGTATAATATTTACTTTACTATCAGCAATAAACTTCGGCAAGAACCAGGCATTTTTTAATACGCTACTTGATTATAAGTGGATAGTTGTTTTAACCATATTTAGCCTGTTGACCATTCAATATCTCGATCAGATTTTGGTGAAGGCCAATATTTTCAGGCGATAATAACAAAGCCGTTAACTTATCCAGTTAACGGCTTCTCTACATTAATATCTATCCCAAAAAGCTGGTGGTTCAATGCCTAAGGCTCTTAAATAAACATAGGCTTGTGCACGGTGATGAATTTCATTATCGATCCAATACAGGATTATATCTGAAGTTACGCCTTCATATTCGCCGAATGCTTTGATCACTTCATAAAAGCTTTCCTGGGGTATTTGTGGCCACAATTGGTTTATCATTACGGTTACTTTATCCCAGCTATCTAAAATTTCCTCTTTTGTAGATAACGGCAGTTTATCTCTTTGGCTTTGAAGATCACTTAACGATGTAGGTGAATCTTTAAACAGATCCTGCAAACCTATAGTGGCTATACTCACTAATTCATTTATCATGGCCGAAAAGGGACGCATCCCTCCTATGGAATATGTAAATAACTTATCTTCTGGAAAAGCTTCGATAATTTTTCTTGTTAATTTTCGATGGCCCTGCCAGTGAATTAACATAGCATCAGTTGTAGTGAATCCTTCGGCTACAATGTTCGTTTCTTGATTGAGGTTGTTTTCCATTGTGTGTTTTGTTTTAAATTGTAACACAAAGAAAAGGTGGGGCAATGACAACCCTATGTCAGCAGGGATAAGGCATGATAAAATATATTAACAAGACAACTTATTTTACTCAGCTTTTTTAGCACCCAATACATTAATCGACTCTATAAAACTAATAATTCATAATATCTGTCAGCGTTGGCTCATTATTGATCAAATTATAAGGTTGGCGACACCAAAGAACAAATAGTTAAAGTAATTTTACATATAGCGTTTTATTTAGGTGGCATTACGGTAAGCCATTGCAAAGAAGTAGTCAATAATCGTTTACATAAAATAATATAGACAAATGAAGATAATTATAGTAGGTGCAACCGGCACACTCGGTAAGCACGTAACAAATGCTTTAGCTAAAGAGCATGAGGTTATAAAAGCAGGTTCAAAAAGCGGCGATATTACATTAGATATTACTTCGCCCGCCTCCATTGAGCATTTCTTTAAACAGACCGGCGCTTTTGATGCACTGATCAGTATAACAGGTAAAGGACACTTTGGGCCATTGGCCACTATGACCGATGCTGATTTTAGGGTTGGAATAGACAGCAAATTAATGGGGCAGATAAATTTAGTGTTGATAGGTCAGCATTACATTAACCCGAAAGGTTCATTTACGTTAACATCTGGCATATTAAGCGAAGACCCTATTGTGTTAGGTGCTAATTTAAGTGCCGTTAATGGCGCTATTGAAGCATTTGTACGCGCGGCAGCTATTGAGTTAACCAACAATGTGCGTATCAATACGATAAGTCCGGGTGTTGTTGAGGACTCACCGGGTTTCTTTCCTTATTTCCCGGGGCATATACCTGTAACTATGGAAAGAGTAACACAAGCTTACATAAAAAGCGCTTTGGGAGCTCTTACAGGACAGGTTATTAAGGTATTTTGATAGTTAGTTCGGTTGCAAACTCCATGCCAAGCCTGTGAAAAAGAAGTAGTAAAACAAGCAGTGTGCTTAGCCGCTTTAATTACTATTTACTGACTGTATTATTGTTTGCATTCACACGCTGTTTACTGATATTTGTAGTAACAAACATACCATAGGATGAAAACAACAGATAACGCCATCCATATGCCCGTGTTAGGGTTTGGCACCCTGATACCAGATAAGGCTGTTACTATAAGTGCTACCAGAGACGCGCTGGAAGCAGGATTTAGACACTTTGATTGTGCCGAACGTTACCGAAACGAGAGCGAGGTTGGCGAAGCGTTGCAGGCTGGTATTGCCGCAGGAGTTGCAACCCGAGAAGATATTTTTGTTACCACAAAATTATGGAACTCCAATCACAGGCCCGAGCGTGTTGAACCGGCATTTGAGGCGAGTTTGAAAAGGCTACGGATCAACTACCTGGATCTCTATCTCATTCACACACCATATGCATTTCAACCAGGCGATGAGCAGGATCCGCGGGATCAGGACGGCAATGTAATTTACGACCGCGGAGTAACTCTGCTCGACACATGGAGAGCAATGGAGAATCTGGTAGACGGCGGCAAATGCCGGGCTATCGGATTATCTGACGTTGGCTTGAAAGAACTGGTGCCGATCTACGAATCAGCGAGGATTAAGCCAGCCGTGGTGCAGGTGGAGTCACATCCATATCTGCCGGAAACTGAGCTTCTGGAATACTGCAAGGAGAAAGGCATAGTGCTTTTGGCTTTTGCACCATTGGGCCACGGGATAAAACCGGGTCCGCTTGAAGATCCGGTTGTTTTGGACATTGCTGCACGAATTGGAAAAACGCCGGCACAGGTACTATTGGCCTGGGCCATCCAGCGTGGCACAGCATTGCTTACCACACCCAAAACTGCTGCCCGTGCACGAGAAAATTTCGACATCTCTCCCCTGCCGGAAGACGCTTTTAATGAAATTACTAATATTCAGACCAGGCAGCGATTCAACCAGGTGGTGAGTACCGGTGTCCCTGGGTTCATCCCGCAAGTTAAACCCCAATAATTGCAACGGTTATGGAAGAAGAACAAATACGCGAAGCACTGAATGCACATTGGCAGGCATCGGCAGCAGGCGATGCCAATGCTGAACATGATATTTATGCTGATGATGCCATTTGTGATTATCCACAATCGGGTGAGCGAATCCTGGGGCGAAGCAATTTGCAGGCCTTGAGGAGCCATCATCCCGGTAACCCATCTGGTTTTAAGGTAAAGCGAATTATCGGACGAGGCGACCTCTGGATCACGGAATATACAATTGACTACCAGGGGAAACCGGCATATACGGTGAGTATTATGGAGTTTCGCAGCGGTAAAGTTGTGCACGAAACTCAATATTTCGCAGATCCATTTGAGGCACCGGCCTGGCGAAGTCAATGGGTTCAGCAAACCACATAACATCATTGCGTTGATGAAGGTCGAAGGATTGCTTCTTGCAGAGTTATCCTTTCTTTTGGGGATCAATCTATTATGAACCAAGTTGATTTAAATCAATTGGGAGCTATTAAAGTTTAAATTCACATTATAAAGTCTCCACTTAGGTTAATTAATTTTGCCATCCGCTTTATATTATTGTCGTTACTTTTATAGCCTATGGAATTAGGTGTAAGTACATTCGGAGAGATCATTCCCGACGGCAAAGCAGGCAATGCCATTAATGCTCACCAGCGTGTGCAGGAGCTTTTACAAGAAGTTAAACTGGCTGATGAAGTAGGCCTTGATGTTTATGCCTTCGGCGAGCATCACCGCCCGGATTTCGTGATCTCGGCACCAGAAATCATGATGGCTGCCGCGGCGGCTATTACAAAAAACATTCACTTATCAAGCTCTGTAACTGTATTAAGCTCTGCGGATCCGGTGCGTACCTTTCAAAACTTCGCAACCGTCGACCTTATTTCAGGTGGCCGTGCTGAGATGATCGCAGGCAGGGGTTCTTTTATTGAATCTTACCCACTTTTTGGCTATGATCTGGATGATTACGATGCCTTGTTCACTGAAAAGCTGGAAATGTTTTTAGAGATCAATAAACATGAAATACTCAATTGGAAAGGCAAATTCCGCTCGCCGGTTGTAAACCAGGGTGTTTATCCAAGGCCATATCAAAATGAAATACCTGTGTGGATAGGCGTTGGTGGCACACCTGCCTCGGCAAAACGTGCTGGCAGCTTAGGCCTGCCCATGATAATAGCTATACTGGGCAGCGCGCCAAAACATTTTGTGCCGTTTGTTGAATTATACCGCGAATCTGCTGAAAAAGCCGGGCATGATGTAAGCAAATTGCAGCTGGCTATATCATCACAATCTTATATCGCCGAAAATGCCAGGCAGGCAGCAGATGAGTTTTATCCATCATACGAAGCATTAATGAACCGTGTTGGCAGAGATCGTGGGTGGTCGCCGATGAATCGGGAATCATTTGAATGGCTGCGGAAGGATGGCCCTCTGGTTGTAGGCGATGTACAGCAAGCTGTGGACAAAATAATGGGACAATATGAGTTATTTAAAAACACACGTTTTGTTGCGCAACTGGTAACAGGACACACGCCCCATGCTAATATTTTAAAAACGATTGAGTTACTAGGGACAAGAGTTGCTCCGATAGTTCGCAAAGAAATTGGCGGGCAAACTGCTATAAAACTTACGAAGTTTTGAAACGGCAAAGCCTTCAACGAAGCCATTAAAATTAACAATCCGAGTTAAACTTCGTAAGTTTTTTATACCCATACATTAATATGGTATTAAGCAGCGAGTTTATTTGTCTTACTATTTTCTATCAGGTAATTGTTCATCAGTTCTTTTTCTGACATCAGCACGCTGAAGTCATCATATTTTACACCTTCTTCAAACGGGTAAACGGTATATCCTCTTTTGTTTGGATCATATGCACCCAATTCAAATATTTCCTCCTGCGATTTACCTTTTATCTTCGCGCCTTCAACCAGTTGATAAGCGTCGGTTATGTATTCAAAATTATTGTTCTTCATAGTGAACAATGGAATACAATTATTTTGCCAAAGTTTTTGTTTGTAAACAGACTTACGAAGTTTTAAAAACTTCGTAAGTCTCATATCAGCTATCCAAACCAGTCAAACAGATCATTCTGTTTCAATGATGCTTTTTTTGCAGTATCAATATCCTTTAAAATAATCCCCTCGCCCATTTGTATAATGCGGTTTCCGTAGTTGTAGGCATCCTTTAAATTATGAGTGATCAGGATGGCTGTCAGCTTAAAATCTTTGATGAGTTTATCTGCTGTTTTCATCACCACATCGGCTGATCTTGGGTCGAGCGCGGCAGTTGGTTCGTCCAGTAATAACACCTGGCAACTGTCCATAATACTCATCAGTAAGGTCAGGGCCTGTCTTTGTCCACCCGATAAGGTACCCATAGGTTGCTCTATCTTTTTCTCTAACCCCATGCCCAGTGTAGCTATCTTTTCTTTTACTTCCTTTTTAAAAGGATCAGTTACACCTATTGATAATCCTTTCGGCTTGGTACGAATAGCTGCCAGCCTGAAATTATCCAATATGCTCAAATCCGATGCAGTCCCACTTAAAGGATTTTGAAAAACCCGGGCTATCCATTGGCTGCGGCGATAATCTGCCAGATCAGTAACATCGTTATCATCAATACTTACTGTGCCTGCGGTTGGTGTAACACTGCCTGCTACTAAATTTAATAAGGTTGTTTTTCCTGAACCATTGGAACCGATGATAACAACAAATTCCCCTGTTCCGATATGAATATCTATCCCGTTAACAGCATCAACCTGATTTGGCTTGCCTTTGTTGAAGGTTTTATAAACTTGTTTTATATCGATCATAACAACTTCTTAAAAGATAAACGCGGCAGGCTGACAATCAGCAGCACAAATACCGCGGTAACAAGCATTAAAAGATTAGGATTTACCCCAATATCAAGCGTTATCGCTAATACGAACTGGAAAATAATTGCACCAGTTAACATTAAAACCAAACTCAACCATACTGATGTTATTTTTAACCAGTTAATGATTGCTTCAGCTATAATTACTGAACCAAGACCGACAATTACGATACCTATACCCATGTTTATATCGGCAAACCCCTGAAATTGAGTAATCAGATAACCACTTGTAGCTGTTAAAGCATTAGCAATTGCTAAGCCGATAATTTTCATTCTATCCGTATTAACACCTAATGACCTGATCATTGATTCACTATTCCCTGTTGCTCTCATCGCTATCCCAAAATCAGTTTTGAGCAGATAGCCTATTAAAAGAGTTATTATAATAACGAATACAATTAAGATACAGAATGTATTTTGATTAGGATTGCTAAAAATATTTATAATATCGAACAACGATGTGATGCTATTTAAAGGTAAATTAGGTCGTCCCATTAAAATAAGATTAACAGACCGTAATGCGTACATTACCAGTATACCCGCCAGTAGCGCATTTATTTTTAGTTTAGTATGTATAATACCCGTTAACGCCCCGGCAACAGCACCCAAAATAATAACAGCAGGCAAAACAATATAACCTGGCTGATGATGTATTAAGGAAATAGCTGTAACAACACCGCCAAGTGTATAACTACCATCAGTTGTGATGTCGGGAATGTTAAATATCTTCATGGAGATATAGACACCCAACGCTATCCCCGAAAAGCAAAGCCCCTGTAATAAAGCTGTGAGGTAAAAATCCATTATTTAACAGCCTCGAAGTTTGATGGAATGGTGATGTTATATTTTTTAGCAGCCTCCGGGTTATATACACGCTTCCTGATCTTTACCATTTCAGGTTTCAAGCCATCGGTTTTATTTGTTTTCAGATATTGTGCAGCCTGTTCACCTGCTTGGTAACCCCATTGATAAATATCCGCGCCAAATGCAGCTACGGCACCACGCTTAACTAAACCGGCCTCGCTGGTAAAAATAGGCACATTATGCTGATCGCAGTTTTTCTTAATGGTTTCAAATGCAGCAAAAACGGTATTGTCAGGGTTAGCAAAAAAGGCATCGATGTTTTTATTTAAAAGCGATTGTGTTACCAGTTGCGCATCAGCAGATGAATTTAACGGCAAAGCAATCAATGTAATATCAAACTTAGTGGCTAAAGCCTTAATATACTGCATCGCATCAGCTGATTGTGGTTCTGATTGGTTATAGATCATACCGATAACCAGTTTTTTACCTTTTGGCTTTAATACTTTAGGGATGATAGAGAACGAGGTGTCAATATATTTAAGATCCTCAACAGCGCCGAATAAGTTGGCAGGTGCCTTACCATTGGCATCCAGTACACTCATACGCTCAGGTGTTGGGGAAACCATTTCGAAAATTGGGATGGTTTTGGTTTTTTGCACCGCTGTAACTGACGACAAAGTAGTACAGGTAGCGAGTAACTTAACCGGCTCTGATACAAAATAATTTACGATCTGTGTTAATGTAGGGATATCACCCTGCGCGTTACGATATTCTATTTTAATATTTCCTTTGTCGGCACTAAAACCGCTATCCTTCAAAGCGGCAACAAAACCATCACGCGCCTGTGATATAGTGGCATCTTCAAAAGCATCAACAAAACCAACAACGGGTATATTGCTTTTAGTTGCGGTGTGACATGATGCGAAAAAAGTTAAAATAATTACCGAATATAAATATAGATGCCTTTTCATGCTACTAAATTAAGGAATTAGCCTAATAAGACAAATAACAGCATACCATAAGCATTGCCTGATGCTAATTTTTTGGTAAAAATGGCATAACCCGAATATTGTATATCATTTGTATTGAGCCTCAGAGTAAAATTATTTAGCTTAGTGATATGAAATGCCTAAAGCCGAAATATTACCTACTTCTACTATTATCATCTTATTCAGGTTCATTATTTGCACAAACAAATTCTAATAACCCGTTTACAGCGTATGCCAATCAGCAGAGCGAACTCATGAATAAAGCTTATTTAAAACGTGATGTTGACGGCGACAAAAAACTGATAGCTAATTTTGTAGCGGAATACCATAAACTGAACGCCAATGATAAGCAGATGTATAAGCCATACCTGGCAAATGCTTATTACAACATGAGCTGTATTTATTCTATTTTGAATAATAAGCCTAAAGCACTGGATTACCTGGATAGCTCAATAAACAGGGGCTTTAATGATTACAATCATTTACAGGCTGATAACGATATGGATAATATCAGGAATGAGCAACGGTATAAACAAATGAATACGCAATTGCGCTCCATCTATGATTATCTATATGTTTTGAAAAAGGCTGGGAAATACAATATCGCCGATAATCGTAAAATACCTGAATTTACTTATGAGCCGGCAACCGACAGCAGCCTGGTAGCTTTAAGAAAAAAGTATAACCTCGATTCTATAGCGGGTTCAGCAGGTGAGGTTACGCGGGTTTTGAATATATTGCATTGGGTACATAGCACTATAAACCATGATGGGCAGCATGAAAGTGGCATAACAAAAATTAACGGACTTGAAATATTAACCGTTACCAACAAAAGAAAAATTGGTGTATCATGTGGCGAACTGGCTACTGTACTAAATGATTGTTACCTGGCACTAGGTTATAAAGCAAGGAAAATATATTGTTTTCCTAAGGATAGCCTGAATACTGATTATGATTCGCATGTAATTAATGTAGTATATCTACCCCTAAAAAAGAAATGGATATGGGTTGACCCTACCAATGATGCCTGTGTAATGAATGGAGACGGCGAATTGTTAAGCATTGAGGAAGTAAGGGCCAGCCTGGTAAATGATAAGCCGCTAATTGTAAACCCTGATGCTAACTGGAACCAAAAAGAAACCATTACCAAGGATTATTATCTGAATTATTATATGGCAAAAAATTTATATTACCTGTACTGCCCGTTAAAAAGCGAGTACAATTATGAAACGCGTGAAAAAAATAAAACCATAGTATACGTTAACCTGGTACCGCTGGATTATTTTGTACAGAAACCCGACATGTCAGAAAAAGCTAATAAGGATAATTTAACCATAGTAAAGTATCGAACTAACAATCCTCAGATATTTTGGCAGACCCCAAAAATCGAATAAAGAGTAAATAAAATAACCTCAAAGTATAATTATTTAACTTCTTTTAACGCCTAATTTACGATTTTTAGCTATTTTAGGCCCATACGATGAGACCTGTTACTTCTAAACTTCCCCAAACGGGAACAACTATATTTACTGTAATGTCGGCACTTGCGGCCGAGGTTGGCGCTATTAACCTTTCACAGGGTTTTCCTGATTACGATTGCTCTCCACACCTGGTACATTTGGTAAATGAGGCCATGAAAAATGGCCATAACCAATATGCGCCTATGGCGGGTGTTATGGCATTAAGAGAGCAAATAGCCTATAAAACAGAAAAATTATACGGCGCTAAATATAATCCGGATACAGAGATAACTATAACATCCGGTGGCACGCAGGCCATATTTACGGCTATCAGCGCTGTTATACATCCTAACGACGAGGTTATCATATTTGAACCGGCGTATGATTGCTATGCCCCTGCCATTAAATTAATGGGCGGCGTTGTAAAATCACTCGAGTTGGAACCACCCAACTATCGCATAGCATGGGATATGGTTAAAAGGCTGATCAGCAATCGCACAAAGATGATCATCCTTAACTCGCCGCACAACCCAACAGCTACTATACTGCATAAAGAGGATATTGATAAGCTAAGTGCCATAGTTAAAGACCAGGATATTTTGATTTTAAGCGATGAGGTTTATGAGCACCTGATATATGACGGTGAAACCCATCACAGCATGGCCCGCTACCCTGAGCTTCAGAAACGCAGTTTAATCGTTGCTTCGTTTGGTAAACTTTGCCATGCTACCGGTTGGAAGGTTGGTTATTGCCTGGCTCCCGACTGGCTGACGCATGAATTCAGGAAAATTCACCAGTATATAGTGTTTAGTGTTAATACGCCGATGCAATACGCCATTGCAGAATACCTGAAAGACGAGAATGTATATTTAGAGCTTCCGCATGTTTTTCAGGAGAAAAGAGATCATTTCAGAAAAGGAATTGAAGCTACACGTTTCAAGTTGCTACCATGCCACGGATCATATTTTCAATCAGTTACTTATAGCGATATCACTGATGAAAAAGACGCCGAATTTGCTGTGCGCCTGGCTAAGGAGTTTGGAGTGGCTTCTATACCTACATCAGCGTTCTATAACAAGGGTATCGATAACCATATTTTACGATTTTGTTTTGCCAAAAGGCAAGAAACTCTTGATAATGCCGTTGATAGATTGATACGTGTTTAATTATTAGTTCATCGCTCATTAACCGATTAGTAAACCATAGTCTGCAAAACTATCTACTAAATTAAAGAATGGATAATCTTAAAATCAGCATATTTCAAGGATACCTTTTTTGGGAAAATATAGATAAAAACCTACAAAACATTGAATTGCGCCTTGGTTCGATACGTGAAAAAACCGAACTGATCATCCTGCCGGAGATGTTTACCACCGGCTTTACCATGAACGCGGCGGCATTAGCTGAGCCTATGGACGGCAAATCGATGCAGTGGATGCATAAAATAGCGGTTAAATATGAGGCTGTTGTAACAGGAAGCCTTATTATTAAGGAAAATAACAAATTCTATAACCGCTTAATATGGATGCGCCCCGATGGCAGCCATGAACATTACGATAAACGCCACCTGTTTGCTTTGGGCAAAGAACATGAAACATATACTGCCGGCGATAAAAGGATTATAGTTGAATTAAACGGCTGGAAAATTTGCCCGGTTATTTGTTATGACCTGCGTTTCCCGGTGTGGCTGCGTAATGTTGGCGGTGAATATGATCTGCTGCTGATTGTAGCCAACTGGCCTGAGCGCAGGGCTCTGCATTGGCGAACCCTTATCCCCGCAAGGGCTATTGAAAACCAAGCCTATGTAGTTGCCGTAAACCGCGTTGGGCACGATGGTGATGAAGTTTATCATTCAGGTGATTCTAATTGCATTGATCCGAACGGAAAAGTGATCTATTATAAACGTGACGAAGAGGATATGTACACATTCTCCATAGTAGGCGATGAAATTGAAAAAATACGCCGTGCAATGCCTTTTTTAAAGGATGCAGATGTATTTAAAATAGAGTAAACCAAATTCTAAGTTTCTTTTTAATATTGTACCAAACGACTTCTTAAAATATTTTAAGAAGTCGTTTGGCATATAGCGAAAATACCATCAAAACTTCTTAATTTGCACAGTATTTAACTTAGCAAATCAATGAAATTGTTACCCCGTTTTCTATTGACGACCGTCTTATCCTCTGCCGTCATATTATCTTCATCGGCACAAAAAAAGAGAGATTATACGCAATTAGTTGATCCTTTTATTGGTACCGGCGGCCATGGACATACTTTTCCGGGTGCTGTGAGGCCGTTTGGTATGGTACAGCTAAGCCCGGATACCAGATTGGGCACATGGGACGGTTGTTCGGGATATTATTACGCTGATACCGTTGTTTACGGATTTTCGCATACGCACCTTAGCGGTACAGGTATACCTGATTATTGCGATGTGCTTTTTATGCCTACAACTGGTGAGCCTAAATTTAAGAATACCGACTACATATCCGGTTTTAAAAAAAAGAATGAAAGCGCAACACCCGGCTATTACAAAACACTTTTAGATAAATACAACATCGGCGTTGAGTTGACAGCCACTACCCGTGTTGGTGTGCACCGTTATACTTATCCAACAACACATGAGGCCAATATCATTATCGACCTGCAACACCGCGATGAGGTTTTAGAATCATGGATTGAAGTGGTAAATGATCATGAAATTCGTGGATTGCGCCGTTCAAGATCATGGGCTAGTAATCAATATGTTTATTTCTACGCTAAATTCTCTAAACCGTTTAAAGCTTACGGCATAGCTGTTGATGACCAGTTGCAACCGGGCAAAAGTAAGGCAGAAGGTAAAAACGTTAAAATGTACATCCAATTTGATAATCCCGGCGAGGTGATCTCAAAGGTGGGTATATCAGATGTAAGTGCTGAAGGCGCTTTAAAGAACCTGGATGCAGAAGTACCGGACTTCGACTTTAAAAAAGTACAGCATGATGCCAAATTAGCCTGGAATACCGAGCTGGCAAAAATAGATGTACAGGGCGGCGCTCCTACTGCTTCAACACAAACGAGCATGCAGCCAGTTGCGCCGAGTACTGCTGAAAGGCATAAACCTAAAGCGGTAATGGTTGACTATATCAAAGAAAAGCAGGTTACTTTTTATACAGCCCTTTACCATTGTATGATAGCGCCTAACATTTATAACGATGTCGACGGTCAATACCGCGGCATGGATAACAGGATCCACACCGCGCAGGGCTTTAACTATTATACGGTATTCTCTTTATGGGATACCTATCGTGCTGAAGACCCGTTGTTCAACCTTATCGATCGTAAACGCACACTTGATTTTGTTAAATCATTCCTGGCGATGTATGAGCAGGGAGGCTTATTGCCTATATGGCCTTTGGCGTCAAGCGAAACTTTTTGCATGGTGGGTAATCATTCCATCCCGGTAATAGTTGATGCATACATGAAGGGCATAAATGGCTTTGATGCCGAGGAAGCTTTAAAAGCTATGAAATCGGCCGTAAACCGTACGCAGTTTGGTTTAGACAGCTACCGTAACAACGGTGTTACATTAGCTGATGATGAACCTGAATCGGTATCAAAAACGCTGGAGTATGCCATTGACGACTGGTGCATAGCTCAAATGGCAAAAGCTATGGGGAAACAACAGGATTATAATGAGTTCATCAAACGTGCCCAGTACTGGAAAAATAACTTTAACGACCAGAACGGTTTTATGCAAGCACGCACAAATGGCGGCTGGTATATCCCTTTCGACCCTACCGAGCTTAATAATAATTACACCGAAGGTAACTCGTGGCAATATTCTTTCCTTGTTCCGCAGGACGTACAGGGGCTAATAGAACGTATGGGTGGCAAGGATAAGTTTGAAGCAAAACTGGATGAATTGTTCACTACCAGTTCAAAACTTACGGGTAAAGATGTATCAGATGTAACCGGACTTATCGGTCAGTACGCCCATGGCGATGAGCCAAGCCACCACATGGCTTATTTGTATAATTTCACCGACTCGCCTGATAAAACACAATATTACATCAATAAGATATTGAATGAAGAATACAGTCCGAACCCGGATGGCTTATCGGGTAACGAAGATTGCGGGCAAATGTCGGCCTGGTATGTGATGAGTTCATTGGGTATTTATAATACGATGCCGGGTCAGCAGCAGTTCCAGATAGGCATGCCGCAATTTGATAAAACGGTTATTAACCTTGAGAATGGCAAAAAATTCACTATCATTAATTCAGGCCAGGGTATTAGCCGCTCAAACATCTATTTACAGGGCATGAACCTGAATAAACAGGCATATAACAAGAGTTTTATAGAATACAACACTGTTACCAATGGCGGCGAGTTTGAGGTATTTACAGGCAAATTGCCCAATAAGATGTTTGAAGAAGGGTTAGAAAAACCAACTTCATTAATTACTGATAACCTTATTATATCTAACCCTTACATAATTGCTCCTGCAAAAACATTTAAAAAACCATTTAATGTTGAAATAGGAACTACCGATAAGGACGCTCAAATCTACTACACGCTTGATGGCTCGCCCCCATCATCAAGCTCAGCGCTTTATAGTACTCCAATTCAAATTTCTAATAACTCGACAATTAGAGCCATATCTATAAAAAATGGCAAATCGAGCTTTGTAAGCACTGCTGTTTTTACCAAAATACGTGATGATATAAAACTCACTCTTGTAAACAAATATCTGGATCAGTATAAAGACCAGGGTGATAATACGCTGATCAATGGTTTACATGGCAAAGATAACTGGCAACTGGGTAACTGGCAGGGTTATCAGGGAAATGACCTGGTGGCAATATTGGATTTTGGACAGGTAAAACCTATAAACAAGATCAGCTTAGGTACATTACAGGATACTGGTTCATGGATAGTTTTTCCGCAATATGTACAGTACTGGTCATCGGATGACGGTAAAAACTACAAACTATTAGCTACGGTAAATAACAAGATTGACATTAAAGCTCCTAAAGCCCAGATACAGGAATTCAAAGCTGATTTGAATACCAATGCACGCTATATAAAAGTAGTAGCCAAACAATATGGTGCATTACCTGAGTGGCACGAGGCTAAAGGAAACCAATCCTACATTTTTGCTGATGAAATAACAGTAGAATAACCCCAACTTGTAGAGACGCAATATTTTGCGTCTCTGTACTCCATATTTGAAAAGAGACGCAAAATATTGCGTCTCTACTTTTTTATCGGGATTAGTCCTTTAACAGTTTAGGCCCGTTAGTCAAAGTATAAGCCGCAATTTTATGGCCAATATTTTGAGCAGCAGTATTTTCAAAAGGATAATGAATACCACCATATATACGGCTGTAACCATTCTCCCACTCAATTTTGCTTATTGATTCTACAAGGCGTGTAGGTTCGCCTGCTGTTGTTGTATGTAGTTCCAGTTTATTATTATCGCCATAAAATGCTTTCAGTACATCATAACCTGCTGCAATTGTAGCACTATGGCCGCTTGGATAACTTGGGTGTGCTGGTGTATTGATCAAAGGTGTCCATTTGGTATATGATTTTACCGCGCCTGTACTATCAGCATTTAAAGCTGTAACCGGCCTCCAGAATAAGTAACCATATTTTCCACCCCAAACTTCTATCCTTGCATCAGCTTCAGCAATATCAACCAAAACAAATATCAGCGCATTTTTTTCAAGCGATGTTCCATTATTTATAGCCAATAAACGTGCTCCTTCATTTACAGTAAGCTCGGCATCCTGTTTATAAAATTGTGCTATGTGAGTTTGATCTTCTGTACGCGTTGTACTTTTAATTTCTCCAATACCTTCCACTTCGGCTAAAGCTTTTTTGTACTCGTCGCTACCGATAGCGGGCGGTGCTTCAGGCAGGAACTGTTTTGAACTTTTTAAAATGAACGGTTTCACATTCCCCCACTCTACATCTATACCTGGCGCAAATTTACCCGGTGTTGGGCGATATTGGCCGACGCCAGGGCTTGCAGGCCCGGCATACGTAGTAAGCGGACTTGAACCATCGTTAGCTCTTAAAGCAATAATATCTGCTGCTGATGCTTCACCAACTGATTGCGCACTGCCAACCGGGCCATCGGTAATTGCTTTAATGCTGTTATCCAATGCAGAATCAAGCGCGGGTTTTTGAGCCGGAAAATAATTAACTAATACGGCGTGTGCGGCATATATTACGGTTGCCTGTAACGATGCTTTACCTTTAACAGGTACATAATAATGGTAAGGCGTACCAATATGTTTAACAGAATTTACAGCATCATAAACTGCGATGGCCTCAATAGCTTCTATCCTGCTGCCCAGGTTACTATTAAATCCTGCTGCTTTTGTGGCCTTAACGGTTATCAGGTTCCAGGTTACTACAGCGTCTGGCTGAGAACTTGCAGCTGAAGCATTTTTGAATAAGAATAATGTTACGCCAATAAGAATAATAAATTGCACTATTTTTTTCATTTCAAACTGATAAAAGGTTGGTTTTTAAATTAATGTAAATACAAATATAATAAAGACTATAACACCCATGGGTTAAATAGAATAATTTAATATTAAATTAACATAGGAAATGAAAGGTATGTTCCTCAACGAATAATACCAACAGGTAAGACGCAAAATATTGCGTCTCTACGGCGTGCTTTAATTATTATATTTGAATAACTAACTTATAAACCATGGCTTATAGTGAGCGCTTAACCAATATTATCAGGGAAGCTTTTGCCGACCTGCCCGATGTTGAAGAGAAGAAAATGTTTCGCGGGGTTTGTTTTATGGTGAATGGCAAGAATGGCAAGATGTGTATCTGCGTTAGTGATGATAACCTCTTATGCCGTGTTGGGCCCGAAATATTTGACGAAGCACTTGAAAAAGACGGCACCCATACCATGGTTAATAATGGCCGCACAATGAAGGGCTTTGTATATGTTAGCGAAGATGTACTTCAAAAAAGATCGGATTTTGATTACTGGATAAATCATTCACTTGCATTTAATAAATTCGCCAAAGCATCAAAACCAAAGGTCAAAAAATAAACCTAAAATTGATTTATTATCCTTCATGAAATTTCCCGGCTTTATTTACGTTGTTAATTTTTGTTTACACGGCTATGATTTAGAGCCATAATTTTACATCTTTACGCCCATGTTCAGACGTATTAAAAACCGATTTCTCAGGTATTTTATCATTTTTATTTATTTTGTAATTCTGTTTTTCTGTGCAATAGAATTAAATTTCCTCTACCTTTTTGGCTACTCTCCTGATATGCAGGATATTAGAAATCCATCCATGTCGGTAGGCTCGCAGGTATATACAGCTGATGGAAAACTGATAGGCCAGTATTACCGGGAAAACCGATCTCCTGTTGAGTTTAATAAGATCTCACCAAACCTGGTGAATGCCTTAATTGCGACTGAAGACGTACGTTTTTACCACCATCACGGGGTTGATTTTTACTCCTTCTTTACCAGTATTCTTTCAACCGCAAAAGGCGATAAACGTGGTGGTAGTACCATTACGCAACAGTTAGCAAAAAACCTTTTCGAAACTCGTAAAAAGAAATCACAGGGTATTATAAAGCATGTCCCTTTTATACGCACACTGGTATATAAGTGTAAGGAATGGCTTACCGCGTTTAAAATTGAACATGTTTACTCAAAACAGGAAATACTTACCCTTTACCTGAACACAGTACCTTTCGGTAATAATACATTCGGTATAAAAACGGCTACTTTAAAGTATTTTGACAAAGCGCCAGACCAGGTTAATCCTGCCGAGGCTGCGACATTGATAGGTATGCTTAAAGCTACATCAACCTATAACCCTATCAATAACCCAGATCGCTCGTTAGACAGGCGTAATACCGTTTTAAGTCAGATGCAAAAGAACGGCTATTTAAATAAAGCTGACTACGATGCCAATGTGGCTAAACCTATCGGCCTTAATTTAAGCTATGTTGACGATGAATCAAATGGCGACTCCTACCTGCGCGAAGCTGTTGAAAGGTGGCTTAAAAAATGGTTAAAGGATAACGACTATGATCTTTATACTGATGGCTTAAAAATCTACACAACTATTGATTCACGCCTGCAGCAATACGCCGAAGAAGCCGTTGCAGAAAAAATGAAGATGCTGCAGAAGCGTTTTGATAATGTATGGGGCACCAAAAATCCATGGCGCGATTTCAGTGGCAACGAGATCAAGGATTTTGTGCTGAAATCAGAAGAAAACCTGCCTATTTATAAAATACTGGACAAAAAGTTTCATGGGGATTCAGTTCAGATCAAGAATTATTTCGAGACTAAAAAGAGAATGAAGGTGTTTACCTGGAACGGTGAAAAAGATACTACTTTCTCCAGTGTTGACTCGATCCGGTATTACGCCCGTATCCTAAATACAGGTATGATGACCATTGAGCCTTCAAGTGGTATGATAAAAGACTGGGTTGGCGGCATTGATTATAAGTACTTTAATTACGACCACGTAAACCAGGCAAAACGCCAGGCGGGTTCAACATTTAAACCTTTTGCTTACGTAACCGCGTTGGATAATGGCTTCACCCCTTGTGATAAATTTACTGATAAGCCGGTAACCATAAAATATGTTGATAACGGAAAACAAGAGGTGTGGCAACCAAACAACGCCGACTTCCGTTTTAGTTATCAGGAGATGTCGTTACGATGGGCAATGGGTAAATCGGTAAATTCAATAACCGCGCAGTTGACCGAGCAGGTTGGCTGGGATAAGATTGTGCAATACGCGCACAAACTGGGTATTGAAAGTCCGCTGAAATCTGTTCCTTCGGTATCCTTAGGATCAAATGATGTATCGGTTTATGAAATGGTACGTGCTTACAGTACGTTCCTGAATAAAGGTTCGAAGATAGATCCGTTACTGGTAACTAAGATCACCGATCAGGATGGCAACGTATTACAGGAATTTACCTTAAAAACTGAAAAGGTTTTAAGTGAAGAAACCGCATGGTTGATGTTGTATATGTTCAGGGGTGGTATGGAAGAACCGGGTGGTACATCACAGGCTTTGTGGGAATATCCCGGTTTATGGAAAAAGGAAAGCAATCAGATCGGTGGTAAAACAGGTACATCATCACATTATGTTGATGGCTGGTACATGGGTATTACTAAGGACCTGGTTACCGGTGTTTGGGTTGGTGCTGATGATCGCAGCGTACATTTTAAAGATTCAGAAACCGGCGAAGGCTCACATACAGCATTACCGATTTTTGCGAGATTTATGGAAAAGGTGTATGCTGATCCAAAATCAGGCTATACTCCGGGGCCATTTCCTAAGCCTTGGGTTAAGATCACTAAGGAATATGATTGTCCTTCACCAAGGATCTCAGCGGATACAACTGAAACAGATAGCTTGGGTGATACTCCGGCTGATACAACAATGACAGCACCTGCGGTAAAAACACCATCGGAAGATAAGCCCGGCAGTCAACCTCCCGGGAAGGAACAATGATAAAAAATTTGTAATTTAATTGCGCTAAGCTAAATACAATTGATACCTGGAAAATATGAATAGATTTTACCTCAACCTAACTAAAGTAAAAAGATATTCAGCAATAGCAATTTGCTTACTAGGTACTTTATTGTTCAGCCAGCGCGCTAAAGCACAATATTTTGGACAAAATAAGGTGCGGTATAAGAATCTTAAATTCAAGGTTTACCGCACCCCCCACTTTGAGATCTACTATTATCTGAAAAATGATAGTATGATTAAACGCTTTGCACAGGAAAGCGAGCTTTGGTACACCGTGCATCAGCAGGTTTTCAGGGATACCTTTAAAAAGCCCAACCCTATTATCCTATATGCCAATCACCCCGATTTTCAGCAAACCACTGCTATTGACGGCGAAATTGATGTAGGTACAGGCGGTGTTACCGAGGGTTTAAAAAACCGGATAGTAATGCCTGTGATGGAAACCAACCAAACCACCAGGCACGTTATAGGTCACGAAATGGTTCACGCCTTTCAATATCACTTACTTGAAAGTCGTGATTCTACTAATCTTGATAATATTACCAATTTACCATCGTGGATGGTGGAAGGTATGGCAGAATACCTTTCATTGGGCAAAAAGGACTCATACACTGCTATGTGGATGCGTGATGCTTATCTGAATCATGATATTCCCACTATAAAGGATCTTACCGAAACCAATAAATATTTCCCATATCGTTATGGTGAGGCATTCTGGTCGTTTATTGGTTCAACTTATGGAGATACGGTTATTGTACCATTCTTTAAAAACACGGCTAAATTCGGGCTGGAATATGGTATCAGGCGTACATTTGGGTATAATGATAAAACGCTGTCGAACTTATGGAAAAACTCTATTGAAGCAACATACCGGCCATTTTTAAAAGATACCGTACAAAAACCAGTTGGCCATCAGATCATCAGCGATAAAAACTCAGGGAAAATGAACCTTGCCCCTGCTATTAGTCCTGATGGTAACTACTTAGCATTTTTATCAGAGAAAAACCTGTTTACTATTGACCTATATCTGGCAGATGCCAAAACCGGTACTATATTACGAAAGCTCACGAGCAAGGTATCCAGCAACCATGTTGATGAATTTAATTTTATTGAATCAGCCGGGGCATGGTCGCCGGATAGCAAGGAGTTTGCGTTCAGTGTTTTTAATAAGGGGCGGAACCGCATGCTGGTTGTTGAAATACCTAGTGGTCGCGTGTTGCAGGATGTTTCGATGGAAAAAGCTGAACAGTTCAGTAACCTGTCATGGTCACCGGATGGCAAGAGCATTGTTTTTCAAGGATTATCAGAAGGTCAGGGTGATCTATACCTGTACCACTTCGACACAAAAAAAATAACACAGCTTACCAATGATAAATATTCCGATTATCAGCCAAGTTTCTCGCGCGACGGTAAAAAGATAGTTTTTGCAAGTGATAGAACAACCTATGATAAATCGCTCGGTCAGGACATCACCTTTAACTTAGCAGAACTTGATCTTGCCACCGGAAAAATAACGGACATTAAGGTATTTAACGGTGCAAACAATTTAAACCCGCAATACTCTTCAGACGGTACACAGATCTACTTCTTATCAAACCAAGACGGCTTCCGTAATATGTACCGCTATACTTTAAGTGATGGAAAGCTTGAACAAATGACCAATTTGTTTACCGGCGTCAGCGGTATTACGGAGTACTCCCCTGCTTTAAGTATCTCCAATAACAATGATATCGTTTACTCGTACTATCGTGCTCAAAAATATTCGCTTTATAATGCCAAAGCCAGTGACTTTACAGGCAAGCAGGTTGATAGCACCTATATAAATACTGATGCAGGTTTACTGCCGCCGGCGCGTGCTGTGGGGGTAAATCTTATCAATGCCAACTTAAACAATTTCCTTGTATATCCCCGTATCCCAACAGATTCGGTACATACAGTACCTTACAAACCCATGTTTAAGCTCGATTATTTGGCAAGCAGCGGCGTTGGCGTTGGTGTAAGTTCATTTGGCACAGGTTTGGCAAGCGGTATTCAGGGGGTGTTCAGCGATATATTAGGTCGCAACCAGATTTATGCCGGGGCAGCAATAAATGGTGAGATCTATGATTTTGGCGCGCAGGTTATATATATTAAGCAAACCGGGCGATGGAATTTTGGATTCGGATTGTCACATATTCCATATCAGTATGCCAACTATAATAATGTAAGCACAACCTATAATAACGGAACTACAACTATCCCTGCTATTAATGAAAGATATGATTTGATCCGAGTTTTTGAAGACCAGGCCAGTGTGTTTACCTCCTATCCTTTCTCCAGAAAAACCCGATTAGAATTTGGGGCTGGTGCTTCAAGATATTATTATCGGGTGGATAGGTATAATACATTGTATGATACATTGGGCCATTATCTTACTTCCAATCATTCGCACATATCAAACTCTGCTTACAATGCCGATCCTGATAATAGTGTTAATGACGTACAATTGGTGCCCTTTACACTTTATCAATTAAATACCTCCATAATTGGCGACAATTCCTTTTTCGGCGTAGCAGCGCCACTCAGTGGATACCGTTATCGTATCGAAGCTGAATATAATGTGGGCACTTACAAGTTCTTTGACCCAACCATTGACCTGAGAGGATATTTACGCGCTGCTCCGGTAACATTTGCAGCAAGACTATATGGCTATGCCCGCTTTGGTGATGCTAACGGACTTTATCCGTTGTATGTGGGGTATCCTTTCTTAATACGTGGTTACGAGGCGCAAACTTTTTATAACGGAACAGGTAAGCCGGGTAATGGCTTTACTATTGATCAGTTGTCCGGCAGCCGTATAGCTGTGGCGAGCTTTGAAGTTAGGTTGCCATTTACAGGGCCTGAAAAACTGGCTGCGATAAAATCTAAATTCTTTTTCTCAGATCTGAATTTGTTTTTTGATGCTGGCCTGGCCTGGAACCATGGCGACCAGATAGACCTGACTCGAACAACTCCAACTATTACGGGTACCGATGCGCAGGGCGGCCCTATTCAGCGTGTGCCGGCATTGAGCACGGGTATATCATTGCGGGTAAATATTTTCGGGGCCTTTATTTTAGAACCATACCTTGCGATTCCGTTCAATCGTGATGATGTGAATAAACCCGTGTTTGGTTTAGGGTTTACACCGGGGTGGTAAATAATAAAACCTATCGCCATTATTTTAGTTTCTATTATAATTCCGCAAATATGAAAAAAACGATCTTGTTGCTCTTGTTTATTTTAAATACAGCTTTGCTGTTCGCCCAGAAAGCGGACACCTTAAAAAGGTCAATTGATGGTACAGGAATAAGATCAACAGATGATATTATTGAAAGCCTGTCGAAAATAAAGCGGCTAAGTAAATTTGCTGCATTTTTAAATTATAGCGGCTTGGCCGACACCATAAGGAGCAAAGGATCTGTAACAATATTTGCACCTGATAACAATGCGATTGCAAAGCTGGATAGTTTTTACAACGTGCTTAGCAAGCCAGAACATAAATGGCAATTGGCTGCTGTATTGAAGTGTTATATTATTAAGGGACGGTTTACTTCCAAGGATATACTAAACCTGATACGTAAAAATCATGGTAAGGTTACTTTAGTCACTCTTACCAGTGAACTTACTGCAACCATAGATGCTAACCGTAATATTGTTTTAACAGATGAGAATGGCGGGCAAAGCATCATCAGCACATTTGATATCCAACAAAAAAATGGAATTTTAGATATAATCACTGCCACCTTATTTCCGTTAAAACCACCGGCTTAAACTAACCTGATTATGACAATCTTTTTGTAAGGTTTCTACGTAATTTTAGACTAAAGAGTAAACATACAACATATGATTTGTATGCTGTTTAAACTAAAAATAAATACAAAAATGAAAAAGTCAATATTATCTATAATGCTGTTAGGTATAGTAACCCTCTTCAGCTGCCAGAACATTAATGCTCAGAATGATAAAAAGGAAAAACGGCCCATGGCAAAAGCCGATGCCGAGTGGAAAAAGATCCTTACGCCCAATCAGTATTACATAATGGTTGAAAGGGGAACAGAGCCTCCTTTCCATAATGAGTATGATGAGAATTTTGAGAAAGGCTATTACAAAAGTGCGGCTACCGGCGAAATTCTATTTCGCTCAGAAGATAAATTTGATAGTGGCACAGGCTGGCCAAGTTTTGTAAAGCCTGCTGATATGAGCAAGATTGAAATAGTAAAAGATAACAGCTTCGGCATGTCGCGCGATGAAGTGATCGAAAGAAGCACTGGTTTACACTTGGGTCACGTTTTTGATGACGGACCGGTTAACCGCGGCGGCAAACGTTACTGCATGAATTCGGGCGCGCTAATTTTCGTTAAAACGAAGTAACCGCTTTTCTTAAAGCACTTACAGATGGGCGCATATGCGGCCTGGTACGTAAGTTGTTTTCAACATTCAAACCAATGGTCAGATCTACCCAATCAGGGTTGACAGGTCTGATCATTTTTTCTTTTTGGGCCCTGGTAAATGTGCTTACATATTTAAAGCGTTCCATTGCCTGCTCTTCAGTATTGATCTCCTCAAAATATACTAAACGGTTTAGTTGCTGCGCGCTGTCGAAAAACAAGGTCGGCATTTGAGTATAAAAATTCAGTGTTTTAAGCAGATCTGAGCATAATCCTACGTGTAAATTCTTCCTGTTTCTGTCTGTGATAATATAGATAAACCGTTTCATCTGAGAATAAATTTGGTGTTTAAAAAATAATTACTAACTTTATGAGCATAAAATTACTAATAATTTTAGCAATTCCA
>JAMFSA010000234.1 GCA_026225055.1 Mucilaginibacter xinganensis | reverse complement strand
TTGGCCGCAGTAATATTGTAGGCTCGCCAATGAGCATTTTAATGGCGCGTAATACCTACCCAGGTAACTGCACGGTAACTATTTGCCACAGTCGTACACCATCTATTAAAGACTTTACTCTACAGGCTGATATACTGATAGTCGCCATTGGCAAAAAGAATTTCATTACTGCGGATATGGTAAAACCCGGCGCTGTAATCATCGATGTGGGTATGAACAGGGAAACATCAACCGTAACCAAATCGGGCTTTAAGCTTTTTGGTGATGTTGATTTTGAGAATGTGGCACCTAAAGCATCATGGATAACCCCGGTACCGGGTGGTGTTGGTTTAATGACCATTATCGGTTTATTAAAAAACACGCTGGCATCGGCTAAGAAAGAGGTTTATAAATAGGTTATTGGTTGATTGGGTTGATTATGTGAATGGTTGATTTCCTAACTATTCAACTCAATCAACCTAATCTAACTTAATCAACTAAACCCTTTCTTTATCCTCTCCCAAAACCCTTCTATACCTATATAAACACCATCTTTCTTTACCTCAACCGGGAAGACATCAACATAATCATTTTGCCCTTCGCTGCCCTTACCTGTATTTAAATTATAGGAGAACCGGTGTACCGGGCAAACCAGTTTTTTATCCTTACACCAACCGGCAGACAGATCACCACCAGCATGGGGGCATTTGGCTGATAATGCGAACAATTCGCCCTCATACCCTATCAGGCAAATGTTCTTGCCACCTGCTTTTACTTTTTTAATGAATGGTTTATCTGAATTTTCAACGTCCGGTACTTTATACCACTTCATACCCTCAAAAATCTATCTTCAGGTTCATAACGTTCGGGTTTTTTATAACCTCGTCCATATTGGTTATCAGGGTAACATGTTTCCTGTCGGCCGAGAGTACAGCCTTTGAATTATCGAGCTTTTTTACTGGCTTGGTAAAATTCAGCACCAGTTTATAAGGCATATCTATCAGCATAGCTTTAGCCATAGCCAGTGTTGATTGCGTTTTCTTTAAAAATGCGTTGAATTTGGTCTTATCAATTATGCGGTAAAACTTATGCGGGGTAACTTCATAATTATAGTAATCCTGCCCTGCTACCAGTTGCTGCGCATCAAAACCTTTGGGACTCTTGTTTTTTGTAACGGCGTTGAGTTGTCCGTTCATAGATATTTTGGAGATATGTTGCAGGTAATATTGAAGATCGGCCACATTTTTTGCGGTGTGGATGATGCTTACCTTCATAATACTTTTTTGCAGATCCATTTTAACTGCCAGTTTACTGGCTTTGGCCATATTTACCTCGTCGGGTGATAATTTTTGTTGGGTAGTATCAGGCAGGGCGCTATAAAAGTTAAGAGAAGTATCTTTAACCATTGCAAATTGCGGGGTTGCACGTACCGAATCCGACATCAGGTTCATGAGCACCGATACAGCACTGCTCATATCAAACCCGTAAACTACATTGCATGAGCCATCGGCCTTAAAATCATAATGTTCTTCAATATCCACACAAGAGCTGAAGCAAATCAGCACGAAAAAAATCAATATGAGCTGAATTTTTTTCAATGGGGTAATTTTAAAGTAATGATAATCAATTTATACGAAAAAGAAAAGTAATTAGTTAAGGAGAAAATTAAATAAATGCACGATGTCGTCATACAAAAACACCTTTTAGCTTTCGTCTTTATCCTTTCACCTTAAAAAATATCATACAAAAAACACCTTTTAGCTTTCGTCTTTATCCTTTCAGCTCAAAAAGTTACATTTGCAAATTATTATGGCACACCAAATTCCGGATGACGGCACATTGCTTCCTTTAATGGAAGAGTTTTATACGATACAGGGTGAAGGATATCATACCGGTAAGGCTGCTTATTTTATTCGCCTGGGCGGGTGTGATGTAGGCTGCCATTGGTGCGATGTTAAAGAAAGCTGGGATGCGGAACTGCACGCCCTTACCGCTGCTGATACCATTGCCGAAAATGCTTCTCGTTTCCCATCAAAAGCTGTGGTTGTAACCGGCGGTGAGCCATTGATCTACAACCTTGATTATTTGACAGGCCAGCTTCAACAAAAAGGCATTAAAACTTTTATTGAAACATCCGGCGCTTATCCCCTTTCAGGCCATTGGGACTGGATCTGCCTATCGCCTAAAAAATTCAAAGGACCAACTACCAGTGTGGCGGAAAAGGCAGATGAGCTTAAAGTGATCATATTTAATAAATCTGATTTTGAATGGGCCGAACAACACGCCAAATTGGTATCCCCCGATTGCAAACTCTATTTGCAGCCTGAGTGGTCAAAATCCAAAGAAATGACCCCGTTAATTGTTGAGTATGTGATGAATAACCCTCACTGGGAAATATCACTGCAAACACACAAGTATTTGAATATTCCCTAATTAGTGTAACTTAGAGATATATTATCCTATCCTAAGTAATGAGAATTGCTATTTTACTGGTCTTTGTATTTTTTCTGCCGGCTGTTTGCTTTGCCCAGCAGGAACATTATTCAACAAGTGATAGAGATGCATTAAACTATTACAAACAAGCCAACCAAAGCATTGATGACCGCGAATTTGATATCGCGATAAGGCAATTGCAGCAAGCACTTAAGGTCGATCCAAATTTCGTTGAAGCACATCTCCTACTTGCCGATGTTTATCGCCAGCAAAGGCAAAATAAATTGGCTATTGAACAATACCTGGCCGTCACCAGCCTCAGCCCCGATTTTAGTCGCGCCATATACCTGAAACTGGGCGCACTTGAGATTAGTGAGGCACAGTATGCACAGGCACAAATGAGCCTTAACAAATACCTTACCTACCCTAATATTGTCGATCAGGATATCCGCAATGCTAAAAAAATGCTAAAGGATTGCGAGTTTAGTATGGAAGCTATAAAACATCCGGTAACTTTCAAACCCATAAACATGGGCCCTGAAATCAATACCCCAAATGATGAGTACCTGCCCGTGGCTACTGCTGATGAAAGCATGTTGATATTCACCCGCAAAATAAACAACAACGAGGACTTTTATAAAAGTATGCAGGTTGATGGCAAGTGGCAAACAGCTACCTACTTAAGCAACCAGATAAATACGCCTAATTATAACGAGGGTGCGCAATCCATATCGCAGGATGGTAAATTATTGTTTTTTACTGGTTGTGATCGCCCCGATGGACTGGGCCGCTGTGATATTTACATTGCGCAGAAAAAGGGCGACGATTGGGGTAAACCGCATGATTTGAGTCCGCCTATAAATACGCCAGGTTGGGAATCACAGCCATCCATCAGCGCCGATGGCCGCACACTTTACTTTGTAAGTAACCGTAGCGGTGGTTATGGTGGTTACGATATATGGAAATCGACCATAAGCGCTAAAGGCTGGAGCGAGCCTGAAAACCTTGGGCCCAATATTAATACAGCTTATGACGAGCAATCGCCATTTATACATGCCGATGATAGTACGCTATATTTCTGCTCTGATGGCTGGCCAGGATTGGGCGGTAAGGATCTTTTTGTAAGTCACTTAGGCAAAGACGGCAAATGGCAAAAGCCTATTAATATGGGTTATCCTATCAATTCCAGTGGCGACGAAAACGGGCTTACTGTTACAGCCAATGGCCAATACGCATACTTCGCCTCCAATAATTTAAATGGTTATGGTGGCTTTGATATTTATAAGTTTGAACTACCGGCAAGCGTAAGGCCACACATAGTAACGTATGTTAAAGGCATAATAACCGATGCTAAAAACAAGCTCCCTTTAGACGCACAGGTTGAAATAATTGACCTCGAAAAAAATGAGGTTGTTTATGAGGACGACAGTTCGCCGGAGCATGGCGATTTTCTTGCCACACTCCCACCTGGTAAAAACTATGGCTTAAATATCTCAAAAAATGGGTATCTCTTTTACTCCGCAAACTTTTCATTGGTTGGGCGGCAGCCGGCTGAGCCATACAACCTGGTTGTAAACCTGTCGCCAATTGACATTGGCAGTTCAGTAGTATTGAACAATATTTTTTTTGACACCAATAAGTTTGATATCAAACCTGATTCTAAAGCTGAGCTACAAAAACTGATCGAATTTTTAAATCAGAACCCTACTGTTCGTATTGAGATCTCAGGCCATACGGATGATGTAGGTAACGCACAGCTTAATCAAGCGCTATCAGAGAACAGAGCGAAAGCGGTTTATGAATATCTTATCGCCAGCGGCATAAAACCCCAGCGACTGGTTTATAAAGGCTATGGCAAAACACAGCCCTTAGTGCCAAATACCAGCGAGGAAAACCGCAGTAAAAACCGCCGTACAGAATTTAAAATAATTGCCAAATAAGCGCAGATATTCCTGCACTTATTTACCCTTTATTATTTTAGTTACCTCTATTTCAAGCAATTCACATATCACCAAAAAACGGCAGGCTGTTAGTTTTATATTATTCAGCTCTATTTTACTATACACATTTTGTTGTATACCTAATTTATGCGCCATATAATCCTGCGTATAGCCCAATTCTAACCTTCTCTTTTTAATATTCTTTAAAATAACCTTTACTTTCTTCTTGTACATCGTTCATCTGGTAGTTACCAAGACATACGAAGTTTATTCGAAATAATTTTCTAATTAATTTATTTATTAATAGATTAATTTAAATTCAACCTATTAACGCCAGATGGTGTTTCATATGCCTTACATAATCAGCCGCTACCCACTCAACCGTATGAGTAGCATCACCATCGTAACTCACTTGTAAGCGGTTCGCCGGGTAATAACCCAGTACACGGATGATCTGCCTGTTTAGCAGTATCCAAAGATCCAATATCTCTTTTATATCTGCACCCTGGTATTGCTGCGCCGTAACCCACTCATCCTGGGCATATTTCAGTTTAAAGTCCTCCTCATAGGTACAACGCACAAGGCGTTGCAGGTTTATCTGCGCGCTGTCTATAAGGTGCCCTACTATCTCCTTTTTCGACCATTTATCTGGTGCCGGTTTAGTATCCCAGTCGACTGCGTCCTGATCAATTTTTAGAAAATTTTCAATCGTATCTATCAAACTGTTTATGGTATCTTTCATGTTGCTCATATTTTTTAAAGTTTGATATTTTATATTAATTATCAAAAAACAATTATCTTCAAAAATTAATAGCTGCCCATGGTTCTCAATTATATCTGGATCTTCTTTTTTCTTATCGCATTCATTATAGGCCTGGTTCGGCTTATCTTTTTTGGCGATACCGATATATTCAGGCTGATGGCAGAAGGCACATTTGATTCTGCAAAATCCTCCGTAATGGATATCGCCCTACCATTAGTAGGCATTATGTCGTTATGGCTGGGCTTTATGAAGATAGGCGAGAAAGCCGGGGCAGTGAATTTTCTTTCACGTATTGTTGGCCCATTTTTTAGCAGACTTTTCCCCGAAGTACCTGCAAACCATCCGGCAATAGGCCAAATGATGTTGAATTTTTCGGCCAATTTATTAGGGCTTGATAACGCAGCTACTCCGCTGGGCCTAAAGGCAATGGATGGCTTGCAGGAACTGAATAAAGATTCGGATACCGCATCCAATGCACAAATCATGTTCCTGGTCCTGCACGCGTCCGGGTTAACCATTTTACCAATCGCCATTATTGCGCAGCGCGCTATTTATCATTCAAAAGACCCAACGGATATTTTCATCCCCTGCATAGTGGCAACTTACGCAGCCACACTCGCCGGATTAATTGTGGTATCCATAAAACAAAAAATTAATCTATTTGATAAAGTAGTATTAAGCTGGTTAGTGGGTATTACAGGCTTTATAGCTTTATTGGTATGGTATTTCACCGCGTTTCTTAATCATGAACAAATCTCCAAATTTTCAGGCGTTTTTAGCAACCTGATCTATTTGGTGATTCCCGTATTGTTTATATTAGGTGCGTTACGCAAAAAGATAAATGTATTTGATGCCTTTATTGAAGGTGCGAAGGAAGGATTCGAGGTCTCGATTAAGATCATCCCATATTTAGTGGGCCTGCTTGTAGCTGTTAGTTTATTTAGAACCTGCGGCGCGTTAACTTACCTTGGCGATGGTTTTAAATGGGTGTTCGGCCATTTTAATATGGATACCCGCTTTACTGATGTGTTACCAATTGCCTTTATCCGCCCGCTTAGCGGTTCTGGAGCCAGGGCGCTTATGCTGGATAATTTAAAGGTGTTCGGACCGGATAGCTTTGTCGGCCATATGTCGAGCGTATTATACGGTACTGCAGATACTACATTTTATATTGTAGCTTTATATTTCGGTGCTGTTGGCATCAAAAAAACACGCTATACCATACCTGCCATGTTAATAGCTGATTTTGTAGGAATAGTAACAGCTATTTTAATATCGTACTTATTTTTTGGCTAGCTATAAACTAATTTATAAACCATGCAAACAGGAGAAGGACCGATAGCAAGCGCAACGGCACAAATTGGGTATACAAAATATCAAACCATTGTTAGTAGTGGCAATCACCAAATTATTGTTGATGAACCTGAAACTATTGAGGGTGGCGACACAGGTATGGAGCCACACGGCTTACTGTTAGGCAGCCTGGGCAGTTGTACAGCTATTACCCTGCGCATGTATATTAATAGGAAAATGTGGCCGGTTGATGAAATTACAGTTGACCTGGAATTGTTTAAAACCGAAACAGGTGTAACTATAAAGCGCTGGCTAAATTTTAAAGGGGAATTATCCGAAGTGCAAAGAAACCGGCTATTGCAAATCGCTGATGCCTGCCCAATTCATAAAATACTGACCGGAAGTATACATATCGAAACCAGTTTCGGGCCATTGGCTATATAAAAAACAAACCGGGAGGAGTAGTCCCGGTTTGTATCAATCACTCTAAAACAACAACCTCTAATCCAAAAGGAAGCATTCAAATTAATTAGTTATAGAAACAAAAAAACTATTGACTAATTAAATATGATGGTCAAATTTACCAAATAATATTTCCGCAAGATTTAATTTTGATTTCTTTTTACTAAAGGTTGACAGTTGTATTTTTAAAGGGAGCAATTGAGCTTCAATACTTTAATCCCTTTATAAAAATATCTACCAGTAATAAGCGCTTGGCATGGATTTCTTCTAAATGCTCCATGCGCGGAAACCGGTTTTTTTTGTGTGATAAGGCTCCCACCCTAACCCCTTGCAAGGCATCGAGCAACAGGTCAACAACTTCATTTGGATTATCCAGCGGTCTTATACCGCCTTTTTCTACTTCCGCTTGTATAGCATTTGCTAACAAAAAAGATTCCCCTAAACGGATCTGTTCAATAATACTCCAGATAGCATCGGGTAAATTCTGTTCATTAAGCCTGAAATAGTCGAAGAAATTATAATTCTTTACAATAAACTCATGATGGGTATTAACCTGGAAAATAAATACATCCCGCAGGTCGTCCATTTGGTTATCTGATAGTAGTTTCAGGTAATCATTAGCCAGCTTACGCATTACCGCTGTATACAGCTCGCTTTTATCAGGAAAGTAATAATAAAGCAACGCCTTCGACATAGATATATCACCGGCAATCTCGTTCATGGTTGTTTTTGAGTAACCGTAGTGCAAAAACCGGTGATGGGCAGCGTCTAAAATCTTCTCCCTCTTAATATCCTGTTGATCGGTAGTAACTACACCCATTGGAAAATATATACTATTTTTAAATTTAAGATTCTACGTAAAATAATGATACCGGTTACCAAATTTATGTATTTTATACACTTTGCAACCTTTATTTTGTTTGCACAAAGTAAATTACATTCCAAATCTGTAAAAAATCTGTGGCATTTGACCAAGAAAGTCCATTAATCAGTCTAATTGTATTAAACCAACACCGGCGCCTATTACCAGCGCATCTTCTACAGCACCAATTATTGGGTCAATTATGCCTGTATTTTTAACCGTTGCTTTACGCAGCATGTAACTCAAATACGTTGATACGAATGCCGAGGTTGCCCCTAATAAAGCGCCGGTTATAACTTTACCGCCTGTAGCCTTATTAATACTTGCCCCAGCCAGTGCACCCGCCAAACACCGAAAGACTACTCCTGCCGGCTTAATGCGGTTTGGGGTTGAGGGCAGTTTATCAACCACTAATTCGCTTATTGCTATTATTTTTAAAGTATTAGCCACTGTTTTTGATTGCATAAAGCTTAGTGGCGAATGCTCCAGATTTTTTGAATGGTGGTGGCTCAATATATGGCTGGTTATTACCGGTGCCGATGATGTTCGCATACCAGCTAAGGCACCGATGCCTAATACTTGCCAAAAAGGGTGTGAAATTTTAAGCTTCATAATTATTAATAGATAATGCACCCAATAAATACAATAATCATTCCTAAATGATGTGGTACACAAATTGCAGTATACTGATCACATCAAACTATACATCTACTATTATGAAAATACATGAAAATAATGCATTGGGAGAATTAGGCAGCGCGATAGGTAAAGGCCTGATAGCCGGGTTAGCTGCAACGGTGGCTATAACCATATCGCAAATGATAGAAATGAAGATAACCAAACGCGAACCAAGCGAAGCACCTGTTAAAGTAGCAAAGGAAACCGTAGGCGTAAAACCTGCAAGCCCCGAACTAAAGGAACAATTAGCAAACGAATTACATTGGGCTTACGGCACATCATGGGGTATAGCACGCGGTATTATAGGGCTTACGGGCTTAAAAGGTATACCGGCAGCGTTGGTACACTTTGGGTCGATATGGGGCGCATCCATGCTGATGCTGCCTAAATTTAATGCCGCCCCGCCGGTTTATAAAGAAGAACCTAAAGTAATAGCTATTGATGGCTTCCACCATTTGGTATATGCATTAACAGCAACTGTTGTTTATGACGCGCTTGATGCAGGATCGAAACGTGAAAAAGGTTTGAATAAGCTGGCAAAAAAGCTCCATCTTAAATCCCTGCTTAAAAAGGTTAGTTAATCTATCTGACCACAAAAAAAGCCACCCGGATTTCTCCGGGTGGCTCATAAATTATACAATCAAAGAAATAATTATACTGTTTCCAGTTCAGCTTTTGGTTGCTGTCTTTTTTCTCTTTTCTTCCTGATATTTTCTTTCATGTTGTAACGTATCAGGTACATACATGGCACCAGTATGAGTGTAATCAATGTTGCAAAGCCTAAACCGAATATCATTGTCCATGATAATGGGCCCCAGAAGGCTACGTTATCCCCACCGAAGTAAATATGCGGTTTAAAGTGTGTGAACAACCCGGCAAAATCAATATTGAAACCTACGGCCAGTGGTATCAAACCTAATATTGCCGCGCTTGCGGTAAGCAATACAGGTGTCATACGTGTACGGGCGGCTTCCACAACGGCATCGTGGATGCTTAGGCCTTGTTCTAACAGCATATCCGAGAATTCAACCAGCAATATACCATTTCGAACTACCACACCCGCCAGCGCGATGATACCCACACCCGACATTACGATAGAGAACGTCATGTGGAACAAACTCAAACCAAGGAACACCCCAATTATACTGAAGAATATCTCACTCAATATAATCAGCGTTTTACCTATAGAGTTGAACAGCGCCATCAAAATAACCAGGATCAACCCAAATGATATCAACAATGCTGTACCCAGGAACGCGCCTGTTTCAGCCTGATCCTCCTGCGAACCACCCATTTTGATGGAAACGTTTTCAGGTAACTTGAAGTTTTTGATGGCCTGCGCTATCTGGGCATTTACATCAGCCGGGGTAAACGGTTTTATAACGTTTGAACCCAGGGTAATTACACGCCTTTGTTGTTTGTGTTTAATGTTAGCGTAGGTATTGGTATACCTGATATCAGTAAATGCGGAGATAGGCACCTGCCTTATACTACCACCCATGGCAATATCACGGAAAGTGATTTTTAAGTTACGCAATGCATCTACATCATTACGCTGATCTTCAGCCGCACGAACATCAATCTCATAGTTATCCTCTGTAGTATTTCTGTAGTCGGATGCCTTTGCACCATATATAGAAGCACCCAAAGCCTGATTGATCTGGTTTGTGGTGATACCCTCACGGTTAGCACGCTCACGGTCAACATCAAAAATGATCTCTGGCTTATCGGCCTGCACATCGGGTACTAATTGCTCAATACCGCTTATACCTTGTGCATCAAGATACTTTTTCAATCTTGCAGTGGTATGTACTAAAGTATCCAGGTTATCACCGGCCATTTCAATACTGATATCCTTTTGCACCGGCGGACCGCTGGCCTCCTGCGCAACGGCAATCTGCGCTCCCGGTACACCTTGTACCGAACTACGGATCCGTTTCAGTATTTCTTTGGTATCCTTACCATTCCTCTTGCCAAACTCAACAAAAGCAACAGTGATCTTACCTTTATTATAGTAAGTACCCTGATCCTCGTCTGATGGATCGGTAACACCTACTGACACGTTTGAGATAATAGAGGATACAATATCCTTATCAGGTTCAACAACCTGGGCTACCTTTTTCTCTAACTGCTGAATTACTGTATTTGTATAAGCCTGGTCGGTACCTATAGGCATGGTTACATACACATATACAAAGTTCGGATCGGATGACGGGAACAATTCTACATCTAATTTACTAACCACTGAAAACCCTATGGTAAAGAAGAAGAGCACAATAACGCCTAAAAGCACTTTCCACGGGTTGTGTACCGCACGTTCCAGCCATCTTGCGTACCAGGTTTGAAAACGTGGCCATAAATTTTTCTGGAACCTGTCTATCACCTTTAACAATACAAAGTGGTTAAACAGGAACAGGAATATGATCAGTATCATAAAGTTACCGATGCCAATACTTATAGCACCAATAGCTGCAAGTACGTAGAAAAACGCGGTTACACCTAACAATATAAAAGTTGTACGCCTTGTTTTTGGGTCGAACGTTTGATGATCATGCTCGCCTTCATGATGCGGTTTCATAAAATCAACCGCGAAAACCGGGTTCATGATATAAGCAACTACCAGTGATGCCAATAATGTTATAATAAGCGTTATCGGCAGGAAGAACATGAAACTACCGATTAAACTATGCCAGAAAGCCAGCGGGATAAACGGTGCAAGCGTAGTCATGGTACCTGAAAATACAGGCATGAAAACTTCGCCGGCAGCTATTTTCGCTGCTTTGGTAATAGGCATAGCACCATTATTAAATATACGGTGCGTATTTTCAATTACTACAATGGCATCATCCACCACAATGCCCAGTGCAAGCAGGAAGGAGAACAGTACGATCATGTTGAGCGTAAAGCCTATCACCGGCATAAACAGGAAGGCTATAAAACACGACAGTGGAACAGACAGCGCCACAAATATGGCATTGGTACTACCCATAAAAAACATCAGGATAACGGTTACCAATATAAAACCAATGATGATGGTATTGATAAGGTCGTTAAGTGTTGTACGAGTTTTGTCCGATTGGTCGCCCGTAACAGTAATATTTAACCCTTTAGGGAAAATAGTATGTTGTTTTTGTTTGATTAACGCGTAGATCTCATCCGAAGCCTCAATTAGATTTTCGCCTGAACGTTTACTTACATTTAGGGTAATTACATTTTTAAAGTTCGGATCGTTGGGTGTTTTAAGGCGCGCGTAACTTTCCTGATCCTGGAAACCATCCCTTATCTGGGCAATATCGCGCAGGTAAACTGCTTTACCTTGCGGGTTTCTGATCACCATCGCCGCTACTTCATCGGCGCTCTTAAAATCCTCCTTAATATCAACCGCGCGTTGCTCGCCACCTGTTGTAATGGTACCGGCAGTCGACAGGATATTTTCATTGCCTATAGCTTGTATGATATCGCCATAACCGATCTGCGCTGCAGACATTTTATTGATGTCGACATTGATCTGGATATTTGGCTTCAAAGCACCAACCTCAACCACTTGTGAGATCTGCTTCATGCCTTCAATATCATCTTTCAGGTTGTCTGCATATTCTTTCAGTTTCTTAAGGTCATAATCACCCGATAAGTTGATATATAGTATAGGCTGATCAGCAACATTGATATCAGATACAGTTGATTCTTTCAGGTTATTATCGTTTTGTGGTAAATCCTGTTTGGCTTTATCCACAGCATCCTTAACATCTTGTTTAGCATCCCTTATCTTAACATCGGTGTTAAACTCGCAAGTAATGATAGAAACGTTCTGCTGTGTGTTAGAGGTAACTTTCTTCAAGCCCTTTAACGATTTCATTTGCTTTTCGAGTTGCCTCGTAACCAGCGTCTCAATATTCTGCGGCGATTGCCCCTGATAAATGGTAGTTACATATATTTTGGGGATGGTAATATCCGGAAAATTCTCCTTCGGCAGGGAATTGTAGGATGAGAACCCGAGTAATGTGATTAAAAATATAAGCACATATACCGCCCGTTTATTATCAATGGCCCAACTCGATGGCCCAAATTCTTTTTCCTGGTCTTTCATTTTCTTGAAATCAGATTATATAATTAATTACCAGATTTTAATACGCTTACCTTATCGCCATCACCTATTTCGCTTGCACCTTCAGTTATTAGCTGATCGCCGCTTGATAAGCCCGATTTTACCTCAGTAAAACCACCTGAAGTTTTGCCTTCGGTAATAGGTTTACGTTTGGCAAAGCCATTTTCATTTATATACACATAATCGCCTTCATCCGACCTCTGGATAGCATTTACCGGCACCGAAATAGTATTATGGTTTTGGTAATTAGCAATTTGTAAAACAGCCGTCATGTTAGGGCGGTATTCTTTATTATGCGGCAGTTTTATCTCGATGCCAAAACTACGTGATCCCGGATCGATAACCTTTGCGGCGAATGTTACGCGTGTAGCCAATGAATCATTAACATCAGGGAATAATATCTTAACGCTATCGCCCTGGTTTACACTGCTTGAGTACGATTCAGGCACATCGGCCTTAACTTTTAACACATCGGCATTAATAACACGTATACCTGTTGAACCCGGCGCGGCAACCTGACCAAGTTTCAGGTCCATTTGGTCAACAATACCATCTATAGGTGATACAATACGGTACAGATCAGCCTGTTGTTTTAAGGATGACACCTGCTTTTGAGCGGTTTGCAAATTAGTTTGGGCCTGTAAGTACTGAACTTCGGTACCTATTTTCTGATCCCAAAGGTTCTTTTGGCGCTGATAAAGGATGTTTGCCAGGTTAAGCTGTGATTGTGCCTGGCCAACATTTTGTTGTAAAACGCTATTATCTAACTGCGCTAAGATTTCGCCTTTGCTTACATGGTCGCCTGCCTTTACATACAACGCCGTAATTACCGCGCTTGCCTGTGGGTATGCAGTAACGTTATTCTGAGCATCTATTTTACCCTGTATTTGCACATAATTGGTAAACTGGCCTGGCTTAACTATAATAGTGCTCACATCGGCACCTTTTGTTGAATCGGTACCCACCTGCGCCTGCAAGGCAGCTATTTTCGAGCTTAAATCAGCCTGCTGCTTTTTCAAGTCGGCCAGTTGAGTTTTTTTATCAGTTGGTTTTTGCGTGCAAGCCGCAAAAAACAGGATTGCCGGTATGTATAATAGTTTTTTCATTGTCTCTTTTTAATATTGTGGATTTAGTGTTATTGAATTCTACCGTATGCTTTGTCAAGATCAACTTTGCTAATTAGCACATTATATAGTGCCTCTATATATTGATTGTCTGCACTTT
>JAMFSA010000233.1 GCA_026225055.1 Mucilaginibacter xinganensis | reverse complement strand
TCATGTCCAATTCTACGATCTCGACACCGCCTGCTTTTAACAGATTTACCGCTTCCTTTTTACTATCTGCCCTGACGACAGCTTTTACTTTTGCGCCTTTGCTGATGAGCGCTTTTGCTATCCGGCCACCAAGATCGCCGGTCGCGCCGGCTAATAAGATTTGATTGTCCATGCGAGATTAACCCACAAAACCCACTTTTGTTACACGGAATTTTTAAGCCTTTTTTACAAACTCAGACTTCAGCGCCATGGCTATCCTTACTTACCCGGCACACGATATTTTAGGTTAATGCTTTCGATTTGAACAGACGCATTTTAATTTTAGACGACCATTCGGCCATCTTGGCGGTAGTTACAGAGGCCCTTATTTATGAGCAATTTGAAGTGCTGGATATATCCCTGGGCAGCCAGCTTTTTGACGCCATAGAGGATTTTGGGCCGGATCTTATCCTGCTGGATTACAAATTGGCTGATACAAACGGTGGTGACCTCTGCCGGCAGTTAAAACATACACCAGAATACAGGCACATACCCGTGGTCATTTTTCCCGCCTATTTTACCCCGGCTGATGCAGCCCGCCCGGGCGGCTGTGATGGTATTTTATATAAGCCTTTCGACCTGGAATCACTCCTCTCTATCGTTTACAGTTACTTGGAAGGCAGCGAAAATAAGGCCTTTTCGTGAAGCTTGGCAGTATGAAGAAATCCACTAATCTGTTTAAGAGATTTATTACCGCTGTTCAAATCAAGAAGCTTCAGAATACTATATTAGCGACATTAATTACAACCTTAAGCCAATGAAGAAACTTGCGGGAAAAGTTACGCTGTTAAACGGCAAACCCTGTAATTCAGCAAGGTCAGTAATTACTACTCTGCAAAGGCGAAGCCACGGCTTTTGTTGTCAGCGGCATTTCGCGCCAGGCTTAGCGAGTTTACCGGGCAATAGGTTTCCAGAAAATTTTTGAGATCTTCCTCATCAGCGGTAAAGGGCAGGTTAGTAATAAAAATCTTCATCGTTTGAAATAAAAAAACGCCCCCTACTCATCGGGGGCGTAATTAACTATTTTCTGATTTATTAAGAACTACTGAGTTTTTTGTTCGGGTAATAATACCACGCGGATATAGTTATCCCCGCTTAAATATTGGTTAGCCATAGCTTTGATGCTTTCCGGGGTTACTGCCTGCACATCGCTGTTCCAGCTATCCAGTTCATGCAGGTCATTTTCGTCCAGTAACTGTCCGTTAAGATAGCCAAGCCAGAATGGATTGGTTTTAACGGATGTTTCTCGGCTGCGCATGGTTTCAGCGCGCCATTTATCAACATTCACCTGTGGTGGCCCGCTGGCCTTTAACTTTTCAATTTCGTCTTTGGTTGACGCAATCAATTTGTCCACGTTTTGCGGCCCGCAGCCAAAATATACGATGAATGTATAACGGCCTTGCGGATTCTTGGCTTCCTGTACGAAGGCGCCGGGCGAATAAACGCCGCTTTCATCCTCACGCAGGCGTTCCAATAATCGGATCTCGAGGCATTCTTTGAGTGCGTCAAAAGCCACCCTATTTTGTGTGCTGTATGGCGCTTTGCCTGACCAGAATAGTTCAACCGTTGAACGCGGCTCGCTGCCTTTGTAGACATTTTGGGTGATTTGCCCCTCGGGTATGTGAATGCCAAGGTCTATAGGTTTTTCATTGGCATGGGTTGCCGGTAGCGCCCCTAAATATTTAGCCAGTAAGCCCTTTATCGCTTCCGGATCAAAGCTGCCTACGAAAGTGAATTGAAGGCCTGAAGCATCGGCGAAGCGTTCCTGGTAAATCTGAAATGTACGGTCCAGATTGATCTGGTTGACTTTTTCGATACTCGGCCCGGTTCTGCGGATATTATGGTTGCCGAGGATGGCAGATACGCTGTCCTGAAAAACAGATTTGGGGTCGCTGGCCCGGTTGAGCAAAGCGTCCTTGCTACGGTCGATAGCCGCGCGGAACAGGGCGGTATCCTTCCGCGGTTCGGTATAATAAGCATAAACCATTTGCAAAGCAGTTTCCAGGTCCTTGGGTTCGGCGCTGCCGTTAATGCCCTGGGTCCTTTCCCCGATGTAGGGAGCTACACTCACTTGCTTCCCCGTAAGAAATTTGCCCAGTTGGGTCGGGTCATAATTGCCGGCGCCAAAAGAAGCGATTATGCCTGCGTTGCTGGCCGACTGGAAATCCGCGTCACTATATAGCGAAGTTCCGCCCCAGGAAAATCCGGTGAAACTGATCTCATCATCTTTAAAGGTGGTGGGTTTGAGGATCACCCGGACGCCGTTACTTAACATCAGCGTCGTTGTTCCTAACGCAACGTCTTTTGTTTCGGCTAAGATCTTTCCGCCAGCAGGTTGTGTAATAAGTAGCGGCAGCGAGCTTACCTTGTCCTGGTAAGCGGTCAGCGGTTCATCCTGTACCGCGCTGATCCAGCTGCTTACTTTCGCTTCATCCGGCAGGCCCGCCTTATCTTTTTGCGGAGCCATTACCAGGATGTCGCGGTCGGTCGTTTTAATAGCTGCTTGTGCAAGCGCATTAATATCATGCAGGGTGATGTCTGCCAAGTCCTTTTTAACCAGTTGATATTCATAATCGATGCCAGGCGCCGCAGCGCCATGCAGGAAATATTCTACATATTCATTGACATAGCTGTCGGAATTGGTTTTTTTCTTTTCTTTCAGGGCCGCCTCCATGCCGCTCAACTGATTCGCCTTAGCGCGATCCAGTTCGGTTTGGGTAAAACCAAATCTTTGCGCACGGACCGCTTCACGCCATACGGCTTTAAACCCGCGTTCCAGTTGATTTGGTTTGGCGACAACGCTGGCATCAAACACATCCAAACCTCCCAAAAAGCCGCTGATCCCGGCATCGCCGCTAAGATAGGGCGGATCAGCCTGCCTGGTTAACTCAGCGAAACGTTCGCCCAGCATTTGATTGTACAAACCCCGGATTAAATTTTGGCGATATTGAGCGGCTGTATGTAAGGACAGTTCAGGTTGTTTAATCATTACTTGCAAAACAGTTTGTGTCTGTTCAGGGTCCGTTACGACCATGAATTGATTTTTTCCTGTTAAAGGCACCGTGTATTTGGTTCGGGGCCGCTCGTTTAGCGGGTTTTTAAGATCTGCAAATTTTGCCTTGATCACGCGCTCCATAGAATCGACATTGATATCACCCACTACGATCAGGGCTTGCAGATCGGGACGGTACCAGTCATGGTAATAACGGCGGATCGCTTCCGGTTTAAAATTATTGAGGACCGTATCCAGTCCAATAGGTTGCCTTACGGCATATCTGGAGTGATTTAACATCATCGGCAAATACTCCCGCTGCATCCTTTCCTGGGCACCTTTACCCAGGCGTTTTTCTTCGAGTACAACACCGCGTTCTTTATCGATCTCTACAGGATCAAGCAGCGCCTCCTGCGCCCAGTCACGCATAATCTGGATACCATTTGCCATAATCGACGGCTTATCGGTCGGCAGCGGTAATTGGTAAACAGTCTGATCAAAGCTGGTGTAAGCATTTAAATCAGCGCCAAAACGCACACCTGATTTTTGCAGGTAATCGACCAGTTCGTTCTTTGGGAAATGCCTGGTCCCGTTAAAACTCATGTGCTCCATAAAGTGCGCCAAGCCCTGCTGGTCATCAGATTCCAGCACCGAGCCGACCTTGTTGACCAGGTAAAACGTGACCCTGTTCCTGGGTTCTTCATTGTGCCTGATAAAATAGGCAAAACCGTTGGTTAGTTTTCCCGTGCGTACAGCAGGGTCGAATGGTAATGGCTTATCCTGGGCCATCACTAAATTAGAAAGCCCCAAAAGGGCTATTATGATTGTTTTTTTCATTTAAAATTAAAAAAAACGGAACCGGATTCAGGCGGCTCCGTCGTGTCAAATTGATTGTTACTGAATCGCTCAGTGTCTTGCGGAGTTGAAAAAAAAGTGCCGCCAAAACGGCACTTTACTCATTAATTAACTAATAAACTAAATCAAACGCTCCGCGTAAGTTCTTTTACCCAAGGGTATTTTATAATTCTCTTTCTTCATAACCTAAATTTCACTTTAGTCAATATCGCGCCAGCACCTTGTTACCTATTCTTTCTCAATTTTGCCATCATATCCCTGGTCATAGTAAACATATTATATTGCGGCATCCAGCCCCAATCCGCCCTGGCCTGGCGGTCGTCAATAAAGTAAGGCCAGCCGTCAGCTATTCGTTGACGATGATCAGGTTTATAGGTGATTTTAAAATTGTTAACGTAAGTATTGATCTCCGAGGCGAGCTCCAAAGGTGTGAAACTCATACCGGCTACATTGTAGGAGTTGACTTTGGACACCTTCTCGAGTGACGCTTCCATTAGTTCGATAGCTGCCCTTACTGCATCTTTCATGTACATCATAGGGAGGTTCGTATTTTCCCTTAGGAAGCATTCATAAGTTCCATCGCTGATTGCTTTATGAAAAATTTCAACTGCATAGTCGGTTGTGCCGCCTCCTGCTTTCGCTGAATGGCTGATTAGTCCGGGATAACGCAGGCTTCTTACATCGAGTCCATATTGATCGTGATAATATCTGCACCAGTATTCACCCGCCAATTTACTGATCCCGTAAACCGTTGCAGGATCAGGCAAGGCATCCTGCGGGCAATAGTTTTTTGTTGAAGCAGGGCCGAATACTGCAATTGAGCTTGGCCAGAAAATCTGTTGAACATGGTTATTCTTTGCGGCTTCCAAAATATTCAGCAGGCCGTTCATATTTATCTCCCAGGCGTCTTTTGGATTTTGTTCCCCATTTGCCGAAAGTATAGCGGCCAAATGATAAATATGGGTGACACCCCTTTCGCAGATAATCTTTCTTATGGCAGATCCGTCCATGACATCAAGGAACATATACAGGCCATCCTCAAAGAAAGATGTTCGTTCAGGAAAAATATCTGTGGCAATAACACAAGGGCGACCGTAACGTTCACGAAGTGCGCGCACAAGTTCGGTTCCTATTTGCCCGCAGGCGCCGGTAACCAGTATTACTCTATCGGGTTTAATCAGCTGCATTTTATAAAAACGCCTCAAATGTTACATTATTCAGTATGAAAAATCTCCCCTTTTTAAATAATCAATTAATTTATCGGTATATATCGTTTAAATCCGATAATATATCAATATTTGTTAATCGTAAATTCGAAATCAATTACTTTATCAGTTATGCTCAATGGCCTTGATGAAACCGACATCCAAATCCTCGAAATTATCCAGCGCAACGCCCGGTTATCTAATGCACAGATAGGCGTTAGCGTCTCTAAATCACAGGCTTCTGTGAACGCCCGTTTGAAACGTTTACACGACGAAGGCTTTATCTTGCGGTACGTGGCATTGCTTGATCATGCTAAAGTGGAACGCAATGTTATGGCCATCACCAACCTGAAACTTACCGATCACAGCCGCAAGGCGCTCAAACATTTCGAAAATGAAGTCAATAAATTACCGGAGGTACTGGAATGCCTGCATGTCACAGGTGACTACGATTTCATGCTTAAAGTAATCGTTAAGGACATTGCCGCCTATCAGCAATTTCTGGAAAATACTGTATTTGAAAGTGTACCACTGGCCAGCGTACAGAGTTCGATTGTACTAAAACAAACGAAAATGGGAACAGCAGTGGCAATCAGTGGCGGCAAAACCATCGCATAAATAGTAAAGGCGGGAGGATGCGAATTTATAAAACGTTAACGTATGATGTGCCAGCAAAACAAATTTTGTTAAAATTGCTTGTATTCCTGTACACACATTTCATCCTATCGGAAATAGCGGTTCGCTTAAGTGCAAAATGACTTATCCTGGCTTTCTGTTTATGTACGTTTCTACCATTGATCCAAACGAAATCATGAACAAAAGTGATAAAAACCCTTTCTATGTCGTAGGCATCGGTTTGTCTATTGGCGGGATCGATCCGCTGACTGAAATTCTCTCCTGCCTGCCGAAGCATTCCACCGCAGCCTTCCTGATTATCCAGCACCTGGACCGGGCCTATCCCAGTAAACTTGCGGAACGCCTGCAGCCTTTTTGCAAATTAAAAGTAAATGTGGCTGAACACGGCATGCAACTGAGATCCGGCGAAGTGTATGTGTTGGCGGAAGGACAAATGATGACCATTGAGGATGGCAAGCTGGTCGTAAGAGCACGCCATGCAGATGAGAAGGTCAACAAGGCCGTAGATATCTTATTTTATTCGATGGCCGAAGACCTGGGCCGCCGGGCCATCAGCGTGATCCTTTCGGGCCTGGATGGCGATGGTTCTCTCGGTGCCGGGCAGATCAAGTTGAACGGTGGCATGACCATCGCGCAGCTACCGGCAACGGCACAGCATCCGTCGATGCCGGAGTCTGCCATCAAAAGTGGCCAGACGCATTTTATCTTAAAGCCACAAGATATCGCCGTTGAAATCGGGAACCTGACCGGTGTTCCCATGGCCTGACATATAAATTTTATCACCTAACCTTTTTTACTTTCCGAAACTTTATATATCCAGCATGATCCCTATTATTAACAACAGCCAAACCTACTTTTTCTCCATTGTACACGTCACCAAACAGCCGCCGGACAAGCTCATTTATGGTGTACTGATCAATTCGGAGAGCTATTACTTAGCCAAAACCATTGGCATTGAAGATTGTACCCAGATAGACAGCAGGCCCGCGTTGGATCCTGCGCTGTTATTGGAAATTTGCGATATTATGACCAGGTTTGAAGTTGCTTACCAGCAATACCCTTCCCTTGAATTTATAAATGTAGAAATCATCAAGGCACTGGACCTAATCCGGAGCAAAGTGTTCATAAACCTTAAAAAACACTGAGAACCTAACCAAAAATGCTTTGCGCTTTTTTGAGTGTCTTTTGCAGGTCAATCCCACTGCCCAATACCCCCTTGAACAGATCGCCGGTTCTTTGAACCTCGCCATGGCGTTACGGATATTGAAATGCTGTATCGTCAGGCCAGACTTGACTTCATTCCATCAGACTTTGTCTTTCACAACTATAAGCACATATCAGTAGTGGTAAAGAAATCCAACAACCTGCTAAGTTGTAAATTGCAGTTGTTCAAATTAATGAAGTTTCAGGATGCTATATTAAATTAGCGACAATAATTACGACCTTAGGCTAATGAAGAAACTTGCAGGAAAAATTGCGTTGGTGACCGGATCTGAATCAGGAATAGGTCAGGGCATAGCGGTAGAATTTGCCCCAAACGGAGCTCTAAAGCCCGCCGTTTGGGGTTTCATGAATTTGTGGATACTGAAAATATGTTTTTTAAATTATTTGATGAACTAAAGGCCAAGAAAGTAATTCCGTAATAGCTGCAACCGATTATTGAAACAAGTAATCTGATTATTCCAGCCCGGCTTTTTGCGTGTATGAGCAGCATGGATTTAAAAACCTGACTTGTCTTCTCTGTGAATCTACTTAATCGGCACTGATTGATTGCAAGATCAAAGATGCAGCAAGCTGAAAACGAATCCTTTAGCATCTAAAAGGCTTCGTTTTGATTATGGTCAATAGGTAAGCTTTTGGCCTTGCCAACCAGTTGTACGTAGAAATTGTTCCCAACTTAGGCTGTCCGGGTTTGTTTGGCGGCTCCAAAGTAGGTCCCGATCTTTGCTGAAATAGCCATATTCCACTGCGTATTCTGCCATCCCCAGGATCTCCTGCAATAAAAGCTCGTTAGCGCTAAATTCTGGGAAATGATGAAGAAAATTCTCTCGCGTGAATGCGGAACTATACACGGCCTTTTTACCTGTGACGCGGACAAAAGTATCGACCATCTCCTGGGGTGAAATTATATCGCTGATTACCGGTAAGGATTTCCCGGAATACCTGTCAGGATTTGAAAAAAATTCTAAAATAGCAGGCCCGGTGGCGGTCAGGGGATCAACAAACGGTGCACGGAAGTCTTTCGGTAAATAAATTGGAAATACAAGCGTATCGTCGTCCTTCATTTTAGGCGTGTAAAACTCTATTAAATTGGTGTAGAAAAAAGCCATGTAGATAAAAGAGCTGGTGATGGGAAGCGTACGAATATATTGTTCAATTTTGGCCTTGTCCGTAAAATGAGGAGCGAACTTTTTTCCTTCCGTAATTTGAGCTACATTTTCCAGACTGCTAAAAATGATGTGCTGTACACCCGCTTCAACCGCAGCGTCCGCTAACTGTTTACCCAACTCGAATTCGTGCGTTTGCGGAGGAATAATGCTTGGGGTCATCATAAAAACACCATCCGAGCCGCGGAACGCTTCTACGAACGCCTCCTTGTATCCCAGATCAAGCGGTATGCTAACCAGTTCAACACCCTGTTCCGCTAAACTAAGCGCTTCTGGTGAATCAATGCGGCGGGTAATGCCGCGCACAAGATAACGCCCGCTCTGTAATAGCGTATGGGCGGCGCTGCGTCCCTGCTTTCCTAAAACGCCGGTGATGGTAATAAGTTGTTTATCTGTTGGTGACTTAAGTTCGCGTCCTTCTAAATTATCTTTCATGCTTTGTTATTAATAAATTAAACTATATAAAGTATAGTTGCAAAACTATTTATAGTTCAATAAATTTGCAATAACTATCCATTTGGATAGGCTTATTTAAGAAACACCATGCGCATAGAATGTCAAAGTGATTTGGTTAAAGTCAGCGGTAAATTATATCCTTGTACGGTAAGTTTAGCGATGGATCTGATAGGCGGCAAATGGAAGGCGGTTATTCTTTATCATTTAAAAGATTCCGCTAAACGGTATAGTGAGCTTGGCAAAGAAATGCCAGGTGTTACTGAAAGGACATTGAGCTTACAATTAAAACAATTGGAGGAGGATGGATTGATCTCCAGACAGGTCTACGGGGAAAAGCCGCCCATTAAAGTTATTTACAGATTAACCGATTTCGGCAAATCCTGCATTCCCTTACTGGATGCAATTCTGGGATGGGGTAATCAGGTTGCTGCACAAAAAGGTGAATTTGTCTAACTCTCTTATGCACTACTCCATCTGCGTAATCACCCGATATAGCCCACTGTTACAATATGGTAACAATAACTTAATCTTGCAACAATACCTTTGTATCCGTGGGGTGTTATACAATGGCTGAAAAAAACAAAATCGATCAACATATCAATGCCTGGGTAGATGGTAATGAATTGGCTTTTCAGTTCATCTTCAACTATTATTACCCGCGTTTATTAGCCGCATCTTCAAAACCCATTAAAAACCAAAAGGACGCGGAAGAATTGGTTATGGACGCCTTACTGAAAATATGGCAGCATAAACACCGTATAAAAGACCTCAATAAAAATTTAGGGGATTACCTTTTTGGTATCTTACGTCAGGAGATCGCGGGGATAACCAGGAAGAAAGTGCTGATTACGGAAGATTTGGAACAAGTGCCGTTACAGGAATTAGGCACCATAGACCATCCTGAATTTTCCATCAAAGACCTTCAAGTTCGTTACCAGGCGGCACTCGGCAAATTGACCCCTAAGCAAAGGGAAATATTTCTAATGAGCCGCGACAAGGAAATGACACAGCAACAAATTGCTGACGACACAGGTATTTCCATCAATACCGTAAATAATCATGTCTCCGCCTCTTTAAAAATAATCCGCAAGGAATTGCAGGATTATCCTGATGCGATTGTAGTTGTGCTGATTACTACGCAGGCAGCTATCCATTATTTATAATCCCGCCCATTCCATTTTATTGCTGTGCTCTTAAAAGAGCGGAATAACTTACATTGTCTCATGTCGCGTTAAATTAATATTAACTAAACATCAATTTTTTGGTTCGTATAGTTGCTCGCGTCATTTTTTACATTCTTAATAATAGAGGGCCTTATTAAAGCTCTTTAATATTATGAAAATAGAACGCCCGTCGCGGGAAGCTTTGATCAGCTATTACCGGGGCGAAAGCCTGCCAGATGAGGAAAAGTTGATTGATCTTTATCTGGCAATGGATATTGATCACGATTACGTGGAATCGTGCTTGCGGGAGGCATGGCATAACTTCGAAGATAATCCAGGCCCTTTTGACGAACAGGAGCTTTACACTGCCTGGCAAAAATTCCAGCAAAAGAGATCAGGGCTGCTGCAATTCCCGGCTAAACGCAAATTGAGATGGGTAGGCTATGCAGCAAGCGTGGCGCTCCTGATCTTGGGCAGTGTGGCTGTTTTAATTCATTTTAAAAGCTCAAGATCACGCCCGGTAGCGTATGACCATTATATGGCCGCTTTGGGTAAGCGGAGAGAAGTAAAACTTACTGATAACAGTACCGTGGTGCTCTTCCCCGGTTCTACACTGGATGTGCCCGCTAATTTCAACAGCAGGGACAGAAAAGTAATACTCAAAGGCCGTGCATTTTTCGACGTTATACACCATAGCAGTAAACCTTTTTGGGTAACTACGGGGCAGTTGATCACCAAAGATATCGGCACCAGTTTCGAGGTGAATGAGGCAGCGTCACCAAACACCAATACTGTTACACTGCTTACAGGAAAGGTAAGCATAGCTTATGGAGGAAAAGAAATTGCCCGTTTAACACCTGATCAACAGATCAGTTATCAGACGGGGACCAATAAATTTACCATTATCAGCGTAAATGCTGGACAGTCTTTGACCTGGATTAATGGCGAATTAAGCTACGATCTGGCGCCGTTAACTACAATATGCCGTGATATGGAAAAATGGTACAATGTAAAGATCATAATTAAAAACCCCGCCCTGTTGCATAAGAAAATTACGACCAGCTTTAAAGATTTGCCGATAAGCGAGGTAATGGACATGCTATCGGCAACAAGTGGGTTAACCTATACGATACAAGGAAACCAGATCACTATTAATTAAAAAGGAGGAATAAACGACGATAAACAAAAAAACCGTCCTGTTGACGCAGGACGGCTAAAATCAACTGAATGCAATCAGCTAATAAATTTTAAGAAAAAACGCGGGACACGATCCCAATCGAATTTTAAATACAAATGAAACACTTTCTACCCAAAAAAGGAAAGAAAGGTTGGCTTATGGATTTTAAATCTGTAGCTATGCTTTCTTTTCTATTAGTAATACTATGTTTAAGTCAAACTTTACATGCACAGGTCTTAGAAAAAAAGATAAATTTTCCGGCTGGTACGACGACAGGCTTAAAGATAATAGCGGCTATAAAAGAACAGACCACGACAGTAAGGTTCACTTACGATGAAGATGCCAGCACAAAATTAGCAGGACCTGTTAAACTTACATTAACGCAGCCGACCATTAGACAAATACTGGAGCTTTTTAAAACAAGTTTTGGGATAAACTACCAAAATAACGGCGATTATATCACACTCAATCTGCCTAAAAGCCCAAACGCATCAGCCGGCGGCGCCCCCGGCACCCTTAGAGGCCGCATTGTCGAGTTTGAAACCTCGCAACCTCTGCCTGGTGCATCCGTCTATATTGTGGAATTGCAAAAAGGGATGCAATCTAATACGGATGGTTACTATAATTTTAGTAGTATTCCTGCGGGTCGATATACATTGCAGGTGTCCTACGTTAGTTTTACTACAGAGAAACTCCAAATTGATGTAACAAGCGGCAAGGAAGAAACCTATAATGTTAAGCTGCGCAGTGATAACAACCTGAAAGAAGTCGTCGTTTCCGGTACAAGGAAAAGCCGGGCACCGGTTGCGCATACCTCCGAAAGGCAACTCCTTGGGGAAATAAAAGCAGCCCAATCTGTAGTGTCTGGTATCTCATCCGAGCAGATCAGTAAAAGCGCTGACCGGAATGCAGCGGAGGCTGTAAGAAAGATAGCAGGTGTAACGGTACGGGATGACAAGTTTATCGTGATACGGGGCATGAATGAACGTTACAACCTTACTTACCTCAATAATAATATCGCACCATCAACGGAATTATACAGCCGCGCTTTTTCATTGGATTTGATACCCACCCGTATTATTGACCGGATATTGGTTTATAAATCACCGGCTCCCGATCTGTTGGGCGATATGACTGGCGGAGCCGTCAAAATATTCACGAAAGATGCCAGGAACGTAAAGCATTTTGATATAGAGCTGCAAAGTGGTTACCGTGAAAATACAACGTTTAATAAGAATTTTTTAACCTACCAGGGCGGAAAATTTGATTTCTTGGGTTTTGATGATGGTACGCGCAAGTTACCTTCAACGGTTCCGGCTTTAGGCAATTTTAATAAAGCCCAGATCAGCCAGGCCACTTACGCCAGCAGTTTTTCTAATATTCTTATCTATGGTAAGGAAACTGTGGCGCCACCAATACAGCTTACCGCTAATTATTACAATAGCTTTAAACTGGGTGATAAGTCATTATCAACTTTAACTTCATTCAGCTTTAAAAACGAGCCACTACATGAAGATATAAACAGAACCCAGGGTAATGTAACCTATGCCAATCAACAGGCGGATGCCGCGTCCCCAACCGAATTATCTAAATTAAGCACGGAAAGCCAGAACACCCAAACTGCGCAGTTAAGTCTTTTGCAAAATTTTACGTATCGCCTACGGGACAGCAGCAGCTTGTACTTTAAAAACTTTTTACTTAACCAGGGGCAAAGTACCACTATCTTACGGGATGCCCGAACAGCGCAGCAGCATCAAAACGGCGAATGGGTGGATGATAAAACGGTAAGCGAAGATTTGAGGGATATTATCCTTTCCTGGTCACAACGTTTTTTATACAGTGGTAATTTAGGCGGCAGTAATTACTGGGGAGACAATGGCAAACAACATCTGGAGTGGAACGGGGGCTATACCCATAGCCGGCTGGATGTTCCGGATCAGCGCGCCATACATTTACAGCGATTAAATCCTTTTGCCGCAAGGCAGGATGGTGTTACCAAGTCTGGAGACGCAGGGCAGGATTATATTCCTGTATACCGTGACCAAGGAAGTACTACTTCTTATGATGCCTTAGAACAAGGAATGATATCAAGGGTATGGATACAAAATACAGAGCAGGTTTACAACGCATCGGCTGATTATACCTATAAACTCAAGTCCTGGGTAACACTCAAAGCCGGCACCTACCAGCAATGGAAACAGCGCGAAGTTTATCGAAGGGCCTATACCGTTAATGAAGGAGATCTGAACAGTTCGGGGTATCCGGATCCTTATAATCCGCGGATAGGTGGTAACGGTCAGCCGATTGATTACACTACTGTGTTTTTCCATCAGCAGGATCTGGATAAGGTTTGGAGCAGTCAGTACCTGCGTGATGACGGCAGCGGCCTAAAAGTGTTTGACCGTACTAACGGCTCAGACGATTACATTGCTACCGAACAAAACAACAGCGGATATCTGGCTGCCAGCTTATTGCCTTTTAATGGCAAACTGGATATTTACGGGGGCCTGCGTGTCGAATACAATCGCCAGAAAGTAGCTGGTGCTTTACCCGCCGGAGGACTCATTGGCGATGTCAATACACCTGTATTGGCTGATGTAAAAGCGACTTCTTATTTGCCCTCATTAAATATCGGGTACCGGCCAAATAACAGCCTGGTATTTCGCGGAGCATATGGTAAAACCGTAAACCGGCCGGAGTTCAGGGAGCTTGCTCCTTATAGTGAAATGGACTATATTAACAACCAAACCATTGCTGGAAATCCCAACCTGGTATCTGCCAGTGCGGATAATTATGACTTGCGGGCAGAATGGTATCCGCAGGGTAATGCCACTGGCGAAACGATTAGTCTGGGTGTTTTTGAAAAACAAATACAGCATCCTATTGAACGGGTATTATACAATCAATTAACCAATGCGCAATCCACCGAAGGAGTTGCTACAGCCCCGGCAGCGATTAGCTTCCAAAACGCTAATAGGGCAATTATAAGGGGTGCTGAGATAGATATACGCAAAAGTCTTGGTTTTATACCTGGCAATTTCTTCAGGAACATGTCCGTAATCGCCAATGGGTCCTGGATTTATAGTAAAGTCGACTCGGTTGGCTTGATCCAGGTGGGCACTAAAAAAACCAGCAGGCAATTGCAAGGCCAGGCTCCTTATGTGGTCAACGCTGGTTTATATTATGACAACGCAGGTTCCGGGACCAAAGTAGCCCTTATTTTCAACCAGGTCGGCCCTAATATCTACGCTGCTTCCGTTGGGCAGAAAGCGTATGATGACGTAACACAAAACAGGCGTTATGCCGGGGACCAGGGATCATTACTGGAGCTTACCCGCAGGCAACTGGATTTCTCGCTTTCACAACGCATTGTTAAAAGCCTGCAGGCAAAACTAAGCGTCCAAAACGTGTTAAACAATGCCATACAAATGGCAGAGGATGCCAATTTTACTTATAAATATGAAAAGGCAACCTTTGCTCCTTATGCACCAGGATCAAAAGACATTGTTTTCGGCGATCTGCTTGCCAGCAGTTACAAGCCGGGGCGTTTTTTCCTGCTCACTTTAACTTATGGATTTTAAGATGGAAATCAATATGATACAACATAATCAATACAACAGCAGTAAACTGCTTATCGTTTCCACTTGCTGCGTTTTGCTTTTTACTTTTATGGCCTGTAAAAAAGCCGATAATTTTTACGCTAAGGAAAACCAATACCCGCAAATAAATAATACGGCCGCTTATGCTTACGCACCAGCTTATGTCGTAGGCGATACCATGCTGATCACAGGGAGACTTCAACCCAAAAACAACCTGCAAATCAGCATTGGGGGAATCCAGGCGCAGGTGGTGAAGGTTGATTCTGTACTCGGAGCCGATGTTATCGTTAATCAGCAACGTGTACAAACCTATCAGGACCAGGTGGGTATTTTAATAACAGCGGGTATGATTGGTGATGCCCGTGAGGTAAAAATAACCAGCTCAGGCTATAGCACACAAGGCGCGGCCATTGATGTGTATAGCCTTGGCGGCGAGGGGAGCTTTAATAACAGCCTCGGTAGCACGCAACTAACAACGCTTTCCAATACCTATCAATTTTTATATGCGGTTACCGGTAAGGGCGATGTATATTACTTTGCAAAAAATAACGCTCAGCTGTGGCATATCAAAAAGGATGGTAAAAAAGAATTTTTATATGATCTGTCGCGACTAAATATCAATGTATTTTTAGCTGGCGGGGTCGACCCACAGGAGCAAAACTTATATTTCTCCGTTCAACTAGCAACAGGGTATGCCTTATACCAATTGAATTTGCAAACCCAGGCATTAACCGTACTCAACCAATCGGCTGAGCTGAGTTCGCCTTATGAGGGCGCTATTAGCCAGGTTCATCTTATGGTAACAGGTATTTATCCTGATGCAAAGGGTAACTTATACCTGGGTATTGGTCTCGGCAATCAGCAGGCATCGCCCAACTTTGTACCTGATGCCATTGCACGCTATACGGTATCCAATAACCGGGTGCAATATGTTTTTAACGCCATACGAAACTATACCTATCCGGGAATGCCAGGGTTACGTTTACCAACTAAAATTACCAGCCAGGGCATCCGTGTAAGCCCGGACGAAAACCTGCTGTATGTTATTGGCGATGGTCTAAGCGGCTTTGGAGTCGATGAATTTAACCTGGAGGTAGGTGTGCTGGTGCAGGATTTTGAGACATTAAATCCTACCGGAACATTATCCGGCTACAATGTTATCGGCCCTTTTTCAGGCTTAAAGATCAACTTCAGTACCAGCATAGTTGCTTCCCAGGCATTTGGCTATTTGCCTATGCCCAACCAGCGATTGCAGACCCTCTTGTTTCAAGATATTGATGGCAGTGTTTCCGGGCAGACGGGTAACATCGCGGAGCAATTAAACTTTCCTAAATGGACCGTTTTTGATTTTGCCAACAAGCGTACCTATGCTTATGCATTGGGTCTGTTCCAAACCGGCAACGGACAATATAATTTCGGCGATATTGATGAACTATTGAACTATGATGAAGCCGGAAATTTGTATATGACGGCAAACGGCAAATCTTATCTTATTCAAACCCAACCAGCTAACTAAATGAAAAAATATCTTAATAAATACCGGGCTTTACTGTGCGCTTGCTGCCTTTTAGTACTGGTTTTTACCGCATGCAAAAAACAGGTCACAGCTGATTTGCCGGGAGGACAGCAGGATGCCGCGCTCAATTTCTTTTCGGCATCTGATGTGATGGCGAATGCTACAGGGTATAACTATTCTGCCATATACGTAGATAAATTTCAAAGCAAAACAACGCCTTACGATGTCAATTATTCTACATTTCCGGTTATTGCCACGGGCTTTGATTACCCCCGGTCCGCCGGTATATTATCATATGCCTACTACAATTATAATAAGGGCAGCCACAAATTATTCTTTACCGATTCCTCAAACACAGTGGTTTTGGATACCACCCTGCAGGTCAAGCCCAGGAGCTTTAACTGCGTGTATTTTGCAGATGCGCCTGTAAGTTTGCAAAACACCATAGCCTCGTATAAAATGATTTCCGTACAGGAAGATCGGGCGGGCGTGCCCGCGGGTAAAATTGGCATTCGTTTTATCAACCTGAGCCCGGATGCTGGCGCGCTTACCTGCAACCTGATTAACTCGGATGGGAGCCTTAGCAATATGTTACCAGACCAGTTGGCATATGGGCAGGTATCTCCTTATGTCTATCTGGACAATACCAATGTAGCCACCGGCTTAATTAATTTATCCATGAATAATGCTGAAAAAGGTGTTGCAATACTTACAGGAGTGCCTTTTTCGAACGGAAGAGCCTATGTAATTGTAATAACCGGATTTTTTAATGACCAGCAAAGACGCGTTGGTTCCGGCAAAAATGCGGATGGCAGCACCATTTATACTTCAGTTACGATTAACAAACAACTAAGGGCTATTGTAAGAAACAGCTATTGAAATGATCATCTGTTAAATAGTAAAAATAACGTGGAACGATCCAAAAATGGCTTAGTTAAGCTACGCCTTTGTCCAAAATTAGCCTATCATCAACATTTATCCTATCAATAATTAGCAACCATCATTCAGTAAACGATTAACTCTAAATAACATGAAAACGAAAAATACCATCAAGTACATCCTGCTGGCGCTGGCCATAGGCATAAGTTTTGCCTCGTGCAAGAATGACAAAAAGGCAGACCCCGCTCCACCTCCGGCACAAGCCATTACCTTTGATGCGCTCAAAAAATTGAGTACCGGTACATCTGTAAAAATACCGGACAATACAAAGATCACCGGTACGGTGATTTCCGATATCAGCAACAAAAACATCGACCCCAAAACCATTGTCTTACAGGAAGCCACTGGCAAGCCTGGGATCGTGGTCACTTTTGATGCCGCACAAACTTTTGCTACCGGAGATCAGGTAGATGTCATCATTTCCAACCAAACGCTGGCCCAGGTAAACGGTGAAATTACGCTTAGCGACATCCCATCAGCCAATGCCAAAAAAACCGGTGCGGGCACTATTACACCAGCGATTACCAATACAGTTAATGTAATAAAAAATGCCGCCGCCTTTGACGGTACCTTAGTAACGGTTCCGGCAAGCGGGCTAAACGGAGGAAGCGGGAACTACTCAGGTATTTTAACGATAACCGATAGTACCGGCACCATCAGTTCAGCAATACTACCTGGCGCGGTCTTTGAAAACACGGCTTATCCCACACTCGTTCAGTCCATCACCGGCATTGTGCGGATCAGTGGCGCTACAGCACGATTGGATATCAGGAAAGCGATTGATGTAAAATCCGCGATATCACGTTCAATTACGGAGGATTTCACCAATTTAACAACAATTTTCCCGCTCCCGGAAGTTTCTGAAGATTTTACCACTGCGGCGTCAGCATGGTTCTTGTATATGAACGGCGCTTATTTACCCGGCGCTACCAATGATGCCGCATTTACTACTCCGGGCCGCAGTTATCTTTATATTGGTTATTCAGATGTTCATGGACTAGCATATGGTACTTTACGTAGTAGTGCTACCAATCTAAGTGGATTGAAAACTGTTACTGTAACCTTTGCAGCCAGTGAAATGCACGGAAATGTATATCCTATAAGTAACGTCAATATTGTATATCAAGATGTCCAGGCTTTTAACTCTGCTACAGATACCACAAAAATTGGCATTTGTCCCGGGATTCTGGACTTAGTCACCACTAATACAGATATTAACAGTACTTATGCGGATTATCAGCAAAACCTGCAAAGACTCACCCAAAAACTAACAACATTGTCTCCTGCATATAATAAGGCAGGAGTGTTTTATACGGTTACCGCAATACTCCCTACCAGGGCGCAATTAATAGCCGATGGCATAGTTTCCTCCGTTGTAGACAGTTGGTTGCAAAATCCGTCTTTCACCATTTATAATTTCTCTTCCCGAAGAGTCAAAGGAGGTGCTGTTTATGATCCTACTATGGCCCCCATCTTGCTGGATAAAGTGGTGTTAGGATTTTAGTCCCTGATCTCTCAAGTGAAACATAAATAACACATTAAATCCGATAGTTAATAATCAAAATTTGAAAATGAAAACAAAAAATGTAATAAAATGCCTCCTGTTGGTGATTGCCATAGGGATGAGTTTTGTCTCGTGCAAGAAAGACAAAAACATTGCGCCTGCCGCGGTTCCTGCGCAAACGATTTCTTTTACTGACCTTAAAAAATTAAGTACCGGCGCTTCGGTAAAAGTGCCGGATGCTAAAAAGATCACTGGTATCGTGATTTCCGATATCAGTAACAAAAACATCGATGCCAAAACAGTGATCTTACAGGAAGCCACAGGCAAGCCCGGTATCGTGATTACATTTGACGCCGCACAAACCTTCGCCGCGGGCGATCAGGTAGAAGTAAATATTTCCAATCAAGTTTTGGCGCAGGTGAACGGCGAAATACAATTAACCAATATCCCGTCGGCCAATGCCAAAAAAACAGGTACCGGCACCATTGTTCCGGCTATCACCAATGCTGCTGATGTGATAAAAAATGCAACTGCATTAGCGGCAACCCTGGTCACATTACCAGCCGGTAATTTAAGCGGAGGCAATGGGGAATATTCAGGTGCATTAACCTACACAGATAGCACCGGGACCGTTCAATCTGATGTGTTGGCGGGTGCCGTATTTGAAAATACAGGATATCCGGCAAGTTCAAATTCTTATACAGGTATCGTGAGGATCAATGGTAGTAAAGTAACTGTTGATATCCCCAACACAACCAACGTTCCTCCAGGCGCTATTAAACGATTAGTGACCATAGATTTTCAAGATGCTAAGGGTGGTAATGTTGATCCGGCCGTTCCATCTTTTCTGACACCTGACTACGCCGGAACCATTAAAACAGCTACCAGTGATTGGGGCAACACGATAAATGGCACAAACTTATGCTGGCTGTTCCCAGGGTCGCAGTTTGATGGTGATTTTACATCCTCAGGCAGAAAATACCTATACCTGGGTTACGGGGACGATCCGAACCTGAATAACGGTGGTAAACTGATTGATTTCAGTTATAACTCTTTACCTTATACTACCTTAAATTTGGCGGGCCTAAAAACAGTCAGTGTTACTTTTGCAGGCAGTAAGGTTAGTGGCAAGGGAGTATTACCCGCAAGTGCTTCTTTAACAGGTGTCCCGTCTTTTGATGTGTTGCCTTTTAATCCGGCAACTGATTTTATCCAGGTTGGCTTAACTTTTTCACCGCTGATACCTGGTAACGGAGATTTCGCCACTTTTGCTCCCGCGCTTATTAAATTAACTAAATTATCTCCAAAAATCACGCAACTAGGGCAATTTTATACGCTTACCTGGACTATTCCAACTCAAGCCGAATTAACAGCAGCTGGTTTGGGCAGTGACCAGGTGGCCGCAGTCCTGGATAACCCTGATTTTACGATAATTAATACATCGCATAAAGCAGCCGGCGCTAATCCACAGGGAGCTCAACTGACCCCTGTTTTAATAGATAAAGTGGTATTAGGATTTAGTAAATAATGTTCAAGACATCAGTAAGTCAAGGCCTGTACATTTTATGGATGTTCCGCTTCAAATGAAAGCTTATTAAATAAGAAATGTGAGTGTTTGCAGCAAGCAAGGTATTCCTTATTCCAGCGATTTCCATTGATCGAGAACTATAACCATTGGAGGTGTTACAAAAATGTGACACCTCCAATACTCATGATGAAACTGGGATTACGAAAAGTTGATTTTCTTTACTATAATGGTAGCTTAAGTATGTAAATAAGTCTAAAAGACAAACGGAACTAAGCGGGCGATAACTGCAAAGCCTAAAGTACATTGTTGATCTTAATTCAAATGGTTTCCAGGTCAGTTTCGATTTGTTACTTTACATTAGCATAATCGTTCAGCTCTGTCCGGTTATATTGCGCTTTTAATTGCAAAGGCATATCGATCACCCCCCGCCGCGCATTAACTCAACACTTAAGACACTTGTTCGGGCAATAAGTTTAACGAAATGAGATTGTTGTCTAAGGTCGTATCCGCGCCTGCATAAACATAATGAAAATTGCCGCTTTCATTTAGCGCGTCAATAATAAGCATCTTGATCTTTTGCTTTCTATCCATAGCTGCAAATATAATCAAACCGTATTTGATGAAAAGCGAATGATGGCCGCCCCGGAAAAAATCCGTTGAATTCTTTTTGAGTTATTTTTGCGCCAAAAGAACCCTTTATCATAACCATTAAATAAAAGCTAAGCGCCAACAAACTTGCGTTTAATTTAGAGGTTTCAGGGCTGGACGGGGTTGGGGTTTATTATGTAAAGTTATGTCTTGCACTAGTTTAACTTTCTTTTATACTATTTGACAAAATGTTGATTGAGCTTTGAATAAACAAGAATCAAGTATTATTATTGTTTAGTCAATATAATACGGCAGTTCATTGTTTTGTATAAATGCCTTATCTAAATCTAACTTCTGCAGGCCCATTTAAATAACATAATACAAGGGCTTATAGCTCCAATTAATTAATGATGAAAAAAATTCTTCTTACGGCATTAGCCTTTTTTCCTTTACTCACTTTTTCCCAAATTGTCAAACAAGCCGACCTCGTTGAATACATCAACCCGCTAATGGGCACGGCTTCAAAACCCATCATGTCTAACGGTAATACTTACCCTGCTGTAGCAGTGCCCTGGGGTATGAACTTTTGGACAGCGCAAACTGGTAAAATGGGCGATGGCTGGCAATATACTTATGATGCCGATAAGATACGCGGATTTAAACAAACACACCAACCCTCGCCCTGGATGAATGATTACGGTATGTTCTCCGTATTTCCTGAAACCGGCAAAGTAATCATCGATGAAAATAAACGCGCAAGCTGGTTCTCGCACAAGGCCGAGATCGCTAAACCATACTACTATAGCGTTTTTTTGGCTGATTATGATGTTACTACCGAAATTACACCTACTGAGCGAGCGGCAAACTTCAGGTTTACCTTCCTTAAAAGCGACAGCTCACATATATTGATCGATGCCTTTGATAAAGGATCATATATAAGGATTATTCCTGAAAAACATGAAATTATAGGTTACAGCACTAAAAACAGTGATGCCGTTCCTGAAAATTTTAAGGATTACTTTGTTATATATCTTGATAAAGATTTTACAGCTACCACCTGGCATGATAGCGTTACCGATAAATATTCATTGGAATACAAAGGAAAACATGCGGGTGCGGTTATCAGCTTTACAACTAAAGATGGTGAAAAGGTTCATATGCGTGTAGCCTCCTCATTCATCAGCATTGAGCAGGCTGAGCTTAACCTGCAACGCGAGCTTGGTAACGATAGCTTTGATTTTACCGAACAAAAGGCCAAAACCGTGTGGAACAAAACCTTGAACCATATAAATGTTGAAGGCGGCAGCATTGGTCAGTTGCGTACTTTTTACTCATGCCTGTACCGTATGCTGTTCTTCCCGAACAGGATGTATGAGGTTGACGCTAAAAATCAAATAGTGCATTACAGCGTTTATAACGGCAAAATCATGCCGGGTTACCTGTTCGCGGGTACTGGTTTTTGGGATACCTTCCGGGCTTTGTACCCGTTCCTAAATTTGGTTTATCCATCCATCAACAAAGAAATGCAGATGGGTTTGGTGAATGATTACAAAGAGGGTGGCTGGTTGCCAGAGTGGTCGAGCCCCGGTTATGCGGATTGTATGGTTGGTAATAACTCCGCTTCCGTTGTTGCGGAAGCCTACGTTAAGGGCCTTCGTGGTTATGATATTGAAACGTTGTACAAAGCATTGATCCACGGTGCTAATAATACCGGCACTAATGCTACCGGCCGTATAGGCGTGGATTATTACAATAAATTAGGTTATGTACCGTATGATGTAAATATCCATGAAAATGCCGCCCGTACGCTCGAATATGCTTATGACGATTTCTCAATTTATAGCTTAGGTAAGGCGCTTGGCAAACCTGCATCTGAAATAGCGATCTACAAACAAAGGGCGATGAATTATAAAAACCTGTTTGACCCCAGCACCTGCTTAATGCGTGGTAAAAATAAAGATGGTTCATTCCAATCACCATTCAATCCTTTTAAATGGGGTGATGCCTTTACCGAGGGTAACAGCTGGCATTATACCTGGGGCGTTTTTCAGGATGTGCAGGGGCTGATCGACTTGATGGGCGGCAAGCACAATTTTGTTGCTAAGTTGGATTCGGTGTTTACATTGCCGCCAATATTTGACGATAGCTACTATGGTTTCACCATCCACGAGATCCGCGAAATGCAGATTGCCAATATGGGACAATACGCGCATGGTAACCAGCCAATCCAGCACATGATTTACCTTTACGGTTACGCAGGCGAGCCCTGGAAAACCCAATATTGGGCGAGGGAAACCATGAACCGTATGTACAGGGCAACACCTGATGGATATTGCGGGGATGAGGATAACGGGCAAACATCGGCGTGGTATGTGTTTTCGGCAATGGGTTTTTACCCGGTATGCCCGGTTAGCGGCCAGTACGTGTTAGGCGCGCCATTGTTCAAAAAGATCACTGTTAATTTAGAGGATGGTAAAAAGTTAGTTATTAACTCACCGAAGAACAGCGCCGAAAACAAATATGTGAACAGCATGACCTATAATAGCAAGCCATATGATCTAAACTGGGTAAGTCACCTCGATTTGATGCAGGGTGCCGTTATCAATATGGATATGTCGGCTGCGCCAAATAAAACCCGTGGTGTAAAACATACGGATGTACCGTACTCGCTTTCAACTGACAAGTAAATAACTATAAGAGCACCTGTAAATATTGCGTTACAGTATAAAAAAAATAAAAAAATCAATTTATCACCCTTTACAGAATAAAGATTGATAAAAGAGTTTTTAAACTTTAACATGAAAAAAAAGTGTGTTAATTATTTTATTAATCCAAGGCGTATTAGTACAAGATCGTAAGGAATCGGTGGACCGGTTAATCATACATGATTGTTATTTCAGCATTAGTCTGAAACGGATGATTATCAGCCTACCTAAATTTATAATGAAAAATGGCGCTGTCAAAATCTTTATTAATAGCCCTCTTTATTATTTTTTCAACAATTCTTAAAGCCCAAAACGCCGATAGTCTCCTCAAGAAATTACCGGCAAAACTAAGAATTGATGATAACCCCGGTAATGGTGCTGATTTGTTTATGCATCTGGACAAAACAGTTTACCTGACAGACGAGCGCATTTGGTTTTCGGCGTATCTTCTTCATGCCATGGAAGCGGAAAGGTATCATACATTATATGTTTTACTGGTCAATGATATGAATATGAAGGTTGTTACCAGCCAGCGCTTTGTATTGGATAATGACCTTGGTGCAGGAAATTTTCTGATTCCTGATTCTTTGCAATCCGGCGAATACAGCGTCATCGCTTATACCAACCGGATTAGTGAAAACCGGGGGGAGACTTTTTTCAGGCAACCTGTTCATATTTTCGGCGCAGGAAAAGATCCGTTTAAGCTATCGTTCACGGGTGAACAATCGGGTGATTCTATAAAGCTAGTTGTGACGGTATTAAATATAGACGGGGAAAACACGACAGGAAAAATAGCCTACAGCGTTTATTCTGATGGCAGGATGATTTTTGAGTCGCAGCAGAAAATTGATAATTCCGGTAAAATCTGGTTTATTATACCGGCAGCCTATAGTAATAAACCGCTGGAAATTCGGGGAGCGATTACCGAAGGCAAGCAAAAAATGGTTTTTAAACGTCCATTAAATTGGTCTTCTGCTCTTTTACAAATAGAATTTTTCCCCGAGGGTGAAAACTTGATTGACGGACAACCTAATAAAATTGCTTTCACCGTGAAAAACACTTCCGGAAAAGCCTTATCTACCTTGTGTACTTTATATGAAGATAAGCATCTTGTCGCATCAATATCTTCTGATATATATGGAAGAGGCACTTTTAATTTTACGCCCCGATCCGGCAAAATCTATCTGGTTAAGTGCGAGGGTTCCAATGTCATTCCCTTGCAGCAATTTCCACCCATAAAATCCAGTTCGTGGAACCTTCACATTAAAAACGGATTGATTTCTGATACATTAAAGTTGGCCATCAGCGGACCAGCAGCAGGAAGTGAAGGGTATCTGGTGGTGCATAACCTAAATGATATTTTCTACAGCAGTCACATTGCCTTGCCCCATGCCGAAGGCCTGCTGTCGATAAATTCACAGAACTGGCCATCGGGTACAGCGATGGTTTCGCTGTTTGACAAGTCCGGAACCTTAAAAGCTGACAGGGCAATTTTTCTAAAGAGTACAAATATGACGGTGGCCACCATTACAGCGGATTCCGCTGCCTACCATAAACTTTCTAAAGTTACCGTAACAGTAAAGCTCCGTGATAATAGCGGAAAGCCAGTTAAAGGTCTTTTTTCATTTTCTTCAACGCTTGCAAAGGCGGTCAATGCCGGACTTAATGATATATCGCGGTTTGACAATTATGAACGTTTCACTAAACCACCGCTAACTTTGATGCCCTGGTCCTATTTAAAACAAGAGACAAATGCAGAAACAACGCTCCTCCAACTTCATGGCGATAGCGGTTACGGGAGGTTATCATATGACCCGTCAAAACTAAGATTAGGCAAATATGATGGCCATGTCAGCCACGATGATAAAAAATTAAAAAAACCGATGAGTTTGTTACTCTCCGGCAATTCGACACAACTTATTACCACCAATAGTGATGGTTTTTTTAACCTTCCTTATCTTCCTCTGCGATCGGTGGCAGGTAAAAATATACTGCTATCGGTCGTTGATAAAAATCCTCTTGGTTACCGGATTTTTATCGACACTCCCTTGAAAAGATTAAATGATCTAATCGCAAAGCAATATTTTCCGCTTAATACTTTTATTAGCGATGATTTATCCGAACAGGATAAACAACAAATTGGCTCATCCAAGAGCATAAAACTTAATGAAGTCGTAATAAAAGCGAAATCGGACGGAATGAAAGGATACAACGGTACACCTGATAGCAGCGGCAATTGTGACGACTATGTCTGCTATTTAGGTTTTTTAAATTGCAAGGCTCATCCCAAAGGAACTCCTGGAACGCATCAGGCAATTGATGGTGAAACCTATTTTGTTGACGACGGCCCTTTTGGCCACACCGAACAGATTGTTTATCACTGTCAATTTAAAACCGTTCCGCCATATATACAAATAATAAGAGGTACTGCTTTTCCTGAAGCGTTCGATAGCTTTAATCTCTCTGGTGAGACTTCTCCGCGAATGCTCAACCGAACTACTTTGTACTGGCAGCCCTACATTAAAACGGACAATAATGGAGAAGCCACTATCACCTTTTACACCGATAAATTAGGCGGAAAGTTTGTTGGCTCAATTCAAGGTATAAGTGAAAATGGTGTATTTAGCGCGTACCTGGAATTTAATGTGGTGAATTGAATTTTAAGTCATTGGACTAAAAATAGGTTATTATGTCCAATGAAATAATATGCGTATGGCTTTTTATCCGAATTGAGTTGATTTTTAGTTTTTTAAGTCCTGTTTTTGTTTGGCTTTACCCTGGTCGCCCTCGAGAAATTACCATCATTTTTGGACATCGCATTATCACGTCACAACCGTCATGCTTCGCGTTGATACAGGCGTATTTAAGGCTTATCCAATGATCGCGAGGATAGATTGATTTGCATGATGGGTTACCGCCTTGCTGGGATCACGGCTCATTTGCCGGTGCCATCATTGAACCAGCAGTATTTATTTGAAAAACAACCCGCTAAGCGCAGCGTTTTCACCTCTTACCTGGTTAATCCTGATACGGATGCTTCCTGAATAATTGAAAATTAAATATCTGCCATCCTTATAATTTTTAACGAGTTGTACAGGTGCTAATAGATTCAGCGTTTTTAAATCAAAAATCTCAATAGCAGAGCGCCTGCCTTTGTTATCCCAATCCAAAAAATATAATGCTATTTGATGTGGGGTGCTATCTGAAGCATGAATATCTATCGTCATTGTTTGCAGGCAAGGTATTGGGTCCTGCGTTGCAATGGCACCCAGCGATTTATAGGCCCCTGTAGTATCCCTTAATGTAGCATAAGTCGCAGGGAGATCCCTGTAAATATTTTTACCCTGTCTTAACACAATAGAATCAATATAATTGGGAAGTTTTTGCAAATGCTTACCCGCCTTAAAATAGTTGAACAGCATAAAGCCTTCGCTGCCATATTTTCCGTTCCATTTTCCACCGCTAAGGCTATCCTGTCTGAATGAATTGATTGCATACTTCCATGGAAAATATTTAACTACAATTGGTTGATATGCTTTTTTATAAATGACCTTAAAATGGTAGTTCCCAGGTTTTAAATGCTCTAAAAAAATATATTCATTGCTAACGTGCATATTAAATTCTTCGGCTCCGGCAGCGACTTTTTTATTCCACAAAACAACGCCATTCATGATGATTTCATAAACTGCATTTTGGCTGGTCGGGATTGCAATTTTTTCGGCCAAAGTACCTTTAGGCACTACAATATTGGTGATGCCGGAAGCTGCATTAATGTTGGCAGAAATATCTCCCGATAAGGTAAGTATGGTGCCTTTAACAGACGTTAGCCCACCTGCCAAATGCGGAATTATCTGAAATGTTTTAAAGCCTGGACTTGTTGGTTTTATGCCAAGCACCTCTTCTGATAACCACTTTACTACCCCTGCACTCCAGGGATGGGTGAGGCTGGTGTAGCCACATTGATTATTTACCGGTGCGTCATTATTACCAAGAATCAAATTCCAGCTTGGACGGTATACTTCAAAAAATGTAGTGCCGCCATAACCTATTTGTCCACCCCAGCAATCTTTAATCGCACTTATGGCATCGTTATATTTATTCATTTTGGCCATAGCGCCGATAATGAAAAATTCGTTAAACGGTGAATAGGATAGCCTGTTTACCCTATCCGTATAATTGCGATCATAAAAGACAGCATCTTCCTGAGGCGTGGTGAGCGTAGTATTAATGGCATCAGCCGAGGCATGCAGACCAAATTCATTTAACCATGAGCTCTTTTTGCGTTCCTCAGCTAGTTTGTTAGTGGCATAATTCAAATATTTATCAGCCAATTTTTCTTCGCCAAACTTTTTCATTAGGTTGCCAAACTCCAACCATGCCCTTATAGAAAGCATAGCATAAGCATGCTTCGTTTCCGTGTTAGTAGGGTTTTCAAATCCCGCGCCTAAACGTTCGTCCCAGCCATAAAATTCAAGATTAGCCGGATTGTTGAAATTCTTATAGGCGTTATCAAGTTTTTGTGAGGCATTAGATATGTTTTCTTTTAAAAACGCAAAGTCACCGGTATAATTAATATAATCAATTACGCTTAATACCCAGTAAAGCGCATAGCTTGCAATACCGTTGTCTAATTTAGCAGTATTTAGCAGGTTCTTCTTAACAAAATCATAATTGCCGAAAGCAGCCATTGATGCAGCCTGCGAAACGTATGCGTCGCCTGTCCACGAAAAACGATCGCTTCTTTCCATCAGGATTGCTCCAAAATAATCTTTTTGGAAATTTAACTTTACGGTATAAGCGCCGGTATACCATATCCGTGTTAATGTCGCATCGCTACAAGAGAAACTACCATTGTAATTAACAGGTTTTGCCTGACAAACCAATCTTAAGTTTTTAATGTGCCAGTTCTTCTGATGTGAAAGTACATGTATCCAGCCAAACCTTACACCTTCATAAAGGTCAGGGTTTAGTTCCAAGCGGTATAGGTGGCCGTATTTAACAGGGCTAAGCGTTTTTACCGGATGTATTGCGCCTGTGTTGAAAATAGCAGGTTCATTATATTCGCTTATACTCAGGGTTACACTATCCGCTAAATCATCAGAATCAAATTCCAGCCAGCCAGCACTTGTTTTGCCAAAATCAAAACGGATATCACCTTTCCCGGTTACTTCAATGATGTTTTTTGATTGAAAATATTGCAGGTTAAAACTTCCTGGATCAGAGACAGTCCATTTAACCGGGCGTAACAGGTATGTTTGCAGCCCAGATGTAGCTGTAGGGTTTGCCCATCTCATTCGCACAAGCGGGTCGGGCGACGAAGTGACAGGCGCGCCAGTATAACAACCGGATAGAGGTGGATATTTACTAACCTGCGCCATTAGGCTAAACGGGCCGATCATGGTCAGCGTTACAAAAAGTATAAAACGTAAAAATCTCGAAAAATCAATTCTCATAGCATAAGTTAGTTTGATTCTGAACGGGTTTACCAGCTAAGAATAATTCAAGGGAATTAATATAATTGGTTTATACATCAAATTTACGTTTCGTTGACTTTGTTTTTCGTGTCCGATTTGGAGTTTTTTTTGTGCTTTTTGACAATTCGAAATTGAGTAAGCCTTTTGTTAATAATGATCAATTACTTTGGGTTTTCATCCATGATAAAAGATTATATATGTCCTTGAATACAATCAAAAGGGTAAATATCTTATTGGCGCCTGTATAGTCATAATAAATATTTCCATTTTCATTCAGCGCGTCAATCATAAGCTTCATGATCTTTTTTTGCTATCAATAACAGCAGTTAATCAAATAGTAATTGATTCATGCCTGCGCTAAAACAGATCCAACTCTGTAGTATCTGCTTAAAAATTAAACTATTATGTTTGGATTATATTAAAAATGATCATAAGCAATGTTTTTCGAATTCTTGACTGCATATTTTAGCGGCGTATTTCACGATGCCTTCATGTCAGACTAATTCTAATATTAATTAACTTTGATACTGCGTTAAGGCCATCAGTCATCATATCTGATACATTCATTCACAGTTGGTGATATACATTGGTTGCATGTAGTTTGAGCGAAAATTTGAAACTTATTGAAATTTCATGTTTAAGCATACGATAAATTCAAAAATCTATCTTTGCTTAGAGATTTGAAACAGATGCGTAAACATGCCCAGTCTATTGCTGTAAATACGATAACTGACCATTGCGGCTCAGGTATTGCCATTGAAAGATTTTCCCTTAAAGATTTACACGAGACAGACCAGGCAACCCAGGACAGTGTTGAAGGAGCTAAATCAGCGCACCGTGAAGACAGTCATTCTTTCTTTCTACTTGAAAGCGGAACTGTTCATATGGAAATTGATTTTCAAAAGGTTGAAATCAAATCACCGTCAGTTATTTACATGCACCCTGATCAGGTACATCGTATCTTAACGCTTGATAATATAACTGTCAGCGTCCTGGCGGTTAATAATGAAAGTCTTAACCCGGAATATCTGAAATTGCTGGAAGAGCTTACGCCCGCAAAATCCCTGGCGTTAGAAAAGAAAACATTGCTTCTAATCTCCGAAGCGTTTTCACTTGGTATAAAGCTTGCTGAACGGATAAACGATAAGCTTTATCGGTCATTATTAAAAGATAGCTGCAATACACTCGTTGCACTGATTGTTTCACAGTATTTAGCATTAGCTGAATCAACGGACGCGCTTTCAAGATACAGGCAAATTGCTAAAGCCTTTAAATCAGCGTTGGATCGCGATTTTATGATATTAAAACGCCCGGCAGATTTCGCCCTGAGCCTGAATATATCTACTCCCTATTTGAACGAATGCGTCAAAAATGCGACCGGTTACTCCGTTTCGTATCACATTCAGCAACGCATCATTTTAGAAGCGAAGCGTTTGCTTTATCATTCCGATAAATCGGTAAAAGAAATTTCAGCCGAATTGGGGTATGATGACTATCCCTACTTCTCAAAGCTGTTTACCAAGGTGGCAGGTATAACCCCGTTGACTTTTCGTAATAAAAACCTCGATTAGTACAATATCTACTTGGTATTGACATTGCCAGTATTAATTTTACCATGTTTCTTTGCACAATAAATACTCTAGTGAAGATGGAATCATTAAAAGAAAAAAACATACTCATATCGGGCGCAAGTTTTGCAGGGCTTTCAACCGCCTACTGGATGAACAAATTAGGCTATAAAGTAACCGTTGTTGAAGTTGCTAAAACACTTCGGAAAGGTGGCACACCTGTGGATATTCGTGAAGCTACAGTCGATATCGTTAAACGGATGGGCATATTTGAGCAGATTAAGTCCAATAGCTTACAGATGGAAGTTATGGAGCTAAAAAATGCCGATGACATTACGGAAGGCGCTATACCCCTTAAGAAAAGCCGCGAACAAATCGCTGACGACGAATGTGAAATTGAACGGGATATTTTACTGGATATCTTGTTTGATGCTATAAAAAACGATGTCAAATTTATTTTTGGTACCAGCATCATCGCCTTAAATGAAACAAACGATGCTATGCAAGTTACTTTCGACAATGGCTCGCGACAGACTTTTGACTTGGTGTTTGGTTGCGACGGTTTACATTCCAGCGTCAGACGAATCTGGTTTGGCGAGGAAACGGAATACACCCATTTTCTTCAAGCCTATTTTTCCATCACTATAGTCAATAAACCATTGATCAAACAAAAAACTGCGCAAATGTACAATGTACCCGGCAAAGCGGTTATGCTTAACGCGTACAACAATAAAACCGACATCGTGCTTTGTTTCTTTTCAGAAAAAGAAATTCCTTATGATTACCGTGATGAGCAGCAACAGCGGGGAATTATCTTAGAACAGTTTGCCGGAGGAAACTGGAGAATTCCGGAATTGCTGGACGAGGTAAAACAATCGAAAACTTTCTATTTTGATAAATTTTGTCAAATAAAAATGCCTTCATGGACAAAGGGCCGGGTGGCGCTGGTCGGCGATGCAGCCTATTGTCCTTCACCCGCTGCTGGAATGGGTGGATCGCTGGCTATCAATGGCGCTGCCGCATTAGCCGATGCTTTTGAAAAGAACAAGGGAGACTTTGAATTGGCATTTCAGGATTACAACCGGGATTTTCGTCCATTTATTGAGGATGTTCAGGAAGCAGCTGTAAAATTTGGACTGGAAATGCTTGTTCCAACAAGCGAAGCAGCAATTCGTGAAAGAAACGCACAAACAGCTTTTTAATACCTGTGCTGTTGTTAAGCATTAATCATTGTTTCTGAAAGGATATTATTAGTAATGATCAGTTATAAATAAATGGTAAATCATAGCCATTGAGAATTGTTTGTAGTAAGCTTATTGTTTCCAATTTTATCATACTAAGTGGGAAACAATAGGCTTTGTTGTAATAACAAGTGCCGGGTTATTAGTGCAATAATAGTTTTATTGTTATATAATCGGCGGAGAACAACTTGTAAATATCATTCAGTTCTCCTGAGTTGATGATAATCTTCTTCACTAAACCCAGCTTTCCAGTAAACCGTTGCATGTAACTCTTCGCGATATAATCCAAGGTGCTCTGCCGCATATTTACGCATAACTCTTACCATATTCTCCTCGCCGGCGATCCAGGCATAGCGCGATTTTGATGAAGCTTCGGGTACTACTAAATCTTTTACCGAATTTAATATTAGATCGGAGTTTTCGGGTTGCACGCCATTCCGGATGAGCCAGTGGATATCAATGGCACTTTTGTTATTGATGTCAACTATATCGGCCTCTGTTTCTACCTCTAAATAAGCGACCCCTGTTGTTTCAGCTGACAAGTCCTCCAGTATAGCACTGATGGCGGGCAGGGCGGTTTCGTCACCAGCAAACAGATACCAATCGGAAGGTTGACGTATTTTTCCTGATAATTTGATACCTATTCCCAATGAGTCGCCGATCGAAGCACTGCCGGCCCAGGCTGATGCCGGGCCGTTATCGCCATGAAGCACAAATTCGACATCCAGAATTCCTGTTAGCCTGTCTAAATTTCTTACCGTATAGGTACGGATATAGGGCTTGGTTTTTTCATCCGACCAGAGTGCTCTCCCAGTGGACATATCCGGCAATATAACCTGACCACCCTTAGTGGATGGAATAAAAACCTTAAAGTGAACGCCCGGAGCCAGTGGCCCGATTCCTTTCAATAGTTCATGCTGTAAGCTGATCCGCTTTAAATGCGGGGCGGTTTCGTTTATGTCATAAACCACTGCATCCATGCAAAGTGATTTTGGCTTTTTTATTTCATTTGATATGACCATTTCTTTGTTTATGATGTTTAGTTTAAATAGAGGGACTAAATATTTAAGGTTGACGGGAGATTAAGCTGACAAGCCAACAGACCATGCATGAATATTCCGGTGTCCCTGGTTCTTCAATAGTTCTTTAATATCGACGACAAGACATGGACTACCACCCAGGTAAAATGAAGTATGATCGATGCAGTAATGCTGTGCTGCCAGCCAGTTGATCAGTTCATCCCTGTTTCCAACTGTATTTAATGGTGTGTTAAAATAGCGCCGGAATAATTCCCTGGTTTGACCACTATCAAAACACACCGCTCCATCAAACCTGGACGCAGGTGTGGTTAAGTGCTGTAAAGCCAGTAAACATGAGAGATGACTGCTGTCACCCAGTCCAACAATGAGGTTGTTAGGATGTAACTTTTCAGGCGCAGCTAAAATTTTGATGTAGCGTACCTGATCACCATTATGGAGTGAATTTACCCATCGATCGCTGACCGTATCCTGTGCCGCGTTAATGAGCAATGAACAGGTAGCCGTATCCGTATCCCAACCAAAAGGAATAAAATCACGGAAGCAACAATCGCTGATCAGGAATGTGATCTTCATCAAGCCAGTCCATTCACCCATGTCGACAGTTGGTAAATGGAGGTCGATCTCGACAAGGGGCGAGCCCTGCCAGGCACGTATTTCCAACACAATGCCGGCACCGACTAATTGCAGCCCGGTAACATTTTTAAAAGCCTCTTCAATTTTTTGTATAATAGACATATCCTTGTAACACAGTTTTGAATGTTACAAAGAAACCACCTTTATAAACGTATTGAAATAGAGGTATTGGCGTAATGATAGGATTATTTTCGGTATTTATTTCGAAAGGCAATGGCCGATGTGCCGGTATTCTTACTAAATAGACGGGAAAAATAAGAATGGTCAGCAAAACCTAAAGTATGGGCGATCTCTTTAACAGTCAGATCGCTGTAGTATAATAAACGTTTGGCTTCCATGATCACTTCCTGTTGTATCCAATAGCTTGGCGGGAAGCCGGTAGTCTTCTTTAGAATCTCGCTTAGATAAGCCTCAGATACATGGAGTTTTGCAGCGAATGCAGCCGGGCTCTTAATCGTTCGGATTTCCGTTTTCAGCAGGTCTTTAAACTGAGTTTTCAATTGCGCCGGGCGCGAAACCTTTAGATTCATGCTGGTATCGCCGTGATAACAAGTAGCCGCAATCGCTAAAAAAGATTGCAACAGGGCATGTGCCGCCATTACATAAAACGGGCCGGTTGTATCTTCGTTATATTTAACAAAAAGTAAGGCCAGCAATTCACGAAACTGTTGGTGGTTGTCGTCATTCAGTACATGAGGTTGCTGCAATATTAAGGTGCTTTCAAATACATTCCTGCATTCTGGCGGTACTAAAGCAGTATCAACAGCAATTACCCAGCCATCGGCAGCGTAATTTTTAATACGCTGGTGTACCTGGGTCGGAAGTATATAATAGAGGGAGTGCTCTGGTAAGGGCATATCGACAAAGTCGATCATAACAGACCCTGAACCGCTTTCCAGTAAAAAGAACATGTAGTGATCATCCCGGTGTGCCGATAAAATTGTCTCATCATCAACGACAAAATCGCCCTTTTTAAAATACTTCAGGTACAGACCCAAATTGGTCCTGTTCGTCAGTAAGTGTAAAGGGATATTTGTCATGCCGCAAAAGTAAAAAATTTGCAATGCTTTCCAGGTTGCTTTCAACCGGCCGTATTTTTAGGTTGATGAGCTGGTGTTTCTTTAGCCGTTATCATTGATGATCAAATCAGGACTATAGGAACCTATGCTAAAAGTATCTCCGGTTTTAACAACCAGCGATAACGCCCTATTTCTGTAATTCGGAGGTATTTGAGGCAATTGCAGTTTTACAACCAAAACTACGGCCTTTTTGGTTAGTAGTGATGATGGTATGATCTTTTAGTCAAATGTATTCATAAACCTCCTGCCACGGGGCCATCCAGAGCTCATCAGAGCCACCGTTGCCATATTTGCTGGCAATGGTGTCCTGTAATATTTAAATTCAGGGTATATCAGACTGATCGACCATAAATTGCCATTACCCACATTATGGGTGAATGCATTGTACCAAACCGGGTGCGGTAGCTGTATCTGTGAATCGATTTTAGCAATATCTTTATCCACGCGGGCAAAATCACTGTCCTTATAGCTTTTTAAAAGGTCACGGGCGTAGATCATGGAATTTAGTATTACCGGCTTATCTACATTGATCACGGGACTCAGCCCACGTAAGAAGCAACGGCATAGGAACCGGTTTAAAAGCGTCTTTTTCATGTTCATGTTCATAGGGCAGATCGCTCGGTCCGCCCGGAACAACGAACTGACTCATGGTGAAGTCTAATTTTTGCTTGATGGTTGTTATGTTTTTCGTGACTTCGTTATAAAAATCGGTACTATGTTTGGTCGCATGATGATGGCTGTGGTTTAAGATGTCCCAGTCGGCGTGATACAATTCCTGTAATTCGGGCCAGATAGGCGGGCCTGTTAGCCGGTTTATCATACGCGATGCCCGCTATGGCCAGTGCCAATTTAAAGGGGATCTTTTGCCCGCAACCGTCAGAATAAAACAGCACATCGGAATGTTTCCCGTCGCCGCCCTGATTATTACGGTATTCATCCCGAATAGACGAGCTTGCCAAACCGCCGTTTAAAAGCGGATAAGCACAGTAGGGGCAGACCGGTAACATCATCAAGGGCAAAACTAAGGCTACATGCTTATTCTATTTTAATGCCGCCAGTTTTACTGATGCTTTAGCGGCTATCCTGCATCCGATTATTACGCCAATAACAGCGAACAAAGCGCATTTTGTTTTTGAATCAAACGCCAATGCTGCCATGATCAAATGCGCCAATGATCTGATTACTGAAGGCACACATGAAGGCCTGAAAATGTTTTTTTATTTAAATAAAATGTGAAGAATTGCTTTGTCATCTATTTAACCAGACCATGGAAAGAAAAGATGAGCCGGTAAGCAAATTTCATATAGATGATCTTAAAGCCGTTTATAAAATTAAGGACTATTCTGGATCACATTTAAATACGCCTCCTCATATTGCGAACATTGCCCTGGAAACCAGTATGAATGGAACCAAAATGCGCAAGCTTTTAAGCAAACTTTTGGCAAATGTGTTTTGACTATTACCAATCCATGCGTATGCAGGAAGCAGCGCGATTACTGAAAAAGGAGCGGATGAGTGTTTCGGAAGTTGGCTATCAAATGGGATTTACTAATCTTGGCCATTTTTCAAAGGTGTTTGAACAATATATGGGTATGAAACCGAAGAAGTGGAGCGTGACCGTATAAAGTTAATTGAATAAGGTTTACAGTGTGCTTGCGTCCTAAGCCTTATAATGGAATTCAGGCTACACATTTGACCAGCTGGACTAATTTGTGATGGCTGTATTTGCTGACTTTTGTTTCATGGAAAACAACATTAAAGGAAAAGTAATCGCTATTACCGGCGCAAGCATTTGACCAGCTGGACTAATTTGTGATGGCTGTATTTGCTGACTTTTGTTTCATGGAAAACAACATTAAAGGAAAAGTAATCTCTATTACCGGCGCAAGCAGTGGTATTGGCGAAGCGTCGGCTATCATGCTGGCGACGCAGGGTGCTAAGGTGGTTTTAGGTGCTCGCCGCAAGGCGTACTTCATTAACGATAAAATCTACGACAAATTTGCATTTAGGTTGATTAAATCTCACTTATATCCGAATATTCTCATTTTACCAAAAGTTAATTTTATTTATACTTTTTGACAAAAAGATATTTTAAATGTTACGATAGCCACAATTTCAATGTATTATTGAATTAAGATTATAAACATTTATTAATGCGACTGCGTTACGCCAAAGAAGCTTATTAAAGGCTGAATGACGGTATGGCATATCCCATGTTTAGTATGATAAAAACTTACAGAACTATCAAGTAATAGATTTATTTGTGTTTTTTGATTTATGCTCAGAAAGTATAGAATATATAACCATGCAGAATTATCAAAAATACCTGAATGTAAGCCAGCATGAAAAGAACTGGGGCTTTTATGTAAATACGGTTGGTTTTGCAAAAGTCGGGGCCAATAAAAATTACCCCAATAACCGTGAGCATCCGATAGACCATTCCTTCACCTGGAATAAAGGCAGGATACTGAATGGCTATTACATCGTGTTTATCACCAAGGGAGAGGGCGTGCTTCAATCAGCAAAAACCAAGGCATTTGATATCAAGGCGGGAACCTGTTTTTTGCTGTTCCCTGGGGTTTGGCATAGATACAAACCGCACCCTCTTTCTGGCTGGGAAGAGTATTGGGTCGGGTTTAATGGGGAATATCCCGATGAACTGATGAATAAAGGCATATTCCAGGCAGAGAATCCTTTTATCGATACCGGATTAAACGAGGAATTGCTGCAACTTTTTCATACACTCATTACGACCGTTGAATCGGCTAAAATAGGATACCGCCAAATCGTTACAGGCATAACATTACAAATGCTGGGTTTGTTAAAAGCTGTTTCGAAATTTCAAGACCAAAGCGGGAGTAAGAATGAGAAACTTGTTTCCAAAGCGAAATTCCTGTTGCAGGAATCGATCGAAACACCGGTAAGCTTGGAAGAAATCGCTAAAGAGCTGCCCATGGGCTATTCCAATTTCAGGCGAATCTTCAGAGAAATTACAGGACTTTCCCCAAACCAATATCATTTGGAATTGCGGCTGGACAAGGCCAAAAATTTATTGGCAGATACCAACTTAACCATCAACGAGATTGCTTATCAAACTGGTTTTGAAACCATTTTTTATTTCTCCCGCATGTTTAAGAAAAAAAATAGCATCGCTCCGAAAGAGTACAGAATTCGATTGAATAAATGTTAAGCTATCATTTTTGGTTTTCGCCGGGTAAATAGTATAAGGCTTGGGATGTTACAAGTGAGGCCAGTTTTATCTGCCGCTTAACATAGTTACGGCTTGGTGTTATTTTATTATGCTTATTGAACTCCTGTTTTATCAAAAAGTATAAAAGAAAGGGCAGATCGTGCTAATATAAATCGGTTCGTTTACAATACTTTTGAAATATAAACCGGTAACCAGTTATATCTTCCTACCTATAAATCTATGTATTACAAAAAAATAATTACTGCCATCATTTGTTATTTAAGTTGTTCTTTATCTGCGGTGTCAATGGCCAAACCTGTACCCAAAGTAATTACCATCCATAATGGTAAAATAGATATGGTACTTAATTATGATAAACAAGCCAGTATTACCTCCCTTATTGTTGGCGGGCAAAAGGTAGTCAGCACCACGGATGGAATTTTTACATCGGTAACCATTGGAGGCACTGTCTATTCTTCATTGCATTTAACCAGTAGCCCGATATTGATAAAAACAGCAAATACCATTAAACTAAACGGAATTCATTACGGGGTAATTAATGAAAACTGGGTGTTTACGATCTCTGGCCAATCCATAAAGTGGACCATAGAAAGAAGCACTGCAAAAAATATAAAGGTTGATGAAGCTACATTGCCAGAGTTTAATTTCGACAGCATTAATACCTGGGATGGTGCTTATCAGGGGTATGGCGGACTGGCTTGGTTTTATTTATTTAATGAAAAACTATGTACCTATGGGGTTCATACCACCTCCTCAAATTTTTGGAACAATAAAAGCGGTAATGGCTTAAACATTAGTGTAAATGCTACCGGTAAAAACGTGGCTATGAAATATAGCCGTACCCATGAAGATAAGCTGGCCTATACCATTACGGTATCTGACAAGGAATTAGGTTTTAAATTGGATAGCGGAACCAACCGGCGAAGGTTTTTAAGAGGCCGGACAGATGTATGGGTCCCCTTTAATGTAGCTGCGGGTACCAGCAGTGCAACCATTACATTAAGCTATTTTAATGTTAATGAAAAGTATGGGCGTGGTAAGTTTAAAGGAATTGACGGCGCAAAAGTTAGCGCGGTTTTAAACACCATAGCCAGGATAGGGGTAATTGATTCCCTGCATTTTGGTGGCAACAGCTGGGCCACCCCTTACGGCCCCATCTGCCTGCATGAACAATATATTGCCCAGCTTGGCCTTGCTATCAATGATCCTGCTTATTTAAAAGGAGATCAAAGTTGCCTGGATTATTATTGCGCCCATGCCATTAAAGCGGATGGCAGGGTTTATTCCAGGTGGGCATATACTAATGAAGACGCAGCTCCCAATCAATTTAACCAGTATGGATTTTACGAAGCGCAGTGGGGTATTCTAATGGATTCCAATCCCGACCTGGTAACCAATATAGCAGAACTATATGATATGACGGGTGATAAAAGCTGGGTAAAAGGTAAACAGCAATCCTGCGAAAAAGCTTTAGACTGGATATTGAAAAGGGATAGTAATCACAATGGGCTTGTGGAAATGATGACCGATAACTCCACGCAAAAAAGAAGCAGCGACTGGATAGACGTCGTTTGGGCCTCGTATGAAAATGCATTTGTTAACGCAAAGCTGTATCACGCTTTAATAAAATGGGCTGCCATAGAGCACCAGTTAAATAATGAAGTCAAGGCAACTTATTATGCAGATTTTGCCGCTAAACTAAAAGCGAGCTTTAACAAACCTATTGAAAATGGAGGCTTTTGGGATGCGGAAAATGACTGCTACGACTACTGGCGCAACAAAGACCAGGCCATGCACGGCCGCAATATGGTTACCCCTGTAAATTTTATGGCCATCGCCTACGGGATTTGTGACGATGATACACGAACAAAAATCATACTGGACAAAATAGAGGCGCAAATGGAAAAAGAAAACTTGTTCTTTTGGCCTTTAGCCATGTATGGTTATGCGCCCGGTGAAGCGAATGGGTCACAATATCCTTTTCCAACCTATGAAAATGGCGATCTGTTTTTATCCTGGGGTTCCATAGCGGTCAAAGCTTATGCGGCGTATAAGCCGGCATTAGCCCTTAAATATGTAAAGAATGTGCTGGAGCAATATAGTAAGGATGGCCTTGCCTTTCAACGCTATGGCAGGGTAAAGCAAAACGGGCTTGGCGATGATATCTTGTCCGGGAACAGCCTGTGCATTGTGGGTCTTTACCAGGCTATTTACGGTATCAATCCTTTGTATAACCGTTTTTATCTGGATCCTCATATTACGCCTGAACTTTCCGGTACCAGGCTCAATTACAATTTCAGAGGTAAACATTTGATTGTAGGACTTGATAGCGGTAGTTATTCGGTAGCTGATCAACGATATAAAGTAATTGATAACAGCAGTTTTGGCTTTAATACCGATAAAAATCAATTGTCTTATTTTAATGGAAACGGTGCTGATGTTTCGCTACAGGTGAAATCTGCTACTCCGCTCACTATTGCAATCCAGAACTGGACCGCGGATAAATTGACATGGGTGCAAGGTATTAGCCGATCAAATCCGCAAATCCTTATTTATCATATCTATCAGTTAAAACCTAATGTAAGTTATGTGTTTTTAGCAAACGGACAGATCATTAAAAATTTGAGAAGTAATGAAAATGGGGAAGTGGCAATCAGCTATTCTCCGAAAGCTACGACTGAACAAATTAGTCTTACTCATGAAAATTAAACTATTAAGTCCGCTATGGGGGCATGAGCACCTTAAGCTGGATGTTTTTCTCGAGAAGATAAAAGCCGCAGGTTATGATGGCATAGATACCTGGATACCAGAAGGTGAAACCGATAAACGCATTTTATTTGATTATTTGCAACAGCATGAATTCTATATAGTAACTCATCAGCATCGTGCTAACGGAAGCACCTTTAAAAAATTCAGGGATTCCTATATAAAAAATCTTTATGAATGCGCAGAGCCGGCCCCTTTACTGATCAACTCGCACACTGGCAGGGACTATTTTTCATTTGAACAAAACCTTGAACTGGTAGATGCGGCGCAGGAATTCTCGGAAAAAACAGGTATCACCGTAGCTCATGAAACCCATAGAGGAAGGCTGGGCTATTCGCCCCAGATGATCGATCAGTTTTTTGAAAACCGAATTGATTTTTGCATAACGGCCGATTTTTCACATTGGGTGTGCGTTACAGAAAGCATGCTCGAAAACTTTGCACCTACCGTTAATAAAGCCATCAGTCGCAGCAGGCACATCCATGCCCGTGTGGGATTTGAACAAGGGCCTCAGGTGGCTGATCCAAGGGCTCCGGAGTGGAAATATGCATTAGATCAATTTTTAAAATGGTGGGATAAAATAGTAGCAGTAAATGTAAATGCAAGCGTGGAGATCTTTCCAATCACCACTGAGTCCGGGCCGGTGCCCTACATGCCGGCCATTCCTTTTACGAACGAACCTGTAGCAGATCAATTTCACGTAAACTGCAGTATGAAAGACCTATTGATTAGGCGGTATAATGAGTATCGTTAAGCCGATCTATAAATTAGTTTGTTTACCAGACTATATAATTAATAGCTAATTATGATCAAAAAATACAAATAATTGGTGCTATTGGTAAAATAGAAACAGCCAATTGTTGGTTAGGTTTGTAATAACTAATTATTAATGACCATCAAAACAACTGTTTAATGAATACCGAAATCACACCTTCGCAAATTGAATTTTATCAAAAAAACGGGTATATTATTATAGAAGATTTCCTAAACAAAGATGAGCTGGAAAAATGGCGGGAAGCTGTTACCGGAGCGTTACAAGAAAGAAATGGCCAAAAGATTCCCGGTAAGATGGGCAAGACCGGGGAAGACGATGGAATCAATAAAGATTCGGAATACATGGCAAAAGTTTTCGATCAGTTGATCAATCTTTGGCAAACGAATGAAAAAATAAAGGAGATCATGTTTAACCCAGGTATCGGGGAAATGGCCGCAAAACTGGCGGGCGTTGACGGTATCAGAATATGGCATGACCAGGCACTGATAAAACGTCCCTGGGGTAATCCCACTTCATGGCACCTGGATACCCCGTTTTGGTCATTCTCTGATCGCAGGGCATTGTCGATTTGGGTAGCCCTTGACGATGCGACCTTAGAAAACGGTTGCTTATTCTTTATTCCGGGATCACACCAGAAAACCGGTTTTGAAAATCCGGGTATTGGTAAAAACATGGATTCCATATTTAACTTCTATCCCGCTTTTAAATCTGCGCCATCAGTGGCCGCACCAATGAAGGCTGGCAGTTGCTCTTTCCATAATGGGCTTACGATTCACGGTGCTCATGCGAACATGACTCCTGGGTCGCGCAGGGCGATGACCTGCGCTTACATGCCCGATGGCAATACTTTTAACGGTGTACAAAATATTTTAAGCGACGAGCAGGTTAAAGCGCTAAAGATAGGCGACTTGTTAAGTGACGAAAGTCAAACTCCACTAATTTATAAAAAACAATAGTCTCCCCTTACTAAACCTATCTAAAGCAGCGGTCAGCGAAAAAATACATTTAGTCAACACCGGCAAGACTTACACGCGATAGTTTACCAAAACATCATCGATGTGTATTCAAATCAGTTATTTCTCATGAAGTCGTGAAAATTCCATTTTGATTTTATCAAAAAGTGTAAGAAAAACCAAGAAAAGGACATTTTTATTCGCTTTCATAAGCGGTAAGTTTGAGTAACAATTATATAGCTAAATGCGAGTCAGTCCAAAACCGGCAGACTCAATACTAACATTTAAGGTGATAAAAAATGACGCACGTGTTGGTTTATGATGTCCTTGCTGACAATTATTTCCCCGGTCTGAGTATTGACCCGGCGGGCAGTCCATGAATTAATACCGCAATTATTTAAGGTACTAAACTTATTGGTATCGTTTTAAGCCCATCTAAATGCTGTACTAAAAAAAAGCCATTGCCTGTTGGCCTGGCTTTACTATGACCAAAATAAATCAAATCAATTCTCACTAAATAATCAATTTAACGTATGAAAAATAAGTTTTTACTAATTAAAATAAGTAGAAATGTCACGCTCGCCCTCCTGGCGCTGCTGCTTTATCTGCCGTCATTTGGACAAACAGGGGTAACCATTCACGGCACTGTAAAAGACTCTGTGAATGCCGCGAGCCTGACCGGTGTTTCTGTTTTGCTGAAAGGAACTACAAGCGGCACACAAACTGATATAAACGGGAAATTTACCCTCAATGCACCTGTTGGCGGGGTACTGATTTTCAGGTATGTCGGTTACAAAGAGCGTGACATCGTTATTCAAAATAATAATGCAATCAATGTCACCCTGGCTACGTCCGCCAAGGGATTGCAGGAAGTGATCGTAGTCAGTTATGGAACACAAAGCAAACATGAGGTCACCGGCGCCATTGGCCAAATCAACACAAAAGAGGTAAAGGACGCCCCGGTAGCCAATATCGGTCAGGCATTACAAGGAAAACTTGCCGGAGTACAAATTAATGAAAATTCGGGTACCCCTGGCGCAGATATGTCTTTTCGCATACGTGGCGCGGCTTCCATAAATGCCGGTAATAGCCCCTTAATTGTAATTGACGGGTTTCCGTCAGACGAAGGTCTGCAGACATTAAGCCCAAGCGAAATAGAATCGGTTACGGTATTAAAGGATGCAGCGGCGTCCGCGCTATATGGGTCCAGAGCAGCGAATGGTGTGCTCCTGGTGACCACTAAACAAGGGAAATTGGGACAAAAAACACTTGAATTTAACGCTTATACCGGTGTTCAATCTGTCCCAAACCGGGGCAAGCCGGATTTAATGGACCCCGAAGAATTTGCGGAGTATAAAAAGGAGTATTATGAAGATGAAGCAACTTACCAGGGTTATACGGGAGGCGTTCCGTCCGTTTACCAAAACCCAAGTCAATATGCCGGTACATCAGGCACTAACTGGTTTAATGTGTTACTTCGTAACGCCCTTATTCAGCGGTATAACCTTGCATTCAGTTCAGGTACAGAAACGCTGAAATCCTATACCAATCTTGATTATAACAGGCAGGAAGGTGTAATTTTGAATTCTTATGACCAACGGATCACTGCCCGTACCAACACCATTTACACGCCTAATAAACGCCTAACACTCGGCGTAAACCTCGAGATATCAAATGGTGATAACCAGGTGCCTCCGGGATTGGATAATGGACGCAGCATAATAGAAGAGGCTTTTTTAATGGACCCTACGTTGAAGTATAAAAATGCAGATGGCACCTATCCAGTATCTTTTTCTCAACCGGGAATGTTCGCCAATCCTAATTATTACCTGGTCGTTACCCAATCCATCAACCATACAAAAGCTACAAGAGTACTGGGTAATGCGTATGGAGAATTATCGATCATTGACGGGTTGAAATTCAAGTCTTCCTTCAATGTCGACAACAACAATTCTTCCAACAATTCATTTACACCATCCACTGCTCAAGGCGGTTTAGGCAGCGCCCCGCCACAGCCAGCCACAGGCAGCTATGGCACCGGATATGACCTTAACTTGCTTACTGAAAATACACTGACCTACCAAAAATCGTTCGGAAAGCATAATATCGACGCGTTGGCAGGTTATACCTACCAAAAAGACCATTCAGAAAGTAGCAGCATCGCAGCATCACAATACCCGGATGATAATATATCCTGGATAAATGCCGCTACCACCAGGATAGGGACCGCAGACGCGGAGGACTGGTCGGTACTTTCTTATATTGCTCGTTTAAACTATAACTACGACAGTAAATACCTGCTTTCAGCTACATTCAGAAGAGATGGTTCTTCCAGGTTCGCCACCGATACCAAGTATGGAAATTTCCCTTCAATTTCTGCCGGTTGGGTAGCATCTGACGAAGATTTTATGAAAAATATCAAATCCATCAGCTTTCTTAAAATCAGGGCGAGCTATGGCAAAGTGGGGAATTATAACATCGGGAACTATACTTATATCGCCGGGCTGAATACGAATAATTACGTATTGAACAATGCGGTTACACCAGGACAGGCACTGAATGGTATCGGAAACAATAACCTCACCTGGGAAACCAGCACCAGTTACGATATCGGTCTGGACCTTGAATTGTTCCATAACAGAATTTCTTTTACCTATGATTATTACTGGAAAAAGACGGATGGTTTATTGTACAACATTAATATTCCTGAACAATCAGGTTTTCAGTCGGTTTATTCAAACGTAGGCCGGTTTGACTTCTGGGGGCATGAATTTACAGTTGGTTCTAAAAACCTGATCGGCAAATTAAAATGGAACACCAATTTCAATATTTCTTTTGATCGTAACATTGTAAAACAGCTGGGTATAGACAATGCGCCGATTGGCGGTTATACCGAATATTGGGACGATAACCGGACTGCTGTTGGCCATCCCATTGGTATGTTTTACGGATACGTTAATACTGGTGTATATATGACCCAGCAGCAATTTGATACGGAGCCGCACGACGCTACAGCCATGGTAGGTACTGCCAGGTTTAAAGATATAAACGGTGATGGGAAGATTGATATTAATGACCGTACCTGGCTTGGTAACCCCAACCCAATTTTCACTTATGGTATAACGAACCAATTCAGCTACGGCAAATTTGATTTAAGCATAGTAATGGCGGGTTCGGTAGGTAACGACATTGCCGACGATTCCTTTCAGTCAACAGGTAACCTGGATGGCGTATTTAATGTTTTGAAAGCAGCTGCAGGGCGTTGGAGGTCAGTTCAGGATCCGGGTGATGGTATTTGGCCCAGAACAGAGAGTGGAACTACCGCCGATTTTAGAAATTTCTCGAATCTTCAGGTTTATAACGCTTCTAACCTTGAGGTAAAAAATATCACCGTTGGCTACACTCTACCGCTCATTAATAATAAAGTTTTTAAAAGCTTCAGGTTTAATATCAGCGTACAGAACGCATTCATCTTTACAAATTACCCTGGCTTGAATCCAGAGGCTGGTATAGATGGCTTAAATGGTCTGAACCAGGGTCGTGACTTCACGGGATATCCTATTCCACGAACTTTCTCATTTGGAATAAACGCAAATTTTAATTAATTCAACAGCAAAAATTATGAAAAAGATATTATATATATTATTTATAACAGCGGCTTTGGCCTCCTGTAAAAAAAGCGTTCTTGACCTGGCGCCGGAAACTTATCTTAGTTCCGCAACTTTCTTTAAAAACCAGGCAGAATTTGAGCAGGCGCTTGTTGGGTCTTATACCAACCTCAGAGGAATAGCGTTGATAGGAATCTATGAGGATGAAATGCGTTCTGACAATACTTTTTTTACCTATTATTCTGCCGATAGGGGAACGGAAACCAGTACTGAGGCAATTGCTGAGTTCATAGACAATAGCGTTTCCAGTCAAAACCCCAACTCTCCAGGCGATAGGTGGGGAAACGATTATTCTGGTATATCAAAAGTAAACACCATCTTAACCCGGCTGCCGAAATCAACATTAACACAGGGTGCTAAAGATTCGATTTCCGGCGAAGCTTATTTTTTAAGGGCTTTTTATTATTATGACCTGGTGCAACACTATGGTGGCGTTCCTTTACAATTAGTTGAGGTCACGGATGTAAACGGTGCATTTTTACCGCGCAGTTCAGTTGCCGAAGTTTACAGCCAAATTATCAGTGACTTAACTTCTGCAATTAAAACATTGCCCATGGCCACTACATTCCCGCAATCAGGGCGGGCAACCAAGGGATCAGCAGAAATGTTGCTGGCATATGCTTATATGTCTGAACCGACTAAAGACTACGCCAACGCGGAAAGTACCTTGCTGGATATTACCCACATGAATTATGCGCTTTTGCCTAATTACGCGGCTGTATTTGACCCAAACAATAAAAACAACCAGGAGTCGCTTTTTGAAGTTCAATACCAACAGGGCAACGATGGCCAGCAAAGCGATTTTATCTGGAGATTTATCCCTAAAACCACAAATGCGGCACCCATTACAGGCCTGGCGGGCACAAATGCGAATGGTGGTTTGGGCAGTGGGGGATGGAACGTTCCAACACAGGAAATGGTCGATTCCTACGAAGCAGGTGATCTCCGTTTACCTGCTTCCATAGCTGTTGCAGAGGGTACGGTAACCAACGAAGTGATGACAAATATTTCAGCAGTAAAAAGCCCGGTTGGTTATAAACCAACTCCGGGCTTAGGTTATTATTACTTCATCAAAAAATACCTGCACCCACCATACCAGGTCGTATTCAACACCAATGATAATTGGCCGGTTTTTCGATATTCAGGCACTTTATTATTATTAGCGGAATGTTTGGTTGATGAAAACAAACCAACAGAAGCCCTGCCGTATATCAATAAGGTAAGAGAAAGGGCCGGTTTGCCAGATCTGACAACTGTTACACTGTTAAATGTATCGAACGAAATGCGTCATGAATTGGCTTTTGAAAATCATCGCTGGACGGACTTAATCCGCACGGGCATGGCTATTCCTGTACTCAATGCTAAAGGTGTAACTGAAAAAGCACTGAATGGTTGGCTTCTGCCGAGCACATTTAATGTCACCCCTGACCGGTTAATTTATGCAATTCCATATCGCGAGATACAGCTTAACAATAAATTGACACAGAATCCAGGCTACTAACCTGTATGACAACCCATAAACGGGTAAATTATGCAATGGCTGCATTATTTACCCGTTTATGAATGTTGGATGTAATTGTGATTAGCATACTTGCAGTAACTAATATAGGTTTACATACATTAATGATTACCCATATTTACTGACAATTGTAAAGTAATGGCAGGGCTGTAATATTGATAATTAAACATCCGCGCCGATCATGGTGGAACCGATAGCCTCATATAATTACCAATCCCGTTAAAAACTTTCCTTTAGTAAAATAAAATTTCTACTGTTCCCTTCAGGCTCGGGTAACATGAGTGCCATAAAGGCACAGGTTCACCCGTTAGGTGATGGGATAATTGAGATTGGCTTCCAAGCTATTGTTAGGGCCAGGGTTCTGATAGATTCCTCTGGCACTACCATCAGCGAAGGTAGTGCATATATATGGTATCGTAATATTTGAAGATAAATAGCTTAAATCCGCGTTGGTGGTGGTGTTATTAAAGAAATTATAATTGAACTCTAACATATGATTGATTTCGGGCCTTAACTCAGGTTGCCATAAGTAAATTGTGGATCCCGCTGATCTACATATCGATTTCCTGTGTGTAGAACCTTAGAATTTTCCGTTGGGAGTTTGCCTTCTTAATTTTTGCATCAACACGCGTGTCTGTCATTGCCGTATGACAGCTTCCTGATGCAGCCATACTTTTTCCGATTATTTTAAACCGGCTATGAATTGCACTGCCCATGATAATCATACACTATTAATGGCAGAAGTTAAAAATGGTAAATTGATCTCCTATCCGGGTTTCCCCAGGTTTAGATCGGTACAGGAGCCGATGAAGGCAACCTTGTTATATGACATATTTTCAATTTGGCTTGCTATTTCAGATAGCTGCGCCATTTCTAAATGGCTGGTCTCTAGTATAGACATGATGTCTTTGCCGTTTATTATAAGTAAATATTAATTAATAGGATCATCCACTTAGATGCTATGATAGGAAGAGACAGCGCAGGTTGCAACATTAATTCTTACGCCGCTTACATCGAAGGTAAGGAAAGGTATACGACAAGTTATATCGATGTTAATAATAGCCCGCTTTATCCTTTTGGGTATGGACTAAGTTACACTAATTTTAAATATGGTGATTTGTCTGTTAATAAAACCGAATTACATGGAGATGACGAACTAAAAGTGAGGACTACGGTCACAAATATGGGAAAGTACCCGGGTGAAGAATAGTTCAATTATATATTCAGGATGTTTTAGCCAGTATTGCACGTCCTGTAAAAGAATTAAAACGCTTTCAGAAAATCATGCTTCAACCTGGTGAGAAAAAAAAGTGGAATTCACCGTTAAAACAGATGACCTGATGTTTTATAATTTAGCGTTAAAGTACGTATGGGAGCCCGGCGGGTTTAATGTATTTGTGGGGACAAACTCCAGGGATGTTAACGATGTAAACGTTAATTGGAATAAAAATTAATTTTATTTTTTGGTATAACGGAAATTCTGATTGGTAGCTAAAGGTCTTTCTAATTAGTTTAAAGAACTGTGAAAGGATGTGGTCATGATACGGCAGTGTTCTCTTATATTCATATAGTGAATAAAGAGAAATACCTATTATTTCCCTAATTCAAGTAAAGATCAAATTGACACCTCCATTAACTTGAAAGGAAATACAACCTGAACCTTGAAATCCAAATGATGGTGCAATTTCTAAATTAACTAACTTAAAAACATGTGAAAATTAAAGGTTCTCCGCATACCAGGATAAATCTTTTCTTAACCCGATTAAATCGGGATTTATTGTAAGCAAGCTTTGGGCTAACTATTAATTTTTTTTATTCGTAACTATCATGAAAAGTAAACGCATAATCGTAATATCATTCCTTTTATTGGTATTTGTTAGTAAAACTTCGCTGGCAATTGACCCTTCAATTCATGTGGTGTCCCTTCGTTGTGAATACCGGGAAGACCCGGAAGGGATAGATGTGCTTATTCCGCGGCTATCGTGGATCATGGAAACTGCCTTACGGGCCGATGATCAAACTGCATATCGCATATTGATAGCTTCAACGCCGGATTTATTAAATAAAGATAAAGGCGATTTATGGGATAGCGGGAAAATTAATTCTTCAGAAAACCACTTAGAGTATGCTGGTTCAGTGCTTAAATCGCGCAAACACTGTTACTGGAAAGTTAAAATATGGAACAGTAAAAACAAGGCTTCAGAATGGAGTAAAACTGGTTACTGGAGTATGGGATTACTCTCTCGTAATGAATGGAAAGGCCTATGGATAACTGATCCTGTTTTAGCAGATACAGCCAACTTTCCCTTAACCCCCATAAATTGTTACCGTAGTAACACCACTTTAAATCAATCAGAAAAAAAGTGGGTTGTTTTAGATTTAATAAAAGAGCAGCAGATGGATGCTGTTGACTTAATACCGGCAAGACCCAAAGAACAAAACATGGATTTTCGCAGCTTGATGTACCCGCTTCGCTTTAAAATCGAGGTGGCTGACCATAAAGATTTTAGCGATGGAAAAGTGGTTGTAGATTGTTCCGAAGCTGATATCCTCAATCCGCGTGAAGCTAAAAACTTGTTTATTTTTCCAACAGTAAAAGCACGATATATAAAGCTTTTAGTGAACAAATTGTCTAAATGGGATAGCAACCGTTATGGTCTTGCATTGGGCGGATTTAAAGCATACTATGATAAACACCTTATCTCTGCCAGTGCAAAGGTAAGCTGCGCTGATGCGGTTGAAAACTCCAAATGGTCTATAAAATATCTTTCACAGATGGATAATGAAGTAACCCTTGCTCCAGACCCCGCTATGCTTGCGGTGAATATAAAAGAGCTTGCTGATATCCCTATGGGAAAGAAGGTATCGAGAGTGCCTACATTGAGAAGAGAATTCACTATTGACAATCCGATAAAGAGGGCAACCTTGTATGTCACGGCCCGTGGTTTTTATGAATTTCATATCAATGGCTTAAAAGTTGGAGCCCAATACCTTTCACCGGGAGTATCAGATTACAATAATCGGATTGCTTATCAAACATATGATGTTACAAAAATGATAAAAATAGGCGACAACGCTATGGGTGCGCTTTTAGGTTACGGATGGTATGCCGGGCACATGAATTTGAGTAATAACAGGAATTTGTATGGTTTTTACCCACTGTTGCTGGCACAATTAGAAGTTGAACTAACAAATGGAAGGCGGATGACTATAGCGACAGATAAGGATTGGAAAACAACGCTTCGGGGACCGGTAATTTGGTCGGACCTTTTAGATGGCGAAGCGTATGATTACCGGCAGGAACTTACTGGCTGGGACTTGGCGAATTATAAAGGCATAAAATGGACCAATGCTTATACACAGAAACAAGATTCCACTCAACTGGTATGGCAGCGGTCGCAACCAGTAAAAATTAGTACCGAGATAAAACCTGTTGCGATAAAACAGGTAGGTACAAACGTGTACGTAGTCGATTTTGGGCAGGAAATAGCAGGCTGGTGCAGGCTTAAAATAAATAGTAAACCGGGCATGCACATTATATTACGCCATGCCGAAGTTGTAAAATCAACCGGTGATATCGACCTTAGCAATCTTTGGGACACGGCCCAGCAGGATGATTATATATTAAACAGCAATGGTACTAAGATACTCAACCCTCATTTTACTTATCATGGTTTCAGGTACGTACAAATAAGCGGCCTAACCGGGCCTCCTGATTCAAATATACTTGTAGCGGTGAGCTTACATTCTGCTGCACCCATGGCAGGTCATTTTTTATGTTCAAATCCCTTATTTAACAAAATGATGCAGTCCTCTTTATGGACGGAACAGAATATGATGTATGATATGCCTAATGGATGTGCGGCCCGTTCAGAAAGATTAGGCTGGCTTGGAGATATAAGGCCTTGCGTGCAAACGGTGATATTCAATATGGATGGTGCCTCTTTCCTCGAAAAATACATGCAGGATATCCGCGATGCGCAAACTACTGACGGACGATATACAGATATCGCCCCTCATGCCCATTTGGATAATACTAACATTTGTGTTGGTTCACCCGGCTGGGCGGATGCGGGCATTTCCATGCCTTGGCAGTTATATGAAAATTATGGCGATAAACGATTGCTTCGGGAGCATTATGAATCTGCAAAGCGCTGGGTAAACTTTATCCTTATCCACAATCCAGACCTGCTTTGGAAGAATAACAGAGGACAAGATTGGGGTGATTGGCTTAGCGCGGGCCCAGAAACACCAAAAGTTATCGGCTCCACTGCTTTCTTTGCGCATGATGCCGACCAGCTGTCACTTATGGCGGGTGTCTTAGGCAATAAAATGGATGAAATTAAATATAAAAAATTATTTAATGATATAAAGGCGGCATTTGTTAAGCATTTTGTTGACGGCAGCGGTTGCATCAGAGAGTTACCAGGCGATAAGGATGTCCAAGGTAGTTATGCGGTTGCTTTACACTTTAATTTACTTAATGATACGCTTCGTGCTAAAGCTGTTAACCAGTTAGTAAGATTAATTAAAGCAAATGACGGTCACCCTACGACGGGATTTTGGAGCAGCATTGAAATGTTGCTTAGTCTTTCTGATGATGGGAAAGAACCTGTAGCTGCCGCCATGGTAAATCTTACAACAAAACCGTCATGGGGATATATGATGACAATAAGCACAACATTTTGGGAATCGTTTGACGCCGACACAAAAAATCTATCTTTAAACCATTGGCCGCACAGCGCCGTAGGTGAATGGCTGTGGCGGTACGTTGCAGGCCTTAATCCTGATACTGAAAACCCTGCTTATAAAAGTTTTACCATTCACCCGTATCCAAGTAAAGAAGTAAGCTCATGTACGGCTGAATATGAATCTGTAAGAGGGCCGATCATTATAAAATGGCAATTATCCGCGGCGCGCTTTGTTATGGATGTAAATATACCTGCCGGTTCTACTGCAAAAATTTACATTCCAGCTGTATCACTACAACAAGTTACAGAATCTGGCATTATGGCCGTTAGGGCCAAAGGTTTAAAATTTATCAAGCAGGCGGATGATACTATTTTATTCGAAGCAAAATCAGGCATCTATCATTTCAATTCCAAATTGTAATCAATGGCAACACCAAATACGCTCATTTCAGGCCTGGTAAATCAAGCACAATTTTTGGCTTGGGTCAATAATTAAACAATATTCTATTAGAAATCAATTTTATCGCGTAAATGAAAGTGTGCACAAATCAACAACGGATAGCGATAAATCATTAACTTAAATGAACCGGACAATAAACTGGCAGTTAAATCTGCAAGCCTTTAAATTAGGCTTTGATGTATAATAAAAAATCATTTTGCTATTTTTACCATACATCCACCATATCACTTGAAATGTTAACACGTGAATTAAGGTTTCAGCGATTTACTAAATTTACCCATTCGACTGTCAAATTGTAAAATTTTAAATAGTCATAATGAAGTTTTTGAAAGCTCTTTCTATACTATTCATTTTTTCTTTACAGGTTCAAGCACAAAATAAATTGCTTGGCAAATTAAACTCATCTATATTATTTCAAGGTAATGATACTGTCGCCTACCGCGACCCCGCCGTATTATATCACAACGGAGTTTTTTACCTTTTCTTTACCTTGGTAAAAACAGAATCCCGGAAAATATACTCCTATACGGCATTAGCGCATAGCCGCGACCTTAAAAATTGGTCTGCTGTTAAAATCATTACACCGAAAAACCAGAACTGGGATTTTTCGAGTCCCGGTAATATAGTTAGGTTTAAAAAGGAATGGGTGCTTTGCCTGCAAACTTATCCCCGACCAGATTACACCGTTGACCAAATGCCCCGCTTTGGTTCAGGCAATGCACGTATATTCATCATGCGAAGTAAGGACCTGCTTTATTGGAGTAATCCTGAGCTGATGAAAGTTAAAGGGCCGAAGGTTTCTTTTGCGGATATGGGACGAATGATTGACCCTTATTTACTTCAAGATAAGAAACAACAGCGAAAATGGTGGTGTTTTTACAAACAAAATGGAATTTGCATGTCTTATTCGTACGATTTAACACACTGGAATTATTTTGGAAAAACACCTTCGGGAGAAAATCCATCTGTCTTGTACGCAAACGGAAAATATATTTTATTTTACTCTCCTAAAAATGGAATTGGTATCAAAGAGTCGAACGATTTGGTGCACTGGAAAGACTGGGAAAGCATCCTTACTTTAGGTCAGAGTCATTGGCTTTGGGCAAAAGGTCGTATTACAGCGGGCACCGTTTTGGATTTAACGGCAAATAAGCGCTTTGGCCGTTACTTTTTGTTCTTTCACGGCTCAGGACCTTTAACCGAAGAACAGGGGGATTTTGACAAAAATGCTTCCATTGGATTAGCTTGGAGTGCTGATCTTGTTCACTGGAAATGGCCGGGCAAATGATGGTTATGCAACCAGTGGGGCAAACCAGAAAGCATGAGATAAAGAACGGGTTGGTTGTTAATGGCGATTACGTAACGATGTATGGGATGTTTTTTGAGCATTTTCAGCAATACCAAGTGTATTGGACTGGCGAATATGGTAAAACTTATTTTTTTCAGTGCGAAAGTCCTTATGATGCCCCTGTTCAGGATGCTTACGTGAGCGAAAGTGGTACCCGTGCGGGCTACGCGGCCTACAAGGTTGCTAATGCGGTTAATAACCACGATGCATATGCCTTCGGCATTTATGATGTATTAAATAATGAAATCAGGATAGAAAGTTCTGTTGCAGTTCCGGACAAACAAGGCATCAAACTCCACAATATCAGTAACAACAGCCTGTCCAGTCCGCCAAACAGAGGATTTGGATTTGTAATAAATCACATTCAAAAGCACCTATAATACGCACCGGGATAACCGTACGTTCGTAGTCGAATTTGCAGGCAAAAAGGGCGCTTCTAATTAGTAATGGAAAGCTTTACGATAACAATGGCCTTTGCGGCAATAGCTGCTTTATTTTATACTGGCTATATAGGTGTTTTATTTTGCACGGGAGAATGCCCTGACCTTCCCATCCATTACATTTGGGCTATCTTCATGGGCATTCCTCTTTTCTTCGCTATATTTGCATTTGAGGGGGCGGTTATGGGCGCAACGGATTGATTTCGCGCAAGAGGCTTGCGAACACACGCTGTTAATCCCACCGCCATCGGTAACACTCTTGCTGGTTATTATCCTAATAAAACTGAAGTGAGTATGAGGGAACCATTGGTGTCCCAATAAGGCTGGATAATAATCGTAGTATCCATAATGTCGGCTTTATCGTTGGCTGATACGATCTCTTTGGTGGTTTTGTACCGGAAGTCCTCCATGAAACCTAATCGGTTGGATTTTCTTTTCTAATCAACATAATTTTCTATTTCTGTCATATGATTGCTTAAGGGTATGCAAAATTAAGTTAATGCTTATGTGATACAATTAACACAAGTCTGACCCGGGTCTTTTTATTATTCAAGAAATAATACCCAGTGATACGAGACGGTATATTATCATATACCGCCTGCATATTATGCAGTAAAAAATAACCTGATCTGCTTTCGGGAAAAGGAACAAATTTCAATTGATTGTTTTCATTTGGTGTCCCTGCATCCGGTTCAAATTTTAACGGTTTCTTTCCTCCTGTCAAGAACAGTTGTATATAACTCGCCCCGATATAGCCATCAGCCAGGTTAAACCTGACCAATCTGCCATCTACGGCTCCTGCATAATTATAAGCCTCAAACGCTTTCGGAACTCCTTGAGCATAGATGAACAAGGGGGTATTCAAGACAAGCATCCACAACAAAAAATATCGTAATATTTTCACGCTATCGGGAATTGGTTAAGAATTATAACAATAGTAAAGCATGGCTGTTTTAAACAATCGTGTCGCCCGATCTTTTAGAAGCTCTATGAAGGCGTTTGAAATCGTTTCTGTAACCAGGTTGTCCTGATGTGTATAAATGTTGCAGCGATTGCGGTAAGGAAACCACGGTCTGACCATATATATGAAGCGGGATCAGGCTTAATCGCCAGCTGCGGACAGAAGTACATCAATCTGGTAAAACAGTGATCCCGTGAAAAGTTTTTGAAACTTGCTTATCTGCTGCTTTAACCTTCCGGCACAAATATGGCTGTGTATCGACTATGATCAGGTCGTAAGCCAGTTTTTCAATATGGGTGGATTTATCAGCGCCAATGATAACAGATTAGAAATAAAAAAGGGGAGCGTAAGATGCTCCCTTTTAAATGTATTGAAGGCCCTGTACTTATACGGGCAACTTATATTATTTTTGATGTAAATCCGCAGGTAAATTCATTACTGTAGCCTTTTGCCTTGGCGGTTTATTTTATAATCCTTCCCATCAATTTGAACATTGGCCACGCCATTCACAAATTTCGGATCGGAACTGTACAGAAGCGGTACTACGATTTTACCGGTTTTATCGATACAGCCCCATTTTTGCGGTTCTATACAAACTGCGGCTACTCCTTCCTTAAAATCCATCGCGGCAAAGTATTGCACGGGTGTGAGTTCGTTGCCATTGGTATCGATGAATCCGAATTTATTATTGAGCTCTACCTTTGAAATGCCTTCGCTAAAGTTCCACAAATCGTCATATTTCTGATCGCAAATTTGTTTTCCTTCCAGATTAACCCAGCCATATTTTTGCTGTTGATTATTTACTTTGACCATTCCGCTTACCACGGGTAAACTTATACCGGCATATATGGGCTCTAAAATTATCTTTCCGGTTTTGTCTATCAGGCCAAAATTTTCTGCTCCGCCTACTGTATGAAAATAGCTATACTTGCCGTCAAACTTCTCACTATTTGAAAGATGCATACTATCGCTAGGAATATAAGTTGAGTCTATCGCGTTGTAGCGACCGGCTATTATTTTTCCGCGCTCCCAGTCGGGTGCTACTACAACCTCATCTTGGGTATGTTTTGAAAACGATGTGCCAAATACTTCATCCAGCACAATCCGTATCTGTTTGGGCGGGCCAATGATAAAACGAACCGCAAGCACAAAAACGATAATAGCGAGTAAAATGTAAATAAGTTTTTTCATAGAGAATTATAAATTGGTTATCGTATATGATTATTTACTAAAGTCCAATATTCGGTTAAGTAGGGTTTGACTTTTATCAATCGATTTTACATTATTTTTAACAATGTAGATTTGGGTTTCAAATGCCTGCTTGCCATTAAGGGTGGTGTATTCATTCTTCATCACCAGTGAAAGTCCCGGTTTTATATCTTTCCAAAAAAAACCGGCGCTACCCATTACCACACCATTTTTACGGGGCCTTGGCTCAGGCGCCATTACAAGCGGTTTACCATACAGCTTTTTAATATAATCATCTAATTTATGCGCGTCAGCCGCGTTTCGCAGCTGAATAATAATACCCACGAGTTTGTTATCTTTTAGTGAGTTAACTATAGCGCATACGGAGCCCATCAGGTAGTCATTTTCTAAATTTTCGTTTGAAAATTCAAAATCTCCATATTTAAAAAACCGGATGGCATAAGTGCGGTAATCGGGCAGAGTAGTTAATATATTGTCAGTTTCAGGGGTGACTCTGCGGACGGTAACGAATTGGGTTGATAGTTTTTTGTTGAGCGATGTATCGGCAATTTTCTGGCTGCCTTTTAGCAATACCATCACGTCTTCGTTATAGGTCAGTGCAGCTAAATCTATCCTGTTTTGCGCAGCGCTTTGTTGAGTAATTAAAAATGCGGCAATCAATAGCAGGTATTTCATATATACAAAGGCTTTAAGTTTAACCAAAGGGCTTTGAGACAAATGGTGTTTATTAATAAGAATTTTGGAGCCTTTTTGTTTAGTGGTTTTTTTGACAGTGTGGTATGCGCCATAGGGCGCCTCAAGCGAACTTAATTATCGCCGTAAGGGCAAGCCTTAACAAAATCGTTTGATGGAAATTTTCCGAACAATTAAAGCCCTTATAAGTTATAATTCAAATGACGAAAATTAATTGGTATTTTATATTAGCGCGACTGGTAGAACTAATTTGCTTTGGTACAGCTTTTTGGTTTATACGTTTTTGGGTGAGCAATTGCGAAAAGAAATTGGATGCTTTTTCAACAGCTTACGACAGATCGTTACAACATTCTGATATCAATTTCTTTTCAGTTTTATTGATGGTATTTATAGTCGGTTATAATTTAATGGTTTATTCACTAAGAGAATATTATAAAAGGTTTTCCGTGCCAGCAATCGACCTTATTCAGAGTAATAGTAAGATCATTCGTTTACGAATTGCCGGGTTGGTTTGTATGTTCATTTCATTAATGATTACAGCCTGCACTGCATCCAACCTGCCTGACTCAACCGCGGCTATGATTTTCGTGGTACCGTCTTTTGCAATCGGAGTCGGATTAGCTCCTTATTTCGTTTTTTATAATTTAACGGACATTTTTACGCTGAAATATTGTGTTACTGTAACGCTAACGATAATCACTATAACCTTTGTCGCCGGATATTTTCATTTTCCGCCTACACTGGCATTTGTTTTTACCGGTTTACCCGTTTTTGCAGCACTTGCCAATAAGTATGGGCAAGCAGATCGGTTCATTAGAACCGGGAAGACTAATCTTAATTAATTTGATAAACTTTCCAAAATAAAGTCGATATGCATATAGATTTTCTAACAGGTGCTTTTTGGGTTTTAGGTTCGGCCTTTCTGGTGATATTACTTTTCTGTCTTTTTGTAACCAGAAGATTTATTGCTAATTCGGTAAAGACTAAAGCAAAGATTGTCAGCGTTCAGCGGAATCACCGGGTGGTCACTCACCTGATATAACGGGGAGCTTTTCAATATTTCCGTACGCTTAACAAAAGCCTCGGTAAAAAGACAGGCAAAGCCGGTGGTGTCTTTCGCACGGTGAATCAGCGAATGAGCTACACGGGGATTGACAAAAAAGAGAACGTTACCTTTAATTTCTAAAACCTGGCCATTATAATTGATTGTCATATCACCATTGACCAGGCCCATCTTATAAAAATCCCGCCTGCCCTTGGAAACCGGAACATCGGCGGCCGCGGCCAGTTGATGGACCTTAAAATCTTTTAGTTTCAGGTCCTCCATATTGATTCCGGGAATTTCAGCAACAACAACGGCCATGCCGCAAAATTAATGAATTCAAACTAAAACAAGTGAGTGGACTTTAAAACAAAACAAAATTGAACCGCTGAACAAAACAGTCTCGTTAAAAAAGCGGCACCTTTGTGTAAAGAAATTCAAAATGAAAAATAGCACCAAACAAGAAACCGTATTAGTGACGGGCGGTAGCGGGTTTATTGGTATTTATTGTATCCTGCAGCTTTTGAAAGCGGGCTATACTGTTAAAACAACGCTCCGCTCATTGAGCAGAAAAGATGAAGTTTTGGCCTTGCTGAAAGAAGCCGGAATTCAATCTTTTGACAAGCTGGAGTTCGTAGAGGCGGACCTGACCACTGATCTTAACTGGAATAAGGCCGTAACCGGATGTACCTATGTTTTGCATGTTGCCTCGCCATTTCCTGCAGGGGAGCCCACAGATGCGAACGAACTAATCGTACCCGCAAGGGATGGCGCATTAAGGGTGTTGAAAGCCGCCCGTGATGCCGGCGTGAAGCGTGTCGTCCTGACTTCATCTTTCGCCGCTATCGGTTACAGCAAAAACCCCAAAGATCACATCTTTACCGAAAAGGACTGGACAGACCCGGAATTGACCGACCGTGCTTATATTAAGTCCAAAACTATAGCCGAAAAAGCAGCCTGGGATTTTATCAGCAGCGAAGGCGGTGGCATGGAACTCAGCGTGATCAACCCGGTCGGTGTTTTTGGCCCGGCTTTAGGAAAAGACTATTCCACTTCGATCGGCCTGGTAAAAGGACTATTGGATGGTCATATCCAAGAAACGCTGCCCTTTACCTTTGGCGTGGTGGATGTACGCGATGTAGCCGCTATCCATCTTTTAGCGATGACGCAACCCGCGGCAGGAGGTGAACGCTTTTTGGCAACAGCGAGCGGGATCATGAGCCTTTATGAAGTGGCTGAGCTAATCCGGAAAGAAAAGCCGGCCCTTGCCGGCAATATCGCTGACCTGCAGCCACTGGATGAATCGCTCTATATCGCCATGTCCAATCAAAAAGCGCAGCAGCTTTTGGGCTGGCAGCCACGCAGTAAAGAAGAAGCGATCCTGGCCAGTGTGGATAGTCTGTCGAATTAAGTATTTTTGCGCATGATCACCAGCAGCCTGCAATCTTGTCATTTAGGTCCCGGAATATCCCCAGAGCAGATCATTTCGGATCATTTCTTTCTGTACCTGCTCAAAGGCTCAATGTTGGCTTATAATGGCGATCAGCATTACCACTTACATCCTGGGGATAGCTGCATCGCGCGCAAGAACCATTTGCTGCGTTACACCAAACAGCAAATGGACGGTGACTTTAAAAAGATAGTTATCGTCCTTGATGAAGCTTTTCTGAAAAGGTTTTTAGCCAGGCACCCGGCAGATAGTAGTTTAACCCGGTTGTACGACGCCATTGTGCCTGTCCAAGATGACCACTTATTAAATCGCTTTATTCTTTCACTCGAACCTTATTACAAGGGGGAAGCGGAGATTGAGGAGGCTTTTGCAGATCTCAAGCGGGAAGAACTGCTATTGATCCTGCTCAAAAACGACCCCAGCCTGGCGGCCGTGCTTTTCAATTTCGGCGCGCCGCAAAAAATAGATATTGAGGCCTTTATGAGCCGGAACTTCCGGTTTAATGTTCCTTTGGAGCGCTTCGCATTTTTGACCGGCCGGAGCTTGTCAGCCTTTAAACGCGATTTCAAGCAGATTTATAACGACACGCCTGGGCATTGGCTGACCAGCAAGCGATTGGAAGAAGCTTATTTTCTCATCCGCCAGCAAAATCAAAAGCCCAATGATATATACCTGGAGCTGGGCTTCGAGGACCTGTCCCATTTTTCTTTTGCTTTTAAAAAGCGATTTGGGTTTGCCCCAACTGCTGTGCTGGATTAAAAATGAGCTTTTTTTAGTTTTCACGAAACCAAATCCCTTGCCGGATGTTTCAAGACATCATGCAAACAGAAAAAGTAAAAACCAAATACACCGATAGCGAATTAGTCGAATTCAGGGACGTAATTAATGCGAAAATTAAAGCAGCACGTGAAGAGCTGCAGGACCTGGCGGGTTCCTTAAACTCTTCCAATACCAATGGTGACGAAGCCGCGATCGCAGGTAAAACGCTGGAAGATGGTTCAGCTACGATGGAAAAAGAACAGACTAACCAGCTGGCCGCCAGGCAAAAAAAGTTCATCGAACAACTGGAAGCGGCGCTGACACGCATCGAGAATAAAACTTATGGGATTTGCCGCACGACCGGAACGCTGATTCCAAGAGAACGCCTGCTGGCTGTACCGCATACTACCCAAAGCATGGAAGCTAAACTTAAACAACCTTAATAGGTCAGATCACCGCAGGTTCAATTGGAGTTCCGGGCGAATTTTCCCCCGGCGGCAATTCATCGGGTACGACCTGCGGGTCTTCCTGTGGGACCTCCGGTTCTTTAGGGTCATTCGGCTGTTTGATTTCGGGTGTCTCTTTCTGCCCGGCATTTCTGATTGTTCTTCCGGAAAAGTATCGTGTTGTTTACCCATTACTGTTTTTCTTTATAGTCTATTACACCATTAACCAGTTTTTGCCATTGCGTGCCAGACATGCCAATCCGCGCCAACAAGCCGATCAGCGTATGGCGCACTTTGTCATGCAGGTCGACCTCTTCATTATTCGGGCACTCATTCCGTCCATGCACGCCCGCGCTTAGCACAAGGCCGTCACGACGCACGATAAAGGTATTGGTAGAATTATCCGTATAAAAATGGGCGATTTCTGCCGCAGGCTTTCTCGGAGCGGGGACCGGTCTTGCGGTCAGCAGTAGGTATTATTCTGCCGATCGATGCTAAAGAAAAAGCCTTCTTCTGCCATCACTTCTACCTCATCGCCCTGGTTATTGCACAGCGTGAACTTAGCTGATCCAGCACCGGAATATTCATGGCAATTATTCACCGAAAGTAAGCGGCCTGCCGCAGCCACGAAGGCACGGTGCGCATCCATAAGTGAATCAAACTTTTGCTCATGTGTAAAATCAGTTTGCCGGCCGGTCTCCTGTGGCGGTATAAGTTCCAATGCTGTTTTCATAATCTTATTGCTGTTTATCGTTGCGAAAGTTTAGTATATTCTTCCAGTTTGCTCCAAACTAAATCAGGGTAGCGATTATTGTCCAGCACCTCATTATGCGCGCTGAACATGCTGTGCATGTACATGCTTTGCTGCCATTTGGCATAAAGTTCGTTTTCTCCTTCGGGATGGGCGGCGCGTTCGCGTTTGTTGTAGGCATCGAGATCGGCCAACGTGCCTAAATTCTTCAATTCGTAACCGGTCAATAAAGCCAGGTCATTCGCGCTGATCTGGAAACTGGCGATCC
>JAMFSA010000232.1 GCA_026225055.1 Mucilaginibacter xinganensis | reverse complement strand
TTCAGCTTCTTTTTTCTTAAAAGGAAGCCTTGGTCCTCTATTGAAGGGTTTGTTTAATGCCAAGTTATACTGTTATTTCTTTAATTATTTGTTTTTTAAAATCTTCTATGCTCATGCTTCCCAAATCTCCCTGACCATGTTTACGAACTGAAACCAACCCTTCGGCGGTTTCTTTTTCACCCACAATCAGCATATAAGGGATTTTTTTGACTTCAGCATCACGTATTTTACGCCCGATCTTCTCGTCCCTGAAATCAATAAGCCCGCAAATATCAGAATCTTTTAACGAATCTGAAAGTTTTTTTGCATAATCTTCATATTTTTCAGATATCGGCAATATTACGAACTGCTCAGGTGATAACCACAGCGGGAAATTACCTGCGCAATGCTCTATTAAAACAGCCACAAAACGTTCCAGTGAACCAAATGGTGCACGGTGGATCATTACAGGGCGATGTTTTTGATTGTCGCTGCCAGTATACTCCAGCTCGAAACGCTCAGGCAAGTTATAATCAACCTGTATAGTTCCTAACTGCCATTTTCTGCCTAAGGCATCCTTAACCATAAAATCGAGCTTAGGGCCATAAAAAGCAGCTTCGCCATATTCAACTACAGTTTTAAGTCCTTTTTCATCAGCCGCTTCAATAATTGCCGATTCAGCCAAAGCCCAGTTCTCATCACTACCGATGTATTTTGCTTTGTTTTCAGGATCACGTAACGATACCTGTGCAGTGTAATCATCAAAGCCTAAAGCTTTAAATACATACAATACCAGGTCAATTACTTTCATAAATTCTTCCTTCACCTGGTCGGGACGGCAGAATAAGTGCGCGTCATCCTGAGTAAAGCCACGAACACGGGTTAAGCCATGCAGCTCGCCGCTTTGCTCGTAACGGTATACAGTACCAAACTCAGCCAAACGAACCGGAAGATCTTTATATGAACGTGGTTTTGTTTTATAGATCTCGCAATGGTGGGGGCAGTTCATCGGTTTTAAGAAGAATTCCTCTCCTTCCTGCGGAGTTTTTATAGGCTGAAATGAATCAGCGCCATATTTTTCGTAGTGACCTGAAGTTACATACAGGTTTTTATGCCCGATATGGGGTGTGATCACCTGCTCGTAACCAGCCTTAGCCTGTGCTTTTTGCAAGAAACTAACCAAACGCTCGCGCAAAGCAGTTCCTTTAGGTAACCACAAAGGTAAACCCATACCCACTTTTTCAGAGAATGCGAACAGTTCAAGTTCCTTGCCTAATTTACGGTGATCGCGTTTTTTGGCCTCCTCAATCAGGTGCAGGTAATCGGTAAGCTCACTTGCCTTAGGGAAAGTTACGCCATATATACGGGTAAGCTGTTTACGGCTTTCATCACCGCGCCAGTAGGCACCGGCAACACTCATCAGTTTAACAGCCTTTATAAAACCTGTGTTAGGAATATGGGGTCCACGGCACAGATCGGTAAACTCACCCTGTGAATAGAAAGTGATCGAACCATCAGGCAGATCCTTGATCAGATCGAGCTTATATTCATCACCCTTATCGGTAAAATATTCAATAGCGTCGGCTTTGCTAACCGGTTTGCGGATAAACTCCTCGCGGGTTTTAGCCAGCTCGATCATTTTATCCTCAATCTTCTTGAATTCATCCGAAGAGAATTCACGGTCGCCAAAGTCAACATCGTAATAAAAACCATTTTCAATAGCCGGCCCTATACCGAATTTTGTGCCGGGATAAAGCGCTTCTAAAGCTTCGGCCATTAAGTGGGCCGATGAGTGCCAGAAAGTTGCCTTTGCCTGGGCATCGTTCCAGGTTAACAATTTCACCTTGGCATCCTGCTCAATTGGGCGACTTGCGTCCCAAACCTGGCCATCAACTTCGGCTGCTAATACATTGCGTGCTAAACCTTCGGAGATAGACTGTGCTATCTGCATGGAAGAGATCCCTTTATCGTATTCACGAACGGAACCATCAGGAAGTGTAATATTAATCATCTACAACTATGATTTATGTTTTATAAAAAATTACTTTAATTCAATCACCTACTAAGTGATCATTTATTTGAGGTGCAAATTTACGATTATTTTCAACAACATATATCGTATTGATGTGAATAAAGACAAGAGGTTTACTATAAACAATTATTTGTGGGAAGAAACGGTGATTTTATAATCAGATGTATTCCTGATGTTATCCAGATCCATATCAACAGATGCATATTTTTTTGAATAACCTTTGTCAATTGATAATTTTAAATACTTATTTGCTTCATCAACATTATTCATTAATGAATATAAGCATGCAAGATTATAGTAATAACGCATTACCTGAACATCGTCTGTAGTATTAAGTATCGTTTGTTTTAATAAGTTTATCGCATCTTCACCCTTTCCTGTATAATAGAGTGAAAAAAAATAGTTTATTGTGTGTTTTTCATTATTAAGCTGTATATATGTGTTAAAATCAGACATTGCCTTCTCCTTATTATTCATTTTCAAATACACTTTCGCACGATAATAATAAGCATCTTCATCATTAGCATTCCAAAAAGTTGCGGTATCACAATAAGCTAAAGCTTTTTTATATTTCTTTAACATATATTGATTATTTGCAACCAAGGTGTAGATATAAGAAGTAGCCATAGTATTGCTAATATGTTGCTCACTTATAAGGCTTTGATGTATCGCTTTTTCAAAATCTCCTTTTAATGTATAAGCCAGGCCTAAATCCACATAGTTTTTTCCAATCTCCTTGTGTACATTTATAGCGTCTAACTCATCTTTTATTGCATCGTCCAATAAATTAGCACCTATTTCACACTTAGCCTTACTATCATACAGGCTTGATAAATATATACTATTGTAATCTTTATCAAAAGTTTGAAAATTTATCGCAACAGCGTAATCCTTTATTGCTAATTGATAATCACCATGTTGATAATATGCATTAGCCCTATTCCAATAAGCCTTGCAATTATTAGAGTCGAGCTTAACTGCAAATGAATAATCATTAATGGCATCTTTAAGCTGTTTGTTCATCGTTTTTGTATCGGCACGATTGCAATACCATTTTGATAATTCTTTTTTATCACTACCTGAATAATAATTTATTGCCAGATTCAAATCATCTATTGCCCTGGTATACGCTGTTAAGGATATGTATATTCCAGCACGTGAAATGTAAGCTATAGCATTAGTTGGATTAAAATGAATGGCTATAGTTGCCAAATTTAATGCACTATCAATATTACCCATATTAAACTCATCGCCCGCAACATCACTATAAAGGATTGATAGAGCTTTAGTGTCACTTATAGATGTGAGTGATATAGCTTTATAATAATCTTTGCTGCTTCTTTTCGGATCAAAATAAAAACTTTCAAAAAGCACTCCTCTTTCTGTATAGGCATCGCAATATTGAGGATTTATTAATATTGCAGCATTATAATCAAGCTGAGCAGCACCATAATGTTTTAAAGCCACGTAACAAGCTGCTCGGTGAAAAAGTATAACAGGTAATGCACTTTTCTCAATACCTGAACTATCAATCAATTTAGTATAGTATTTAATAGCCGCGTCATAATCATGATGGGTGAGATATGCATCTCCTTGTGCCTGATAATTTATTTTTTGTTGACCTAAAGCGGCAAAAGCAAAAATGGTTAAAGAGAAAAAAAATAGAAGTTGGCGCATTACATTAATAAAATATGGATAAGGTCCAGGTCGGATTTCATTATTAGCTAAATTACAATTGAATATGCTAATTTAGCATATATCGTTTTAGAATATATACCTGCCTGATGAAATTATTAATTACCTTTTCTTTTCTTAGCATTTGCATTTGCTCATTATTTGCACAAACCAATAAGATCACCGTACAGGTTAATAATGTAATAAAAAATATATCACCATTAATAACCGGTGCCTGTATTGAGGATGTGAACCATGAGATTTACGGTGGCATATACAGTCAGATGATTTTTGGTGAGAGTTTTCAGGAACAGCCTATGCATATTGATGCCCATGTGAACCCTGAATTTGCAGGTTTATCGGGTTGGTTAAGCTGTAAAGCACCAAGGGATGAACATAAGGATGAATCGGAAATACGATCATGGCAGCCTGTCAGAACTGGGACTGCAAGCGGGAGTTTTAGTATTGATAGTATACAGCCGTTTGTTGGTAAGCAAAGTCAAAATATAAGTTTTGTAAATGGCGCAGGCACAATAGGTATTGAAAACCGCGGACTTAACCGCCAGGGCTTGTATTTAAGCGGAAAGCAACCATATGAGGGTACTATTTGTGCGAAAACCAATAACCCGGTACAGATTTACATTTCATTGCAGAGTGAAGATGGTTCGGTAACTTATGCAGAAACGGCCGTTATTGTTACTGACGCGGCATGGACGAAGTATAATTTTACGTTGACACCAATAAGATCGGCCGTACATGCCCGTTTGGCTATAACGCTTCATCAAAAAGGCAAGGTTAGTCTTGGTTACGTGTTTATGCAGCCCGGTAGTTGGGGACGGTTTAAAGACCTGCCTGTAAGAAAAGATGTTGTTGACGGCTTGCTAAACGAAAATATAACGGTTTTGCGCTATGGCGGCAGTATGACCTTAGCCGATAATTACCGATGGAAGAACATGATAGGTGTGCGGGAAAAACGACCGCCTTACAAAGGCATCTGGTATCCGTTTTCGAGCAACGGCTGGGGAATTATTGATTTCATTGATCTTTGTAATGCAACGGGCATTACCGGGATACCTGATTTCAGCACAGGGGAAACGCCGCAGGATATGGCTGATTTTGTTGACTATGTAAATGGCAATAACAATACCCACTGGGGCAGGAAACGAATTACCGACGGGCATAAACAGCCTTATCATTTAAAGTACATTGAGTTGGGCAACGAGCAATTTAATAATCAGAAACTAACAGATAAATTTAAATTATTAGCAGATGCGATATGGAGCAGGGATCCATCCATTCAAATTATTTTTTGCTTTAGCGATGATACCCGCGAGGATGCAAAAGGCGATCTGGCTTATATTAAACAAACCATAGATCATTGCCATACAGCTGGTCACCAGGCATGGTTTGATGTGCATATTTATAATGATACCGAAAAACAACCCGATTTGAAAGATTTGGAGTTTGCTCAGGAACAGCTTAGATCAGTAGCTCCGGATAGCAGTTTCAGGTTATGCGTATTTGAAGAAAATGCAGGCAATGCCAGGATGCGAAGGGCTTTAGCGCATGCCAATGCCATAAACCGATTACAGCGTATAAATTATAATGTGCCCATAATTTGCGCAGCTAATGGTATGCAGGTTGATCATCAGAATGATAATGGCTGGGATCAGGGGTTATTATTTTTTGATCCTAAGCATGTATGGGGCCAGCCCTCCTATTATGTATCTAAAATGATGGCGGAGAACTATCTGCCACTGGTAATAGAATCAGACTTTACAAGTAAAAGCGATACGCTTGATATCACCTCATGCCGGAGCGCCGATGGAAAAACTGTTACCATACAAGTGGTGAACTCAAAATCAACTGCTGTAAATGCTGATGTACAGTTGAGTGATTGCAATGGAACAGCAACCAAAGTGACTGTTAATGAACTAAAAGCCAATAGCCTTGATGACTGGAATACTGTTGACGAACCTAATAAATTTGTACCTGTAAAAAGTGAAATAACAAGTAGCAATAATAGCTGTAATTACACTTTCGCGCCGTATTCGTTTATTATATTGAGGTTTGAAACTCAGTAGTTACTAATAAATTGTTTGCACTTTCAGTTTGATAGTAATTACGTTTTATTATCTTCAATAAATTTTTACCAACCATTATAAACCTAACTTAATTATTACAAATGATTGTTTATGGTAGTAAAGCAACGCTTTTAAAATCGGAGTTTATCTCCGAACCATGCCCTAATTGCAATACTAATAACAGCTTGCAGATGAGTGTGTACCAACGATACGCTCACATATTCTGGATACCATTTTTCCCGATAGGAAAAATAGGGGTTTCTGCCTGTAGTAATTGCAGGCAGGTTTTGAAAGATAAGAATATGCCTGCTTCTCTAAAATTAAATTATGAAAACCTTAAATCACAAACCCAGATACCAATCTGGAATTTTGCAGGGTTAGGTGTTGTGGCAGTGATAACTCTTTCAGTAATGATAAGTGATAATCAAACTAAAAAGAAAGTAAACAACTTGGTTTTAGCACCTAAGCCAGGTGACGTTTTACATATTAAAGAAAAGGATACAAGTTATACCTTATACAAGCTAACAAAGGTTACTAAAGACAGCGTGTATTTAGTTACATGCAAATATGTGAGCGATCAGGAAGATGGACTGAATGACCTGGCAGCTAAAGGTTTTGACACAGTTGAGAATGCTTTGTCAAGAGCAGAATTTGTTGGAATGAATACAAACAAAAAGATACTGGATATTGATCGGAAGTAACCCCGAGACCTATGTAAAGGGACGGCAATTTATACATTCCCCCACCCTTGTGCTAATACATCAGCCAAGTGCATAGTTTTAATGGGCAGGTTATTTTTATCGATATAACCCTGAAGATGTAATAAACAGGAAGCATCGGTACTGATGATATAATCAGCTTCCGCTGCTAATGCATTATCAACCTTTTGCTGGGCCATGGCTGTTGAAATAGCATCAAACTTTACGGCAAATGTGCCGCCAAAACCGCAGCAAGTTTCATTATCTCTCAGATCAACCATCTCCAGGCCTAACACTTTTGATAGTAATTGGCGTGGTTCATTTTTGATCTTGCACTCACGTAAAGCAGCACAGCTGTCATGATATACTGCCCGGCCATCCAGTTCAGCGCCGAAGTAATCGAATTGGAGAATATTTACCAGGAAATCGGATAGTTCATAAATATTGCCTTGTATAGCACGGCATTTATTATGCAGAGTGGTATTGGTAAACAGATCGTTATAATAATTTTTCACCATACCGGTGCATGAGGCTGATGGAGTTACAATAATGCTATCATCCGAAAAATCATTCAGGAATTTACTACCTACTGTTTTGGCATCATCCCAAAAACCTGCATTAAATGCCGGCTGACCGCAACAGGTTTGTAAAGGGTTATAGTTTACAGTACAGCCTGCTTTTTCTAACAATTTTACAGTACTAAAGGCAGTATCCGGGTATAACTGATCAACAAAACAGGGAATAAACAATTCTATCTTCATCGGCTGCTAATTTGAGAAAAAGTTTGGAGTAATAAGTA
>JAMFSA010000231.1 GCA_026225055.1 Mucilaginibacter xinganensis | reverse complement strand
TGCTGGCTGGGAGACCATTTTTTTAAATAAATTTTGAACCAGTCATTATTGGCATTTCCCCCGCCATAAGCCGCCCAAACACCATTACTTTGAGCAATGGTAGTTGGGGTACCGCTGGGATTATTCATATATGCTATGATCCTGTTAATGTTAGATTGACTAAAGAATAATCCCCCACCTGAATTAACGTTTGCCTCATTAAAAGTATTTGCAAAAACAAGTGAATTAGACATTACCGGCACATCTATTGGCTGGGCGTATGAAAAATTATTATTGTAGCTTAATTGTGGGGCCTGATTTCTTTTGCCTTGTTTTGTAGTAATTAATAACACCCCGTTTGGCGCGCGTGACCCGTAAAGTGCCGATGAGGCAGCATCTTTTAATAAGGTTACACTTTCAATATCATTTGGGTTTAAGCTATTTATATCTGTTTCCACACCATCAACCAAAATCAGCGGGCCACTAAGATTGCCTCCGGTAGTACTAGTAGAGGAGAACCCTGTAAAACCACGCACATTAATACTTTTGGTAGCGTCGGGGGCACCACCACCCGTACCAGTAGTTATGTTAAGGTTAGCCATCAAGCCCTGCAAAGCATCACCAATATTGGTCACCGGCCTGTCTATTAGTTGCTTAGGCCCTATCTGGTCTACAGCACCTGTAAGGTTTATCTTTTTCTGGGTACCGTAGGCTACCACTACTACGTCATTAAGGTCATTTTGCCTGGCTTGCAGTTGAATGATCATTTCGCTTCCCGGGGTTGCCCGAATCTCTTTGGTCGTGAACCCTATAAATGAAAAAACCAATACCGAATTATCGGGTGCTTCCAATGTAAATTTACCATTGCCATCCGTTACAGCAGCTAACTTTTCGCCCTTTACTTTTACGTTTACGCCCGGTAAAGGCATATTATTAGTGTCCAATACTTTCCCTGATATCCTTACCGGAACTATAACCGGTTTGTTTGATGGGCTATTTGTAGCTTCCTTTTTTTGAAGGATAATTGTTTTATCTTTAATTGAGTAAGTAAATGGCTGATTTTCAAAGCATTCATTTAAAACATGTATTAGTGGTTCATTCTTAGCCTGAATGTCAACATCTTTTGCAGTTTTTAGCAAATTCGATTCATAGACAAAATCATAACCTGTTTGTCTTTTAATCTCTTTAAATACTTTAGTTAACGATGTACTCTTTTTTGTTAGGGTAACAAACTGCCCATTAGCTGCTACCGACACCTGTAAAAAAGCAAAAAATAGTAAAAAGCAAGTAAAATTTATCCTCATAAGCCAGCGTTTTAAATTCGGATCTTTAAGAATTGTAAGCCATTTGTTTTTTGATGGCAAATATTTAGTACGGCCATTTAAGCCATACCCATTTACAGTGTAAAATTTATACATTTGTTAGGGTTTTAATAATTGATATTGTTCGCAACAGTTAAATTATGTGGGAATCCTGAAATCTGATCGGGGGCGGTCCAACGCCTCCGATTTCTTTTACAGTTATCCATATATTATTAATGTTATGGCATAACTAAGATCCTCCTCCCCTCTAACTTAAAATGTACACCTTTTGTAGTTTCTAACACAGATAGAATTTCATTGATATTTTTTGTTCTTGAAATTGAACCGCCAAATTCAGTATCCTCAATAGTTCCCGTGTAACTTATATCTACGTCATACCACCTGCTGATCTGGCGCATAATATCTTTAAGTGGTGTACCTTCAAACTCAAAATTTCCATTTTTCCAAGCCATAACCTGGTCTAAATCTGCCGCCTGTACTATAATAGAAGAACCTGATGACGATACAACTGCTTGAAAACCGGGTTTAAGTAGAGCTACTTGAGAGCCTTCTGAAATTTTGACTTTCCCATTTATAAGCGTAGTTTTCATAGCCGGTTCATCGGGGTAAGCATTTATGTTGAATTGCGTTCCTAAATCCTCAATTATTTGGTCGCGTACCTTTACTTTAAATGGATGCGACGCATCATGTACTACCTCGAAATAAGCTTCCCCTGTAATTTTCACTACACGTTCTTTCCCGCTAAAACTGGTTGGAAAAGTAATAGAAGATTCTGCATTTAACCAAACTTTGGTTCCATCAGCTAAAACTAATGGATAAGGAGATTGCTCACCACGTACTGTAGAAAGTGTATTGAACTGCACTTGGGCCGCTACAGAAGTATTTACGATTGAACCTGTGTAGGTAATAGATTTGTTGGAACTAACCTGCACCAGTGTGCTGCCCTGTTGTGCCAGTTTGCCATTTAAACCTTTTGTTAGGATTATCTTTTGACCATTGGCCAGCGTTAAGGTTGCCTTATTGATTCCGGGAACAATCTCTTGCTTTTGATTTTCGACTATTTGCTGGGCCGGTTTTTTATGAAGAATAAAATAACCACCAATGGAAATAGATAACAAGATCGAAGCCGCAGCTGCTATGCGGGGCAATATAGTTTTAACTTTAGTTTCTTGAACAGGGTTAATCCGTTCGTTGATCCGGCTCCATATCAGTTGCCGGTATTTATCCTCAGATTCAGCAATATTTTCATCAATATAAATATTTTCGTTGCTTTCCTTTTTAAACCATTCATCAAATTCTAATTGTTCTGAATGGCTTAGTTGGCCTTTTAAATATTTATGGGCTAATTCCTGAATTCTAATTTTTTGTGGATCAAGGGCCATAATTAAGGTACTTTTATAATAAGTACCTGCAAAAAGCAAAAACCCTCAAAATATTTATTTTTTTTAGCGGATTGGTTTTATAACAGGAATGTAGTAAGGAAAGACCCCAAAGCGATCTTTAGTGTTTTCTTGGCACGTGCTAAGTGTGCTTCAACAGATCGTTCAGTTATATTCAATTCTTCGGCAATGGCTTTATAGCTCATATTTTCTTCTTTACTCATCCGGTAGATCAGCCTGCTTTGTTCAGGCAATTTCCCGATCAATATTTCCAGCCTTTGACGTAATTCTTCAAACGACAAATACTGTTGGGTCGAGTCATCCAGCACATCAATTATTAAACCATCAGCTTCATTGTATAACCTTTCTGTACGCTGACTATTCAGAACTTTAATTACGCGGTATTTTACAGAAACAACCAAGAAATTTTCTAAAGCGTTAGTAATAATTAATGAATGCCTGCGTTTCCATAAAGACACGAAAATATCCTGAATAATATTCTCGGCTTCCATAATGTCACCGATTTTATTAACAGCAAGATTGAGCACCCTGCTCCAATAACGGTTATAAATTGTATTGAACGCAACATGGTTATCCTGGGCCATAAGCTCAAGTAGTTTACTATCCGTGAATTTAGTATAATCGATCATTTACAGAAGAAGCAGCAGAGACTGTTAACGCGCAATTTACTTATTGAAAGTATAAAAGCAAAATTAATATCTCTTCAAACGTTTGATAAAGTGTTTATTAGAAACAAACATAAGGAGTTTTCTGTCGGATCACTTTTCATTAAATAACTGAAAGAAGGTTGATCCCGTCTATTAAACAGTTCAAGTTTAGTCTTGCTGGTGCTATCAAAATTACCACCAAATTTTAAGTAATTTTTAAATAAACCACTTAGTTTTATTTTTCTGATCAATTTAATCTCATTGGTAATAAGTGTAGATTTCCCGTCAAAAATTACTGAAATAACATATAAAATCTTATTTTGGGATATAGCATTGCAGCTATACCAAAGCATATTAAAAGTGGTGAGTAATTCGGTGAGTACAGAATTAAAACCCGCATAAGATACTGTAAATCAAGTCGGTTATAGGGAAAATACAAATTCCTCTGGCTCCACTGAACAAATGATGAAATGCAAAATCCCTGCTTTACTATTTATTCTTGTTTTCGCCTCCTGTAGTTGGAAGCATTAACCTCCGGGTCGGTATCCAGTCAGAAAAAGCTAACGTTATCGTACACAGTATGATTCATGAGTTGATGATTTTAACATCGTTGCTATGATGTTATATATATTTGAACAATAATCCATGAAAAAAAGCGAATCAAATCTTACCGGAGTTAAGGAAATAGCCAGGCGGGCAAATGTTTCAATTGGAACGGTAGACCGTGTTCTTCATAACAGAAAAGGCGTATCTGAAGAAACCAAACAAAAAATCAATGCTATTATAGAGGAATTGGATTTCCGCCCCAATAAAATGGCCAGTTTATTGGCTAATAAAAAGGTAGTTAATTTTGCTGTATTAATACCAAAGGTATCCGATGAAACCGATTACTGGTCATTCCCGCTTGCTGGTATCCAGCAGGCGGAAACCGAGATCAAGCAGTTTGGCGTTAAACTTCATTATTTTTTTTATGATCTTAATTCCAAACAAAGCTTCCTTCAACAAACAGAGGATTTGCTAAAAATTGAGCCACAAGCTATTTTACTCGCCCCTACTTTTGTTGAAGAATCGTTGCTCTTTTCAAATAAAATAACGGAGCTGAATATCCCCTTCGCTTTTATTAATTCCGATCTGCCAAAGCAAGAGAGTTTATGTTATATCGGCCCCCACCTGTTTCAAAGCGGCAGGTTATCAGGCCAGATAGTTGGCTTAGTGGCTAAGGAAACCGATGAAATATTGATCATTAACATTTCATCCGATATCGAAAACGACCACCATTTACTAAGGAAAGAACAAGGTTTTAGAAAGTATTTTGAAGAACATAAGCTTCATAACAAGATAACTACGCTAAATATTGATGAAATTATGCTTGAAAACATTGAGCAATCATTAATAAAATCGTTAGCGGCAAACCCCAGTGTAAATGCCTTATTTGTAACAAACTCAAGGGTACACATTGTAGCTAAAATACTGGTTAAATATAGCCTTGACCTTTTACTTGTGGGTTACGACTTTATGGCAGAGAATGTAAATTACTTAAAAGAAGGAGTAATCGATTTCTTGATATGCCAGCGCCCTAAAGAGCAGGGTTATCTTGGTTTGATGGCTTTATATAAACATTTGTTCAACGCAGGCGACTCGGAAAAGAACATCTACATGCCGATTGATATTATTACCAACGAGAATTACCAGTTTTACAAAAGCTAAAAGACAAAGCTTTATACTTTATAAACAGGCGATCGCCGAAATGCGCAATTCTAAAACCAGCCGAACATTCAGAAGAATTACTCTTCCATAGTTCCCTGGCTATGGGATGATAAGGTGTGCGATCATAAATAAATTAGTCAAACGACATATACGGAACACTTAGAACACTCATTTAATACTTGCTAACTGATGATATAATGAAAGGAGTTTATGGTTTCTGAGTGAATTTTCTTCTGTTAATGCCGCATTGTACAATACCCGTTCATTAAGGTTATTAAAACGTTCGTTCAATTGTTTTGAAATGTTCAGCAGTTGCTTTAAGCGGGCGATATAGCTATATCTTTCTTTGTTATTAAACGCTTCCTGATTTATTTCCTTTTCAATTTCTATCACCTGCAGATAAAACACCCTGATATCAGCCATTAAAATATAATGCTGAAACTCATTAAACCCTTTACCCGGTTTCAGTGCATGTAAAATTGCCGCGGCTGATCTTGCGCTGTCTATTAGTTGGTTTATAGTTATTGGGTGAGGTGATTCAACCACTCCCTGTACCACTTTATAAGGGGCCATAAAAAGCGCTGTTCTAAAATGCTTTGCCTGTGCGGCGCTAAAACCATAATTCAACAGGCAATAGTGGTCGATAAAAGCATTTGTATTTAACGGCTTACTATCTTTCAGCGATTCACTGTAAGCATCAATAAGTAGATCGAAGCCGCTAATGGGATAAACATGCCTTACCGGGAACAAATCAACCAGGTCATTATCTGCTTCAAATACAGGAAAATATTCGCCTGAGGTTGACCAGGATGTCATCACAATACCTTTGTAGCCCATCTGTCTGCATTCGGGGATAAAGTTTTTAATATTATCAAAATGATGCTGCCACGTCGTGAGAAAATAATTGTCCGGATCGCTGCGGAGAGCCGGCGCTCCCCATATTTCGTACCCACTGTTCAGTAACTTATCATGCTCACCAAATCTGTCTTTTTCCCATCCGTAATTCCAGTCGACAAATATGGTTTGTTTAGGGAGTTCATTAATATATTCGGGATATTTTAATGCCATATCTGCCCATACCATCGGCCTTTTGCCTAAGCTTACCACCGTTTGGCAAAGCATCTTTATGTAATCAAAGTAAACCCTTGATATGCCAAACTCGGCAGCTTTCTTTTTGCACCTGTCGCAATGGCCCAGTAAATGCGTTTCATCGCCGCCAACATGTATATAGGGCGAATTATGCGTTTCTATCAGATCTTTGTAAAGGCGTGTAAAAAGCTGCCGGTCTGCTTCCAGCTCGCTCGGGCAAACTTGTGAAAAATCAACAGGATCTTCGCGCAAGTTTGCATACCGGTAATGCTTTAATATATACTCCACATGCCCAAAGCTTTGCTGAAGCGGGATCACATCCAAACCCAAACTGTGGCAATATGCTATAAAATCAATGATCTGCGCACGCGAATAAGCATACCTATTGCTGATCAATGGCTCTTCAGTGAACGGGTAAGTCCCCTCCCATTCCATTAAAATAGTATTGATGCCTTTGCCCGCCAGGTTTTTAACGAGTCTTTTTAGTTCGGGCATTTTCATCACCTGTATCCGCAGATCGATGTGAAAACCTTTCACTTTTAATGAATCATTTACTACTGTGCGGGGTTGGGCAGCATGCCCGCTCATGGTAACAAAAACCATAATGGGCAGGAGAATATAACGTAACATCTTTTTCATCATAACATTAACCGCATAAAGAAAAACTATCATTGTCTGTTAAAAGAATAGCCCCCGTCTTCGTTCTTAAAACGGTCGACGGATATTTGTCAGATACCGGCTCATATAATGTACGTGCAACCGCGTTGGCTTTTACCTTGCCCGGTACCATGCAAAAAATAAAAGGCGCGGAAGTTAAAATGGGGATGGTAAGGGTGATAGCAAATTTTGGCACATCAGCCAGCTGATTAAAACAACAATCATTCACCTGCTGCTGTCTGCACACGGCATCCAATGCTACTACTTTAACCATTTGCTTGTCGTTAAAATCAGCCTCGCCGGGATCATTAAAGGCAATATGGGTATTTTCGCCAATGCCCATGCATACAATATCGGGCGGATGCTTTTGCAGGAGGGTTGCATATCTGCTGCATTCTTCATTAAAATCAAGGGAACTCCCATTTATCAGGTTCACTGTTTTGAAGGGCCGGTGATCAAAAAGTCTGATTTTTAGAAACTGACTGAATAATTGCGTTGCATTTTTCGGCAACCCGAGATATTCATCCATATGAAAAGCATTAATTGATGCCCAGGGAATGCTATCATCCTTTAACAGTGCTTCCAAAAACTCATTTTGTGATGGTGCCGCTGCAAAAATTATATTGATCTCCGGTTTTTCCTGTAATAGCGCTTTTATACTATCGCTAACCAGTTTAGCAGCCGTTAGCCCCAGCGATGCCCTACTCTCAAACACCAATACCCTGAGTTGCTCAATATTGAATTCTTTATGTCCCATTGTTATTTATCAGCGCTTTTATTGATGATGGTGCGAATTATAAATGACTTTGCCTCCAACTATGGTATAAAGGATATTGATCTGCTCATCAAACAGCACAATATCAGCATCTTTTCCTTCAACCAGCGATCCTTTTTTATCATCAACCCCCATAATTTTTGCCGGGGTGGCAGTCATCATTTTAATTGCATCGGTCAAGGGCACCTCGGCTAAGTTTATCATGTTCCTCACCAGTTGATCGGTAGTTGCAACACTGCCTGCGAATGCGCTTCGATCGGGTAATTTTGCAACGCCATCCTCAACCAAAACCTTTAACCCGTTTTTTAAACCGCCCAGGATACTTTCACCCGGTGGCATACCGGCTGCCCGCATGGCATCTGTTACCAGGGCTATCTTATCGGGGCCCTTAATTTTATAAACCAGTTTTAATAAAGGCGGCGGCAAATGGATGCCATCAGCAATGATCTCTACCGTTAATCCATCCAATAAATAAGCGCTTTCTACAACCCCGGCATACCTGTATGCATTTCTCCTCGAAACTGTAGACATGCACGAATAGAAATGAGTGACATGACTATAGCCAATTTCATAGGCTGCTAACACTTCTTCATATATAGCATCGGTATGGGCTATGGCTGGTAATATTCCTTTCGATTTCAAAAACCGGCCAAATTCGATAGCTCCCTCCAGTTCAGGCGCGGCGCTCCAGCGCTTAATAATGGATGATCTTTTTACAATATCTTCGTACTCTTTCGCATCCGGATTCCTGATAAACCGAGGATCCTGTGCCCCCCTTTCCTTCATGGAAAAATACGGGCCTTCGATATGCATACCGATAAACTCTGCTCCTGCAGTGTTCTCTTTTTCAGCCTGTTCATATAGCTCAAGTGTTTTCAGCAAATCTTCATTTTCGCAGCTTAAGGTAGTGGGTGTAAATGATGTGGTGCCATACCGGGCATGTAATTTTGCAATTTCAAGGTAGGCTTCTATGGTATTATCCATAAAATCATGACCAGCCCCGCCGTGTACATGAATGTCGATAAAACCGGGCGATAAAAAGTTTCCTTTAGCATCAATCTCCTGCTCTGTTTTGTAATCAATACTAACTTCGCTTATCAGTTTTATCTTTCCGTTCTCAACAATTAGTGTCCCGTTATTTATTACGCGGTTAGGGGTAATTATATTCGCGTTGTATATTTTCAAACTTGAAATACTCATCATTTCGTTCTGTTAAAGGTGAACAAACCAAATCGTGTACGTACACGATACAATTGTAACAAATAATTATATTATTGAAGAATATTTAAAAAAATAGGTTGCTGGTATTGTTTAGTATAGTTGTAAGTGCAGATTATTTACACAGTTGCTGATGTTTTATCCAGGTCTGATATATTAAATATCATATGCAGCGCTAAATTATGCCGTTCGTATAATTCCGGCATATCATCCATCACAGTACAGGTTGCCGGTGCATTAAATTGTGCCTATCCTTACAATATTATAAACCAATATTTCCTAAATAGTCAACATGAAAAAGCAAGCCTTTTTTATAGCCCTCGGGTTGTTGTGTTTTTTTGCAGATGAATCGCTTGTGGCGCAACAAATAAACCGCGATAGCTTAAAAAGCATGAGTTTTATTGAAAACGGCCAGGTAAAGGTTGGCGTTGACCTGAACCTAGGCGGTGCCATAACTTATATTGCCGATGTTAAAAACCAGGAGAATGTGATCAACAATACCGATTGGGGCAGGCAGGTGCAAATGTCCTTTTACAGCGGCCCGGTACCGTTTGAGCCGGATGGTAAAAAGGCATCGCCAAACTGGATCTTTATTGGCTGGAACCCCATTCAATCAGGCGATGTGGCGGGTAACAGATCAAAAATACTGGCACAGCGCAATGATGGAAAATCGATATATGTAAAGTGTATACCTATGCACTGGCCATTAAATAATGTCCCCGGCGAATGTTACTTTGAATCGTGGATAACACTAAATGGCAATGCTATTAGCGTACATGCCCGGCTGGTTAATATGCGGCCCGATACCATCCAATACCCTGCACGCGGACAAGAATTACCTGCTGTTTATACCAATGCACCTTACCATAGGCTCGTAACTTATCGCGGCAGCAAACCTTTTACTAATGATACTGTAAGCCTGATAGCCAACCATAATTACCCTAACACAAAGAATATACAATGGGCACCATTCCAGGCAACGGAAAATTGGGCTGCAAACCTAAACAGTGCTGATTATGGGCTTGGCATTTGGAACGAGGGCGTACAAAGTTTTCAGGGTGGCTACTTTGGGGATGACACCTACGTTGGTAATAGCAAATCCATCGCCACTGGCTACATTGCCCCCGGCACTACGGAAGTATTGGACCATAACATTGTATATGATTACAATTATACACTCATATTAGGCACACTTAACCAGATACGTGGTTATGTATACCAGCATGCCGTTAAGAACAAATCGTTACAATTTAAATTTGATACCAGCCGCAGCCATTGGTATTACGAAAACACAACAGATGCGGGCTGGCCAATAAAAGGCGCGTTGGCAGTACACCTTAATCAGAAAGCGGCATTACAAAGCCCGGATATATTCTGGGATGCTAAGGATGCCCCTGTACTAACCATTGTAGCGGCATATCACGGCAAAGCAACAAGTGCCCGTGTTTATTGGAAACAATTTAATAGAGGTTTTGATACTAATGGCATGGCATTTCCGGTTATTAGTGATGGGAAATATCATACTTACCATGTCAGACTGAATAAAGCGGCAACTTATACAGGTGCAATGGAGGGATTAAAATTTGTGCCGGATGCCGGTGGTAATTCGCAGCCGGGCGATATGGTTTATGTAAAATCGATCGGTTTAGGTAAATAGTTATTTTTGTTAAAACCTATATTCAAAATTAAATGAAAAAGTATATTATTCTGTTTATCGTTATATCGCTATTCAGTTCATTTAAACAAAAAGAAGTAACATGGCTTGCAATCGGCGATTCCATTACTTATTTAAATGACCATACCGATGAAACAGGTAGCCGTGTTACCAAAGGATATTTAACGCGTGTGGTTGAAAAAATCCCGGGGTTGAAATACATTAACCAGGGACATAATGGCTGGACATCCGGCAATATTGCCGATAGTATTGATAAGCTTGGGCTGGTTAAGGCTGATGTGTATACCGTATTTTTATGCACTAACGATTGGGGACAAGGCAGGCCGTTGGGTACTATGGCAAATTATGCAAATAACACTGGTAATAGCAGTGTATATGGTTCGTTCCGGATTATAGTAGACAGGTTACGTAAGTTAAATCCTGAGGCTAAAATATTGCTGATAACCCCCATGCAGCGGGTTGATTTTGTTTATATAAATGATGCGAAGAATAACGCTACCGGATCATACAAACCCAAAAACGGTCAATATCTGGAGTCATTTGCCAATGCTGTTGATTCCATAGGCCAATATGAGCACATTCCGGTTATCGACCTTTACCATAACCCTTCGCTTGCCATGAAGCACCTCGTGAACTTTAAACGTGTTAAAAACCCTGCCACCGGTGTATATACTAATTATACATTTCCGGAATCGACAACAATACCTTACAACCCGTTAACAGATGAATACCCCTATCCTAAAGAGGCCATCAACCTCACTTATGACGGCTTGCATCCATCGGATAAAGGTAATGCCATAATAGCGGGTGAGATTGTGAAGAATTTTAAAGCGATGTTATAGATAACTGCATCTATTCCATATAAAAAACCTGCTCAAGCGTTGTGGTTATAGGTGAGTTATCAGGGTTTACTTCCATAATATCGGCCATATAATCCCACCAGCGTTTAACTACGCTGTTCTGCCCCAGGCTTTGTGATGATTGGCCGGAGAGCTCCTGCGTGGCAAACAGCGTATTGGTTTCTTCATCCAGGAATATAAAATAATTGCTTATCCCCTCTTTGTTTAACAACGCTTTTAACTCGGGCCAAATGGCATCATGGCGTTTTTTGTACTCGGCCTTGCATCCGGGTTTCAGGTGCATTTTGAAAGCTATTTTTTCCATAGTATCAGCGCCAAATTTTAATAGGAACATATGCACTTACAACAGAGATGGCACATACTGTAAGCATCTAACAGCTTAACAATATTAACTTCATATTTATCCTTAACGCCATATCAATCCAATTTCTTTATCCAAACGTTGCGTACCGAAACCTTTGTTATCGCTTCGATCTCAATACCTATATAGCCGTTTTGATTATTTAAAGATTTAGGGTCGTCATCAACCATTACCGACATGAGCTGGCCGTTCAGGATCTGTATAAACACGCCGCCCCGGGCAATAATGGTGTATTCGTTCCAGTCGTTTTTCTTTACGTATTTGGCCAGTTCCATAATATCGCCGATGTTACCCATCAGGCGTTTGCTTTTAAGGCCGTAACCTTCCACTACCTGCCCGCGCCAGGCGAGTATGCGCATCGGGTTATTTTCAGAATAGAACTGCCCCGTCCAATATTGCGCCGATGGCCAGAAATCAGCCTGTGGGCCGGTCATCATCCAGTTTAAATTAACCGGACCAACATTTGCAGTTACCTTTGGGTCGATGGGTGCCAGCCAGGGCATACCTATCTGGCTCCGGTATTGTATACCACTGCCACCATCACCTTCTACCTTAATTTCCAGCTTCAGTGTAAAATCCTTAGCCTTCATCCCCTTGTAAACCAAATAACTGTTGCCACTAAGATTGTTTGCTGTCGATTCGCCTATAATCGCGCCGTCCTCAACCCGCCAAAATTTAGCGTTGCCATCCCAATTCTTTAACGTTTTACCATCAAATAATGGCACGTAACCTTCATGGTCGTTAAAATTAAGCGGGGCAGGCTGCGTAAAGCCGGGTACATTGGGCGTTGGGGTTTGCGCATGACTTATAGCTCCGACGGCAACAAGTGCACATAGTAACAAGCATTTATTCAGGATGTGTTTCATATTGTTTACTTTAACGGTTATTTACTCCAGATGCAGCGGTAATTAAAACGCCTGTTAGGGGCGCTGTCGCCACTGGTGCAAAGCGATATCGGGTCATTTAAATTATCGGGGTTATCGGCCCAATGGAAATCAAAACTGAATGCATTGCCCTTCAACTTTAATAAACTTTTGGGCACAGCAATTTCCAGTTTATTACCGGCATAACGGTAGCTGAGTTTGGCTACTTCAACCCAATGCCCTTTAGGCGCAACGCCTACATAATGCATTAGTGTGGTTGCTCTATCACCATTAATTTTTTTGTTGATGATATAATCGTACCCATACCAGCCGGTGTTTGAGTTTTTATCGGCATCAATTAACAACAGCATCCAGTTTTTTCCCGATGATTTGGTAAGCGGCTGATCCGTCTCTGCATAAAAATATACGTTGCTATTATCCACCCCTACCTTGCTGGCTACAATATCATTCCGGCCCGAGGTATCGATATAATGCGTACCGCCGTATCCATCATTATCGCGATGTGCAACATCGCCTTTGGTATCGCGGTACTCTACACCAATAGCATCCCAATCGGTAAAAGAGCCATCAATTTTTATGGATGCGATGCCTTTGAGCCGCGGGATGGGCCTTACGCCTTTGTACAAACGGATGTTCTCCGCCATTTGCATATAGTAGTTATCTGTATAGCCACCGCTCATGGGCTGTATGCTGCGGTTAAATTCGGAGTTGTATTGGTCTACAAAGTAATAGCTGTTTTTTCTGCGCATAAAATCAAATGTAGCACCTGCTTTAGGTTGATATTTTCCGGCTGTCCACTCGTTCCAGTCATTTATATATATAAACTGTGGGCCTATTTTCAGCGCCTCATCCCATCGTTCCTGAAAATAGATACCATAACCCTCGGGATGTTTTACTACTTTTTTAAGCCATGGCACGTAGGTAGCTTCGGGCAGATCATAATGATTTAACTGCGGCTCTCCGCTCGCCCGCGACCATGATTTACCTATCATGCTTGCCGGGTGCTGGGCAGGTGTAACTGCCATCTCTTCTATCTTGCCATCATGAGTTGAGGCCAGTTGCACGGGCGATAAAGCACTTACTTTTTTGCTACCCAGATCATAACCAAAGCTCCAATCATTTTCAGTGCCAACATAACGTTTGCCCGCCCATTCATAATAACCCCACCACATGCCGCGGGATGTGAAAAAGTTCTTTACTTCGTTTGAGTAATCGGTGTAAACCTCCTCGGTATAATCGCGGTTGCCGTAATGCGGGTTGCTTTTGTCAGATACTGCAGAGGCTTCGTAGTTTGGGTTTGAGTTTCGGTATGTCGTTTCGGTAGCATCGGCATATAGCGGTGTCGCGTTGTCGAGCATCAAAGGTTTGCCATCCCAGTAAAACCAAAGATCTTGAAACTTGTGTGCTTTGTATATCTTTTCATAAAGGTTTTGCACCACGGTAATTACGGGGCCATTGAACGCCCAGAAACAGAACTGCGGCGTTTTATTGCCCTCTGCCCGCATCTTTTCCATAACGGTGAGGATGGTTTGCCATTCATCCCAATACTCCGCGGCATTGGTTACATCAAAAATGATCATATCTACCCCGGCATCCGAAAGCATCGACATATCCCTGCGGATCACATACTCGTCCCTGCTTAAAAAGTAACCCATTTCGGGCTTGCCCCAATGGTACGATTCTTCCTTCCATTGCTTGTTATTAGCCTCTTTACGGGCATTACTGTCAGCCTGTAATACTTCACTAACATCCCCATCGTAAGGACTTTTAAGCTTGGCTTTATCGGCAGTGTGCCAGGTGACATAAAACATACCCACTACCCTGCGGTGATCTTTTTTAAGTGGACCGGCAATAGTTATCGTAGGCATCTTTCTGCCGAGGGCATCAGTTCCTACCCAGGTATCGGGGTAAATATCGCGGTAAATGGTATCAGTTTTTTGGGCATGCGCACCGGCTATAAATAACAAGCTGATAAACAATATTAAGCATACGTTTTTCATAAGCATTTACAAATAAGTGAAACAAACAAAACATGATGATGAAATTGAGGCCATCCTTCCAGATGACCCCAAATTTCATTTAATCTGATTACCGGCTGTTAATAATTAACAACCTTTACAACTACCGGCCCTAACAAACCCGATGATTCCAAACCCGGTCTGGGATCAAAGAACAATACCGAGGTTGGCCTTTGCGCAGCAGGTAGTTTGCTATCGCCAATCAGCCTGTTAACCCAGGTGTTTACCACTTTTATTTCCAGCTTATTCTCGCCTGCTTTAATGGCTTTGGTAACATCCAACTGGTATGGTGGGGTCCATGCGCCGCCAACTTCAACACCATTAAGGGTTACTTTTGCAATTGAGCGGGCACAGCCTAAATCAAGGATATAGCTTTCGCCTTTTTTAATTTTACCTGCTTTAAAAGTGTTACTGTACACTGCGGTTCCCGAATAATATTTAATGCTATCATTGGTATTTACGCTCCAGTCGGTAAGCGTTGGGAACACTACCGGGTTGGCCGGGCCGCGCATTTTGCTGTCAAAGCTTACCATCCATGGTTTGCTGATATCAATGGTTTTGGTTGGTGCCGGGAAATTTGACCTGGTAGTATCCCCTTGCTGGCTATCCTTCCTGAAAACGATGAACGCGCTTTCATAAGGGTTTAGCTTCAGGGGCACATTAGTAGCATTTGTTGTTTGGCTGTAAGCAGGCAGATCGCGGGTGGTGCCGGTTACCGCATCCCAAAGTTCGGGTGCTTTCCCTGTTAGGCGGAAAGCAGTTTGAATGTTAATGGTTTTATCTTTTTGGTTAGAGATGTAATACACATTGCCATCAGCCAATTTCCGGTGGATAAATAATACGGAATCACTTTGGGTGATCTTAAGATCAGGGATCACTTTAATCAGGTCGAATGCTTGCTGCATATCCATGCCGCTGATCACCATACCTTTGCCGTATTTGTTTACTTTAACGTTTATACCGTCTATATTGCCCCAAAGTTCATCGGCCATAGCTTGTACCTGCTTATCAGCTTCAGGGTAATTTTTTAAGCTTGGCGAGCGTGTTGGCTTAGGGCCCAATACCACCGCGCCATCCTGCACCAGTTGTTTTATTTTTGAGAGCAGTTCGGGGCGGATAGTTTCCAGTTTTGGGAGCACCAAAATGCTGTAACTTATGCCGTTTGGCAGCACCAGTTTACCGTCCTTAACAGACAGGGTTGATTTGATAATATCACCGTTGATATAATCAAACGAATAGCCTTGAGGTAGTGCAGGGTCAACTACACCCGTCATTTTTGGTGCATCCTCTCCTATAAAATAGGCTGCATCGGCCACGTATTGGCCCTGCTGCAACATCATGTTACAGCGTTTGGAGTATTTCAGGAAAACGTCCAGATCAAAGAACCAAGTGTTCAACCGGTTAAACTCCACGCCAAACCAGGCATTAAGGCCAGGTTGTGCATTATCTTCGGGCTGAGAAATGTATACGTGCAATAAGGTGTTGTTGATACCTTCGGTAAAGAATCTGTCGCCACGTTTTTTAAACATAGCCGGGTAGCGGTAAAATGGATTACCGGCAGCAGTAAATGATTCTGCCGAAACCTTGATCTTGCCATAAATATGTGCCGATGAAGCAGCCGCACGGTTCTCGATATCGCCCAGGTCGCCCTCGCTCCAAAACTCACCTCCTATCTCGTCCGACTGCCCACCGTACTGCAAAAACTCGCCGGGATAACCCCAGTGCCCATAATTTTCCAGCCAGGTAGTGAGCCCATGCTGGTGACTTATATCTCTTAATCCGCCTACATATTTAAAGGAAACATCGTCGGCTATTAATCGCCTCAAATCCCATAAAAAGCGGTCGGACATATCTTCGCTACCTACCACTTTACCCTGCAAAACAGGTATGTATGGCGTTGGGTCGTAGCCATAAGCCTCTTTAAATTCGGGGATCAGGGCATCGGTCCAGTTCTGGCTGCCGGTTTCATAGCTATCTTCTACTGTAACTTTCCACGTTTTGCGGTCCTCTGCAGGTATGCGTTTCATGATCACGCCCAGGTAAGCATTAAAATGTTCAGCAACGTGTTCCCTGCTCATTTTATCTACTTCCATACCGCGGCCTTCGGGTGGTGCCGGGGCATTGGTTACGTTGGTGGGGGTCATGCCGGTACGTTCAATGATCCAGTTTCCGGCAGGCACTTTCCAGTTAAGTATGCCATCGGCAGCCATGTATTGGGTTATATCGATAACTTTTGTTGGGTCAACAATATATTTTGAGGCTTCATCCGGCTGGTTTGGCCATTGGTAATCTTTCCAGAAAGGGTGCGGTGTTGGCCACATTTTGGCGAGTGTTTTTTCAATATAATTCTCAACCATTGGCGTGGCCGATAGCTTTAATTCGGCAATACCGCTGTTAGTTGATACGCTTGTAAATACAATGCGGAAACTATCAGAAGTAGTTGCCGGGATTGAGATTGCAGCCGGGCCAAACGGAATGAATCCTACATTAAGCGCGGAATTAGAACGATCTATCAGGAAATGTTTTATAGCAGTATAAGTACCATTTACTTTGACTTGTACCTCACCTTCAAGGGTAACAGACTGGTTGATTGTAGTTATGATCACACTACGAACCGTGTAAGCTTTTTTGGTATTCACATCTAACGAGAACGGCTGCCCTCCTTTTAAATGGATGCCAGTTTTAAGATCATTATCCATCACATTGTCTAATGAATCCACCGCAGGCGTTGATGTGAATGTGGGCTTTAACGAACTGATATCACTATCGAAATCATCAGCTACCGGGTAAGCCAAAACCTTAACATCCTGAAACTCCTTTTGGGGCTGTGCCAGTTTTTTATTGAACAGCAGCGGCCCTTTAACCTTTGTTTCGGACGAGGTTAAGTAGCGCATAGTTTGCGTGGATTTTATCCATGGGCCACCAGACTGGCTCCATCCCGGGCCGTTGAAAATACCTATCTGGATGTTGAGGCGGGTGGCTGCTTTTAGCGCCGCGTGTAAAATATCCCACCATTCATCGCTAAACATTTTTACTTTACCGTATGGCACATCATCCAAACCAATATTACCTATAAAGGCCCGGTTGATCCCCACCTTTTTCATGGCTTCCAGATCCTTTACTACGCCTTCTTTTGATATATTATCAGAGATCCAATACCAGTAAACGCTGGTTTGTACGGAGTCGGGGATATTGATGAACTTGTTTTGTATCCCGTCGGTACCGGTTAAGGGTAATGACTGCCCTTTTGCATTGATAGATAAAAAGAGGGCAACTACGGCGGTGATATAATATTGAATCTTCATAAGTGCTTTATTAGTAGTTAACTTAGTTAATGGTCATATTTTTTATGGTAACGAACGCTGTTGAACGGATATCGCGGGAGGATGAGCCAACCTGTATCTCGTATGTCCCGGGATCGACCTTCCATTTTTTTGTTTTTACATCATAGTAGGCAAATGCATCGGGGCCGAGGCTAAACGGCACTTTTTGTTGCTTTCCCGGCTCAATATAAACTTTACAAAATGATTTTAATTCATGAACGGGCCTGAATACCGATGGTCGCAAAGGTTTTACATATACCTGCATTACTTCTGCCCCGCTGCGTGTACCTGTATTGGTAATTGGGATGACCCCTGTAACAACGTTAGCACTTTGGGTAAGCCCTACTTTGCCGTATTTAAATGTGGTATAGCTTAAGCCATAGCCAAAAGGAAATTCGGGAGCGGCATTTTTTGTATCATAATATCGGTAACCTACCAGCAGGCTATCGGTATAATAAACAAAATCATTATTCTCGGTGCCGAGGATGTGCGACGGTGATGTTGCTAAACTTTTGGGCCAGGAGAAAGGCAGCTTACCCGATGGGTTAACTTTACCGAACAGCACATTTGCAATTGCGGTACCACCTTCCATACCGGGGTACCAGGCCTCAACAACTGCCGGTACGTTTGGCAGCCATCCACCCAACTCTAATGGCGAACCGTTGATTAATACTGCAACCAGGTTCCTATTTATTTTCGACAGGCGGTTAAGGATGTTTTCCTGCGCGCCGGGGAAGTTCAGGTCTTTACGATCACGGCCCTCGGTATCCATGCTGTGATCGATACCTGCAACATATACTATGGCATCGGCATTACGCGCGGCTTTATCTACGGTTTTCCATTTTTCGGCAGATACTTCCGGCAGTTCCCATTCCAGGCGAATGGCGGCATCGCCAGGTGTTTTGTTATAATTTATAGCGATATCATACGGTACGCCCTTTTCAAGGTTTACTGAAGCTACCGCAATATTTAATGTTTGCCTGCTATCGCCGAAGGCAATTTGCTCACCATTTAAACCACCATGATAAACAGTGGCAATTCCATCTACAATAACCCTGATCGTATATTTGCCATCCATCGGCGGGATGAGCTTTCCTTCGTAATGAGCCTCGCTAAAATCATTAGGCTTAATGCTTGGGTCGGGCGAGCGCATTTCCCACATAAAATCAACCGTGGTATCGGTACGTTTTAAAACGGGTGTTTTTTGTCCGTTTACAAAATAGTCGGCTTTAAAGCCATGTTTACCATCGGAGTTAATAATGGCACTATTAGGGATCAGTTGAAAACCACCCAAGTCTTCGGATGAGAGGTACTCAACTTTATCTTTCCCTAAAAAATTAATTAAGCCATTAAGCGGTGTAATTTCATAAGGCGATCTTATGCCCGAACTGCCACCCGCGCCGGGCACACATAATTTTTTATCAGCATTGGGCCCTATCACCAACAGGTGATGTATCTTATTTGCATCTAAAGGCAGCACGTTACCTGTATTTTTTAGTAATACTATACTCTGCTCAGCAATTTGCCGTGCAATTAACTGGTGCTGGGGCGTATTTAAATAAGCATTGGCTTTATTTACACCACCATCCAACAAACCCACTCTGTCATAAATTCTTAATATTCGCCTTACTTTATCATCGATAACTGCTACAGGCACACGGCCTGCTTTTACGGCTTCCAGCAAAGGTTTGGCAAAATCATTGCCATCGCCGCCAGGCATTGAAACATCCAGACCTGCAAGTGCAGCCTTTTCGGTTGAGCGTGTTTGGAGCCAGTCAGTAAGCACAAAGCCATCAAATCCCCAGCCGTTTTTCAGTATATCGGTAAGCATGGTTTTACTATCGCTTACAAATTCATTGTTAACGCCGTTGGCCGATGTCATGATAGCCCATACATGTGCTTTTTGCACAGCAGCCTTATAAGCAGGCAGGTAAATTTCATTTAAACTCCTTTCATCCACCATCGACATGTAGAAGTTGCGGTTATCCTCGCGATTATTGCAGGCATAATGTTTAAGGCAAGCCGCCACACCTTCACTTTGTATACCTTTAATATCGGCAACAGTTATGGCACTGTTGAGGTACGGATCCTCGGTAAAATATTCAAAAAAGCGGCCATCCAAGGGGTCGCGCAGGGTATTATTGCCGGGGCCGAGTAACATGGTTAAGCCTTTTGCACGGGTTTCGTTACCTATAACTTTGCCTGCTTTTTGCACTAAGCCGGGATCCCAGGTTGCGCCAAAAGCTACGCCTGACGAAAATGCCGTAGCCGCGCCATCGCGATTGGGGCCACGGGGGCCATCGGTACAAAGCATATTAGGAATATGTAATCTTTCAATACCTTTAAAACCTTCCTCGGGTGCAGCACCGGAGCACAGGCTTATTTTTTCCTCAAGCGTTAGTTGCTTTAATATCTTATCAATTTTTTGTTCCGATACATTAGTGTTAATTGGTTTAACGCTTTGGGCAAAGGCAACATTGGCAGTAATAATAAAATAACTTATAGCAATAATTCTTGCTTGTTTCATAGTAGCGTTGCATCTGATTTACCAGGTAAATCAATTATTATTTAAACCCCTGAAATAGAAAAAGATCATGCCGCCTCATGAATAAAAGGTCGGCACGATCAAACTTTAAACAACTATTAATAGCCCGGATTTTGAGTTAAACCCGAGTTTACATCAATCTCAGATTGTGGTATTGGATAAAGTTCCAGTTTTGGGCTGTAGGTACCTACAACACCGCCTACAACCTGGCTGCCAACTTCAGCAGCAATTTCTGTTTGTAAAGTTCCCCACCTTCTGATATCATAAACGGTATTAAACTCTGCTGTTAATTCAAGGCGACGCTCTAAACGTACCCTGGCTTCCATATTGGTCATATCAGTATAAGGAGCAGCATGGGCCCTTGTACGCACCCTGTTTATTAATGGCAAAGCATCAGTAGTATTTCCGGTTTCGATATCTGCTTCGGCAAGGCATAGCAATACATCAGAAAAACGCAACTGGATCATATCAATAGGATAACCCCATGGCACTACGCCCGATGCGCGTGGTGTACGGTCAAACTTACCATACACAATACCCTGGTTAGTAGTGGCATTGCCAAACACAGCGTGGTTAGTGCTATCAATATAACGCAGCCTGTTTTGATTATAAATTATGCTATCGCCACCAACTGCAACATCGGCATTACCGGCAGCCGCGTAGCGTGTAACAGCGGTAAAGTCTCTGCGGGTATCGCCACTTCCAAACAGTTGGTAAAACTTATAGGTAAGGCCTGCCTGGCTCTGCTCATCGGTATTTATTAAACCGCGACCGCCCAGGAAGAATGGCCAGATACTATCCATGGTGTTGTTAGAGCTGTAAAAGTTACTGAACACCACCAATATCTCTTCATTTTTCTTATACTGATTAGAGAAAACATCGGTAAAGTTTGGCATTAAACCAAACCCATACTTGGCTTCATTTGCCGACCCCACTATTTGCGATAGCATATCAATAGCCTTTTGATAATAGCTTGCCGCCAATAACGGTTTACCAGCCATTGTTAGGTATATTTTACCTAATAAGCCTTTTGTTATGCCTGAGCTAACACGGCCAAGATCGGCTCCGGTCCATTTGGCGGGTAGCTCGCTTATACCGTAAAGCATATCTGCCACAATAAAGTCATAGGTAGCTTGCAGGGTCGCACGTTTGCCGTAAATCAGGCTGGTTTGCGTTAAGGAGGTGATTTGTTTATCTACTATAGGTACACCTCCAAAATTTCTTGCCAGATCAAAATAAGCGAAGCCTCTTAATACGCGGGCCTCTGCAATGTATTTATTAGCTATCGAGGTGTCAGCAACGGCGGTTGTTGCATTATCGATAACGGTATTAGCACGCGCAATCATTTGGTAATCCTGTGCCCATATGGCATCCAGCTCACCACCTGTATTGTTACTTGGGGTGGTTGAAAATTTATTGAACGAATCAAAAAATGTATCGCCAAACTGGCCTTGTGTAGCATACTGATGGCCTGTTTCGGCGGCGCCAAAACGGTACCAGGTAGTAGGCCAGGTTTCAACATAAGTTTGGTATATGCCTAAGGTAGCTTTCTTCAAACCATCTTCGCTATTAAAAACTGCTGAACTTGATATAGATGAGTACGGGTGTTCCTCCAAGTTTTTCTTACATGAGGAATTGAGTATTAAGCAGCTAACAACTGCTGTAATCAACGCCGGTATTTTTATAAATTTCATTTTAGTTGTGTTTACTGGTTAAAAATTAGATGAAAAACCTATGGTGTATGATTTGTTTGAAGGATATGCACCAAAGTCGATCCCCTGTTGTAATAATGACTGGCCGAATGATCCTACCTCCGGATCAAAACCAGTGTATTTAGTTACAGTAAATATGTTGGTGCCTGTAAAGAAGATACGGGCATTTTTCAGTACTTTATTATTAGGCAGGTTGTAATAAAGTGTTACAGATTTCAGCCTGAAATAACTGCCGTTCTCAATTTCGGATGAGTTGATATCAGATAAAGCAATGGCTTTAGCTATACCCGGGTAACGTGGGTTATTAGTAGGGTTAGTTGGTGTCCATCTGTGGTTATACCAGTCTTGTGTTTGGTTAAAAAATATTTGTGAATAGTTAGCCAAACCATCGCTCAGATAAAAGCGGGTTAAGTTTAATATATCATTACCCTGCGAGCCTGTGAAAAATAAGTTTAAACCAAAGTTTTTGTAGCTTACATCGTTGTTCCAGCCGTAAGTAAAGTCGGGGGTTGATTTACCTAATACCTGGCGGTCATTCGCATCAATTACACCGTCGCCGTTAACATCCTGGTATTTCCATTCGCCGGGGATCTGGTCGCTTGCAGCACCAGGGAAAGCATATTTTGGTACACCGTTTACAATATCGCCTGTTTGAACAAGGCCTATAACCTTTTCGCCATAAAACAACCCGATCTCTTTGCCCGGCTGTAATATGCCCGATACGCCACCCTGAAGGTTACCACCGATACCCACATATTGTGGAGCGGTTACGTTACCTAAATTAAGCAGTGTGTTTTTATTGTGCGATATTTCGACTTTGGTATTGTAGGAAAATCCGGTGCTTTTAACAATGTTGGCACCGACAGTAAGATCAATACCTTTGTTGCTGATAGAACCGAAATTATCGATTATAGAGCCAAAGCCTGATTGATTTGGCAATTGCCTTGATTGCAGCAAGCCGTCTGTAGTTTTATTATAGTAGTCGAAGCTGATATTAAGCAGGTTATGGATAATACTAAAATCGATACCTGCATCCAGCTGTTTAGTGCGTTCCCATGAAAGGTTGGAGTTACCAATACTTGTTGGGAAAACTACTGTGTTTACCGTACCGGTACCTGTTTGGTAAAAGGCATTACCATATTGCGCTAATGATGAATATGGCGCTATTGCCTGGCTGCCGGTTTCACCGTAGGATACGCGAATTTTGGAGTTGGTGATGAAGCTAACAGATTTCATGAAATCTTCCTTATTCAGGTTCCATGCTAAACCTACCGCAGGGAATGTACCGTACTTTTTACTTTCGGCAAAAGGCGAGGCACCATCTACACGTACTGAAGCATTTAATACGTATTTTTCTTTATAAGTGTAGTTAGCCCTTAAAAAAGCCGACTGTATGGTGCGGTCTTCTTTATATGAACCAACACTCTGGATGCTGGCACTGCCAATATTATCAATACCATATTGCGGAATATCAAAGCCGGATGATGAAGTGTTTAACAGTTCAACTGTTTCTTTATTATACTCAACACCAGCTGTTACATTTAATTGATGATCCTGGTTAAAAGTTTTGTTATAGTTTAAATAAGCATTTACGTTATAGCTGTAGGTATTTGCAGTGTTATTACTACCTGTTCCGTTTGAGCTGTAGCCTTCGGCGGTTGTTGGCGGGAAAAATTGCTGCCTGCGGGTTAAGTTTTGGTTACTACCTAAACTTACAACAAATTGCAGATCCTTAGCTATTTTGAAATCATTTTCAAAGTTCACTATGGTGTAATCGCTGATCAGGTTATCGATTTTTTGAACCAACTCTGTAGCAGGGTTTGAAAAGTAATTACCATCAACATATCCCGGTATGCCTTCGCCATCAAAACCCTGGTAGTTTGCAGCAACTGTTGGCGATGCCCTTAACGCGTCAAGTATAGGGCCATCTGTTGATGGGTAGCCTTTACCATCGGATATTGCGCGGGCGGTGTTTTGCCTTACAATTGACATTTGCGCTTTAATAGTATACCAGTTGTTAACCTCACTATTAACGTTTGCCCTTACAGTACCACGCCTGTTTGAAGCACCCAGGATAGTTCCCTTATCTGACAAATAATCGCCCGATAAATAGTAGTTTGTTTTACCTGTACCGCCTGATATATTCAGTGTCGCGTCTTCTCTTACTCCGGTACGGGTTATAGCATCAAACCAATTGGTTCCTTCACCTAGTTTAGAAATAGCATCATCAGTGAATGGCTCTGGCTGGCCCTGCAGCGCAAAACCCTGGTTAATTACATTGGCGTACTCTGGGGAGTTCATCATAGTATACGGGTTACTGGTTTTGCTGAAGGTTGTTTTGTCAACAAATTCAATTTTTGAATCACCGGCCCGGCCAGATTTTGTTTTGATCAATATTACACCATTGGCACCCCGCGAACCGTAAATAGCAGTAGCGGCGGCATCCTTTAACACTTCAAGGCTTTCAATGTCGTTAGGGTTGATACCATACAGGCCGTTTTGGCTTGATGAGCCGTAAGCATTAGCGCTGGCCTCAACATATGGCGGCATAGGAAAACCATCCACCACATATAGAGGTTGGTTATCGCCATTTAATGAGTTGTTACCACGGATACGGATAACCGCGTCGGCACCCGGCTCGCCAGATACTGTTGTTACCTGTACACCTGATGCCCTGCCTTGTAAGGCCTGATCGATAGTAGTAATAACCGCGTTCTTAATTTCTTTGGCTGATACGCTTGATGTTGCAGTAGCTAAGTTTGTTTTACTTGAGCTACCATAACCAACAACCACAACCTCGCTCAGTGAGCCTTGTACCGACGTTAACTGCACATTAAGTATTTTACCTGCAACTACTTTTTCAACTGGAGTGTAGCCAACAAAACTGAATACCAACACGCCGTGGTCGGGTACGGAGATGGAGAATTTACCATCAGGGTCGGTGGCGACGCCAAAACTTGTGTTTTTAATTTTTACAGTTACACCCGGCATTGTTTTACCATTAAGTGCTTCTGTAACTACTCCTGATACCTGGATACTTTGTTGTGCAAAAGTTGTTAAACAGCAAAACACTGCCAGCAGCAGTAGCATGATAGGCTTTTTAAAGCCTGGTGAATGGGTTAGTTTTCTTTTCATAATTGGTTTAATTAATCCCACATAAGTATTGGTTACCATATGCAGGTTTATAAAGGTTATTTAGTTAAGCTATTTTGGTAAGGATATCGCATCCTTAATGGTTCAATTAGCGGGAATGTTATTCCGGATAATTGATGAAGCATACTGGTTTAAGCAATGCCGGATAATGCTGGCGATTTGTTAATAATCGCGTATACACCCGGATCTTTTTGCTGATCCTGAAAAGAGTTCTTCTGCCTGTGAAAAGGTGATGGCACAGATTGAGGCAACGCCACACATCTTGTAATAAGTAATGGTTTCATCATAATTTTAATAGGTTAAAAAATATAACAGGAGTTATATTGGGTTTATAATATATACAAGAATATATGGTTAATATTAGCATTGCAACCTGTACCATACTGGCGACTATGATGCACTGTGCTGTGCAAGCGATATCATTGAAAATCACCAGTTTACTGCAATTATTTTTTTATATTTATTATATAATAAATACATGTGTACGGATTTGATATTTTGCAGATATTATTATTAGCATTTTCATAATCAAGTATCTTTGCCTGTACTATGCCGAAGTGGATGAGAACCTGTATTTTTTTGAAGCCGGACAGCACGGTATGGAAATTGAAATTCTTATAAGTCACACTTTTGTTACTCTAAGAAATTTATTTTATTTACCCTGCCAGATTAACAGGAAAAGGAAGGTTAAAACCATCCGGAAATGACCGGTAAAGAAATAGCAATTATGTTCGTCCGTTCATAACGGAAACAACATAACAAACACAATTACAACAAAAAACTTGTGTTAAATAGAGGCCCGGCGGGTATAATAAAAAGGCACCTCGATGTGCCTTTTTGAGCTTTCCAAAATCATGCTGGCAGCCACTGTGCCCATGTATTTAAAATCGGTAGATATGGTGGTGATGCCGTTTAATATCACTTTTTTTATAGGCGTTTCATTGTAAGAAATTACGCCTACATCCCTGCCTATTTTAAACTTCTTTTCCATTATGCGCTCCAGCAAAATCACCAGGTCATCCTCCATCAAGTTAATGAAGGCCTCACCTTTATTTATTACTGCCGAACTAATGTTATTAATAACTTCGTGGTTAAAAGCGTATTGCAGGCAAAATCTCTGGTAACCGTTAATGATCTCCACCGGAAAATAACTCGACTCGGGGAATATCAATTTTATAGTGTGGTATTTACTTAATTGAGCGCGCGCCTGCTGCAGGGCCTCATAAATATCCTTTTCAAAGTTTTCATAAACTACGCTGTAATCGCCTTTTATACCGGGAATGTTTTTATCAAGCAATATTAATTTATCCTTAGGGATGGCATCAATAATTTCCCAGGCGTTCTCGCCACCTTCAATAAAATGTGGTATGATAACATAGTGTGAGTAATCTTCCTTTTTGGTTTTCAGCAGCTTTTTAAACAAGTTAAAATCATTGTTATAGATGTAAAAGTCTATCGCCACATCATCGCCCAAAGCCGCAACAAAGGCATCATAAATTATCTTTTTGTGCGCGCTGAGTTTATTGAATAACAGGAATATTTTTAGTTTTTGCCTGAAATCCATATTGGATATACAATAGCCCTTGCCTGGGAAAGAATTAACCACCCCGATTTTTTTTAAGTGGCGATAGCTTTTCTGAATAGTATCCCGTGAGATATCAAACTGGTAGCTTAACTCATTTATGGAAGGCAGCAGGTAATCTTTTTGAATTACACCTGCCTCTATTGCACTAACTATTGAATTAGCTAATTGCAGGTATTTAGGCGTAGCCGAGTATTCATCAACCTGGATATAATCAAAAAAAGTTTTTGCCTTCATTATTCAGAAAATTGGTGTGACCAATACGCATGGGGCTATACGCAGAAATGCTAATATATACATGTTTACCTTATGTTAAGCGATAATTTAGTATTTCTGCAATAGCTCTTCTGCCTTGGCAACCATATTCATCGACCCTATTACTATTGCCGAACGCTGGTGCATATCATCAACATTCAGTTCCATTATCCTTTGGTAACCATTAGATGCCTTGCCGCCAGCCTGTTCAACAATAAAAGCCATGGGGTTACATTCGTACACTAACCTTAATTTACCGTTTGGCGCCCGTGCCGTTACGGGATATATAAATATCCCACCTTTTATAAGGCTGCGGTGTAAATCGGCAACCATTGAGCCGGTGTATCTTGATATATATGGCCTGTGGCTTTTTTCATCCTCTACCTGGCAATATTTTATATACTTTTTTATTCCGTTAGGGAAGTGATTATAATAGCCTTCGTTTATGGAATAAATGTTGCCATCTACAGGCATTTCCATATTGGGGTGCGACAGGCAAAACTCACCAATTGACGGATCGAGCGTGAAGCCGTTTACTCCCTTACCCGTAGTATATACCAGCATGGTTGATGAACCATAAATAATATACCCGGCGGCTACCTGGTCAATCCCGCGTTGTAAAACATCCGCAATTGTAGCTTTACCATCAGTTGATTTACGGCGATAGATAGAAAAGATAGTACCTACTGATACGTTTACATCAATGTTTGAGGAGCCGTCCAATGGGTCGATAGCTACAATATACTTGGCATTTTTAGATAGTTCGGAATCTATATAAATATAATCGTCGTTCTCTTCCGAAACCAGGATGCAGCATTCGCCGCCGCATTGCAGGGCCGCGAGGAATTGTTCGTTAGCATAAATATCCAGTTTCTTTTGGCTTTCACCCTGTACGTTTGTTGAACCTGCATCGCCAATTATACCGGCCAGCCCGGCTTTATTAACCTCACGGTTTACAATTTTAGCGGCTATACCCAAATCACGGAGCAAGCGCGAAAGCTCGCCTTTGGCATAGGGGAAATCTGCCTGTTTTTCAATAATAAACTGCCCCAGGGTTTTTACTGCATTCATAAAGCTGTGTTCATTACAAAAGCGGTCATACTCCTTGGGCCATGCGCCCCTATCACCAATGATTGTTCAATATCAGCTGTTTTTGATGGACCGGCAATAAAAGTACCGAACCCGTAACTGGTTTTGCTTATACGGTCGTAAGCCTCGTGCATGGTTGGTACCACGTTTTCGGCATTAATAATTATAGCTAAATGCTGGGTAATGAATGGCAATACACGCTGGTGCATTTCCTTATCGGTTACCCATATAGCGCCATTTTCAGCAACGGCAAATTGCCCTTTAATAATGAATACATCAATATCTTGCAGATCGGGTATATGGGTTGAGTTAAGGATAGCTTCGTTATAAAATTCCCTTAGTTCGGTAAGCGGGCTGATGATCTTTTTGCCTTCCCCATTAATATCATGAAGGATATTGGCTACTTCGGCATAGCTGTTTACATAGTAAACTGAACCGCCAACTGTTTTTAAAACAGTTGTGAACTTATCCAATGACCCGGCGGCATTCCTTTCAAAAGAATGCATATCCGGCAATGGTGTTGTAGCGGGTTGGCTGGCTTTTACAGCCGCGAATATTTTGTCCCTGCTATTCATTTTCCGGCTTTGTTTTTTGCGAACCACTCACCAAATGATTGTGCAGGCGGGTTAGGCATATCGCGTTGTTTATACCAGGGGTTAAAGCTGTTGTTTACAGCAAACGGTGCATGTTTCAGCACCCAACGGCCCGCCTTGCCTGCCATATGGTATGCACCGGGCGAGGATAGGGTCCAGGTCATGAGCTGCATGCCTGCTTTTTTGGCTGTAGGCGCATAACCGTTCTTCACCAATACCTGGCGCCACTTATATAGTTGCTGGTGGATATCAATTTTTACCGGGCACACATTGGAGCATGAACCGCAAAGGGTTGATGCAAATGGCAGATCGGCATACTTTTCCATATCCAGGTTTGGCGCGAGGATAGAGCCTATTGGCCCAGCCACCGCCGTATGGTAGCTATGCCCTCCACTGCGACGGTAAACGGGACAAGTATTCATACAAGCGGCACAGCGGATACATTTTAATGAATTTCTAAAATCCTTACGGCCTAATTGCACAGTGCGCCCGTTATCTACCAATATGATATGTATTTCGCTGCCTTCGCGTGGCTTTTTAAAATGGCTACTGTAAGTGGTGATCGGCTGCCCGGTAGCGCTGCGGGTTAACAGCCGGAGAAATACGCCCAAATGCTTACGTTCAGGAATTATCTTTTCAATGCCCATACTGGCAATATGCACATCAGCTAAATGGGCACCCATATCGGCATTGCCTTCGTTGGTGCAAACTACAAATTCGCCTGTTTCAGCTACTGCGAAGTTTACGCCTGTAAGCGCAACTTTGCGGGTAAGGAAAACCGCGCGCAAATGCTGCCGGGCGGTTTCAGTAAGAAATTGAGGGTCGGAAATACCAGCTTCAATACCCAAATACTGATGGAAGATCTCGCCAATTTCTTCTTTCTTTTTATGGATGCAGGGCAATACGATGTGGCTTGGTGGCTCCCCGGCCAGTTGCACAATACGCTCGCCCAGGTCCGAATCTATAACCTCTATACCATGCTCCGCTAAATATTCATTCAGCCCGCATTCCTCCGTCAGCATCGATTTACTTTTTACCATGCGCACAACATTGGCTTTATTAATAAGCTCATGCACTATGCGGTTATGCTCAGCCCCATCAGCGGCCCAATGCACTGTAATGCCATTTGCTATGGCATTTGCCTCAAACTGTTGTAAATAATTATGCAGGTTAGATAGTACGTTATTCTTTATTTGCGAAGCGGCTTCGCGCAAGGTTTCCCATTCGGGTATCTGATGGGCTATTTTATCCCGTTTCTGGCGGATGAACCACAAGGTTTCATCGTGCCAATTTACACGGTCCTCATCACGGTTAAACTCCAGTGCAAGTTCTGCATGATCTTTTGTTTGCTCCTCCATCATCTCTTTATTCCGCGTTTAAAATTTCAGCAATATGTATTACTTTAACCTTGCTCCCTTGCCTGTGTAAAATACCTTCCATGTGCATCAGGCATGACATATCCACGCCAGTAATGTATTCGGCGTTATGCTTCAGGTGATCGGCAACCCTGTCCTTACCCATCTTAACAGATACGGCTTCCTCCGTCACACAAAATGTACCACCGAAACCGCAGCATTCGTCTTTACGGTCGAGGTGCACCAGTTCAATGTCCTGCACCATATTGAGCAGACTGCCGGGCTTTGAAAATTCAGGCGCGACCAGTTCCGTCATGGAGCTAATGTGCAGGCCCCGCTGTCCGTGGCAACTTTGGTGTACACCAACCTTATGCGGGAATTTAGCAGATAAACTATCTACCTTTAACACATCTGTTAAAAATGAAGTAAGTTCATATACTTTATGGCGGGTAGTTTCTGCTACCTGCTCGTTTTTATCATCATGTAAATGTTCCCTCACGTGCAGTACGCAACTGCCTGATGGGGCAACTATGTAATCGAACTCTGCAAAATTTTTAATGAATAACTCATTACAGCCACCCGTTAAATGTTCAAAACCGGAATTTGCCATGGGCTGTCCGCAGCAGGTTTGTTTTGGTGGATAAACAACTTTCACTCCCAGTTTTTCCAGCAATTGATAAGTTGCAATAGCGGCGCCGGGGTAAAATTGGTCAACATAACAGGGAACGAATAAACCTACCGTCATGATGTAATAGGATGTGGGATTGAATAATATTTCAGTTCGATAATATCAGCAGGAATAGGTTTGCTGTTCCAGTGCTGATGAATAGCTATGGCGGTACCTACCGCCGTAGCCTGTGCCATGGAAGCTGCGAAGATCTCCAGTTTAGGGAATGCAGCTGCCAGTAAATTCATGTAGAGGGCATTTTTACTAAAGCCGCCATCCACAAATATGCGGCGTACGCCGGTATCCTGTAATATCATTTGGGTTGATTGCTGCTGCTGGGCTATAATATCGATCAGGAGCTGGTGATAAGCTTCGATATGATCCTCAAAAACATTCAAATCCCTTGCCACAAATGCCGATTCAAGCCTGGAAACAGGCTGCGCGCTATTCGTTTTCTGTTTCAGCTTGCTGATGATATCCTGATCATAAGCCACATGCTTAAAGATAGCGGTGTTCACTTTAAAGTGCGCTGTTATCCGCTGTACCTGTAGTTCATGTTCATTACCTGCAAATAACCTGGATGCCTTTACCGGTGAGCCCTTGTACTGCATATAGCAAAGGCAATCATTGACCAGTTCCTCATCTGTAACGGGTGTATTATTGAAGGGGTTAAGGCTGATGCACCAGGTACCAGTACTGATCAGGATAAAAGGCTCGGTAAAGTTTACCAAATAAGGGATCAGCGCCGCGGAGCTGTCGTGCAAACCTACGCCAACTACATAATCGCTGCCTTCGGTATTAGGTAAAACACTGTCTGAAGCGATGATGGGTGCGAATTTCTTATCCAGTCCTTCTTTGTAAACCCAATCGTGGTAATCATTTTTTTCATAATCCCATAAGCCGGTATGGCAGCCAATGCTGGTAATATCGGTATAAGGTTTGCCGGTAAGTAAATAACTCAGGTACTGAGGCAGGTGCAGGCTGTATTTGATCTGCTTAAAAAGCTTCGGGTTCTGGTACTTGATGCGATACAACTGCATGCCCGAGTTCAGGTTGCCCAAAACCGGTGAGGAGGTTTCCCTGGCCAGCTTTTCTTCCCCGCCATAGGCGCTGTAGAATTGTTCTTTCAGCTCCGCAGGGAATTCCTTCAGGTAATTATATAAGGGCGCTACGGCCCTGCCTTTATCATCAATATGCACAAAACTCGCCCCATAGGTAGAAAAGTTGACCGCTTTTACCTCAAACTCCTTTAGCTTGAACACTTCGCGCAACGAATCAAAGATGGAAAGCTTTAAGCTATACAAATTTTCACAGGGGAAATCATCCTCGTCCACCGTTTCGATAAAGCGTGCCGATCTCTCATATACGATGTGATAGTGCTCATCAAAAAGAAAAAGCTTCTTGTTGGTTTTACCTACATCAAAAATAGCTATAACTGGTATTGCACTCATTTTATACTTGTTCTTATTCCCCCTTTAGGGGACTTGGGGTTATAAGCCGGTTGCCACCGTTTTTAACCCGCGTTCTTTGATCAAATGTTCCCTTATTTTTAACTTACGATAAGCCTCAATAGGGTTTAGCGCGCCGCCGTTCCTTTTACCGGCTTCAGCTACTAACGGGCGCACATCGGTACGATATGCTTGCTGTAAGATCTCCTGCGCTAACGCCACATCGTTGTTGTTTTGTGCGGCAATTAAAGCCGTTTTATCCACCAATAAAGCCTGTGCGTAAGCGATCTTGATGGCTTGTACGGATTGTAACAGGTCCTCAATGGGATCTTTTACATTATGCGAGGCATCAATCATCCAGCCGATAGCTGTGGCGTGATCCATACCACGGGCATCCATGCCTTCCACCAGTTCGTTAAAGATCAGGAACAGTTGATAAGGGTTAATGCTGCCTACGGTCAGGTCGTCATCACCATATTTAGAATCATTGAAATGGAAACCGGCGAGTTTGCCTTCCATTAATAATAAAGACACGATCTGCTCGATATTGGTGCCTTGTAAATGATGCCCCAGATCGACCAGCGTTTGCGCCTTTGGCCCGAGTTTGGATGACAATAAGTACGATTGGCCCCAGTCGCCGATGGTAGTGGAATAGAAATTAGGCTCATAGGGTTTATATTCTACCCAAACTTTCCAATCATCCG
>JAMFSA010000230.1 GCA_026225055.1 Mucilaginibacter xinganensis | reverse complement strand
AGGCTATAATTAATCTGAAAATATTCGACATAATTTGAAATGCAATAAATTAAGTGCAAATATCCGTTAATTTGCACCATAAATCAACATCTATATTAATATTTATGGCGGTAGAAATGGAACCCTCATGGCTGCAGGTTTTGGGCGATGAGTTCGACAAAGATTACATGATAAAACTGAAGCAGTTTTTGAAAAAAGAGAAGGAAGCTGGCAATAAAATATACCCCAAAGGCAGCGATATTTTCAACGCTTTTTGGAAAACCCCGTTTACTGATCTTAAAGTTGTAATACTTGGCCAGGACCCTTACCATGGTGCTAACCAGGCACACGGTTTATCATTCTCCGTGCAAAAAGGCATTACCCCACCACCATCGCTGAAAAATATTTATAAAGAATTGCAAACAGATATCCCCGGCTTTATCATTCCCGAAACCGGCGACCTTACCGAATGGGCCGAACAAGGCGTATTGTTGCTAAATGCCACGTTAACGGTTAGGGCAAGCAGCCCCGCCTCACATCAGAAAAGCGGATGGGAAATTTTTACCGATAACGTAATCACTAAGATCAGCGAAAAGAAAGAAGGCATTATATTTTTACTATGGGGCAAATTTGCGCAAAACAAAAGCGAATTGATTGATGCGAGCAAGCATCATATATTAAAAGCAGCCCATCCATCGCCATACTCGGCAAGTAACGGATTTTTCGGCAGCCACCATTTTTCAAAAACGAATGAGCTATTGAGGGAAGAAGGGAAGAAAGAGATTGATTGGCAAATACATTGATTGAAGAGCCAGGAATCAAGAAGCTGTAAAAAAAAGAGTCAGGAATTAAGAGTCAGGAATCAAGAAGCTGTAAAGAAAAGAGTCAGGAATTAAGAGTCAAGAATCTTCATTTTTTTATCTTTTATCTTGATTCCTGACTCTTACATCTTGGCTCTAATACTCAAGCGGTACTATCGGTTCCTTTTTACTGGTCGACATAATCATCATCGTTTGGAAAGTCTTTACTACTGTAATGCGGCTGATCTTTTCCATAATGAGTTGTTCGTATGATTTAATGTCGCGTACATAAACTTTTAGCAGGAAATCGCACTGGCCGGTTACGTGGTGGCACTCGGTTACTTCCTTTATGTTCTGTATCTCATCAATAAAAGTCTGGATGGTGTTTTTTTGGTGAAAATCCAGCGAGATCTGTATAAATGTTTTTATACCCAGGCCCAGCTTTTCTTCATCAACCAGGGCATGGTAACTTTTAATGTATTCGGCGTTCTCCAGCTTGCGTACACGCTCTAACGTAGGTGCCGGTGACAGGCCTATCTCATTGGAAAGCTGTAAGTTAGTGATCCTGCCATTCTCCTGTAATATCTTGAGGATCTGTAAATCTATTTTATCTAGTTCTGCTGCCATAATGGGTACAAATATAGATTTAAGTTGGTTCACCGAATAAAATTTTTTAAAAATTACATTTAACCGAAATAAATTTTTTGCGAATAACATTTAGACTTGTCTAAATTTATAATTAGATTTGTTTAAATGAACACGTTAGCCGAAGAAAATTATTTAAAATGTATCTATCACCTGTCGCTTAACAGCGAAAATGTGAGCACAAACCAGATTTCGGCATCAATAAATACTCGCGCCGCTTCGGTAACGGATATGCTTAAAAAGCTGGCGGATAAAGAGTTGATAAATTATACCCGATATCAGGGCGTAAGCCTTACCCCGGCAGGAGAAAAAATTGCCGTTCAAATCATCAGGAAACATAGGCTTTGGGAATATTTTTTGGTGGAAAAGCTCGATTTTAAATGGGATGAAGTGCATGAAATGGCCGAAGAAATGGAGCACATCTCATCAATGGAACTGGTGGACAGGCTGGATAAATTTATGGGCTACCCCAAATATGACCCGCACGGCGACCCAATCCCCGACAGTAACGGACAATTTAAAAAGCATGACCTCCAGCCTGTATCAACTATTGGCGTTAATGATAAGGGTATAATTTCAGGCGTTCGGGATCATTCACCCGGCTTTCTACAATATTTGGAGAAACAACAACTAACTATAGGAAAGAAAATAACCGTGACAGAAATTAATGAGTACGACCATTCAATGGTTTTGGAGATTGGGGATACGAAAACACATATCAGCCGCGAGGTTGCCAATAATTTATTAATCGCCTTATGACAGATCATCATAATGAATCATTGGGCAGTGTACATAGCTCAGTAACTACCGAAAATAAAACCGGATGGCGCAAATTTATGGCCTTTATTGGTCCGGCGTATTTGGTGAGCGTTGGGTATATGGACCCGGGCAACTGGGCAACCGACATAGCAGGTGGCAGCGCGTTTGGTTATAAGTTGATATGTGTGCTGTTTGTATCAAATTTGATTGCCCTGCTACTGCAATCATTAAGCGCGAGATTGGGCATAGTGCGAGGGCTCGACCTGGCACAAGCCTCGAAATACAGCTATAACCGCTTTGTTAACTTCTGCCTTTACATATTAGCGCAGATAGCTATTGTGGCCTGCGACCTGGCGGAGATCATCGGTATGGCAATAGGTTTGAACCTGTTGTTTCATTTGCCGCTGATATGGGGCGTGTCGCTTACCATAACCGATACCGTGCTGATGCTGTTTTTAATGAACAAAGGCATGCGCAAACTGGAAGCATTTATTGTATCGATGATATTTATTATCGGCTTATCCTTTTTGGTAGAGATGTTTATTGTAAAGCCCGATTTTGCTGAGGTAGCCAAAGGCTTTATACCAACCAGCTTAAGCGGCAGCTCGCTATACCTGGCTATTGGCATAATTGGTGCTACGGTAATGCCGCACAATTTGTACCTGCACTCATCGCTGGTACAAACACGAAAGATCACCCGGACGGATGAGGGCATCAGATCGGCTATTAAGTTTAATGTGTTTGATACCGTGATTGCGCTTAATGTGGCCTTTGTGGTGAACGCCGCCATATTGATATTAGCTGCCAGCGCGTTTTTTAAACATGGCTATTTTCAGGTGGCTGAAATACAGGACGCCTATAAATTACTGGAACATATTTTCGGGTCGTTAGCGCCGATATTGTTTGCTGTGGCGTTGATCGCATCGGGCCAGAGCTCAACTATAACAGGTACGCTTGCCGGGCAGATCATTATGGAGGGGCATATCAACCTGCGTATTGAACCGTGGTTACGGCGATTGTTAACCCGTGTGCTGGCTATTGTGCCGGCAGTTTTTACTATACTTTATTTTGGAGAAACAGGGTTGGGTAACCTCATTATATTGAGCCAGGTGGTGTTGAGTTTACAATTAGGGTTCGCGGTGATCCCGCTGATACATTTTGTATCGGACAGAAAAAAGATGGGTAACTTTGCAATTGGCCCGATGGTGAAAATATTAGCCTGGGCATGTGCAATTATAATAGTGGGATTGAACGCACAGTTGGTATATCAGCAATTAGGCGATTGGGAAAAAGCATCGCCAACGGCAGCGCTTTGGATTTATATAACGGTGTTTCCTGTAGTTGCAGGTATTGCGGCGTTGTTGACCTACGTGTTTTTCCGACCGCTATTTTTTAAACATAAGGATCAGCCTAAATATATCCCCCACGGGCTGGCTACGGTTATTGATGAGCTAAATGCCATTAAATATCATCATATTGCCGTTACTATTGATTTCTCTAAGAATGATACCGAATCCATTCGCCATGCTATAATGCAGGGTGGCAAACACGCTGATTATACGCTGATACACGTTGTGGAAACAGCAGGAGCAAGGTATTATGGTGATGAGGTTATGGATCAGGAAACGCAAAGCGACCTGGATAATTTGGATAAGTATGTGGATGCGTTAAAAAAGCTTGGTTACAAAGCATCGCCTAAAATTGGTTATGGCGCGCCTGCAGCATCTATAGCCAAAATAGTAAAGGATGCAGATGTTGATTTTATAGTTATGGGATCGCACGGGCATAAAGTGATAAAGGATCTGATATTTGGTACAACGGTAAACAGGGTAAGGCATATGGTGAATGTGCCGGTGCTGGTGGTGAAGAGTCCCCCAACCCCCTGAAGGGGGAGTTTTTTGATTGGGGCTTTTTACCTTCTTTATCGCTTGCGATAGAGAGGGTGGTCGAGCGGAGCTAAGACCGGGTGAGTCAGCCACGCCAGTGTATTTACGTTTCTATCGTTCGCATAGTTAACTCACCCCGACTACGCTTCGCGTGTCGACCCTCTCTACGTGGTGCGTAAAGAGGGTGGCAGAAATAACACAAAAAAAATAATTCGCATATTTGCATTGTAATGATTGAGGAAAAGATATATATAAAGAATAAGAAGGCCTATTTTGAGTACCATATACTGGATAAATATGTAGCCGGTATAAAGTTATTAGGTACCGAGATAAAATCCATCCGTGAGGGGAAGGCTAATATTAATGATGCGTTTTGCACCTTTATTAATGAGCAATTGTACGTTAGGAATTTACATATATCAGAATATTCCTTCGGCTCATTCTATAATCACGAAGCCAAACGCGACCGTGTGTTATTGCTCAATAAAAAAGAACTCAAAAAACTCCTGACCCGTGGCGAAGAAAAAGGTTTGACCATTGTGCCGTTGGCACTGTTCATTAGCGAGCGTGGTTTTGCCAAACTGGAAATAGGCCTGGCGCAGGGTAAGAAAACTTTTGACAAACGTGAAACTTTGAAGGAACGTGATACCAAGGTGGAGATGGATAGGGCGATGAAAAGATAAGCAGTATTTATTTAAGCGTCATTCCGAAAGCAATCTCTATGCTATACAGATCGGATTTGCACAGTTGACCTGCCTCCGTAGGGATTGCTTCGTTCCTCGCAATGACGCGTGGAGAAGTAATCAATTAGAGGCCTACCACGCCTTATCGCCCACCAACGGCACGAACCTGAAGGTATCCAATACTATCTCCTCATAGTCATACTCACTAACCTTTAATACTGTTACCATTTTTTGTGATTTTTCGTCTCCTACCGGGATGACGAGGATACCGCCGATGGCTAATTGCTGCAGTAGTGTTTCGGGGATTACTGGTGCGCCTGCGGTTACTATTATTTTGTTGTAGGGTGCGTGCTCGGGGATGCCTTTGGAGCCATCGCCTAAAAAGAAATTGGGTTTGTAGCCGATGTTAGGCAATACGTACGCGGTACGTTCGTAGAGTTGTTCCTGGCGCTCAATTGTGTAAACTACAGCACCCAATTTTAATAATATACAGGTTTGATAACCGCAGCCGGTGCCGATCTCCAGCACTTTGTCACCTTTTTGGATATGCAATAACTCGGTTTGATAGGCTACCGTGTAGGGTTGCGATATAGTTTGCCCGGCACCTATGGGAAAAGCGATATCCTTATAAGCCTGGTTCCAGAAGGTTTCATCAAAAAAGAAATGGCGTTTTACCTGGCCTATAGCTTCCAGCACTTTTTCATCTGCGATTCCTTTTTTTCTTAATACCTCAACCAGCTTTTTACGCGCGCCCTGTTCCTTATAGTTATCGGTGAATTTGTATGCCATTGCATGGCTAATTTACTATCATTTTTAGGATTTAGGTAATGCTAATGATACAGGCAATTTTAAGGTGATGTAAGTAAGCAGGTTAAATTATAAACAGTTAATACGTACGTTTAAACCCTATTGTAGCAAAGCGACAGTTATTAACGTACTATATAAAAACACACTGAATGAAATTAAACCTATATCACAAATCAGTCTTGAGCATTTTAGCCTTATCCATTTGTGTAATTTTATCCTGCAAAAAAAGTGATCATTCTCGGGGTGCATCAAAGATCATCAGTGCTGATGCAACTATTATAAATACAGGCCCTCAGGCCGCTGATGGATGTGGTTGGCTTATACAAACAGACATTGCTGATAGTACATTTAATGTTCCTGATCTGCCGGTTCAATACCAGGTAAACAATTTAAAGGTGCATATTGCTTATCATACACTGGCAACCAGGTTTTATTGCGGACAGGTACCTGTAGGAAAGGACCCGGGTATTACAGAAATTAAACTTGATACCATAAAAACACGGTAGTATTAAGTCAATAATTTTAGCCGCAAGTATAAAGCCATATTTATTTCTTTTTTGGCCTGGACTTAAGACTCTGTGCTAAAGACTAATGATTAGTATGTTATTTACTTAATACTTGGCAAACAGGCTTATGTGATATTGGGAAGTTGCACGAATTGGCTATAAAACACAGTTCATTTGCTTTATGGTGCAGTTCGTTCGCTTTATCAACCATGGCTGCGTCACTTACAATGACCACCGGGTATAAAGTAACCTCTGTAAAACGACCTCCGCCGCTGGCAGTCTCCGTCATGGTGCCGATTGCGGCATCGGTATAATCAACTACCACAATACCTGCCTCTGAACATAAGTGAAGATACCACAGCATATGACAAGAGGAGATCGACATTATCAATAGCTCTTCGGGGTTATATCGGGTGCTATCGCCGCGAAAAGCAGGATCGGATGACCCGGGAATCAATTGCTTACTCCCGGCACTGAGTTCATGGTTGCGGCCATAATCGCGGTAAGCGCTTGTTCCTGTGCCCAGGTTGCCGGTCCAGGTAAGGTTTGTTTTGTATTGATGCGTTTTCATGCTGATATATATTAATAAGGGTCAACATCAGGCTGAACTATGCTGCCTTTGCTCAATTTAATGGTTTGAAACTGCGTTATCGTATCCCTGATCACAGTTTTTGCTTTGTTGATAGATATGGCGTCCTTCTCAAACTTTAACAGGATGGATTGGATATAAAAATTACGGATCCTGCCTACCAATGGCGCTTGCGGACCGATCACCCGTTCCTCACCAAAATGCTTGCGTAATTCTTTTGCCAGATAAGTGGCCTGATTGTACAGCACTTCAGGGTCTTTGTGCTTAATATCTAAATTAATAAGGCGATAGAACGGCGGATATTTAAAGTTCTTACGCTCTGTCATTTCGGTAAAATAGAGGTCTTTATAGTCGTTCTCTATTACCTGTTTTATCACCCTATGGCCGGGATCATAAGTTTGAATAACTACTTTACCCTGCTTGCCCCTGCGACCGGCCCTGCCGCTTACCTGTGCCAGCATCTGGAAACTGCGTTCATTGGCCCGGTAATCCGGGAATTTGAGCAGGCTATCGGCATTAATAATACCTATAACGGTAACATCAGCAAAATCCAGCCCTTTAGCTACCATTTGTGTGCCCACCAAAATATCTATCTTCTTTTCTTCCAGATTATTCAGGATAGTTTGCAGGGAGTTGCGCGATCGTGTGGTATCCAGATCCATACGGGTAATGCGGGCATCGGGGAGGATCAAGCTGAGTTCATCCTCCACCTTTTCGGTGCCGAAACCTTTATATTCCAGATGTGTTGAACCGCAGGCCGGGCATATAGTAGGTGAATCCTCCTTGTAGCCGCAATAATGGCAATGCAGTTTGCCGCTGCTTTTATGAAAGGTAAGGCTCACATCGCAATTGATGCATTTTGGCGTATAGGCGCAGATCTTGCACATCAAAACCGGGGCATAACCACGGCGGTTCTGGAACAGGATCACCTGTTCTTTATTAGCCAATGCTTGTTGTATATCAGCAATCAGCACACTGGTAAAGTGCGATTGTATGGTTTTCTTTTTGGTTTCTTCGGCTATGCTTACTATTTCTACCAGCGGCATTTCAACACCACCAAAGCGTTCACCTAGTTCGGTAAAGCCGTATTTATGGGTACGGGCATTGTAATAGCTTTCAAATGATGGCGTAGCTGAACCTAACAACACCTTGCCTGCGTGCATGTTGGCTAAAAAGATAGCCGCGTCGCGGGCATTGTAGCGGGGGGCGGGGTCGTATTGTTTGTAGGATGTTTCGTGTTCTTCATCAACAATGATCAATCCCAGATCATTAAACGGCAGGAATACCGATGAACGCGCGCCCAGCACCACTTTGTACTCATTGTTCAGTACCTTTTGCCAAACTTCCACACGTTCATTATCATTAAAGCGGGAGTGGTATACACCAATGCTGGCACCAAAGTATACGCGCAGGCGTTCTATAATATGTGTGGTAAGGGCAATCTCGGGCAAGAGGTAAAGTACCTGCCTGCCAGTCTGGATCATTTCTTCGATCAAGCGGATATAAATTTGTGTTTTGCCAGATGAGGTAACGCCATGCAGTAATACTACATCCTTTTCGGCAAACTGGTCACTTACGCTTTTAAGCGCTTCCTGTTGTTGTTCGCTTAGCTCAAAGTTATTAATAGCTTCTTCTTCCTCAAAATGCAGCCGACTTACATTCTTTTCTTCCGCTACAAAAACTTCTTTTTCTATTAACGTTTTAATACTTGCCGCCCCTGCGCCGCTTTCCTCAATCAGCTCATTTTTTGAAACGGTTTTTTGCTGGCGCGAAAGTTTGATATAGGCTAATACCGCATCGGCCTGTTTGGGTGCTTTTTTTTCAAGGATAGTAAATAGCTCCCGCCTGTTATCAGGATCGTTGTAAAAAGGGTTGAGTGTGATAAAGGTGCGCTTGCGGGGTTTATACCGCTCACTAACTTCTTCTGATATATTAATAACGTTCTTCTCAAACAGTAATTTCAGTATCGGCATCACCTGTTTTTGACCTAGTAGTTTTACGATGTCGCTTACGGTTAGTTCGGGTTGGATATCCAATGCTTCAACTATCAAAAACTCTTTATCGTGTAAAGTTGAGCGATCAACAGGGAAATCCTTGTTGAGCATGATCTTAGTTTCGCTGGCCAGCTTTAAGGCTGATGGCAGGGCGGCGCTCATTACCTCGCCTACATTGCACATGTAATAATCAGCCAGCCAATACCAAAAGTGGAGTTGTTCATGGGTTACGACCGGCTTATCGTCGAGGATCTCAACAATGTATTTGGCCTCGTATTTTTCGGGGGCATGTTTGCCAATGCCGGCTATTATGGCGGTGTAGAGCTTGCTTTTGCCAAACTGCACAACCACACGTTTGCCAATGGCAACGTTGTTGTTGAGTTCATATGGAACACGATAGGTGTAGTTTTTTGCTATCGCCAAAGGCAATATCACTTCTACAAAAAGCGTTTCCCTGTCGGTATGTTCGGCCTGGGCAAATTCTAACATGGGTGTGCTCATTTACTTTTAAATGCGGCCATAGCCAGCGTTAACCAGCCAATTATAAACAGCAAACCGCCAATAGGGGTTATTGGGCCCATTATCCACAGCCAGCTTATGCCGATCAGATCGCGGCAGGCCAGCAGGTATAATGATCCTGAAAAAAAGACGATACCTAAAGTAAAAAGGTAATAGCTGGCATTAATTAACCTATTTTTGGTGTGTGCAAATGTTGAAAGAAACAGCAAAGCAAAAACATGATAAAACTGGTATTGTACTGCAGTATGCCATACTTCT
>JAMFSA010000229.1 GCA_026225055.1 Mucilaginibacter xinganensis | reverse complement strand
CTTTACCGCTGTTAACTTTATCCACAAAATTCAAGGTTATTAACAAAGAAAAAGAAGCAAAAAGAAAGCTTCAACAATAATAATAACCATCACTATTTTGTTGAAGCTAATCTAAAGGAAATGACAAGATGGAATAATAATTACAATAGCATCCCGCCGGAAACTTCAATACGCTGGCCGTTTACCCAGCGGGCATCTTCGGTACATAAAAAGGCTATTACGCCGCCAATATCTTCGGCAACACCGGGCCTGCCTAAGGCGGTTACACTACTCACCATTTTTTGCAGGTTTTCATCAGAGCGGAGGTGCCCGTTACCGAAGTCGGTCATTACAGCTCCCGGTGCTACAACGTTGGCCCTAATCTTTCTTTCGCCCAGTTCCTTGGCCAGGTATTTGGTAAATGTTTCCACCGCTGTTTTAAGCGAAGCATATATCGATGAGCCCGGCACGGTAACGCGGGTAAGCCCGCTCGATATATTTACTATACCCCCACCATCGTTCAGCAGCGGCAAAAGCTTTTGGGTAAGGAAATAAACTCCTTTAAAGTGAACGTTCATCAGCTCATCAAAAAACTCCTCAGTCGCATCCGGTATAGGTGAATAGCCGCCGATGCCTGCATTGTTGATAAGATAGTCAATATGATCTGTATTGAAAGTGCTGGTCAAGGCCTCTTTTAACTTTTCAACAAAAGGAGCGAAAGATTTAAGATCGCCGGTATTTAGGTGCAGTATAGCAGCCTTTTGCCCTTGCTTTTCAACTTCCGCAGCTACGCTTTTTGCGGCTTCCTGGTTATTGTTATAGGTGATGATAACATCCAGGCCTTTTTCTGCCAGGCGCAGGGCCATGTCTTTACCCAGTCCGCGGCTACCGCCGGTTACCAGTGCTATTTTATCTTTATTTGCCATCTTTTTATTTTTTCTACAAATATGACAAGCAAAGCGCGGTGCTTGTTTGTGACAATCAATCCATTGTTTGTATAAATCAAATAAGGCTGTTATTTTTCATGTAGAGGAACAAAATTATAGATCTGCCTAAGGTATATTTGTATAGCAAATTTATCCAACTTATTATCTCCAAAATGATCTACTACACCCAACTTATTTTTATAAAGCCCGGGCGCGAACAGGCGTTCCATGCTTTTGAAGACAGAGTATTGCCGCTTTTGAAGGAGCATAAAGGCGAACTTATATACCGCATCAGGCCCGATGAAAGCGCGTTTGTTGAAAACAGCCGGGAGCTTCCCTACGAAATCCACCTGGTAACATTTGGTAGCAAGGCCGATTTTGAAGGCTATAAAACCGACCCAAAACGGCTTGCTTTTATGGAGATGAAGAATGATTCGGTTGAAAATATCATCCTTATCGAAGGTTTCGCGTTATGATCATGCCATAGCTTACATCCACTCTAATTTGCCAACATCAAAACCAAGGTCGGTAGCTTTAAGCAGGAAACGGATGCGGATGTCATTGGGAATATCATTCTCTCGCGCCAGTATCCACAGGTAATCAAAGCTATTGCCCGAAACCAGTGCAAATTGATAATCATCATCCACGTCAAGCACATTATAATCAAGGTAAAGCGGTAAAAAGTAAGCGACCTTTAGTTTACCTCTTGTATCAGAGCCTGTAAATTTGGCTTTGCCGGCAGCTTCAACGGGTTTGTTTTTATCGAAATTATAGGCACGGGTAACTACTTTAATGCTGCCATCTTCATTTAATGAATATTCTTCGGTAAGGTCCTTCAGGTTTTTTTCAATGCGGTTTGGCAGGCGGGCCGCTTCACGCCAAAGGCCCATGTATTTCGTTTTGTCGAACGGTTCAACAATAGCTTTTTTAGGGATATGATTTTTGGGCCATAACGCATAAGCCAGTCCTGCGGCACCCACCCCGGCAGCGGCTGCTATCAGCCATTTTTCTTTCTTCATAACACTATTTAAACGGACAGGTTTATTTTTAGTTTGATTAAATGTAGAATTGATAGCTGCTCCCGTTTGCTCCCGCGAGCTTCCAGCTCGTGGTGGCGCATGGCTCCAGTTTACAAACTGGAACATAGGTTAGACTGGTATTTTGTAAGTTTGCCACCACAGGTTGAAAACAATCTTAAATATTTATGACCCATCTATCCAATAAAAAAATATACCTCTTAGGCCTCGGCGCTTTAGGCGGCCTTATAGCTGCCAAATTACATGATGCTTTTCCCGGTTCGGTAAAAATAATTGCGGATGAGAAAAGGCAGCAAGCAATACAAGGCAGCGGACTAACCGTAAACGGAAAAGCTATCAACTTTCAGTTTATTACACCCGGCACAGGCCACGGCGAAGCCGACCTGGTGATCGTAGCCGTAAAAAACGCGCAGCTGCAACAGGCCATACAGGATATTAAAAGTTTTATCGGCAATGATACTGTGGTTATCTCCTTACTTAACGGTATATCCAGCGAGGAAATAATTGGCGATGAGATCGGTCATGAGCATCTGTTGTATGCCTATGGCGTGGGGATGGATGCCGTTAGGAAAAGTACCGAGATCCGCTACACCAACCCGGGGAAGATCGTATTTGGCGAAAAGGATAACCATGAACTATCCGACCGGGTTAAGTTTGTAAAGGAGCTGTTTGACAAAGCGCAGATGCCTTATAATATCCCCGTTGATATGAAACGTGCGCTTTGGAGCAAGTTTATGATGAACACTGGTATAAACCAGGCTTCGGCAGTTTTAAAAGCACCGTACGGCGCGTTCCATGTGCCGGGAGAGGCTTATGACCTGATGCTTGCAGCAGCAGGGGAAGTAATGGAGCTTTCCACACATTATGGGGTAAACTTGGGTCAGGCGGATGTAGATGATTTCCTGAAGATTTTGAACACCCTTGACCCTGCCGGAAAAACCTCTATGCTGCAGGATGTGGAAGCCGGTCGTGAAACAGAAGTTGACCTGTTTGCCGGAACTGTTTTAGCTATGGGCAAGCCATATAATCTGCACGCCCCGGTAAATGAAATGCTTTATAAGAAGATTAAAAGCTTAAATGAATGAAATATATTGATATGCTCCCGTGAGCTTGCAGCTCGTGGTTGTGCATGGCTACAGTTTATAAACTGTAATTCATAATTGCTATTCTCCTAAAATCATCCTATTATTGCTTCGTATTGAAGCGTTTTGGCGCCCGATAATTATAAACCATAGCAAATACCCTTTACCCTGAATGAATCAAGTTACCACACAACTCGAAACAAAAAGTCATTATGAAATCCTCGACGGCCTGCGTGGCGTAGCCGCTATTTTGGTAGTAACCTTTCACGTTTTTGAGGCTTATGCCAACGATAACCGTTTTACCCAATTAATTAATCATGGTTACCTGGCAGTGGATTTCTTTTTCCTGCTATCGGGCTTTGTGGTGGCATATGCTTATGATGATCGCTGGGGAAAGATGACTCAATGGGATTTTTACAAACGCCGACTGATCCGTTTACAACCTATGGTTATTATGGGTACGATAATTGGCGCGCTGCTTTTTTATTTCCAGGGAGGTACGCTTTTCCCCATGATTAATCAAACCCCGGTTTGGAAAATGCTGTTGGTGATGCTGGTTGGTTTTACCATGATACCGCTTACACCGGGTTTGGATATTCGCGGCTGGCAGGAAATGCATCCGTTAAACGGCCCCGCATGGTCGCTATTTTTTGAATATATAGCCAATATCCTTTATGCGCTCATCTTCCGTAAATTTTCTAAAACACTGCTGAGCATATTTGTGGTAATATTTGCTTTGCTGCTGATCCACTACACTGTAATGGGCCCGCAAGGCGATGTTATTGGTGGCTGGAGTGTTGATAAAACCCAGCTTAATATTGGTTTTACACGTTTGCTTTATCCCTTTTTTGCGGGGATACTATTATGCAGGGTTGGTAAGTTGATCCACATTAAATGGGCTTTCGCTATTTGCAGCCTGATGATTGTGGTTATTTTGTTTATGCCGAGAATAGGCGGTCCGGAGCATATCTGGATGAATGGCTTATATGAATCGTTCTGCATCATTGTGCTTTTCCCTTTAATCGTTTCCATCGGCGCGGGTGGCAAAATAACCAGCAGATCGGGCATTAAGGTTTGCAAGTTTTTTGGCGATATTTCTTACCCTATCTACATCACGCATTATCCGCTTATATACCTTTATACCGCCTGGGTGGTTGATAATAAAGTGCCGATGGCTTATGGTATATGGGTTGGGGTCGGGCTAATCATTGTTGCTGTTGCCATTGCCTACGCCTGCCTTAAATTGTATGATGAGCCGGTACGTGAATGGCTGAGAAAACGTTACCTGGTGAAAAAGGCTTGATTATTATATTACCCCAAAAACACTTCAGTAGAAGCAACTAATGTTGGCAGTTCCAGTTTGGGTTCTGCCTCCAAACCGCTTTCCTCTAACTCAGCTGCGAATTTTTTAAACGATTCCAACGAGGTTAAAAACTGGTGCGCTTCTTCATTTTCAAATTGATCGAAATGCATGAAGGTTTTGCCATCCGATAGCAAATAAGTACTGTATTTAATACCGGGATGATCGAGCTGCTTTAACTCGTTTACCACTCCATTTATGTTTTCCTGGTTGGTGGCAGCGTAAGCTAAGGTGGTGGTGTATTGTACCCTGACTATTTTCATGATGATGATTTTTATAAAGATAATAAACCTATCATTTACATAAAAATTCCTTAAAACGCCTCGTTCAGATTCAGGAAGAAGCCTTTGTTGCCATACCTACCGAAGGCGTAATCAAGCGCCAGGTTAGTACGTGTCGCTTTGTTAAACAGTACACGCAAGCCTGCGCCATAGCCGGGCTGAAATACCTGGAACAGTTTAGTGCCCTGCTCATCATTACCGCTTTGCAAATTGCCGAAGGCTACGCCGCTGATAAACTTATTCGCCAGTATCGGAAAACGGAACTCCGCCTCGGTATCATTAAACTCGGTGCCTTTAAAGTACTGGGTAGTATAGCCCCTGCCGCTACGGAAAGTACCATCGCGGGCAGTGCCGGGCAGTTCAAGGTAGGGTATGGTACCACTCAGCAGGTACGAGCCCCAGTTCCAGAATGCTAACACCGTTTCGGGATTTTCTTCTGATAAGCTAACATATTTCCTGATGTCGGTAGTAAACTGCACCGCGTTTTTTGTACTGCCTATAAAGGTTTGATTTATCCTGAAACCTGCATCAAAATAAATACCCTTGTAAGCACGGTTGGGGTTATCGCGCGTCGTGTACTCTACGTTAAACAGAAAGCCATCGGCCGAATAATGGCCCTGCGGTAAGCCATGCTGCGTGTTATACACACCTGATGGTGTTGAAGTGCCGGTACTATCCTTATTCTGGATATCTTTTCTCACATCAAATGACAAACCTGCACCCAAGAAAAGCCCCTTCGACACTTCCTTATAAGCCTTTTCCCTAACCTGGAAAAAGTAGGAATGTATGGCATAAGCCTTGTGCGTAGGGTCTTCCAGTATCTTAGCAAGATCGTTGTTTGTAGGCAGGTCGCGGCCTATGCCGAGCCCATAATCGGGTGTTACTGTTTTTGAAACTACCAAACTACCCTGAAAATTCCATTTATTGGCATTGGTGAATATATTATGGTTGAGGTAAAAATAAATAATGCCCTTACTGGTAATAGATGCCGATGTTGCGCCAACAGAAAGCAGTGTACTGGGGTCGGTGCCCAGCTTTTTACCCGCTACCGCCTTAATGCCTATCTGCGCGCCAATGGTGGGGTTAGCGGCAATATTGGGTACCACTGTAATACCTGAGCTTTTATGCAAGGTATCAGCCTTTTTATGCGGATGGAGAAGGTTGCGGGTCAGATCGCCAAAATCATATTGCTTGTTGATATTGTACGAACGTGATTGTTGTTTCTTAACAACTTCGTTGTGCAGGGAATCTGTTTTAAGGGAATCCGTGGGTACAGTTTGACTGTAGGCAAATCCTCCTATGCTGATAAACAAGAATAATAACAGCAATTTCAACAAAGAAAGCTTTTTGTAAACGGGGCTAAACTGCACTTGTAGGGTATAAAATTTAAAATATCTATGAGTTAATTAGCTTTTAAACCCATAGACGGGTGAAATGTTTTGCGGGTATTACTCCTTATAGCTTTAAGTTTTAATCCCTTTGGTTTGAATATTGCAAATAATGGATTGATGTTCGCAAACTACCGCACCGTTTTTCTACCCATCTTTGTTTCGCATATCATTAAAAACAAAAAAATGAATTTATCAGGGAACACCATATTAATAACCGGCGGAACATCGGGCATCGGCCTTGCTTTTGCCGAGGAATTTTTAAAAGCAGGCAGTAAAGTGATCATAACCGGTCGCCGTGTCGACAGGTTGGAAGCTATCAAAAGCCGATTGTCTCAGATCGTCACCAAAGTATCTGATGTTGCTGACGCCGCGCAAAGAATTGAACTGGCTGAATGGATCAGTAAAAACCACCCGGATACCAATATCCTGGTGAACAATGCCGGCGTACAATTGATCACTGATTTTAACAGAGGCATCGATCTGGAAAGGATAGGCTCGGAAATTGAAACCAACCTAACGGCACCGATTCACCTGACTTCATTATTTGTGCCGCATTTAAAAGGCAAGAAAGATGCTGCCATTATTAATGTTACCTCGGGTTTGGCATTTGTGCCTATTGCCATGATGGCTGTTTACTGCGCTACCAAAGCTGCTATGCATTCTTTAACCCTATCGTTACGTTACCAGCTTAAGGAAACAGGAATAGCCGTATATGAAATTATCCCGCCATCGGTTGATACAGAGCTTGGGCACGACAGGCGCGATGATAAATCGCAATCACACGGCGGCATCCCTATTGCCGAATTTATTGAAGGTGCAATGGCAGCACTAAAAAATGATGAATATGAGGCAGCGATAGGTATGTCGACCGGATTACGCGCAAAACGCGAGGAAGTGTTTGAGCAATTAAACAGCAGGTTTGCAGGATAGCAAACGCTTATTGCTTAACAGCCACCTGTTTTTTAATAATAAAGTTGAATTTCTTAGCATCCAGGCTTTTAGTTTGCGCCGAATCAGTTACTGCCGGTGTGTACTTTCCGGCCTGGATGTTTTGTTTTACCTGCAATGTTTCCTGCGATTGAGGGTCGGCCTCTAATACTTTCTGTACAATTTGCATGGATTGCTCCTTTTTATTTACCGCGGCAAGCGCCTTGGCAATCACCAGGCTCGAGGTTGCATCGGTATAAACGGGCTGTTTCAGATCTTTTAATGTGCCGATGATCTGCTGGGTGGCCGCAGGGTTTGCCTGGCCCTTGCTGGCATCCAAAGCTGCCAGGCTGCTGTTTAATTGGGTTATGCTATTATTAAAGTTATTTTTAATGGCAACCTGCTTTTCTATTCCTGTTTTTAAGTTGATTGCCGATTGCATATCGGGATTTATAGCCAATGTTTTTTGATTGTAGCGGGTAGCATCAGTATACTTTCCGAGGGCATAGTAAGCTTTTGAAATTGCATTAAGTGCTACAGTATCCTTAGTGGCACGTGTGGTATCAAAAGCAGATACCGATTTTTCCAGTTTTATTTGCAGGGCGGTATCAGCAGGGTTTTGGGCCAGGGAGTCGGCTGTTTTTTCTATATCGATCTTGCCATTATCGTAACTTACTGACTTTATGGTCGACCAGCCGATCATGATGATCGGGAACAGGAAAAATGGCAGTAACGGGGTAATGCTTTTACCTTTAATGGTATTCCAAATGAGCAGAAAAACCAGCGCCAGAAATAATATGCCACCGGCTATCATCAAAATTACTTCGTATAAATAAAGGCCTTGCAGCATGGTAATGATTTTGTGATGATCAATATTTGCAGAAAGAGGTTTTACAAGCTTTAATCCATATTAATAAATGTTGCCTTACAGGTTATAGCTTAACCCTAAGTAACGCAAAAAATCTGATAATCAAATATTTCAATGTGTTGATTGCGTGAAACTGTAGTCGGAGACTACACCAAAGCAAACAATATCTAAAGCCTAATCCTCAATTAAACGGCTTACTCGTCTCCACCATAAAATTTTGCAATATGGGCAGTAACCGGGTTACCTGTTCGGGATTCTTATCGGCAAGGTTCACCCGTTCTGCCGGGTCCCATCCGAGGTTAAAAAGCTCGATGAATATTTCGCCATCTTTTTTGGTTCGGCGCAGCTTCCAGTCGCCATCGCGTACTACTTCGCCGTTGGTATTTACGTAAAATATGATCTGATGGGGCTTTTTGTATTTCGGGTCGGTAAGCAATCCGGCTATCGACTGCCCATCCAGCTTACGGCCCGCAGGAAGTGGCGCTCCGGTCCATTCGGCAAACGTTGGCAGCATATCAAGGCAGGAGAAGGCTGAGGTAATGGTTTTATTCTTCAGCGTATGGCCCTTCCAGTAAATGATGAAAGGCACACGGTCGCCACCCTCATAAGTCTCAAACTTCGACCCGCGGAAGATACCCGGAGAACCAGCGTGATATTGGCGCGTTACTCCATCGGCATACACACGTGCCGGGATATTAACCCAGGGGCCATTATCGCTCGAAAAAATAAAAATGGTATTATCGGCCAAACCTTTTGCCTTAACTGCGTTCCATAGCTTGGCAAAGCTTTCGTCCAGCTGCTCTATTACATCACCGTATTCGCCACCGTCGGAGTGTACCTTCCTATGCTTTTGCGCAGCATAAAAGATAGGCAAATGCGGCATATTATGCGCCAGGTACAGGAAAAATGGCTGTTTTGCCGATTGCTGGTTTATAAATTTGATGGATTCATTGGTATACAGATCGATCAGGGTGCTATCAGCAGGTTTAAAAATAACAGGCGTACGGTTCCTGAAGATCTTGATCACCGTATCTGTAGTTACATAAGGTGCCCGGTAATCATGGCTGTACAACATCCCATAAAAGGATTCGAAGCCCTTGTTGTTAGGTAACGAGGTGTCGCGGTCGCCCAGGTGCCACTTGCCCACCATTCCGGTGTGGTACCCCACATTTTTAAGCATTTGCGCAATAGTAATTTCTGAACGTGGAATACCACGATCAGAGCCCGGGCCCACAGGTACAGGCAAATTCATGCGGTTAGCGTAACGGCCGGTAAGAAGCGCTGCACGTGAAGGTGTACAGATAGGCGATGTTACTACATAACTGGTAGCACGAATACCTTCATGTGCCATGCTATCTAAAAATGGTGTTTTAATCAGCGGGTTACCATAACAAGCCAAATCGCCATAACCCAGGTCATCCGTAAGTATAAAAATGATGTTGGGCCTCTTCTGGCCATAGCTAACCAACGACAGCGTTAACAGCGAAAAGAAGAGCAGGATATTTTTCATGTGCAGGAATTTAGATCGAATAAACGACGCGCTAATTTAAAAAATAATATGATTAGGGTGGGTGTAACAATGGTGGCGCTTATCATCATGTAGTGCACGTAGGGCGGAAACCATAGTTAGATATGAACCTATTACATCAAGACTCCGGTGTTACATGAGGGGCTTTCTTCGACGTTAATGTAGCACCGGCGCTCGCTATAATAATAAGCGCTATGGCTATCCATTCGTAAAATGACAAATATTCATGCAGAAAAATCAGGCCTGAGATAGCGGCTACAGCTGGTTCCAGGCTCATTAAAATACTAAAGGTTTTTGATGGAATTTTGCGCAATGCATACATCTCCAAACTAAAAGGAATGGCGCTTGAAAGCAAGGCCAGCCCAAAGCCCGGTAACAACATCCAGGGTTTTAAATGGGTTATTAATCCATCACCTATTGCTACAGGCAATACAACTATTGAGGCGAAGATCATGCCAATGGTTACAGCCTGGCGCCCATCCATGATTTCAGAAACGCGCCCGCCCAATAAAATATAGCCTGCCCAAAATACCCCGGTAAGTAAAGCCAGAAACACACCAATCAGATCTAAGCCGTTATGGCTCCATGGCGCAATGAGGGCTATTCCCGCTGCTGCAAGTATAGCCCATAAAAAATCTTTAATGCGTTTAGAGCCGGATAAAGCCAGCACCAAAGGACCGATAAACTCGAGGGCAACACCCAAAGCAAGCGGTATACGGGCTATGGCCATATAAAATATGAGATTCATGGCACCCAAAGTTAAGCCATATAAGGCAACCATTTTCCATTGCGCGGCACTGAGGTTTCGCAGGCTGGGCCGGTTAAACAGGAGCAGGATAAAGGCTGATAAAACAATCCTTAAGGCAGAGGTTGACATAGCACCCAGGATTGGAAATATCCCTTTTGCAATTGCGGCTCCGGCCTGAACACTGATAATTGACAACAGTACTGCCGGCACGGCCGGAATTTCAAATCCTTTTTTATTCTTCATTAATTTGATACTCCTGCAAACATAAGTGAATTTGAGGTAAATGAGGTCGAAACCATTACTATCCCAACTTCTTCCTGATGTCTAAGTTTCCAACCAGTCCTTAAAAAAAGAAGCCTCTAACTTTCGTTAAAGGCTTCTTCCCGGGGAGGGTTCATTATATTTTTATCACTTAAAAACCACGCTCCCTTTTTTGCCTACAGTTGCAATTTTATCCCTCCCGCCTAAAACAACTTTAATGGTTTTATAAACGTTTTTACCGGAATATTGTCCGCTTACATTCCAGGTTAAGGTTTTGGTTTTATCGTTCCAATAATAAGCAGTTGTTCTTGTATTGCCCTGGGTGTAGTTGTACGATGTTCCGTCATCCTCAACCATTTTAAAGCTGCCGTTTTTGCCGGGGTAGATACGGATCTCTAACGGAGTAGCGGAGGCTTGTTCAGAATACTGAATAACAGGCCCAACCGGGAGTATAGTGCCGGCACGAACATATACCGGTATTTCGTCAAGTGCCTTATCAACCGGGATAGTTTTAGCACCTTTAATTACTTCGCCGGTATAGTAGTCGTACCAGGTGTCGCGGGGTAAATATACATTTCGCTTGCCGCCTTCTTTCAATACAGGAGCTGCCAGCAATCCTTTGCCCATCAGCCATTCATCCGTCATATTGGCAACGGTTGTATCAGCCGGGAACTCCATCACCAGCGGACGCATAATAGGGGCACCGGTGGTATAAGCTTCATGGCCCAGGCTATAAATATAAGGCAGCAATTGATACCGCAGGTTAAGCGCTTTGCGCATGGCAGCTTCGCCATCATCTCCCCAAAGAAAAGGGAAACGCGCGGTAGTGCCGATGTTGGAGTGCGAACGCATAATGGGCAAAAACACCCCTGCCTGGAACCAACGTACCAGCATTTCTTTAGTCGGCGTACCCTGGAAACCGCCAATATCGCAAGATCCGTAGTACATCCCGGCCAGGCTGAAATTAAGCAGGTCCTTAGGTACATCAGCCAATGACGACCATGTTGAAGGGATATCGCCGCTCCAGGTGCTGTATCCCAAACGCTGGTTGCTGGGACTGAATGCCCTGTTAAGCGTAAAATGGCGGTAATTTGGCCGGGCAGAGGCCAGCAGATCATACTGCGCTTTGTTCCACCAATAATAACAGGTGTAATATGATTCGCCTTCATCATCCCACCAGGCATCAACACCGGTATTTAACAGCGGCCTGGTTTTTTCTTCAAACCATTTGCGCAGGCCGGCATTGCTAAAGTTTAAATCACGGTTATCCGTTTTCGGGCTAATAAGCCAGCCGTTTTTCCGCATAGTGTCCAGCAACAAGTTATTGCCCAGCCTTGGCTTGCGGATACCGATAAATTTAACGCCCTGGCTTTTCATTTCGGCTATCTGTTTAGCCGGCTGGGGGAACAGTTTAGGGTTAAAGGTAAAATCGGTGAAGCCTTCCTTGCCTTCTTTTTTTACCGCATAATCGGGCGTGGTGGTATACCATTCAAAGTCGAAGATAAAAGCATCCACCGGTAATTTATGCGTGCGGAATTTTGTTAATACGTTGGCTATATAAGCACTATCGGCCCAGCCCCATTGGCTCTGCAGGTAACCGAATGCCCACCTTGGCGGCAGCTTTGGCCTGCCAGTGAGTTTTACATACCCGCTTGCACCATCATACATGGTTTTGGCGGGCCACAGGTATAGGTTTGCTGCTTTTCCTGAAAATTTCCAGGTTAAAGCCGTTTTATCCTTGGCCTGGTTCCATGTTGCCGGTTTATCATCATTTGCCGAAACGCCAAACGCGCTATACCCGGCGTTATTCCAAAAATAGGGGATACCGGCAGCACCATTCCACACCGAAGAAGCGGACTCGTTTTTTTCAAGATCCTTCGTCGTTCTGTTTCCTGAGCCATACAGCAGGCCCTGGGCGGAATGGGTAATTTGTATAGATGAATCGGTAGATAAATATGCTCCATCGGTGATCAATTCATGCCCGGCCGCATCATATAATGACCATGACCTGGTTTCGGTATTAATTAATAGTTTTCCATACGATGTTTTAATCCCGTATAAGGGGGCCGCAGAAATCACCGTATAGGGTATGATTACCTTATTGCTCTCGTCAATAAAAACACTTTTAATAGTCGATGGTGCAATGGAGTCGTTTAGGCTAAGGCAAAATGCCGCATTGTTAGCTACAGATAACCCTACCTGCTGGGCACCGGTTTTAACCAGTATTCCATTTTTAACTTTAGTTATTTGCGCGTTAGCGGTAAAAATCGCGGCTGATTGCAATACAGCAATCAATAATAAAATCAGTTGTACTTTTTTAATCTTCATTTGGAGTAGGAAATTGGTGCTTCAGACTTGTAAGGCCTAAAGTTGGGACTAAGTTATAAACAATTTGCTAAACCGGTTTAATGAATAATAATTTTTTTATCCTTTTTTGTTTTTTATGATATATGGGGCTTATTGTGGGATATGTTAGATTTTAAAATGCAGGAATATGGCAAACCCAAAAAAACCTCTAAATTTGTTAAAGGCTCTTATTACTTGGATAGCCGTTCAATAACCAATACCGGTTAAGGTTCTACTTATGTTGTTTAGGGTTATTTGAAAAATTAATCCCAAATGCCGTTCTGCGCTGTAAATATCACCGGCTGACCGCCTGTTACCATAATAGTATGCTCGTGCTGCGCAACAAAACCGCCTTTATTACCGAGCAGCGTCCAGCCATCGGCTTGTGTATCGGCAATTGTTGAGCGTGTGGAGATGAATGTCTCTATCGCTACCACCGAATTCTTTTTAAAACGCGCGGTGTTATACCTATCGCAATAATTGGCTATCTCATGTGGCTCCTCGTGCAAGCTGCGGCCAATACCATGCCCGGTCAGGTTTTTTATTACGGTGTAGCCTGCTTTTTTGGCTTCCGTCTCAATCAGCCTGCCAATCTCCGATATCCTGACACCGCCTTTAATGTTGCTGATGGCTTTTTTTAATATCTCTTTCGATGCTTCAACCAGTTTGCCATGGCCGTTAATATCATCGCCCAGTACAAACGAGCCGCCGTTATCAGCCCAGTAGCCATTTAGCTCTGCTGATACGTCAATATTTACCAAATCTCCTTCTTTTAGAATTTTATCAGCTGATGGTATGCCATGCGCTGCCTCTTCATTAACACTAATACACGTATACCCCGGGAAATCATAGGTTAACAAAGGAGCAGAACGTGCGCCCATTTGTGCCAGCAATTCGCCGCCATACTCGTCAAGTTCTTTGGTGGAGATACCCGGTTTTGCATATTCCCGCATCTTTTTAAGCGTAATGGCTACAGCATCACTGGCTTGCTGCATCCCAATTCTTTCGTTTTCGGTAGATATAGACATCTTGAATTTTTATCTGCCGCAAAATTAACCATTAATGTAATTGATACCGTTTATCAGATGTAAGTTTATAAAAATAGTATTAGACCGAAACTACCGGAATATTCGCACGGAGCTATAAACTTCGGACAACACAGTTGCTATCGCCATTCACAGGCTGAAACTTTACAAAAAATACCGAAGCCTTTTGTGAACTCATGGTCTATTAACTATCTTTACCATTTCTTAAAAAGAAATAACTATACCTAAACTAAATATTCCGCGCATTAAAACAGGCAAAGCCCTTAACTAATTTAATCCATCTACTAATTCACCTCATCACTATGAATAAATTATCTTCCTTTTTAGGCATCGTTCTGATTAGTTTTATTTGTGCCTGCGGCGGCAAGCCTGTTAAAACGAAGCAGAATCTGATCGCTGGCAAATGGAAACTGCAAACGCAGCATATCGTTACTTATATAAATGATATACCACAGGTGTCGCAACAAAGCTCTGTAGGCGACAAATCGACGCCCAGTATATCGTTTAGTAGTGATGGTACTGATACAGCTACAGCAGTATTTAGTTTAGGCGGCTCCCTTATCTCCCTGGGAGAAACCGGTTCGGCAGGGTACGTGGGCAAATACAGCGTTACAGACAGCGTTCTTACCATGAAACCCTTCTTTATAGGCAGTTTATGGCTTGATACCACTCTTGCTCCTGCAAAGGCAATAGTGTTCAGTAATAATATCATTAGCGAAACCGCTATCATTACCGAGTTAAGCTCATCAATACTATCATTTGATACCGAAATTGTTATTCTGCAAACAGTAGATAACAAAACCAGAACTGTAAAAACCAAAACCAGCTATAATTATACCCGCTAATATTTATTGGTGAATTATTATCCCGTTCCGAACCTATAAGATTTACCTTTTGAAGCTATCATACGTTACCCCAAATGCTCCGGCATTCCTGCAGGGTCCATCCACATAAATTCCCAGCGGTGCCCATCGAGGTCCTCAAAGCTATGCTGGTACATAAAGCCGTAGTCGGTGGCCGGATCAGGTATCGTTGCACCCGCTGCTTCTGCTTTGTTTACCATTTCGTTAACGGCATCTTTACTATCGGTAGATAAGCAAATAAAGCACTCAACCGCTTTGTGGGCATTTACAATTTCCTTTCTAGTAAAAGTCTGGAAAAAAGTTTCTGTAAGCAGCATTACGTAAATGGTATCACTGATGATCATGCAGGTTGCTTTCTCGTTGGAAAATTGCGGGTTAAAAGTATAACCAAGCTTGGTGAAAAACTCTACAGACCTATTGAGGTCTTTAACAGCCAGGTTCAAAAAAATTTGAGTTGCCATAAGTTTTTTTGATTTAGTTTATTCAAAGGTACAGCAATGCCACGTACATACACAGGTGCAAAAAGGACAAGTTAAGGGGTTAATTGCGACTTGTCGATATGTTGAAACAAAGTTGGGATGATTTGAACCCAATATTTACACTTATATTTACTTTACCTTGAAATCTTTTCACATGATTAAAATCAATTTACTAAATAAATTTATTAAATGGTGCAACCAAAATGCAGGTTTTCTGGCTTTCATCACAATATTAGTTACGATACTTTTAAGTATTAACTTTAATCAATTCGATTTATCATTTACAAATCCCTTTTGGGTATGGGTATGGAATGCCCTTGCATATAGTATTAAAATTCCTGTATTTACTTTTGTTATAATATTTATTATTGGTGTAGCCTACTGGTGGAGATTAAAGAATAGATACGCTTCAAAAAAAATCAGCTTGGATTTTTTGATAGGGCATTGGAAAAATGAATGGAATAGTCCTAATAGTACGGGGTCGGAAGAATGCGAAATTAGAGAAGATGGTAAATACTATATAATGGGTCAACATTGGTTTGATTTAAAGGAGTTTGAATATGACCCTTCGACTAATAAAATAACATTTTGGAAAACTGCGGTTCAACCTGATGATACTCGTAAAGTTTTGAATACATTAAACGTTGTTAATAACGATTTATTAATTGGTGAAGAAGCCGGACATCAAATTAAATATACTAAACTGTATATCGACAAATAGTTTTTAATATGCTGCTGCATCATCTCTCAAAGAGGTCTTGCGATTTTTAGCATTTACAAAGCGTATCTCCTACGAAAATCCAATAGGGAAAGAAAATTATTTTTTTATTTGACTTTTAACCATTAAAAATATTAACTTATGCTAAGAGAAGTATTTATTGTAATTCGCACTGACAAGGGCACAAATAAAATTATGAAAGTTTGCGATTCTGAACTCTTAGCAATGAAGCGACACACACTAGTCGAAGTTTAGCGCAGCGAACTTCGATCTAAAAAATATAACAAGCATTCTGCTTGTACATCAAACGCAAAAAAGCCTCTAAATTCGTTAAAGACTTTCTTTTACTCTGGATAGCCCCAATCGGTGTCTACTACAACTCGCTTTTCAAAGCCTTCTTCAACTGACTCAAAAATTCGGCTACACTTTTCGCACTTCCCGACGACGGCTCCTTTACAGCACATCCCATCATAACGAAATTTTTCACATCTTCCACCTGCCATATCGCTGCACCGCTCATTTCCGGATAGTCCCTCTTAAATCCTTTTAACTGGGTCTTGATCTCCGCTACTGATTTACTTCCTTTATAAGTGTCGCATGTGCTAAATGAACCACGTACTATAAATATCGGATATATCGGTTGCTTAGGTTTCAGCGCTGCTACCCAGTCTTTTATTTCGTTATTTACGCCACCATCATAACACTGTAAATACAATGCATCAACCACATTTACATCTGATGATTTTAGAATATCGCCCCAATAAGTGTATCCTCTAAAAGGGCATAACGTCATATGCATATTTAATTTTGCCGCAATCTTGCCCATAGCAATAATAGAAGGGCTGTCATACACAGACTCGTCATCAATACAAAATGCATCGGCACCCAGCACTTCTTTTAATACCTTACAGATATTATATAACGTACTTTGCTCACCAATACCGGTCACGATACCTGGCACCGTCTTAGTTGGATCATACCAGTCACGGATAAAATCATAGGTGTTTGGCGGCTGCCCATACCAACGCCCTTCCAGTAAAATTTCAACCCGGGAGATAGAAGATTTTTTTTTGAGATCAATAACCCTTCTCACATAAGAAGAATCTCCCACCCATTTGCCGTTATGAATAATGGGTTGATGAGAATCACCAGAATACAGGTCTCCATCTGCATGAATATAAAAACTAGATAACAGCAGGGTATTAAAGCCGCTGTTTTTCAGTAATCTATAAGTTGTATCATCGCCCGGATATAAACCTCTGCCATACATGGCCAAATTCCTGGCAGGCAAAGGCGCGGCAGGGGCATATGTTTGTTGTGCGAAACACAAATGAGAAAAAGCAGTTAAACAGATAACTAAAAATAATGCCTTCATAATTAACGGCCAATTTAGCAGAAATTTGCTGATAATTTTACCACTCTGCCCGGGTAAGTGTCTGCACCTGTCCGTAAAGTCTTTCGAATACTTAAAAATTGACAAATCAGAGAACTAGCATTATAAAATGATTTACAATAACTTACAGATATTATTGTATGCCTCGAAGATCAGACCTGTGTGTCTCGAGGCGTACCTCTTTCTAAACTTTTTAAAAGGCCTTAGATCATCTCTTAAGACCTTTTAACTTTCTTGGGTAGAAGGAGCAGGACTAAAGTCGAACCATTTAAGGAAAAAATCACTACTCATCTTTATGCTATTTATTCGTATAAATCCTTATTGTTCAAAAGTATATATTTTCCTATAAATCGAACGTTTCTTCGCCTTAAGTCAGGGTTCTGAATATTGTACAATATTTTTCCATTGGATTTGTCAACAATCTGATAGTTTTTCGTATCGACAGATTGACCAATAAGAAATTTTTTGTATGACCCTTGGAGATAAAATGCAGGCAGTTCCCATATTTTATTTTTCGAGCTCAAGTCATAACACTTGAGGGTGACTGAATAGTTTATAAAGACTTTATCTTGATCGAAAATAAAACTTGGAGAAAAGCTTGAATTATTATTTTCCGGTAAACTAATTATACTTTTACCCGTATTTATGTCAATTACCTGAAAACTGTGATACAAAGGCACAGCAATTTGATAAGCACTATTTTCAATTATATTGTAATACTGTTGACTATCCTGCCAAGTCGCTGAATAAGTGAGATCACCGTCAAATTTGTTTTCCCAAATTACTTTTAATGTGTTTAGGTCTATACAGGTTATAAATGTTGTAATCTGGGGCCTATCCTTAATAGCGTATGTATAAATTAATTTGGAATTGAAAATACTCATTAAGCCAATATTTATTGAATGGTTTTGTTTCCACAGCAGCTTTTGGGTATTGAGATCATATATGAAGATTCCATTAAAAGCGTCCAGCACAGCTAAGTTTTTAAAAAAACGTACTTTGTTTACATTAAGAATTGAATCATGTTCTTTGTCGAAAAATCGGGTTGCTGAAGAATCATTGCACAATTGTATAACTGTGTTTCTTCCAAACTCTAGAAAAAAAAGGCACCCATTTGAAACCTTTTCAATTGGGGTAACGCATGTTATGCAAGCTGCTTCATTATTTGTTTCAAGGATATTTCGTTTTATCAATCTTTTTTTACTTAGGTCTTTCAAATTTTGTATAAAATAAAATCCCGGGCTTTTAAGGTTATTATTAGAGTGTCCCACTATTGTATCGCCTAAAACCCGCAAATCTGTGGTATTGTATATCGAATCCGAATTGACGAGTTTCAAATTCAAAGTTCTAACCATTTCTTTTTCGAAATCGCTGTCATTTTGATTATTAAAACATGAAAAACCACAAAGCGTTAAAATTGCTATAGCCGCTATCCACGCAAAATTTTTTTGATTGTTTTTCATAAATGTTCGCTAAGTTTATTTATCTGTGTGCTGTCCGAAGTTAATAATTTCAGACTCATATGCCATTAGTCTCTAACTGATCACCCCAAAACGCAAAAAAGCCTCTAACTTTCGTTAAAGGCTTTCTTATTTTACTCTGGGTAGCGGGAGCAAGACTCGAACTTACGACCTTCGGGTTATGAGCCCGACGAGCTACCAACTGCTCCATCCCGCACTGTTTTTTATTTGGTATTACATTACGGGCATAACTCCGAAACGTTTTATTATTACTATTGAAATAGCATTATCACGCTATTAGAAAACGAAAGCCTCAAGTCAAAAGACTCGAGGCTTTCTAATTTATCTGGGTAGCGGGAGCAGGACTCGAACCTACGACCTTCGGGTTATGAGCCCGACGAGCTACCAACTGCTCCATCCCGCACTGTTTTTATTATTACGATCCGCTTCATTACTGCGAAAAGTGTGCCATTTAAACCAAAAATGCAATTTACATCCTGTTTAAATTGGACTGCAAAGATATAATTCGTTTCTTTGCAGTCCAAATATTATTTCATTTATTTTTTTATGACCCACAGAGCTGGTTTTGTAAGCATTATTGGAAAGCCCAACGCAGGGAAATCAACCCTGATGAACGCGCTGGTGGGCGAAAAAATGTCCATCAT
>JAMFSA010000228.1 GCA_026225055.1 Mucilaginibacter xinganensis | reverse complement strand
TTAAATACAGTAATGAGCCTGTAGATATAATTATTAACTGTTTCAAACAAAACAAGAACGTGGTTTTTTCTGTAAAAGATAACGGTATAGGCATACCTGCAGATCATATCAATCAGATATTTGATAAGTTTCATCGCGTACCTACAGGTAATGTACACAATGTAAAAGGTACGGGCCTTGGGTTAAGCTATTCAAAATATATAATTGAAGCGCACGGAGGTACAATTAGTGTAAAAAGCGAAATTAATGCAGGCAGTGAATTTATTGTTTCCATACCTTTAAGCAATGGATGATATAACGGTTTTATTAGCGGAGGATGAAATAGCATTGGCTCACATTGTACGTGAGAGTCTTGAGGAACGTAATTTTAAAGTGATATTATGCGCAAACGGCGAACAGGCTATTGAACAATACAAGAAGTTTAAACCTGATGTATTAGCGCTTGATGTTATGATGCCCAAAATTGATGGTTTTGAAGTAGCCAGGCAAATACGTGAAACCGATACAAACACACCTATAATATTTATAACCGCGCGTTCGCAAATTAAGGATGTGGTTAACGGCTTTGAAATTGGTGCCAACGATTATTTAAAAAAGCCATTCAGCGTTGAAGAATTAATAGTGAGAATAAAGGCTTTATTAAGAGCCAAGCGAACACATGATGATATAACGAAAGCAGCTAAAGCAGATCATGAACTTGTTAAAATAGGCGACATTTTATTTAATCCCACAAAAAATACTATTCAGCATAATAATAGCACAATACATTTAACCGCCCGTGAAAGTGCTGTGCTGCATCAGCTCTGTCAGCCTAATATGGAGTCAGTTCCACGCAAAGTTCTCCTTCAAAAAATATGGGGTAATGATAATATTTTTAATGCCCGCAGTCTGGATGTCTTCATCACCAAACTACGCCGTCATCTTGAAGCAGACCCTAATATCCAGCTCATCAACATACGCGGAATTGGTTATAAATTAGTCTGGTAATTGCTTTGTTAAAAACTATTTTAATGAAATTCTAATCTTATACGCATCATTTTAATTCTAATTTCTGATATTTAAGGCTTATGCCGGTCTCAGAAAATTCATTAAAATGGGTAATGCGTTTTTATCCCCCTTTATTTTTTCAGCGCATTTGGGTTGTTAAATTTGATGAAGGCTTTCGGGGTGTTGAGGTAAAGATCACTAAAAGCATGTGGAACAGGAATTATAATGATTCCATCTTTGGCGGAACAATTTTTTCAGCGGCCGATCCGTTTTATCCTGTACTCTTTCACCAGATACTTAGCCATAAGGGGTATAATATCAAAGCTTGGGCAAAATCATCCGAAATAAAGTTTTTAAAACCAGGCCATAACAGTTTGTCTTTTAAAATAGAGCTGAATGAATCCGAAATTACTGAGGCGGAAGAAATATTAAACACCATAGGCAAATATACCAGGACCTACCCCATAAATATTTTTGATAAAAATGGCGTACTTGTAGCCTCGGTGCTGAATGAAATATACATGCGTAATTTGAATTTTACAGAAAATGCAAACAGTGATAAATGATGAAGCTTTCCTGAAAAAAGGATTTAAAATCTCAACAGACAAAAGTCTGCTTGATTTTGATATGATCTATAATTATTTAAGTAAGGAATCATATTGGTCAAAAGGCATACCTGTTGAAAAGGTAAAAGAATCAATAGAGAGCTCTATGTGCTTTGGTATTTACAAAGGTGATAAACAGGTTGGCTTTGCACGTGTGATTACCGATAAGGCCACGTTTGCCTACCTTTGCGATGTTTTCATATTGGAAGATTTCCGGCAGTTGGGGCTATCAAAATGGCTAATGCAAACCATTTTGTCGCACCCGGATCTGCAGGGATTAAGGCGGTGGCTGCTTGCAACTGCCGATGCACATGGATTATATAACCAATTTGGTTTTATAACTATAAATAATCCTGAAAGCTGGCTTGGAATTTATAAACCCTTTAAAACCGACGGAGAGCCTAAGTGAATATGAATATCAAAAAACTGATTTTTGAAGGAGAAGGTGTGTCGCTCGACTTTAAAAAAACAATATCCAGTTGCGAAAAAATAGCACGTACCATGGTCTCCTTCGCCAATAATAAAGGTGGACGTTTACTTATTGGTGTTGCCGATGATGGAACAATTAAAGGTGTAAAATCTGAGGATGAGGAACGTTATATGATAACGCGCGCTTGTCATTTTTTTAGTCGCCCGGCGCTGGAACCCGAGTTTGAAGAGGTTTACGTTGATGATAAGCTGGTGCTGATAGTTAATATACCTGAAAGCACCCTAAAGCCACATTATGCACTGGCAGAAGATGGTAAATGGTGGGTATATGTACGGGTGCAGGATAAAAGCGTATTGGCCAGTAAAATTGTGGTTGATGTACTGAAACATTCCTCGAGCGATAAAGGCGTATTGATAGAATATTCGGATAAAGAAAAGAGCCTGTTAGCCTATCTTGAAAAAAGCAACCGGATAACTGTTAAGGAATATTGCCAGTTACTTAATTTAACACGTAAACGGGCACAACGTATTTTAGTCGACCTGGTATTATCAGGCATTATACGGATACATACAACAGAAAAAGAGGAATATTATACGGCGATTTAAATTTGTAAATGGTGAATAGTAAGTGATGAAATTATAAGACTTACAAAACCATAGCTACTCACCGTTTACTGCTTAACCATGAAAAACCTCTACCTTAAATATAAACCACATTACCGCGATAACCTTAAGCTGGCTGTACCTGTTATCATATCGCAGCTGGGGCATACACTGGTTCAAACATCTGATAGTATTATAGTTGGGCATTTTTCCGGAACTATTAGTTTAGCAGCGGTATCATTGGTAAACAGCATTTTTGTTTTACCTATGGTGATCGGCCTGGGTATTTCTTATGGCCTCACTCCTCTTATCGCGCAGCACAACGGCAGGAAAGAATTTGCGGCCTGCGGTAAATTGCTTGCGAATAGTTTATTTATAAATATCATCAGCAGTATAATTCTTTTTTTGGGACTGTATTTCGGATCGGTATATGTTTTAAACCATCTGCATCAATCGCCGGCGGTTGTTACACAGGCCAAACCTTATTTGTTTTTGCTGGGATTATCAATTATCCCCATGCTGATCTATAATACCTTTAAACAATTTGCCGAAGGCTTGGGGTTCACCAAACAGGCTATGGTGATATCCGTGAGTGGTAATATCCTCAACATTATAGTGGGAATCATTTTTGTGAAAGGTATGTTCGGTGTTGCGCCAATGGGAATAAAGGGTGTTGGTTATAGCACACTCATCGATCGTTGTTTGATGGCTATTGTAATGGGATTTTACGTTTTCCGCGCTCAAAAATTCAAGGTGTACTTAAAAGGATTTACTGTTAACAGCATAAACTATATCCGTGGATTAAAGATTATGCAGATAGGAACTCCTGTTGCCCTGCAATATACTTTTGAACTAAGTGCCTTTAGCGGGGCTGCTCTTTTAATAGGCACCATTGGCCCGATACAACAGGCGGCGCACCAGGTTGCAATTAATCTGGCAGCTCTTACGTATATGATATCGAGCGGTGTTGGTGCGGCTGCTACTATACGGGCAGGTAATTATTATGGGGTTAAGGATCACGATAGTTTAAGATCATCAGCCATTTCCAGCTATCATATTGTCATCATTATTATGTGTTGCACGGCTCTGTTATTTAGCCTCGGCAACAACATATTGCCATATATTTATACTACAGATAAGAATGTAATAACCTTTGCAGCACAGTTACTTATAATTGCCGCGGTGTTTCAATTATTTGATGGGGCACAGGTTGTAGGGCTTGGTATTTTGCGAGGTATGGGTGATGTTAATATTCCAACTTTCATTACATTTTTAGCTTATTGGGTGGTCGGCTTGCCGGTGGGCTATTACCTGGGGATGCATTTAAACTGGGGTGCACAGGGCATTTGGTGTGGCTTGGTATTAGGCTTGCTGGTATCCGCAGTTCTGTTATTTTTCCGTTTTCAGTTTATGAGCAAACGGTACCGTTATCAAACCATATGAGGTATCGGCCTTAAAAGTAAAGCTGATTTGCAACCCGGAAAGTATTACAATGCGCCTCAACAATATCCTTGATCTGTGGTGAATAGCCACCTCCCATACTTACCTGCACAGGTATTTGGTGTTTGATGCATTGTTCAAACACAAATTGATCACGGTGTTTACAGGCTTCGCGCGTTAAAGCAAGCTTGCCCAGTTTATCTGATTGCAACACATCAACCCCTGATAAATAAAATATAAAATCGGGCTTTTGCTGGTTGATGATTTTTGGTAAGGTATCGTATAGTAGTTGTAGGTATTCATTGTCTGTGATACCATTTGGCAACGGGATATCCAGATCAGACCGCTCCTTTCTGAAAGGGAAATTATTAGCGCCGTGCATCGAAAAAGTAAACACTCTTGGTTCATTTTCAAAGATCTGGGCGGTTCCATTGCCCTGATGTACATCTAAATCAATTATTAAAATAGAGGAAGCTAATTTATTATTTAACAAATAATTAGCAGCCATTGCCTGATCGTTCAATAAGCAAAATCCTTCGCCCCAGTTTGTACCGGCATGATGCGTGCCTCCGGCAACGTTAAAAGTTACACCGTGCTCAAATGCATAATAACAGCCGTCAATAGTTCCTTTGCCAATCCTTATTTCACGTTCAATTAATTGTGCCGATAACGGAAAGCCAATGCGCCTTTGCTCTCTGGGCGGTAAAGTAAGATCGCGTAGTTGCTGCCAGTAGTTTTCATCGTGTGTCCATAAGATCACTTCCTCATCCAGCAAACCGGGAGAAAACAGATTCTCTTCTTTTATCAATCCTTCGTGCAATAGCTGTGCGGGTATCAGCTCATATTTAAGCATCGGGAAACGATGCCCTTCGGGTAAAGGATGAGCATATATGGGATTATAAGCTATTTTGAGCATAATTGAGTCATTATAAGCCAATTTCTTTAATAGCCAATGTCCGCAATATCGCCAGCGTTAAAAACGTCTTTAAACGAATTATAAAGTGGCACAGGACTTAGCCTGATAACGTTCGGTTCGCGCCAATCGCCAATTACACCGTTTATAGTCAGATAATCGAATATTTCACGGGCTTTGTGGCTGCAAACTATGGAAAGTTGGCACCCACGGTCGTTTTTATTTTTTGGTGTGATGATCTTAAATATTTCTTTGCCGAAACTGCTATTGATCTCATTCAACATAAACTCAAAATAACCCGTTAGCAGTTTGCTTTTTGCTCGGAGGGCTTCTATCCCACCGGCTTGTTCAAAAATATCAAGAGAGGCCTTGTGAAGGGCCAGCAGCATAATTGGCGGCGTGCTTACCTGCCAGCCATCGGCCCCTTGCTCGGCCTGGAAACCGGGCGCCATTAAAAAACGTTTGTCCTGCCTGTATCCCCACCAGCCCGCAAATCTGTTAAGGGTTTTATCCTCAAAATGCTTTTCATGCACAAAAATGCCGCTTATACCACCCGGACCGGAATTCATGTATTTGTAGGAACACCAGCATGCGAAATCAACATTCCAATCATGCAGTTTTACAGGTACATTACCGGCTGCATGCGCCAGATCGAACCCAGCAATTGCGCCCGCTTGATTAGCAGCTTTCGTTATGGCCTCTATATCAAAAAACTGGCCTGTGTAATAATTTATCCCACTGAAGAGTACCAGCGCCAGTTCATCGGCATTGTTATTTATAGTTTCCAGGATGTCTTCAGTCCTTAAAATATCCTCACCATCGCGCGGAAAGATCTCAATAATTGCATCTTTGGGGTCATAACCGTGAAACTTTACCTGGCTCTCCAATGCATATTGATCTGAAGGGAAAGCACCACCCTCCATTATAATTTTATATCTTTTATCTTTTGGTTTATAGAAACTTACCATTAATAAATGAAGATTTACTGTAAGTGAGTTCATCACGGTAACTTCATTTTCTGTAGCACCTACGATAGCTGAAAGCGTACTGGTAAGCTGTTTGTGATAGCTGAGCCATGGATCATCTCCATTAAACCAACCCTCAACCCCAAGCTGCTGCCAGGCATTAAGCTGTGTAGTAATATATTGTTGTGCTGATGCAGGCTGCAATCCAAGTGAATTACCACAAAGGTAAATTGCATCGCGCCCGCCATGCTGCGGGATTAAAAACTTACCGCGAAAATCCTTTAGTGGATCCTGTTCATCGAGCTGAGTGGCAAAGGCCAAAGTATTTTGATAATCCATCGGTCAATATTACAAAAAAGAGCAATGAGATCGGCTATTTGTTAGGCTTACTTACGTACGGACTTCCTTTTACATAAAAGCGATATGGCAATGATGCGTCATCACCAGCATAATCAACACCAACGCGTGGAACTGCTGCTATCTCTTCATCTTTAAAAGTTAAGCCCCTGTCTTCTATCCACAAAACATCACTTTGTAAACTAATAGCATTGATGTTGCGTGTAATACCCAGAGCTTTGGCTACTGATCCCGGCCCTGATGTTATGTTGGGTTTTAATTTAAGCATATTTCGCCTATATAGCATTACATCCAATCCTTCAGTTGGCTGTATGGCACGAATAAGTATAGCATGCGGCTGACCTTCGACAGAAGTTACCACATTGAACATTTCGTGTATGCCATAGCACAGATACACATAGGCAATACCGCCCTGCATAAACATGATTTTAGTGCGCGGGGTTATCCGGTTGCCAAATGAATGTGAAGCACGATCAATAATGCCATTATAAGCTTCTGTTTCAATAATATATCCACCAGTAGTTACACCATCAATATAAGTAAATAAATACTTACCGAGCAGGTTTCTGCTTAGGTACAACACATCGGGATTAAGATAGAATGATTCGGGCAGTTTCACTTTTTGAGTATATTCTTTAATAATTTATTCACCTGTTTGGCCATATTGTAAACCATTATGTGCGTTCCACCTTTAACGAGCTCAGTATTTTTTATGTTTTTGTACGGGAACACCAGGTCCTTATCGCCATGAATATGGTACACATTTGGCGGGATGGTTTTATTATCCCATTTCACAACCGCACCCATTGCCCATTTCATAAACGCAGGTGACGTGTTGCTCAACATATCATTCAATAGCCAGGCATCGCCATCGGTCATTTTCCCAAATAAAGGTTTGATCATAAAACCCATCGAATTGAATATTTTTCCAGGGAGTATTTTGAATACGGGTAATTTTTTGAAAACTTTAAAATACCCCGGAGCTTCGTCAATTGTTTTAATACTGGATATTAATATGGCTTTGTTAAGGGGCACTAACTTACCTATTTCAATAGTCAGCATCCCTCCTAATGACGTACCAATAACAATTGAGCCTCTTGTTATATTGTATTGATAGATAAGTTTTTGAGCATACATTTTTAAAGTATCAGTTTTATTGGGTTCGATCCAATCAACAGGAATTACTTCATAACCTGAAGGAATCTCAATGTTGTTGTATAGCCTTGTATCGGCGCCCAAGCCTGCAATTAAAAATACGGTGCTCATTAAAATTTAAGCAGGTTTACAATATGCTCCAGGTACAAAGCATCGGTTTCATCAAAATGAGCAACATGTTCACTATCTACATCAAGCACACCAATTACTTCGTTGTTATGAAATAGAGGTAACACTATTTCGGAACGCGATAATGAGCTACAGGCAATGTGTCCTTGGAATTCATCAACATCAGGCACTATCAATGTTTCGGCTTGCTGCCAGGCCGCGCCACATACGCCTTTACCTTTAGCAATACGTGTACAGGCAACCGGCCCCTGGAATGGCCCTAAAACCAACTCGCTATTTTTTACCATATAAAAACCAACCCAAAACCATTTAAATTGTTCTTTTAAAGCCGCGCAAATATTGGCCAGGTTTGCAACAAGATCGTCTTCACCTGTTATTAACGCCTCAATTTGCGGTATTAATGATTGATATTGCGCTGTTTTATCAGCTGTATGTATGATGGTTAAATCTTCTGCCATATCGCAAAAATAAGGATGAACTATTACAATTAAATAAGATAAATCTCATATTTAATCTTTTATTTCGCATCAATGATAGTAAGTCTTACCATCGTCCGCTATCGTAAAGCATTTATACCTGTGGCACTTTTTGCCATGGCCATACATCGGTTACCGTTATCATTGCAAAAGGGTTGTTCATTTTGGAAATTATTGGGCAGCGGACGGAACGGCACATTTGACCTGCAGCCCGATTGGCAGCAATGGGGATTATTAGCAGTTTGGGGCAGTCAGGAAGATTTTAACAGATTTTATAGAAAGTCATTCGTAAAACGCTGGTGGAATATGTTCACCTATGAGCAATGGACAATATTGTGCGAGCCACTACAAAGTCATGGCAAATGGGATAATAAAGAGCCTTTCGGAAATACAGATATAAAGGATTATGCAGGCCCTATAGCGGTTTTAACCCGGGCAACTATCAGGATAAACAGATTGAAAAGTTTTTGGGCCAATGTTGATAGCGTAGCGTCATTAATGAAGGATGCGCCGGGTTTCATAACCTCATTCGGCGTAGGTGAAGCACCGGTTTATAGACAGGCTACTTTTTCTGTTTGGCAAAGCATTGATGATGTAAAAGCATTTGCCTATGCTTCAAAAGAACATGCTGAAGTAATTAAAAAAACACGACTTGAGAAATGGTACAGCGAAGAGCTTTTCGCACGATTTAAACCTATTGCAAGTTTCGGCACAATAAATGGCATTGATCCACTGGAAGGATCGATCTAAAAACAAATAAAATGAGAATAATAGCAGAACTACCTCACCCTGATTTTAAAATATCAATTCTGAATATGAACCAGAAGTTTATTATCAAGATAGAGCAAGGGAGCCTTGAGCAAAGTTATAAGGTACCTGAAATAGACCTTACAGATGGTGTAAATAGTGTGTTTGAATTACTGGATGAGGTGTTTTTAAGATCTGTAGCTACCAGATTTGCAGAAATGCGCATGGATTACAAAGAAACTTATTTCAGGTATAACTATTAGCTATATAAATTATATAATATATTGTTTAATAGCACTTTATATACTAAACATCCTCTATTCAGAATTATATTTGGTTGATTTATCTTCCAGGAAAAGATATTCCTATTTTGTTTTAATATTAAGGTTTATATAAACAACACAATCGATTGATAAACAATAAAATATTACCACAAACAAAATTTTATTCGGCTTGCTTTAGTATATCTAATTAATTCGCTACAAACATTTTTTTTCATGATTAAGGTTAAAACCTTTATTTTTAGATATGGCAAGTAGCAAACAATTTTATAATATGCAAACAAACCAGGGTATGAAGTTGATAAATATAAACAACATAGCCTGTATTGAAGAGGTTGACACCTATCCCCAGATAACCATGAATGTTAAAAGGGCCGACGGTAATTTTATTGAGTTTATAGCCAGTGATGTTTATGACAAGCTGGTTGAAAATATCCTGAAAATGGATACAGGTTTTGATGAATAATAATTATTTAATTAAAAAAACAGTTCAATTTTAAATCATCCCTTATCTATTTATCGGCGCGAATAAATCAAAAACAACAACCAAGCCCCAGGTTGTTATTCCGTTAATAAATCACAATACCAAAATCCTGAATATTTTTTATCACTCGCTGCGGTACAGCTGTCGTTCGCGTCCCTGGGGGCATTGTATTCCTTAAATACCTTTTCACCTGTTTTATATTTTATCTCTGTTGAAAATATGGGGCCTTTAAATGCGAAAGTATGGAACTCGCCGTTTTCGCCACAAACATCAACGTCGGCAGGTAGCGTGTCAATAAGATCAGGATTTATTTCTTTTCCAACTATGTACTCCAACCGCTCTTGGGTGCATGCGATTACAGTGCCAAACCCTAAATCTAAAAACTCATTTATCAATTCATATGTGTCACGTTTCCACAATGGATATATGCCTGTCATTCCAACTTCTGCCAATCGCGCATCGCGATAGTTTTTTAGATCTTCCAAAAAAATATCGCCAAAAATAGAATGAGTAATACCTTCAGACTGAAACTGACTTAAATGCTGGTGCATAATTTCGTCATACTCTTTCATACCCGGCATTTCGGGCAAGCGGATCTGGTATAATGGTATGCCGATGCTTTCTGCCTGTTTTATCAATAATTCTACGCGAACACCATGCATCGAAATCCTATCAACAGCATCATTAACTGTTGTAACGAGGTATTTAATATTTATTTGAGGGTCGCGAAGGCAATGATAGAGAGCTAATGAACTGTCTTTACCACCGCTCCAATTGAAAATACATGAGTGAACCATGATTTTTATGGGATTAAAGGATTTACTTGATATATGATTATTATTAGTCAATTACACTGCTATTCAAAAGCCGATCAACTAATGCAGGTACACCAACTGAGGCTTTCTCCTGAATTTTGATGACATTAGTTTGTCGCACATGAGGGATATTAGGATCGATAATATATTTTGGAACGTAGTTGGGTACATAGTTAATCAGTCCCGCAGCAGGATATACAGCCAGCGAGGTACCGGTTAAAATAAATATATCAGCCTTAGCGCAAATTTTGGCGGCTGTTTCAATCATAGGCACATCTTCGCCAAACCAAACTACATGGGCACGTAGTGGTGAACCAAGTTCGCAAACCTCATCCATAGTTAACTCCCATCCATCTATTGGATAAGTAAGTTCAGGATTGATACTCGATTGCGACCTGGTGATAATACCATGAAGGTGTATTACATTGGTTGAACCTCCCCTTTCATGCAGGTCATCAATATTTTGAGTGATGATGGTCACCTCATATTTTTCTTCCAAAGTGGCTAACGCATAGTGCGCTGTGTTAGGTTTAGCTTCCAGTACCGATTTACGGCGTTCGTTATAAAATTGCTGCACCAACTCCGGGTTACGTTGCCAGGCTCCGGGCGTGGCTACATCCTCAATGTTATAACCTTCCCATAGCCCATCACTATCCCTAAAGGTTTTTAAGCCGCTCTCCGCGCTTATTCCTGCTCCGGTAAGGATAACTATCTTTTTCATTTACCTGTTGTGGTGACGCAATATTTTGCATCTCTGATTAAAATTATAAAGAGACGCAAAATATTGCGTCTCTACGTGATATGTTATAAAGAGACACAAAGTATTGTGTCTCTACGGTGAGGACGATTATATATTATCTTTCGCGATCACGCTCCAGTCGCTATTACCATAGCCTTTCTCAATCCAGCTATCCATTTCTGCAGCTATAGCGGGAATTACAGCCAGTTTGATATCATTATCTTTTGCTGTCTGTAGCATCAGGCCTGCGTCTTTACGGGCCATACTTAATTCCCACGACGCGTTCGAGAAATTGCCTTCGGTTATTTTCTTAAGTCGCGCCGGCATTACTGCGGCAGGGTTCCATGAGTCGAACAACGTGGAAACATCAGCAGCAGGAATATCTAAGGCTTTAGCTAAAGCTAATGTATCAGAAATACCAGCGGTTAATGTCAATAAAAATAAGTTACCTATCAGTTTCATTCCGGCAGCTTTACCTTCGTTTGGACCTAAATTAAGCACCTTTCCAGTCATTTTTGATAACTCAGGTTCTACCCTGCTGATCACATCCTGATCGCCTGAAACAAGCATTGTTCCGGTACTTTCCAGCGCATTTGGAGGACCCATAAATACAGGTGCATGCAGATAGGTAAATCCCTTTTCTTTCCACTCAGCAGTTCTTTCAATAGCGCCTTTTGCAGAGGTAGTGGTATGATCGATAATGGTGGCACCCGGGCTAAATCCTTTGCTTGCTGCCGACAGTACCTCATTAACGGTATCGTCATCTTTCAAAGTCAGGTGGATAACATCCGCTCCTTTTACAGCATCTGCAACATCGTCAAATGCTTTGGCGCCGAATTCTTCCAATGCTTTTGCTTTAGCGACGGTACGATTCCAAACCTGTACCTCATCGCCATGCTTGATCATCGCTTTAACAAAATTTGAACCTAACAGGCCCATTCCCAAAAATGCTTTCATAGATATCTTATTTTAGATAAAGGTATATACTTTCGATATAAAACAACTTAAATACGTGATCGTTTTAAACGTAAAAGCCGTTTCATTACTACATGAAACGGCTTTTACGTTTGAATAACTTGTATTAAACTGCTAATTGTTTATTACTGCGTAATACAATGTATTTACTTTGCGCTAATTCAAAGCCGCCGAATAACAAGGCGCAAAACAGTGCGTCACCCAAAACCATGTTTTTTTCAAATGGTATAGCTGCAACTAGTGATTGGCCATAACCAGCAATGGTATGTGGGTATAATGTTCCGTATAACCACGGCATATCAATTATTAACCAGTGGATCACCACCGATACTAATGAAGCCAAGGCTACATTTAAAACATTTGCTTTCTTTATTAATGAACCAATAAATACCATTATGGCAAATGTTAGATACACTAAAGCAGAACCACTATACCAAAATACGAGCTTTGAAGTGTACAGATAATTAATACCAATATCACTTAAAAATAAAGCTAATAATACTACGGCATACGCCTTCCATTTATCGGTAAAATAAGCGCCGCCAAATAAGGCTATAGCACCAACTGGTGTAAAGTTGCTTAAAAACTTATACTCATAGCTCACAAAACGAAATGCAACGGCTGCCAGTATCATTAATACAAGCACAATATTGCGGGTGTTTATTTTTTGTAGTGACATAATTTAATTTATGCAGTAAAATTACGTTATTATCAGTGCAAATAAAAACGCTTAATTAATCTGATATTTTATTCCTGCCATAAAATTAAACCCGCGGGTATTATAACCTAGCCAATCAGTATATTTTGCATCAAATAAGTTCTTTACGTCTGCGAATAAACCGATATGGCTGTTTGCACTATATTGCAAATGCGCATTAACCAAGTTATAATGTTTTAAATTTACAAACGTGGTTGGATAAGTGGCAAAGTTTTCGTCTGTCCTATCTCCGGTGTATTTATAATCTAAACCCGCTGAAAAATTATCAAAAAACTGATAGTAAACATTAACTCCATAAGTATTTTTAGGCCTGCGATATAAATTTGCGGTTTCAACCCCATTTTCATCAGTCTGTTTTCCGGTTACATAAGCTGCGTAAGCTGAAGCAGTAAGTTTTTTAGCGTTATATTTCAACTCACTTTCAAAACCTTTATCTTTTTGAAATTCGCCGTTTTTATAAACTCCGAATGGAGCAGCAGATTCCCCTTGGAAATAGATTTCATCGTTAGTATTGTATTTATAAAATACCGTATTGAATGATAGTGTATTTTTTATTAGTTCCCAATCAAACCCAGCTTCATATGAGGTGGTTTTTTCAGGATTTAAATTAATATTACCGTAAGGCGAAAACAACTGATACAATGTAGGTGCTTTATAAGCAGATGCCAGGGTAGCAAATAATTTAAATTGATCTGCCAATAAAATTGATGGATTTATAGTGTATGTAAAATTGTCTCCATACTTACTATCAATATTATAGCGTCCTCCTAACTCCATATGAAAGATAGATGATTTATAAAACAATGAAGTATAAACACTACCAATGCTATTATGTGCTGTTTTATTGGCGATGGTATCATAAGTACTATATTGACTAGTGCTATTATGTTTAAAGTCTAAACCACTGGTTATATCCAAATGTTTATATAGTGCATAATTGAAAACAGCCTCCACATTAGTTATTTTCCCTAAATTATTTTGATAAGAAGGGGTATTATAATTAGTCGGGCCGGCTAAATCATTATATTTATTCCAAACATCATTTTGACTAATGTTAAAATTCAATGCTCCTTTATCCAACAAAAGTTTACCTCCAACACCTGCAAATAAGAATGTGTTTTGATAACTGTAATTTTCATCATCGGTAAATGCACCATAAGGTAAATGCCCGGTATTGTAGGTGCTTTGCAAATTTCCGTTCAATATGAATTTTTGTGATACCTGCTGATTAAGATTTACACTTGCTGCACGTTGATGGAAATCATCCTTCCTGAAATTTCCTTTTCCGGTAGTATCTGTAGCAGCAGAGAACCCTTTTGAATCAGTATTAGACACATTTATGGCGATGCCTGTGTTGTTCACTTTTCCGTTAACTCCTGCCGATTCGGTAAATGTGTTATAGGTGCCACCACTAAGTTGTACATTGCCTTTCAGCCCCTGATCTTTCGGATGTTTTGTAATAATATTAATTACCCCAGCCACAGCATCAGACCCATATAAAGTTGAACCGCTCCCTTTTAATATCTCGATATGATCTATCTGATCTAATGGAAAAGCATTAAGATCGTAACTACCATCAATACCTGAAGCATTGTTTACCGGGAAACCATCTATTAGTATTAACGTATTACCTGTTGACGCACCTCTAAGATACAGAGAAGAGCTTATTCCGGGAGCATTTTCAGCGCCTGAAAATGTGATACCAGGTACCGTATTCAATAATTCAGGTAAAGTTTTTCCTTGTGCGTGATTGATCTGATCGGCTGTAATAACAGTAACAACTCTGCCAATATCTGATTGTTTTTTGGGAGACCTGGTGGCGGTAACCACTACATTGTTAAGTACCCGGGTGGTGTCCTGGGCTTGCACCGCTGTGCTAAGTAATGCTACTTGCGCAAGCCCCAGGCTTGCTACAAAAATTAAGTATGTTTTTTTCATGTTGTTGCGAGTTTAATCCCACAGCTTACACACGGAAAATTTTGAAATGGAAACACCTATAGAAGAGCATTCACAATTCAAGCTTCAATCCCCGAAAGCTATGAATAACAGTATGGCTCTGGCAGGTCTTCTGACTTACTCCCCTTCGTCCCGCCTTCCCTTACTTAATAAGTAAAGTGGCTAATTGATATAGACTATGGTTATGGAGCTTACAGCTGCGGGACAGTTATGGATTTACACCATATTCCCTTTTAATTTCCGGCGATATATCCGCAGGAAAACCTAAAGCATTGCAAAAGTACAAGAAGTATTTGTAATGGCAAGAGGCTCTTATATTTATATTAATGTGGCAATTATTGGAGATAAATTGCAAACTTTGTTTACATCTGAGGGTTGTATGGTTGTATAAATTTATATCATGACAAATAAAGTGTTGGTGCTTGTGCCTGATGGCCAGGACGCTGAAATCAATTACATTAACTTAAAATGGCCCGAGCGTTATACTTCTATTGCAGGAGGTATTAAGCTGGGGATATCAGGATTTAAAAACCTGTTTTCAAGTCCTTTCGCCAGTATTCTAAAGCTTGGCGCAGGGGGCTATTTATTAAACAGGGGGGTTACCGGGCATTGTGAATTGTATTCACAAATTGATAAATACATGGCGAACCCCGTTAATATCAATATCCGTTCATCATTCATTATCAATAAGCCATGTAAAGATGTGTATGATTTTTGGAGAAGATTTGATAATCTGCCCCTATTTATGACCCACCTTAAAAATGTAGAACTTTTAGATAATGACCACTCCCGTTGGGTGCTCCGCTTGCCTATAGGCGTTGCCAGTATAAGCTGGGAGGCGGAAGTTGTTAAAGATAAGCCTAATGAAATGATTGGCTGGCGTTCGTTACCCGGTTCAATACTTGACAATTCGGGCAAAGTGCGCTTTAGAGATACAGAAGACGGTGAAGGCACACGTGTAGATGTTGTAATTTCGTACCAGCCACCTGTAGGAACTGTTGGTGCAAGTATAGCACGTGTATTTAACCCTGTATTTAAAAAGATGGTGGAAAAGGATGTGCAGAATTTCAAACACTATATGGATATCGACTATGCAACAGACAGCATAAACTATTTATAATCACAATACATTCGCCAGGTAGTTATACAATGCCTGGCGATCTGTTATACCTGCAATTTCGTTTTTAGCTTTTATGAGAATATGGTTACCGTCTTTTAATAATTGCAAACGACCTTTAAATAATCGTTCTTCAGTACCATCTAAAAAACGTTTTATTTCCGTCAGGGTTGTTTTACGGCAAATCAGTTCCTGGTCATTTCTATAAACGATCAGCCTGATCTTCTTATCATCGGGCTCCACTCCCAGGCTAAAATTTGTATCGAAATTTAATAGCTGCATATTACACTAATATACAAAATAGCTATAAAACAAGAAAGGCCTGCATTTATGCAGGCCTTTTAAATATTGAGTCTATAGTTTATTTTACAGCGTCAATAACTGCTTTGAAAGCATCCGGATGATTCATCGCTAAATCAGCTAATACCTTACGGTTTAAACCAATTTCTTTAACGGCTAACTTACCTATTAATTGTGAGTAAGAAATTCCATGCTGACGGGCACCTGCGTTAATACGTTGTATCCATAAAGCCCTGAATTCTCTTTTCTTGGTCTTACGGTCACGATAAGCGTACTGTAAACCTTTTTCTACTGTGTTTTTTGCAACGGTATAAACCTTGCTGCGTGATCCCCAATACCCTTTGGCAAGGTTCATCACTTTTTTCCGGCGTCTTCTCGACGCGACTGCGTTAACTGAACGTGGCATTTTTTTGTCGTTTTGGTAGTGAGTGCCTTTCGGTCTTTAATACTCGAATACCTGGTTTTAAAATTTGTTAATTACTTCCCGATACAAAGCATACGTTTAACGTTACCCATATCCGCATCAGAAACTAAACTGGTGTGGGTAAGGTTACGCTTACGTTTTGTCGACATCTTGGTTAAGATGTGGCTTTTGTATGCGTTCTTTCTTGCAATTTTACCTGTTCCAGTAAGCGTAAAACGCTTTTTTGCACTGGAATTGGTTTTCATTTTTGGCATAACCGTGTTTGTATATATATATTATTTAATTAATTCTCTTTTGAAAGAGTCAGGAGGCAAGAATTAAGAGTCAAGATTTTTTCTTCTTGCTTCCTGAATCTTATCTCTTGATTCTAATAACTATTTCTTAGCTCCTTTTGAAGCTACGGTTAAAAACATCCGTTTCCCTTCAAGTTTTGGCAATTGCTCTACCTTACCTACTTCTTCCAGTGCCTGTGCAAAGCGCAGCAGTAATATTTCACCCTGTTCTTTGTAAACAATGGCACGGCCTTTAAAGTGAACGTAAGCTCTTACCTTTTCGCCAGCCTCCAAAAACTTAATGGCATGCTTAAGTTTAAACTCAAAGTCATGGTCATCAGTATTCGGCCCAAACCTTATTTCTTTAATAACGGTTTGTTTGGCATTGCTTTTTATTTCCTTAAGCTTTTTCTTCTGTTCGTAAACAAACTTATTATAGTCTGTTACCTTACAAACAGGTGGTACAGCATTAGGCGAAATCTCAACGAGGTCCAGTTCTTGTTCCTGGGCAATCGCTAATGCATCCCGTAAGGAAAAAATACCTTGCTCCACGTTATCACCCACAAGGCGAACTTCAGGAGCTTTTATAAATTGATTGATGTTGTGTTCAGCTTCTTTTTTCTTAAAAGGAAGCCTTGGTCCTCTATTGAAGGGTTTGTTTAATGCCAAGTTATACTGTTATTTCTTTAATTATTTGTTTTTTAAAATCTTCTATGCTCATGCTTCCCAAATC
>JAMFSA010000227.1 GCA_026225055.1 Mucilaginibacter xinganensis | reverse complement strand
ATGAGGACAGGAACGATACCGGCGAGTATAAAAGTAACGAGGAAATCAAAAGGATGAAAACAATTCAACAGGAAATATTACAATTATATATTAATTTATTGAACCATCCATTGCAAGACAACGAATATAAAAATGCCATTATTAGCGGATTAGCGATATTAAGCATAAAAAGCAATAGAGGTTGATTAAATGCCGAGGATTACACGCCCAAATATTCCGCCGTTATCAAATTAACCCGATTAATGGTTATTCAAAAAGCATACGAGAAAAAGAAAAAAGCCATGCGGCGGTTGCAAGAAAACAACGAGATTACCGAAGCAGTTGCCCGCGAGCAGACCGTTAGTTATTATCATTTGATTGGAAAGATGATGAAGCGGTTTATGACCATGGCCAATGGCAAAAGAGATCCCACCCCAATGCAATGGATTTTCCAGGCCCGATCGTATGGATTTAAAATCCGATATACCACCACAGCAGAGGGGTGTATTCAGTGGATTGGGGATACCATTTTATATCAGCAGATCCGATTTAGCATGGCCGAAGTCCGTACCATGGTTCACGGATTGGTTCGCGAAGCCCGGGAAGTGTTATTTCGCGATTTGATGTTAGTGGATATGGATTCCCAGGGTCAGGTTGATTCCACCCAGGTCCCCGGCATTGATTGGGACAATATGGTTGACAATCCCACCGAGAATCGAGTTGGGTGGTCATTTTTGGACGATGAGCGGAACCGATTTGCCGTAGACGGCAAATGGTGGTTATATCAACGCATGTTCACCGAACAACGGGTTCGGCAGCGATTTACCGTCGAATCCAGCGAGGGGGAGCGCCCCGTTATCCGGAAGGAGATCGCAGCACAGTACCGACGTCACGTGGAGCAGTTTTTGGTATTGTTGTTATTATTGTTCCATTTGTGTGGAGGCCAGCCGGGACGAGCACCCGAGATTTTAGGGTTGCGGTGGAAGAATAGCCGTCAAGGAGGCATTCGAAATGTTATTATAGAGAATGGGTTGGTGGCATTCGTAACCGGATATCACAAAGGGTATCGCAGCAGCGGCAATATCAAAATCATCCACCGATATTTACCCCGCGAGATTGGTGAGTTGTTTGTGTATTTTGTGTGGTTGATTTGGCCATTCCACGAGGATTTGCAATTGGAGAGCGGTGGTACGCGATGCAATAATCCATTTTTATGGGGGGATAGCAAGAAGATCGAGCATCGATGTTGGACCGGCCCCAGGAAGCATCGAGAAGCAGCGGAAAATGTAGCCAAGGATAACAACCCCAACCAAGGGTGGACATCAGAGCGCATGCGAAGAGCATTGCAAGATGCCAGCATGAGGTTGATTGGGGTTAAAATTCATATCAGTTGTTGGAGAAACAGTTCCATCGCCATATCCCGTCGTTATTGTCGCGAGGCACCGTTTCCCGGTGATGATCCAACGGCGGATGGCGCCGCCGTGGCGGAGCCAGACGAGGACGATGAGCACGATTTGCAAGCCGGCCACGGCACCCACGTCGCCGGGATGATATATGCGCGAGAATTGATGGAAGATCGAGATGCGGTCGTTGGTCGTCGAGGCAAGTTTCGGCACGTTAGTGAGGGTTGGCACCGGTTTTTAAATTTCCCATCCAGCCACGAAACCACCAGGCCCGAAACGAAGAGGAAGCGTCAGACGATTGGGGACGATATGCACGATGCCCAGATCGCGCGATGGAAGCGGTTAAAGGCCGTGGACATCCATGCCGAGTTGCAAAACATTGTCGGGGAAGGGGCCACATTTCGGGAAAAGCAAGAAGAGGCGTTGCGAGCCATCATGGCCAATGTGAGTCCCGTTTTGGTTGTTATGGGCACCGGGGCCGGCAAGAGTTTGTTGTTCCAGTTGCCCGCACGTAGCCAAAAATCGGGCACGACCGTGGTGGTCGTGCCATTGAAGACGTTAGAGCGGGATTTGCACGAGCGGTGTTGCCGAGCCGGGATATCCAGCATCATGTGGGATGCCAACCAGCCAGACCGGATGGCCCAGGTGATATTCGTCCAGCCCGAATCCGCCGTGGGAACCAGGTTCAACCAGTATTTAAACCGGTTAGAAGGTTTGGGACAGATCGATCGGTTTGTTATCGACGAGTGTCATACCGTCATGCAAAGCCGTCCCGATTTCCGGCCCAAGATGAGGGAAGCCGGGGCCGTATTGAAGGAACGGGGCAAGCAGATGATATATTTGACGGCCACATTATCCCCCGGCAGCGAAGACGAGTTTTTTGCGATTATGCAAATGCCACCGGTCCAAGCCATCCGCGGGCCGACCACACGGCCCAATATCAGATATTCCGTATTCGAGCATGAGGACGGGTTGGATCCGATCGATGCCGTTAGGCAAATGATCCGCCAAAAGTTGATGCAATACCCCGCCCCGGCCAAGATGATTATATATAGCAGCAGCATTGATACCATCCGGGAGATGGGAGAACAGTTAGGATATCCCATGTATTATGCCGATGTGGGAAGTGAGAAGCAAAAAGCCTATCCCCAATATGTGGTTTGATTCCAGGGCTGACATCAGGTTTAGGGCCAATTATATACCCGGTCAAAAAGTGAGTAGGGGGCTGACATCGGGTTTCATTCGAGGCTGAAGTCGGGTTTTCAGTTTTTGATATTCAAGCGCTATTCAAAGGCTCAAAGTTGGGTATATATACAAAAGCGCTGTTTGAATGCCATTTCCGGGATTAATAACCCCAAATTCCCATCCGTTAACATCGTTAGGGTTACGATATCGTTGTTGTGGTTAGGGTTAGGGTTACGACGTCTGCTAAGGAGTCGGAAATATAAGTAATTTCCCAGCTGTTTCCCACCCCGTTCCCAGGAATTTCAGTAAAATATATAGACAGTAAATATCCAAGTACAAGAATAAATTAATTTAAAACATTATATCCATTTGCAATATTACCATGGACCGTTTCATTTATTTGTCCGAGTTTCGAGTGATTATTT
>JAMFSA010000029.1 GCA_026225055.1 Mucilaginibacter xinganensis | reverse complement strand
GGGCAGGTGAGATAGGCTGCATTAGTTATTTAGATGAAAATTTGGAGTTTTATTGCAGTGGTTCATTCTTCCAAAATGTCCATCAACTGGATGGCCTGAAAGTATATGAGGCAGCACAAAAAGGCGAGGAGCAGGCATTAAAATTGTATGCCGAATTAGGCAAGCATATTGGCGAAGCTATAAAAACAACTATGTACGCCTATGATCCGCAGGTGATCATTATGGGAGGCTCTGTTAGTCAGGCTTATGAATATTTTCACGAAGCTATGTGGGCGCAGTTGAAAACATTTGCTTATCAAAAATCAGTTGAGCGGATCCGCATTGAGATATCTGAACTGGAGAACAGCGGCATATTGGGGGCTGCTGCATTGTTTTACGATGCAAGTAAATAATTGAAAGACCAAATACATTATACCATGAAAAAATACTTGTTAACCGTATGTTGTCTATTATCTATCTGGCAATCGTATGGGCAAAGCAGGAAAGAAAACTTTCAGATGATCCTGAAGGATGATTGGAAGATGCAGTCCGCGATTACCGACCCGTCCGCTGGTGAAAAGGTATCACAGGATTCATTTAAAACAAAAAGGTGGTATAATGTAAGCGTCCCTACGACTATTTTAGCCGGTTTAATTGCTAATAAAGTATATAGTTTTGATCCTTTTTACGGGCAGAATTTTAAAAAGCTGAACGACCCAAGATTAGATCATCCATGGTGGTTCAGGCGTGTTTTTGAACTGCCTACTTCGCAGAATGGTAAAACTGTGATATTGCGCCTGCATGGCATCAACTATAAAGCCAATGTATGGCTAAATGGTGTGTTAATAGCCGATTCTACACAAATAAAAGGGCCGTTCAGGATCATCCAGATTGATGTAACTAAATACCTTAATAAAGGTAATAATACGTTGGCTATCCAGGTTTTAAGACCTTTTAATCCCGATGGTGAAAAGGGCGATCTGGCAATTGATTACGCCGATTGGATTCATTACCCGCCTGATTATAATGGTGGTATTGTAAATAATATCGAAATAAAAACATATAATAAGGTTGGCGTGCAGTATCCGCTGGTAACTACTAAGTTTGATCTGCCGTCTATTCATATCGCTCACTTATCAGTAGATGCTTTGGTTACCAATTACACAGCAAAGGAACAGGATGCTGTTTTAGAAGGTACTATTGATGGCGAAATAAAGTTTGAGCAAAAGGTTCACTTAAGGCCTAATGAATCACGTAATGTGAGTTTTTCTCCGGCGGATTACCCACAGCTGAATATTACTGATCCTAAGATCTGGTGGCCGTGGCAATATGGTAAACCGGAGTTGAATCGTATTAAACTTGCAATTGTAACCGGTAACGAGGTGAGCAATACCATTGAGGAAGATTTCGGTATCCGCGAGATTACTTCAAAAATGATTGATACCGCTTCAAGAATGTTTATTGTTAATGGTGAGCCCATCATGTTAAGAGGTGCGGCATGGTCGCCTGATATTTTTCAGCGCAGATCAGAAGAGCGCCAGGAGCAGGAGGTAAGTCTGGTGCGTGATATGCACATGAACATTATCCGCTCTGAAGGTAAACTGGAAGACGATCATTTTTATGATCTATGCGATAAATACGGCATGTTGGTAATGACTGGCTATATGTGCTGCGGTACATGGCAACATCCTGAAAACTGGGATGCGGATAAACGGAAAGTCGCCATGGCATCGGATAGCAGCATTATGTACTGGTTCCGTAACAAGGCCTGTATCATGACCTGGCTCAATGGCAGCGATATGCCACCAACTGATACCAGTGTTGAAAGAGGGTACCTTAATATTGAAAAGACCCTAAAATATCCAAATCCAATACTGGCTACAGCTAATGAGGGTAAATCAAAAGTATCAGGCTTTAGCGGTGTGAAAATGGCAGGCCCATATGAGTGGGTGCCGCCAATTTACTGGGAAACCGATACCACTCATAAATATGGAGGTATGTATAGTTTTGCTACGGAGATATCCCCGGGCCCTTCTATTCCGCCTTATGAAAGTCTGATCAAGTTTATTCCCAAGGATTCTTTATGGTATACCTCAGCCGATTGGCAATACCATTGCGGTACGCATGATTTTGGTACTACCAATGTATTCAATATCGCCTTGAATTCGAGGTATGGACAGGCATCTACCATAAAAAATTATCTGGCCAAAGCACAGGCGCAGAACTATGAAGCACATCGTGCGATGATGGAAGCTTATGGCTTAAATAAGTATCATACAGCTACAGGAGTGGTACAATGGATGCTGAGTAATCCATGGCCGGGATTGATCTGGCATACTTATGATTACTATTTATACCCGGCAGGCACTTATTTCGGCATGAAAAAATCTATGGAACCGCTTCATGTGATGTACTCATACAGAGATAATGAGGTTGATGTAACCAATTCTTTATTACAAAACTTTACAGGCTTAACTGTTCAGGCTGATGTTTATAATTTAGATGGTACATTGAAGTATAATCATTCAGCAGCGGTATCAGTTGTAAAAGACAGCATAGCTAAATGCTTTACCATCCCATCTATTGATGGTTTATCGGATACCTACCTGCTACGCTTGCAGTTAAGCGATAAGGGTGGAAGTGCCAGAAGTATCAACTGGTATTGGCTGGCTAAAAAAACGGACAAGCTGAACTGGGAAAAATCAACATGGTATATCACACCACAATCAGGCTATGCGGATTACAGCGCTTTACAAACCATGCCTAAAACAGCTGTGAATATGAATTTTTCTACCATAGTGAATAAGGATAGTACTATTCACCAGGTAGTATTAACTAATCCGGGCAACGCGGTTGCTTTTTTTGTGCACCTGCGTGCGTTAAAAGGTAAGGATGGCGATGATATTTTACCAGTAATTTTTAGCGATAATTATATTTCGCTGGCACCGGGTGAACGAAGAATTATTAAGGTTACTTACGCAACGAAAGATGCTAAAGGTATACCGCCTTATTTTATTACTTCGGCCTGGAACCTGGATGTTGCGCAATGTAAAGGAGGTGACCATACCGCATTTGAAAACGGTTTGCCTGTTAACTGATAATCACTATCTTGTTATAATATTTATAAAGGCTTAATATGAAGAAGATCTTTTTTTTTGTTGGAATATTAGCAAGTACTATTACCAGTGTAAATGCCCAAAAATATAACGGGTTAAACCCGGGATTGAATAATATATACCAGTTATCTGATGCGCAGAGCCGCTCTATAAGCCCTGAAAACTTTACGGGTGAAAAAGGTAAAGGAGGTATGGCCATAACAGGCAATGGGCAGGATGCAGCAAAGGAGTTAGGCCAGGGCTGGAAGGTTAGCCCGAGCGTTACCATTAAAAAACATACCACATTTACAGTGGCCGAAATAACCGGCTCGGGTGCTATACAGCATATTTGGATGACACCTACCGGCAACTGGCGTTATTCTATTTTACGCTTTTACTGGGATGATGAAACTACACCATCTGTTGAAGTACCTGTCGGCGATTTCTTTTGCATGGGCTGGGGGCAATACTCGCCTGTACAATCCTTGCCAGTAGCAGTGAACCCCGGCAGTGCATTCAATTGTTACTGGCCAATGCCGTTCCGCAAAAAATGCCGGATTACCATGGAAAACATTGATGATGAAGATATGGTGCTGTATTACCAGGTTGATTATACCTTAACTTCAGTACCTAATGATGCGGCCTATTTTCACGCGCAGTTCAGGAGGGTTAATCCAGCTTCTTACAAAAAGCCTGTTATTTTAGTTGATAGCATACAGGGTAAAGGCCAGTATGTGGGTACTTATATAGCTTACGGATCAAACAAAAACGGTTGGTGGGGCGAAGGTGAGATCAAATTTTATATTGACGGCGACACGCAATTTCCAACTATTAACGGCACTGGTACCGAGGATTATTTTTGCGGTTCGTATGACTTCGATACCAAGAAAACTGATAAGGACGGCAATGAAATAACTGCCTATACCGAATATTCGGGCGCTTATGCAGGCTTGCCGCAGGTGATAAGGGGCGATGGGCATTATAATAATGCACAACGTTTTGGTATGTACCGTTGGCATATTACCGATCCTATCCGTTTTGAAAAAAACCTGAAGGTAACAATACAGGACCTCGGCTGGCGGCATGATGGGCGTTATATGCCTTTACAGGATGATATCGCGTCAACCGTATTCTGGTACCAGGTTGGGCCGCATGGCCCGTTCCCTAAGTTACCATCGCGCGACGAGCTGGAGGTTAATTAGCGATCAGCTCTTTCGCAGGTTTCATGCTCAGGCCGAAGTAAAACTTTTGCCCGGCATGGTAATTTTCACGGAGCTCAAAGTTTTCAAATGCCGGGCCGCCGGGTACATCCATGTATTTACTTTTATCAGCGCTATCACCACCCCAGTATTTTGCCCTTCCATTTACCCTGACTAATAATGATGGGTCATAATCTGCCGAATCAACCTTCCAGTATTGGGTAAGCTTATAGAACGGGCGATATCGCCAGCCCCATGCTGACAAATATTTTTTCTGCTGGGGCCATGAAGCCAGTTCATTAAATGTTTCGTTTGATTCTGCATATACCACATAATCGCTTTTGCTGTTCCTAATCATTTCTTTAGCCGGGTAGGGGTCTTTCTCGGCAAACTCAATGTCATTATAACCTGTAAACAATTGTCTTGAGTCCACTACTTTATTTTTCAGATATAACAACCTTAATCTTGAATAATTCCCCATGGTTGCTGTTAATGCGCATCGTTCCATTTTGGCGCTACCATCATGGTTAAATATTTGCAGACACAGCTCGCCGGGATTATCGCTGCGGATACTTAGTTTAAGATAGGGGGCAGCACCATCCAAAAACTTCTCCATAAATACATATAACGAGAGCTCTTCAACCGCAGGGTGTTTACTATCCGGGTGAGTTATTTTACCGCGGGTTGATGCATAGGGAGAAAAGCTCTCATTATCTATACTATCAGCCGCCCAGAACAATTTACCCCATTTGCCATCTACTTTCGATTCAGTTACTTCGCTAAACTCCATGTCGCCGTCAACAACGGGTTCAACCGCGATGTAATTTATCAGATAAACTGTACCACCATATTCATAACCTATGCGCAGCAATCCACGCGGGCCTCCCTCATAACCCGGCCCGCCTTTTTCAATTGATGCAGGCCAAAGGCTTACCACAATGCCATTATGAATGCCCCATATGGGCGACGATTTTTCGTTATCGGGCCTTATCCAGTCAGGCTTTGCAGTTATACTCTGAGCTTCTGTTACGCTTGCAGTCAGGATTAAGCAGCAAGTAATTATGATGATCTTGATCCGAGGCATGTTCATAGCTATTAATATTATTAAAAAAGCGCATAGGTTTAACTATGCGCTTTGGGGTAATTTATATTTTATATTTTTTTATTGCTTATCCCACCATACAAGGCTGGTCATTTTATCTCCTCCTGGTATTATGCGGGCTACAGCTGCATTGTAATTAGCCAGGTTGGTTGTTTTTTGGCTTGGCGGATACGTTAATCTACGTGGTATAGTGGTGACTCCGGTGCCAGGATATAGTGTAGGCGTTAACACAGGGAATCCTGTACGTCGCCAGTTACTCCATGCTTCATACTCATCCATTAAGGTACATAACCAGTATTGTGTATTGATTAGGTTAAGCGCTGTGTTTGAATTAGTGGTAGTAGTGAATTTAACTATGTTGTAGTACTTATCTGCGTTAAAGGAATTAATTGAAGGGAAGGAGCCGTAAGCTGATAATTGCATAACAGCAGCATTTACACCATTTTCATAATGTGTTACTGCATCTGACATACCATTCAGACCTGCCAAAGTACCCCAACGTGCAGCAGCATCTGCCAATAAAAACTCTGTTTCGGCATACGTTAAAATCAAGTTAGGTGCAGTGGTGCTAAGTATATTATCATTTAAACGCGAATAACCATATAGACCTGCATATTGACCATCAGCATTACCGATAGGATAACCTTTATGTTTTGTAATATCATAAATTGGATTTGCGCCGCCAACAATAAAACCTGGAGGTAGGCCCAATTGATGAGAAGGGGTAGTATCCGTAACTGCATTACTAGAACTATCCCGTTGATACAACCATGCAACAACAGACAAGCGTGGGTCACTATTACTTTGCATGTTATTAACAATAGTACTGGATAATCTCAGGTCGGTGCTGTCATTACCTAAAATTTGTACCCCGTCCTGATTTTCTGTTATGGCATTTCCGGTTATCTCGCGATTTATAATTGCATTATCGCCATTACTCTGCATGGTATTGCCTATTACTTTTTTTACATAGGCTTGAGCAGTTGGAACATCTACTTTGGTTAATCTCATAGCCATACGAAGTAATAATGAATTGCCGAACATTTTCCACTCTTTAATTTGATCGCTGGCTTCTGCGTACAAAATATCGCCGCTTGGTTTATCTGCGCTTTCGTCCAAACTATCTGTAGCTTGCGATACCTCTTTTAACAGATCAGCATAAATGGCCTTTTGCGTATCATAAACAGGAGTATAAATCCGGTCATAATAACCCAAACCTGCCTGAAAATAAGGAATATCGCCGTACTGGTCAGTTATCTGTTCAAACACCATGGCTTTCATTATTCTTGCCATTTGGTGCAGGTTCCTGTATTGTGGTTTATTGATCGTAAGCTGATATAATTCCACTACGGGTTGTACTGAGGAAGTATACGAATCCTGAAACAGCTCGCCCATGGAAGTGATATTATTAAAATATTTATCGCCGTAATAAAATCCGGAATTGGTAGATGCCACATGCTGAACAAAACAACCAACCGCGCCCCATTTTGTTGCCCAGGCACTACCACCAAAATTAGTTGCCCCGGGATAGCCTAATTGAACCGTAGTTAACAAAAGATTAGGATCGTATTTCTCAGCTGTGATCTGATCAGGATTTGTATTTGCTTTAGCAAGATCTTTTTTACAGGAAGGGGCAGCAACTATAATTATAAAAGCTGCTATGATAAAATATATATATTTAAGTTTCATACTTGTAGTTTTTAAACGTTTACACCTATTTGCTTACAATTTTATGTTAAGATTCAATCCCAGTGTTCTTGAATAAGGAACTGCAGGTGCTTCAAGCCCTTGTGAATATATTGAGGCTGAATAACTTGATTCAGGATCGATATTAGGGGTATGTTTCATGATAGTGAATACATTATGACACACAAAACTCAGCCTTAAACCATGTATTTTGCCGTTAAATGCTTTGGTAGAGAAATCATAGCCAAATATTAATTGCCTGAACTTGATAAAGCTGGCATCATATACAAACATTCCCTGGTCGGCAAATGCCCAGTCGCCATAATAGGCAGATGGTTGTTGCTGGTCAGTTCCATATAATAAATTTCTGCCGGGCAAAGTCGCTTTGGATAATCCCTGTTGATAAGCAACTATATTAGTATTGGAAAATAATTTTCCTCCAAATTTTCCGTCTATCAAAAACGACAAGTTAAAACGCCCAAATTTAAAGTTGTTATTTATGCCGGCGGCCCATGGGCTTTCTGCTGACCCAAAATCTTTTGGTTGTGCTGCAAGTGGATCAGGAGCGCCTAATCCGGGATCAATAATAATATTGCCTTTAGCATCACGTGCCGGATCCGGGGCAAATATTTGCAAAGGTTCTTTACCTACAACTTGTTGCAGGTAAGCTGCAGAGCCCCAATCGCCCGCTTCAGCACCCAAACCTATTTGTGGTTGTCCTCCTAATGAAATTACTTTGCCTTTTAAATAGGTGCCGTTAAAGTCAACATCCCATGTAAATTTATCGTTTTTAACCGGTGTTCCTCCCAATGCCAATTCAACACCATTGTATTTAATAGTACCAACATTAAGCAACGCAGAATTATAACCTGATGTATAATCAATAGTTACAGGTACAATATCATCAATAACTTTCTTTTGATAAACGGCCAGATCAAATCTTAACCGGTTTTTAAAAAAGTCCATTTCAGTACCGATCTCAAACTCCTGCCTTTTCGAAGGCTTTAAAGCGCTATTAGGTACCTGGCTATTATTTCCGGCTGTGCCTATTGGATAGGCAATGCCGCCAGGTGAAGTGTAAGTGCCAGAAATACCATAGGTTTGTAAGGTTTGATAAGGGTTATCGGCTGCGCCACCAACATTAGCATAACTTAACCTTAATTTACCGAGGTCCATTTCAGGGATATGCAATAACTCCGAGAAAACGAACGAACCACTGAATGACGGATAGAAATAATTTATTTTCCCGGGAGATAAAGTAGAATACCAGTCATTACGGCCGGTTACGGTCAGATACAGAAAGTTTTTGTAACTAAAGTCGGTACTCCCGTATAAGGATTGATATTTTTCATTATAGGTTTGAATGCTTTCAGTCGGATTTTCAAGATTGCCTATATTGTATAAAAAAGGAATAGCAAAATTGTTGCCGCCTGCATTAAAAGCTTCCTGTTGCGATCTTCTGTAATTACCACCCAATAAAACGTTAAGTGTAAAGTCTTTGCCGAATTTGAAATTCTTACCACCGGTAAGATCCATATTTAATTCTGATTGTTTTTCATTTAATTCACTCATATCCCCGATATTCCCCTCATCTGCCACATAAGCAGTTCCGGGGGGATCAATATTCGTATTCCGGTCATTGGAATAATCATCAGCAACTTGAAAACCAACAAAAAAACCATCATCAAAAGTATATTTAAGATTAGCCGAACCTGTAAAACGGTTGCGGTGAATAGCCCCCTGTGTTTCGTAAGCTGCAAAATACGGATTAGTAGTGTATGGGTCGCCAAAAGCGCTTAATTCATTACCACTATCACCTGCTATGGTACCGTTACCATTAGGCCCTTTTAAACTAGTAATGTTAATATTTCGTGGAACAAACATCGGCCCCCAGTTTAAATTTCCAATAGCATCAGAAACATTAGGTGCATTTTTGGTATACTCTGTTACGTATTGTGAAGAAAGATCAAGCGTGAGATTTTTCCCGAATTTGAGATTTGTAGTTTGATTGAACGTAAGGCGCTGCAGGCCGGCATTAGGCACGTAGCTTTGGTCATTCAAATTACTAACAGAAAATCGTGTAGCCCCGTCATCGCCAAAACCTTTACTAAAAGCTACGGTATTGGTAAAATTACCTCCCGGCCGATAGAAACGGCTAAGATTGCCATCGGCGACCGCAGAATAAGGCCTTTTAACCCCATCAAACTGGTAAACCTCAGAACCATCCAGTTTAGCGCCCCAGCTCGATTCCATTGATGATAATGCATCAGCCCCACTAACCGGCTTTACTCCGTTATAACCCTGACCATATACGTTTTGGAAATCGGTTTCATCAATAACATTTTCCCTTACATAATTTGAGTTTATTTCTACGCCAAGCCCTTCGCCACTTTTGCCTTTTTTGGTGGTGATTAATACAACACCATTAGCACCGCGATACCCATATAATGCAGTAGCAGCAGCTCCTTTTAATATTGATATGGTTTCAATATCATCCGGATTTATATCACCAATACCGTCACCACCGTCTTTGCCACCGTAACCGCCTTGTACATCGGTAGTTGCATAATTATTATTAACAAGAGGAATGCCGTTTAAAATATATAAGGGTTGGTTATTACCGGTCATATTGGTGATACCACGTATAACTACGTTAGTGGCACCGTTTGGGCCAGTGGCCACCCCGCTAACGTTTACGCCGGCAACTCTGCCTTCAAGGCTGTTTACAAAGCTATTTTGCCGGGCTTCAGTAATAGACGCGCCTTTTACCGTACTAACAGAATAACCTATGGCCTTATTTTGTTTAGTAATGCCCAATGCTGTTACTACCACATCTTTTAGTTCTGTAGTTTCCGGCTGTAGTTTAACATCAATTACAGTTCTGCCGAGTATCGGTACTTCTTTAATAGCATAACCAATAAATTTAAAAACCAATGTAGATGTACTGCCAATAGTTATGGTGTATACACCGTTAACATCGGTTGATACGGCATTGGTAGTGCCCTTTTCTGTAACAGTAACACCAGGAAGAGTTTCATTATTTGTACCATCGATTAATTTGCCCTTAACAGTAATGTTAGCCTGGGCAGCAGCAAAATTGCTGAAAAGCACAATAAACAACAGGTTTAGTGCGGCAAATTTTAGAACAAGACTGAGTTTGTGTGTGTAGAAGTTTTTTTTCATAGTATGAATTTTAATAAAAACAATAGACCAATAAGCAAAAAACAGTAATAACTCAAGAACGATAATTATTGGATAGAACGTAAAGTTCTGGCAGGGGCTAAGGTTGTATAACAGATGTAAGATACATAAATATTACACATATCTAATATAGTAAAAACATTAATTTGTACGTTAATAAATGTATTTTTATGATCAATAATAAAATTTTATTAAGGCTTTTTTGATGTATGCCTTTTTTAATTTTGATTTCCACAGTATTGAAAATATGATAAAGAAGGCTTCAGTTCTTGTATTACTTATTACAAATGTTTTTTTTACAGCTGTTGCGCAAAAGGTAAATCAGCTAAATTGTTTTAAAACAGCTGTTTATAATGGTGAAAATTTACTGATAACCACAAATGCAGGCTATATTGAAATAATACCATTTACTCCGGATGTGATCCGTGTTACCTATAAAGCCAGCCCTGCTGAGAACATTAAAAGCTTTTCAACAATTGCCAGACCGGGAAAGGTTAAAGTACAATACATTGATAACAATTCTGTTACAATGCTAAAGACCGCTTTAATAAAGGTAGTTGTAAACAAAAAAGACCTCTCAGTAAGCTTTATCGACCTTAAAAACGATACCCTGTCAAAAGTATTTAACTATATAAAAGCGGCTGATAGTTCGGTAATTAGCTTTCATTCAGATGGTGACGAAGCTTTTTATGGCGGCGGCTCAAAAGCCATCGACTTAAATAAAAGAGGGCAGCTGCTGCAAAATTATAACCAGGCACATTGGGATTACAAATTTGGCCAAACCGATCTGAATATTTCCATCCCTTTTCTTATATCAAGCCGCAAGTATGGTATATATATGGATAATGCCGCCAAAAGCAGCTTTGATGTTTGTAAAACTGATCCTAATGTGCTTGGGTACAAGGTGTCATCAGGCCCTGTAAGTTTCTTTTTCGTTGGTGGCGGAAGTATAGAAAAGGTAGTGTATAATTACACGAAATTAACAGGTCGGCAGCCCTTGCCGCCTCGTTGGGCATTGGGTTATATATCATCTCGATATGGTTATAAATCTGAAAGGGAAGTAACCAATATAATCGATAGAACTCAGGCAGCAGGTATTCCGCTGGATGCAGTGGTATTCGATCTGTTTTGGTATAAAGCCGATACTTTAATGGGTAACCACAACTGGTACCGTGATAGTTTCCCTGATCCGCAAAAAATGCTGCATAACTACCTAAATAAAGGCATTAAGGTAGTTACCATAAGTGAAACTTACATCACCCAAAAATCAGAGAATTATAAGGCTGCACTTAAACAGCATTTGCTTACGCCTGATTATATAACAAAACCCGCACCACATATCTTCAAGGATTTTTGGGCCAGTCCTGCTGGGTTACTGGACATTTTTAAGCCCGAAGCTCAACAATTCTATTGGAACTTTTACAAAGCCCGAATAAAAGAGGGCACAGCAGGCTGGTGGATGGACCTGGGCGAACCGGAATCAAGCTCGGATAGTTTACGTTTTGCTGCAGGATCTGACAGTAAAGTACATAATGTATATGCACTTACCTGGGCAAAAACAGCTTTTAATGGTTATAGAAAAGATTTTCCGAATAACCGTATACTTTTATTACCACGATCAGGCTATGCAGGGATGCAGCGTTATTCGGTATTCCCGTGGTCGGGAGATATTGACCGTTCATTTGATGGGTTGAAAGCACAGATACCTATTATTACCACAATGGGTTTGGATGGAGTGGGCTACATGCATGTAGACGCGGGCGGATTTACCACCGGGCAAACCAAATTAAAGGGTGATCCAGAGTTGTACTCGCGCTGGTTGGAGTTTGCCGCTTTCTGCCCGGTAATGCGTACCCACGCTGATGCCACAAATTATTCACCTGAGCCCATCTTTTGGGATGATACTACAAGGTTAAGGGTTACTAAATATATAAAACTACGCTACCAACTATTACCGTATAATTATACACTGGCTTATATTAATACCACAACCGGTCGCCCATTGATGCTGCCACTTAATTATTTCGACGACAGTAAAAAACTATCAAACATAAATGACGAATATCTATGGGGTGGGCATTTGTTAGTTGCCCCGGTTATCGTGAAAGGGCAAACGGTAAAGAAGGTTATCTTCCCTAAAGGTGACTGGATAGGCTTCAATGATTTGAAATTTTATAAAGATTCCGCTGTAGTTAACGCACCAATTGATAGCCTGCCGGTGTTTGTTATGGCTGGGAGTATTATACCTATGACATCGCCTATAACAAATACCAATCAATATGATGGTAAAAGTCTGATCCTGAAATACTATATGGGCAACGCTAATTCAACCGTAAAATCGCAATGGTTTTATGATAATGGAACAGACCCTAATTCGCTGCAAAAAAAGCAATATGACCTGGTTACATTTACCAGCAGTGGTGGAGGTAATGAACATTATATCAGCATAAAACCTGAGCATCTGATCCATAAACAAAAGAAGTTTAAATTAATAATCCCGGGTAAAAGGGTTAGGCGAGTTAAATTTTCCAATAGAATCAAATACACGGTTGTTGGTAATATGATCTATTTCACCTGGAATGGGCGTCCTTTACAAATTGATATTAAAACTTTATAACCTCATGAATAAAGGTGTAATCCTGTTCCTGGCCCTGAGTTTACTTTGTATCAAGCTAAAAGCACAGGACCCATGGATAATTAAGGCTGATAAAATTGACGCGGCAAATTATTATGGTGTAACTGTTGCCAATGGCATGATCGGAATAGTATCATCTCCACAGCCATTTGAGGTGAAAAATGTAGTGCTGGCCGGCGCTTATGATATGTACGGCAGGGGCAGGGTAAGTAATTTCCTGAATAGTTTTAACCTGCTGAATATGTACATCCAATTTAATGGGGATGATTGGGATGCAACCAGAGTAAAAAACATGAAGCAAGAATTGGATATGCAGCACGCTTCGTTCACTACTACTTTTGATTATGGCGATGTTGCCTCTATAAAATATACCTATTACTCACTCAGGCAATTGCCTTTTTGCGTGTTGATGAACGTATCCGTGACCGCAAAAAAAGCGGTAAATATTACCGCCGCCAGCGTAATGCAAGCGCCGGATGCTTTGCGTGATGTACAGAATTATTATAATGAAGTTGACGGGCCAACCGGCCGGATAAGTTTGCTTACCTCTACAGCTAAAAGCCCGACAGGTAAGTTGCAATTATGTGCTTCCAACGCTTTTATTTTTAGTGAAGCTGATTCATTATCGCCACGATTGATGCATGAGATGCTGGATAATAACATGCATTCCATGCGGTTCAACAAGGAGTTAACTGCCGGACAAACTTATAGCTATAGTGTGGTGGGTTCGTCAATAACCTCTGCGCATACTGCTGATCCTTTAAATGAAGCAGAACGGTTAACATTATTTGCCCGTTTACAAGGCCGTGAGGGTTTAATAAAAGCGCATACCCAAGCTTGGGCTGAACTTTGGAAAAGTGATATACAAATTGATGGCGAACCACAGGCCCAGCAGGATGTACATAGCATGTTGTATCACTTATATTCATTTTCGCGAGAGGGTACGGCTTACGCGCCTTCGCCAATGGGTTTATCGGGCTTGGGATATAACGGGCATATATTCTGGGATTCGGATCTGTGGATGTTCCCTTCTTTGTTAGTGCTTCACCCCGAAATTGCCAAATCATTAATTGAATACCGTTTTGAACGCTTGACTGCCGCGAAGCAAAATGCCTTTGCGCATGGCTTTAAAGGCGCAATGTACCCTTGGGAAAGCGCCGATAATGGCACCGAAGAAACCCCGGTTGGTTCATTAAGTGGTCCGTTTGAGCACCATATTACTGCTTGTGTGGCGCTGGCTGCATGGAATTATTACTGTGTAACCCAGGATAAACAATGGCTACAGGAAAAGGGTTGGCCGATCATATCCGCATGTGCCGATTTTTGGGCGAGCCGGGTTGAACGTAACGGCCCCGGTCAATACGATATAAAAAACGTTATTGCTGCCGATGAATGGGCGGAAGGAATAGACAACGATGCCTTCACCAATGCGGCTGCAAAAGCTAATTTACAATGCGCCACATTAGCAGCAAAAGTTTTGAACCTGAAGGCTGATCCCGATTGGCAATTAGTAGCGCAGAATATTCCAGTATTAAAATTCCCGGATGGAGTAACCAAGGAATTTGCAACGTATAAAGGCGGAGGTATAAAACAGGCTGATGTGAATTTGCTCGCCTATCCGCTAAAAACAATAACCGATCCTGCCCAAGTAAAAAAAGACCTTGAGTTTTATGAGAGCCGTATACCAAACGAAGGTACACCAGCCATGACGCAAGCTATATTTACCTTATTGTATTCAAGGTTAGGAAATGGGGATAAAGCCTATCATTTTTTCAAGGATGCATACGAGCCTAATCTTAACCCGCCGTTCAGAGTAATAGCTGAAACCAAAGGGGGCACTAATCCATATTTCGCGACCGGTGCAGGCGGAATTATTCAAAGCCTGCTGATGGGTTTTGGCGGATTGGATATTATTCCAAACGGTATTACACAAGTTAAAAGTACGCTGCCAGCTAATTGGAAATCAATTACTATAACAGGAGTAGGGCCGGATAAAAAAACTTATGTGGTTAAATAATTATTGGAAATTAGGTACGGTAGGCTTATCGGTCATAGTAAAGACCAGATTTCCGCCACTCATAATATCTTTATAAGTGATATAGGATTTGGTATAGATACGGCCATTTAAGCTAATGCTTTCCACATACTTATTTGCCTGCGATAAGTTTACCGCCTGGATAATAAAATGCCTGTTATTTGGTAAGGTAATATCGATATTCTTCATCTGCGGAGCACCGAAAATGAATTTGCCATCTACCGGGTTAACAGGATAAAAACCCATAGTAGTAAAAATATCCCAGGCCGACATCTGCCCGCAATCATCATTTCCTGACAGTCCATCAGGTTTGTTTTGGTAGAATTGCTCATGCACCTGCCTTACATATTGCTGCGTTTTAGCCGGGTTGCCAGCCAACGTATATAAATAAGCCACATGGTGTACAGGTTCATTTCCATGCGCATATTGACCGATCAACCCGGTAACATCCAGCGTTGATCCTTTCCCGAATGTTTTTGAATCCATCGTAAATAAGGAATCTAACTTATCTGAAAAGGCTTTATTACCACCCATTAGCTTAATTAAGCCCGGAATATCATGCTGAACTTGCCACACATATTGCCAGGCGTTCCCCTCAGTATAATCACCGCCAATAGCTAACTGACCACTATCCAGATGTGCGAATGGCTCGACCCATTTACTGTTTGCCAGTTTACCGCGCATCAGGTTCGTTGATTTGTCGAACAGGTTTACATAAAACTTGGATCGTTTGGTGAAATAAGCATAATCAGCCTGTTTGTGCAGTGCTTTAGCTAATTGCGCGGCGCACCAGTCATCATAAGCAGCTTCCAGTGTTCTTGAAACGGCTTCTCGTTTTACCGAATCTGATGGCAGGTAGCCGTAATGCATATATATACGCCAGTCGTATTTAGGATTTACGTTTGTCGTCAATGTTTTTTTAATGGCCGCGAAAGCTTTCTCTTTATCAAAACCTTTTATTCCTTTTAAACTGGCATCAACAATAATAGGTACAGAGTGATTGCCGATCATGGCATAGCTTTCTTTCCCCCATAGCGTCCAGATAGGTAATGCTTTTGCTATATCGAAATGTTGCAGCATGCTTTCTACCATTTGTCCGTCACGGTCGGGGCAAAGTATGGTATACATAGGGTGTGCGGCGCGATAGGTATCCCATAAGGAAAAAGTGGAGTAAAATATTTTATCAGCAGATTGATGAACCTTGCCATCTGCCCCTCGGTATTTGCCATCAATATCAGCGATATTATTGGGTTGAATAAACAGGTGATAAAGACTGGTGTACAGATTGGTTTTCTCATCATCCGTTCCTTCAACTTTAATTACACCTAATTGTTTTTCCCAGGCTTGTGCAGCTTCGCTTTTAATAGTTTCGAATAATTTATTTATAGTTTCAGATAAATTGAGTTTAGCACCTTCAATGCTTACAGCAGATATGGCTACTTTGGCTTCTACTTGTCCGCCTGCTTTGGTATCGAAATCAAGCACTAAACGCCTTTTGTTATTACCATCAATAAAATGATAGCCAATAAATGGTTTATTAAATACAGCTGTAAAAAACATTTTTCTATCCACCCACACCGATGTGGAAGTATAACCGCTGATGGAGTTATTCCCGTTAATGGTGATAGATCCTTCTAAAAGATGATCTTCCAGTTCTTCTTTGGAGTCAACCAAACTGCTTTGGATATCAACCAAAATATGCGAGTCTCCTTTATTATTAAAAGTATAGCGGTGCAAGCCGGTATGCGGAGAGGCGGTAAGTTCGGCCTTAATGTTATCCCGGTTTAATACAACGGTGTAATAGCCGGGAGAAGCTTTTTCTGTCGACCTTGAAAAATCGCTTACAAAATTTGCTGGAGCTTTACCCTGAAAAGGGAAGAAAAGCACATCGCCCAGGTCAACGCCGCCAGTGCCATTTAAATGGGTGTGGGCAAAGCCTGTAATTACGCTATCTTCATAACGATAGCCTGAGCAATAATCCCAGCCAAAATTGCCGGTTTCGGGGCTTAACTGTACCATGCCAAACGGTACCGTAGCGCCAGGAAAAGTATGCCCGGTTGCTGCTGTGCCGATGAATGGATTTACGTATTTGGTATAGGATTGGGCATTGACTTGCGAGAATAATGATAATAGAATAATACAAAAAATTAAAGCTAAGCCAGTGCGATTCCTCTCTTGAGTTTTGTTTCTTTCGCTTGAAAAACACACCCCTTCAGCCGCACTTTCTTTCGCGCCCCCTCTCAAGAGGGGAACTTTATTTACATCTTTTATGCTGTTTATATCTTTCATTATTTAAACTCCACTGTTTTTTTCAGTACTACATTTTCTGCTGAGCGGGCTATTATAATATCAAAGGTTCCTGGTTCGGTTACGTGTTTCATTTCTGTATTGTAGATGGCAATATCATCCGGCGATACAGTGAATTTAACCGTTTTTGTTTCGCCGGGTTGCAGTGCTACTTTATCAAAACCTTTTAATGCCATAACCGGCGTGCTCACGCTGTTTATTTTATTGCCGAGGTACATTTGTACAACTTCCTTACCCGTCACAGTGCCTGTATTTTTTACATCAACACTAATCTCAACCTTATCATTTATGCCAAATTGATCTGCTGATACACGCATGTTTGAATAATCAAACGTAGTGTAGCTTAACCCAAATCCAAATGGAAACAGTGGCGCGGTTGATGAAAATACATAATCCTGTCCCGGTTTATCAGGTGTGCCGGGATTATGATAAAAACCTTTATTGGAGTTTACCATATTATAATACACAGGGATATGCCCGGTTGATTGCGGGATAGATACATTTAATCTGCCTGATGGATTTACTTTGCCGAAAAGTATATTGGCAATTGCTGTTCCGCCTTTTTCGCCGGGGTACCAGGCTTCCAGTATAGCGGGGATATTCTCTTTTTCCCATGCTATACTCCAGGGGCGGCCGTTTACCAGTACTAAAATTACAGGTTTGCCTGTTTTGTATAATGCCTGCAGAAGGTCACGCTGAACACCTTGGGGATTGATATCTGTCACATCATAACCTTCGCCGCAGGTAAATGGGTCTTTTGGTTCATTAGCAGGCAAATGACCGTTCCAGCCCACACCCTGGAAAACTACGCTTGTTGTGCCTAATACTACCACAACAGCATCACTGTTATTGGCAGCTTTAATAGCTTCATCAAAGCCGCTTTTGTCATTCGCTATCAAATCGCAGCCTTTAGCGTAATTAACCCTCACTTTGTTGCCGACCAACTCTTTAATGCCAGCTAATACCGTAGTGCCCGAAAGATTATCGCGGGTTGGGCTATAATCACCATACTGAACCTGGTTTGCATTCGGACCGATAATAGCCAGCGATTTTAGATTGTTGATATTTAAAGGCAAAAGCTGCTTGTCGTTTTTTAACAGTACTATGGATTCTTCAGCTATCTGTTGCGAAAGAGCGATATGTTGTGGTGTATGTACCCGCACTTTTAACTGCAAAGTATCAGGTGTTGCCTTTTCAAATAAACCAGCTTTAAATTTGGTGGTAAGTATGCGGGCAACGGCAGTATCGATCAATGTTTCTTTTATAGCTCCGGATTTGACGAGTTCGATTAGTTTGGGATAAACATCCGGCTGTGGGGATTCCAGGTCGACCCCGGCTTTAAGGCCCATTACTGCAGCAGTTTCTTTGTCCTTAGCCACTTTATGAAATGTGTTCAGCATAATCAACCCATCATAATCGGAAAATACATAACCTGTAAAACCCCATTCTTTTCTTAATATTTGGTTCAATAAAAAGTTATTTGCATGTGCAGGAATGCCATCAATCTCATTATAAGCAGGCATTACTGAATAAATATTCGCTTGTTGTACCACAGCTTTAAACGGTGGCAATATCATAGAACGTAATTCACGTTCGCCAATTTCGGCAGGGGACAGGTTGATACCAGCAGTGGTGATACTATATGCGGCAAAATGCTTGGCTGTACACATCACTTTATCTTTACCGATGCCTATTCTGCTTTGCGCCGGATCACCTTGCATACCTCGCACAAATGCGGTACCCATAGCGGTCACTAAATAAGGGTCTTCGGAATAACACTCTTCAAGACGGCCGTATCTTGGGTCGCGGATCAGATCAAACAATGGCGACAACGCCTGGTCAACACCCGATGAGGATGCTTCATAAGCAATTATTGAACCCATTTGCTGAATTAAAGCCGGGTTGAACGTACAGCCCTGATTTATAGCCTGGGGGAAAATAGTAGCGCCAGCGGCCAATTGTCCGTGCAGGCATTCACCAATTTGGATTGGGGGTATGCCTAATCTTGATTTTTCACGCACCTCTTTTTTTGCAACGATGGATTGTTTAGCTACATCACCAACAGATAAAAACGGACTGGCGCAAACACCGTAAGCGATATCACCATTTAAAGGTTTATCCAGGTCACCAGCAGTCATTTGGCCGATCTTTTCTTCCAGTGTCATCCGGCTTAAAAGATCCTTTACACGTGCGGGTATCGGCGCTTTGGGGTCTTTATAAACCTGGGCCTGTGTTATGGTAGCAAAGCCGAGTGTTAAAATAAGCAGCTGTATCTTTTTGCTCATCGTTATCACAAATTAATGGAATAAGTATGACGTGCCTACAGATTTACCATCAGTATTTTTTATACTGATAAGCGTTTGCTCGCTATTCGTAGCATCAGCCAAATAATAACCATTTATGGAGTATATACCTTTTTGCAGGTGTAAAATGGTTTCCTGAGGTTCAACATATTTATTTTTATTGCTGTTAATGATAACGAGGTTACCCAGTAATATCAGCGGACTATTTTCAAAATCTGAAGTAATGACATAATCACCCTCCGCATCAATTTTAAGGTATCCGTTTAATTTAACCCAGGTATTAAACTGGCCGGGGAAAGGTTTTATAAAATCGCCGGGTTGCCATGCGCCTGTTGTGAAATTTTTAGCATTATCTAATGTAGGATAATTGCTGTAAGTAGTTCTGTAGGCAAAATAGCTAAGGCCCGGTTGCAGATCCGGCGCGCTTGTTAACGGGGATGGTACATTCACATGCTTTATCGTGGCAATTTGTGTAACAGGTTTTGCAGGCGGACGAGTAATATACAACCTGATTGGCAAGCTATCCTTAAATGTAGAAGTCAAAAATAAAGGGAATGAATTAACTACCCCATTACTATCCGTTTTACCGGTAAAGGAATAACGCACCTGCGCGCCATTTAAGGGGTAAGTTATAGTTTGCGAATATGTATTTTTATTGGTGATCACATCCTTCAGTCCATCAGCATTAGGGATACGCGCATTCAAATTCCATAAATTGAATAAGCGATAATTGGCATACATACTTTGTTCAAAGCGTTTAATATCCTTTTCATCCTTTGGTGTCCAGGTTAATTCGGCTACGCCAAGTAAACGTGGGTAAATCATGTACTCCAGGTGTTTGTAGGTGCCTATTTTCTCCACCCAGATGTTAGCCTGCGCGCCTAAAATGTATTTAGCCTCATCAGGTGTTAGTTGTTTTGATTGGGGCTCATAATTGTATACCATTTGCCAGCTCACCGGGTCGTTCCAGCCTATGGGTTCGGTTAAGGCGTTCGCCTGCGGTGCGTCAAAATACATTTGAGGCAGGGGAGTCATTACCACTTTGTGATGCATCTTTGCGGCTATAATACCGCCTTCTTCACCTTCCCAGCTCATTACGGTCGCCGATGGCGCCAGTCCGCCCTTTAAGATCTCGTCCCAGCCGATCAGCTTTTTGCCATGATCATTCAGGAACTTTTCAATCCTTTTAATAAAATAACTTTGTACCTGTCCCGGTTCGGTAAAGTGTTCTCTTTTCATCAGGGCCACGGCTGTAGGGCTTTTCAGCCAATCGGTTATTTCGGCCTCATCACCACCAACATGAAAATATACATTAGGAAATAACGGCATTACCTCTGTAAGTACATTCTCATAAAATGTGAAGGTATATTCACTTGGGTCGAGCATGCGTACACGGTGTACAGCACCTGTCGAATCCTTGCAACCCAGTTCCGGGTAAGCAAAGATAGCAGCTTCGCTATGGCCCGGCATTTCAATTTCGGGCAAAATGGTTATAAACCTGTCCTGTGCGTATTTTACTACGGAACGGATATCATCCTTGGTATAAAATCCATCCCTGCCTTCATCGTTCAGGTTATCCAGTTTCCTGAATTTACCCTGCTTGGCATAGTAGGCTATTTTCGCGCCAACTTCTGTTAAAAGCGGATATTTATCAATCTGGATACGCCAGCCTTCATCATCAGTTAAATGCCAGTGCAGAATATCCAACTTGTAATGCGCCATCATGTCAATGTATTTCTTCACTTCATCAACCGTAAAAAAATGACGGCTAACATCAATGCTTAATCCGCGCCACTGAAAACGGGGTTCATCTGCTATTTTGCAGTAGGGAACTACTAATGATTTACTTATTGTGCCCGGCAATAATTGTATCAGCGATTGCACACCATAAAATACTCCCGGTCCGCTGCCTGTTATAGTAATGTTTTTTGGCGATACCGACATGGTATAAGCACCTTTAACCGTATCAGTAGCCTTGCTTATCAATTGTATAACAGTGTTTTCCGGGATCCGCGTATAAGTTTTAACCGTTACATTTAACTGGTAGGTATCTTTTAAATATTGCTGTAAATAATTACCCACGATCTGGCTCTCCGCATCAACCGCAATTGTAGCCCCATCTTTCAAACTAAAAGAACCCTTTTGCTGAACAACGCTAACCGGTTGCGGAACGATATGTAATTGCGCAAACAGATTGCTTTTTGTTACGAATAACAGAGCCGTTACACATAAAAAGGCTTTTAACAAATGGTGATATTTTAATCTTTTTTCGGCGGAGATATTTTGAGATAGGATCATATGTTAAAAATAGATTTAATATCGCATTTAAGTGTATATCAATAGCAAAAACTTAAATTGTAGTGCCTTTTTAGTGCTTAATTACAGGTGGCTTATAGGTATAAACAAATGTGTAATCGCCCGAACCTACTGTTAATTGTATACCCGAGCTGCTTTTTTGAATATTGCTGATCTCCGGTATCGTATAAATATTATTGCCGCTTTCAGTTATTAAACCTGAAACTGAGGGCAGCACAATATTGGCTGTTGTATTTGGTGGAATAGTTACGTTAAGCGTATACGTGGTGTCGGCAATACTCCATGTTGATTTAATTTGACCATACATGGTTTCCAAAGTGCCCTGGGCTGAGGTGAGGTGGCGACCAACATGCGGTGTTATCCATATTTTGTGAAAACCCGGTGAATTTTCATCAGTATGTATACCGGCGATATCCTTATACATCCAATCGCCAATTGCTCCATAAGCATAGTGGTTAAAGGAATTCATGGCCGGGTCCTGCAAAGAGCCATCTGGTTTTATACCATCCCAACGCTCCCATATAGTGGTTGCACCTTTGGTAACCGGGTAAAGCCACGATGGGTATGATTTTTTCATCAGCAACGAAAAAGCAACATCAGTATACCCAAACCTGCTTAACACCTGGCATATATAAGGTGTGCCCAAAAAGCCTGTGGTGATGTGGCCATCATAATCTTCAATGTTTTGTACCAGTCTTTTTATAGCCGATTCCCTTAAATTTTCAGGTAGTAGATCAAAATTTAGTGCGAGGACATAGGATGTTTGTGTGCCCGAAATCATCCTGCCGCTTGGGGTAACATATTCTGTTTGAAAAGCTTTTTTGATACTGTTGAGTAGTAAAGTATAGATGCGTACATCTTCATCACGACCTAAAACCTTAGCCGTGTTGATCAGCAATTGGGTTGAATAAGCATAAAAGGCCTGTGCTATCAGGTTTTTATCAGTAAGGGCTGCGCCATCCTCATAATCTGTACCGGAGTAAAAGAGCCAGTCGCCAAAGTGATTGCCGGTGTCCCACAGGTTATTCCGACTGTGCGATTGTATGTAGCTTACCCACGCCTGCATACTTGCATATTGCTGCTGTAATAATTGTTTATCGCCGTAAGCTAAATAGATAGTCCAGGGGGCAATGGTAGCTACGTCGCTCCAGCCGGAGGCTGCTACATAAGTACTATCCAAAACATTGGGTATTACATAAGGCACCGCGCCATTTTTAAGCTGATCGGCAGAAAGATCCTTTAACCATTTGGTAAAGAAGCCTGCTACATTCATGTTAAATGTCGAGGTACTGCAAAATGCCTGCGCATCGCCCGTCCAGCCCATACGCTCATCGCGTTGCGGGCAATCTGTTGGGATATCGATAAAATTGCCCTTTTGTCCCCATTGTATGTTGTGCTGCAATTGATTTACCAGTTCATTTGAGGTAGAGAAGGTACCGGTTTGCTCCATATCAGAGTACAAAGCATAAGCTACAAAGTTTGTTGAGTCGATAAGACCGGTGTAACCCTGAATTTTTACATACCTGAAACCCTGGAAAGTGAAATGAGGCTCATAAGTTTCGGCATCGCCATCTTTAAAAATATAAGTGATCTCCTGTTTGGCAGTGCGTAGGTTTTTATTGTAGAAATTACCTTTCTGGTCGAGTACTTCGCCATGAAATAAGCGGAGCGTATCACCAGCTTTTCCCTTCAGACGAAATTGTACCCAGCCAACCAAATTCTGCCCGAAATCTATCACACGGTCGCCTTCGGGTGTTGTTAGTACTTTTAAAGGCACAAACTTTTCATGCTTTTTAACCGGCGGGCCGTACATGGCTATCAAATGATCTTTTATGCTGTCGTTAGCTTGAACATTATCCCATTGACTAACATTATAACCAGCAACCGACCAGCCCGGTTTTTCGTTACGTGCATCGTACAGTTCCCCATCAAAAAATGAGGATTTAAGGATTGGCCCGTAAGTAACCTTACAGTTTTTATCGGAGGTGATAATTTGGCGGTTGCCGTTTTCATAGATCACTTCCAGTTGAAAAAGAAGTGCCAGTTTGGTGCCGTATACATTCTTTTTGCGGTCGTATGTATAACCGCGGTACCAGCCATCGCCCAAAGTTACACCTATAGCATTGTCGCCTTTTTTTATGGCCGATGAAACATCATACACCTGATATTGTAAGCGTTTTTTATAGCTGGTAAAGCCGGGCGAAAAGTAGTCGTTACCGACTCTTTCATTATTCAGTTGCGCCTCGTAAACGCCGTGGGCAGTGATGTACAAATACGCAGCTCTTACTGGTTTCTTGATGTTGAACTCTTTCCTGAACATGGGGCTCGGGCCACCGGTGGTGTCGGATTTGTAAGTGTCTTGTATCCAGTGGGCTGACCAGTCGCTACGGTTCAATAATCCCATCTTCCAGTAATTAATCTCGCTCCATGCCGATGCCTGGTTCTTATTGTTCCATACCCGTACCTGCCAGTAACACTTCTCGCGTGAGGTTAGTGCAGGGCCTTTATACGATACTTGTGTAGATTGATCCGAGTTAATGCGACCCGATTCCCATATAATTTTTTTGCCTTTGGTTAATAGCAGGGCGTTGCTGCCTACCCGTATTTCATAGGCACTTTGGCGGGTGTTCCTTATAAAAGTATAAAGCTTCCAGCTTAATCGCGGATTGCTGGCATCAACCGATATTGGGTTGGTTTTATATTCACAAACCAGATCGCCAACGCTCACCGGGTAGACTAGTGTTTTAGCCTGGATGCTAAAAGGTATAAGTATTAGCAGTAATACTTTTGCACTTAGGGGTATTTTGTTGCGCATAGTAATAAATTCAGCTTGCTTCATATATTATTATACCATGCATATCACTATGGATTAGACGTATGGGTAATAATACAAAAAACAATTATTTAAAAAGAAGTTGTAACATGTTTTGTTTTAAATTAAGCGTAAAAAACATTCATATAGTACCTCTATAAGTTTCAAAAACTATATTGTTACATTGTCATGAATAAAAGATACAGATACTATAGTGTTTATAACAGTTACGATGTACAGTAGGTTAAAGGTTTTTAAAGCAGGATATTAACTTACAGGGTCTTGTCCAAAGATGCGGCTGAGCTGCTCGTAAATTTCAGGATGTTTATGCTGTAACTGGGTTGGTTTCTCAAAGAAATATTCTGAGGCTACCGCTAAAAATTCGGCCTCATTAGTTAAGGCGTAAGGGTTAATGTCGGATTTTCCTTCAGCAATGCGGTGCATTTCAACATGCATCATGTGCAGCCATGGGGCAGCATATTCATGGGCCAGCAGGTTTTCGGGGACGCCATCTGTTGAGCCATCGGATTTATCGAGCAAATGCACAAACTCATGTATGGCGGTATTCTCAGCACCGGCATTGGCCGAAAATCCTTTTGTTAACGCTGTGCGCGATAATAGCATTTGCCCGTTCATATAACCCGAACCTACCATGCCTAATATGCTGCGGTTCTCACCCTCAAACTGAAATTCCTGATCGAAAGTATCAGGATAGAGGATCACATTGGTGAGGTTCTTGTATTTCCAGTCGGGGAAACCAAAGATGGGTATTACTGCGCTGGAAGCCACCAACACCCGGTCGGTATCGGTAACTTCAGTGCCTACGCCTTCAATATTAATGTCATTCAAAAAAGCATCCACCAGTTTTTCAAAACGGAGCTTGCCTGCTGCATCTAATTTACGGTAATAAGTAACGTTAGCCTCAAGCAATGCCTGATATTGCTGTGGTTTGATACTTATCTCAGGCTTATTTTTAGGGCGAAGAATGAAGTATCCAATTAACCCGATTACGATGAATGCAATTATATATACCATATTACAGGCGGCGGTTTATATAGCCGCTACTAAGATGGGTATTTATTTAATACTGCGCATATAAAGCTTTTAATTCAGCGGTTTTATCGCGCATCAACTGTAACGCGCCGCTTAGTAAGGTGGTATTATCCAGATCAAAACCCATGAATTTTTTTAAGAGCACATTTGCGGGCGCATCAAAGCCATTCTTTAACAACGCAGTATAATTTGTGGCGAATGCCTTAGAATCATTATGCTGCAATTCATATAGTTTACAGGTAACCAGCATGGCGTATAAATAATTTACATTATACAATGGGTCATCAAAAACCAAGCGCTTGTTTATCCATTCACTGTGCCTTTGTGGCTCATTTGGGAAATAGCTGTCGTATTTGTTCATGATACCTGCGTACAGACTGTCCACATCGGCCTGCGTATTGATATTACCAGCTACTACACCATCATATAATCCCTGCTCAAAGCTGCCTTCTTCTGCCGAGGTAAATACCTCCAACGAAAGCTTGTCTAAAAATTGTTTGGTATAAAAGGCTTTGCCTTTAACCGTTGTGTCTTTCTTTTCCAAAGCATCAAGCAATAGCAATTCATTCAGCATAGCATATGATTCATACAAGAACGTAGGCCCTTTAACATATGATGGTACACTCAGGTTTTCGCTCATAAATTGTTCATGAATAGCATGCCCGCCTTCGTGTATTAAGCGGGATACATCGCTTAGTGCGCCGCCATAGCTTTTCATATAAAAACTTTCGGGAACACGTGGAAAACCTACGGAAGTAAACTCGGTTACCCTGTTTGGCCCCTGTGCAATATCCAGTTCGCCATTGGCCGGGTTAAGCAGGTAAGCAAAGTGTTGTACATATTCCGTACCCAATGGTGCCAGTGCATCCAGAACCAGGGGCTGTACCTTGCTAAATGGTAATGGCTGCCAGGTAAAACCCATAGGCAATGTCGTATCCCAGCTGTGTACATGGCTTATTCCCGTTATTCGTTTTACCTGGTCTGTTTGTAACTGTTGATAGGCCTTTAAAACATCTGCGTGGGTGGTCATTTCTGTAAGCATTTGCTTTACGCTGGCTTCGGATAGCTGTAATTTATGGGCATAAGTTCTTTCGGGCGCGCTTTTAAATCCATATGCTTTAAATAAAGCTGTTCTTTGTTTGGTAATATCTATCAATGTAGCAGCTAACACTTCGGCGTGATTTGCATAGGCCTGGTAATAAGCTGTCATGCCCATTTTTCGCAATAAACTATCCGGGCTCTTTAAGAAGATTTGCTTGTCATTTACCGGGTTGTATTTTTTGCCATTATAAGTGATGCTATCCGCTTTAATGTTATCCATCAGTGCATCATAGCGGTCGATGAGGTGATCGTCTAATAATTTATTTATCAAACGTTCATCATGATCTGACAGATTATGAACTGCATTTTGTTTGGCCTGAGCCAATAGGTACTGGTATTTTACTAAATTATATTTGCTTAGTTGTGTATTGTTAATGGTAGTAAATGGTGCTTTTTGAAGTATGCCATTGACGGCGTTTTGCAATACGTCAATACTTTCATCTATCTTCTGGCCGGTGTGCTGTGCCAGGGTATCCTTGTTGTTTTTATAGCAGACCAGCCGGTAATATTGTAAATGCCTTTGCTGTGAAACCAGTAATGATTCATATCGATCTAAATGCACACGCAAATTATTCAGGTTCCATACAGAATCCTTATGGAAATTGGCTGTACTATCTGTCAATAATTTCAACGCTACTTTTTCATCCTCCGGGCTTTTAAAATATCGCGTTAGCCGGGCATGGAAATCCTGCGCCTTGCCATCAAATGGGTCATATTTTTGTGCGTAAGTGTTTGTAAACAGGCATATCAGGCCAATGGTTAATATAATGGTGATTTTTTTTAGGGGGATGTATGATGAAAGCATGTCGATATATTTTAATCAAAAGTAATCATGCTTAAATCTCAAAAATTGAATGAAATTAACCCGGATTGTTAAACTTTTCTGAATTCTTTTGGCAGATAGCCGGTAACGGCTTTAAATGTGCGGGTAAAGTGTGCCTGATCGGCAAAGCCGCAGGTGTAAGCAATTTCGGTTAATGGGAGCGAGGTTCCTTTAATTAAAGCCAGCGCCTTATCTACCTTAATTTGTTTAATGTAATTACCTAAAGTTGATGAGAAGTATAAAGGGAAATATCGTGAAATGGTAACCGGATGAACGCCTAATCTGGTGGAAAGATCATCCAGTTGAAAAGGTTTATCCCATTCGTCATTTAATAACTCCTTTAAACGGAATGCCCATAACGGTATGGTATTATGCTTTTTTATCCCGGCAGGATGAATTGGGTTGAAAAGTTCATAAAGCAACAATTCCGCCGATGCCGCTGAATGGCTGCCCATATCATCAAGTTCATGGTATAGTTTTAAAAGCGTAAACTTCGCAGGCAAGGTTTGCGGTGCGCGACTGCTTAGCTGGTCGGCAAGCGCAGTGCTTTGCTCCAATAAATTAGTATGAAGGTCGAGGTTGATCTTGCGGGTACCGGGCGCATACTTATTACAACGATGTACTTCGCCTGCCGCTATGAATTTCAGATCGCCGGGAGTTCTTTTAAATTGTTTGCCTGAGAGGTCTTCCTCATAAGTGCCGGATAGCAATAAACTAATGCTGGCATTTTCATGCGCGTGCCAATCTTCAAACCCTGCATTGTGTTCATAAGTGGTTAATGCCACCTTTGAACCGTTTACCGGTTTTACCAGGTGGTTATAGCCTAAAAACGATTGTTGAAGATTCTCCATTATTAAAATGCAACTTACGAATATTCCCGTTTCAAAATTGCGATATTTATAAAAAGGTATATTTTACTTTAAATCTAATGCTGAAATTTGATAAAATAATTTCCATCTTTGTATTGTAACAACTAAATCACAATGACTAAATTATTTGTCGTGGGTTTTCCACGCGATATGGACAAAACAGAACTCCTGGAGCTTTTCAGCCTCCACGGACTTGTTGATCTTGTTACCGTGGTTACTGATAAAGAAACAGACATCAGCCTTGGCTATGGTTTTATCCATATGCATGATGAAGCCGGTGCAAAAAGGGCTATAGCGGCACTTGATGGCGCTGAAATAGACGACCGGAAAATAAGCGTACGCGTAGCCGAAAACAAAAACGCGCCTGCAATTCCTACCCCACCGCCTGTAAAAAAGAAAAGGCCAAGAAGGACTTTCTAAAGTTTACAGAAAAGAATATTCCCAGGCGCTTTTGTACGCTCCGAGATCTTCTGCGTAAGTTATCATGTCTGCATAAAAAGGCAACCTTGTTAAAGTAGCGCTATCACCAATTACAACCAGTTTTTTCTTTGCCCTTGTCATGGCTACATTCATCCTGCGGATATCTGAAAGGAAACCGATCTCACCTTCGCTATTACTCCTTGTCATGCTGATGAGTACCATATCACGTTCCTGGCCCTGAAAGCTGTCGATAGTATTTACTGAAATATAATCCCAAAATGGCTGTAACGCCGGTGTATTTGCCAGTTGTTCTTTTAGTAGCCTGATCTGTTCCCGGTAGGGAGATATGATGGCGATGGTAGGAAAAGGGTCAATGCTGGTAACAAACGCTTCAAGATATTTAAATAAGAAAGCAGCTTCTTCGGGGTTGGCAACGCTTGTGCCTATCTGTTTCTCTTCAAACCCACATCCGGCAGTATCAATAAAGTTTAAAGGCGAATCGCCATCAAATAATAACCGCGAAGCAACTGATGGATGCGCCCTTAATTCATTATTATAAAATACTCTGGATGAGTAACCCATGATGGCCTCATTCATGCGGTATTGCTCATTTAATAAAACAACAGCTTCCGGGTGCAGGGCCACACATTTTTCTAAGAGCGTTGTGTTTAACCCATTTTTAGCAGCTGCGGAAGATTTTATAGTAGGTGGCAGCTGACAATGATCGCCAGCTAAGATAACCTTTTGCGCTTTTAAAATAGGGATCCAGCAGGCAGGTTCTAAGGCTTGCCCTGCTTCATCAATTACTACTGTATTAAACTTTTGTGCCTTTATAGTCCAGTTATTGGCGCCCGCCAATGTAGCGGTGATCACTTGCGCTTTACTCACCAGGTCATCGATAATGAACTGCTCTGTTTTGGCAACCTCCTTCATAATCTTGTGCGCCTCATCAAACAGCGCCTTACGCTGATCACGTTCGGCTTTGCCAAAGTTGCGCTTATACTTATGCGCCATGTTCTTATATTCCGAAGCTTGCTTTTTGAGTTTTTTGCTCTCCTTCATATAGCTGTGTTCCGCCATCTGGCTATCCAGCGTGAGTGACATCAGCCTTTCCGATACCCTCGCCGGGTTACCGATCCGCAGCACATTTAAGCCTTCCTGAGCTAACTTTTCACTAAGCAGGTCAACAGCGGTATTGCTTGGGGCAACTACCAATACTTGTTCATTTGTAGCCATTAGTTTAATGGCTTGTACCAATGTAGTAGTTTTACCCGTACCCGGTGGCCCGTGTACTATCGCCAAATCATGCGCACTAATGATCTTCCTCACTGCGGCTTGCTGACTTACATTCAACCCTTTTAAAGATAATTCTGTTTCCGGAGCAAAAACGGGAGCTTTAAGCCCGGTTAATACCTGAATGCGGCGATCTTCCGGCATTGAATCAGCTAATTTTAAAGCTGCATTCATATCATCATAACTGTTATCATCAAATAACAACTCAACGCCCAACTTGCCGTCACGACTCCAATCAGGCAGTTCTTCAGTAAATAGATTAATCTTTAACCGGTCCCCGCCCTGGTAGGAAATAACACCTTCAACCCGGTCGTTTTTAGGGTCATGATTTGAGAAAAGTACGGCCGGACTACCAAAACGCAATTGATGTGCGATATCCTGGTGCGATCTTCGCTCAATCTCCACATTCAAATAATCGCCCCTGCTGGGTTCGGTACCGGTAATTGAAATAGGGTACCAGCATAAACCGGCGGCCCTGCGATCACTTACTGAGGTGGATGCTGTAAGCTTCAAATAAGCATCACGATCTTCGGTACGTTCAATTTTTAGCAGATCCTGCAGCTTTTTGAAATAGTCCATCGGCCAAAGGTAATCATAAGCCTATCTTTGTTGTAAGTCCATGTTCAACTTATGACCTACATTTTATTATTTATTGCTGCCGCGATTAGCTATTTCCTTGGTAAACTTACCCTTACAGGGGCCGTCACCGGATGGGTAGTTGCCGCATTAATTTATGCAGGTGCCGGATATATGGGTATAAGCTTATTGGCTGTATTCTTTATACTGGCATCATTGGCAACAAAGGGTAGGGGCTCCAAACGAACATCCGGGCAGGTGTTGGCTAATGGGGGAGTTGCCGCTATTTTAGGCTTATGCGGATGGATATGGCCTCAACATCTGATCTTGTTTCAATTGATGATAGCCGGGAGCCTGGCATCTGCTACTGCTGATACATTATCATCAGAATTGGGAACGGTATATGGTAAAAGATTCTTCAATATCATCACCTTTAAAAATGATGAACGTGGGCTTGATGGAGTTATCAGTTTAGAAGGTACATTGATAGGCTTGGCAGGAGCGGCAATTATTGCCATAACTTATTGTTTATTTAATGGTTGGAGCATACCATTACTATATATAATTACAGCTGGTTTTATTGGCAATATTATTGATTCCGTGCTGGGGGCAACGCTCGAAAGAAAAAATATCATTAATAATAACCTGGTGAATTTTTCAAATACCGCGACTGGCGCAATAATCTGTTTGCTGTTATTTAGTTTATAAAAACGGAAACCAATCAACCACAAGCCTGTTAAATAATAAAATAATTACCCATGATAGCAGATAATTTTGAACTTGTTGATCCGGATGAGGATTATAAAACTGAAGAGGAAGATTTTGATGCAGAAGAGGAAAACGACCTGCGCGAAGTGCAAGTAGATGACGATATTAATGAACCAGATGCCGAAGATCTGGATCTGGATAACAAGTGGTTGATTGAAGATGATGAATAATTAAAACGTATTTATCAGGCATCCTGGTTAACCCTGAAAGAGTTTCCAAAAATTGATCCTTCACTCAATCCAGGCTTTTTTTCTTTTTTTGCGACCGTATCGCTGTTAACTATCCTGTTATAGTATATTTTTGATATAGCCCTGGAGCGCCTAAACGTTTGGTCAGTAAATACTGATACCAATATATCTAAAAAATAAACATATGGCCATAATATAGTTGCCTTCAATTTTGTCATATCAATTTTGGTTTGGCTTTCACAAATATAATTAATATGAAAAACATTATTATAGTTTTAATTAATTATACTTTGTTTTTATTTGCATATCGCATTTATAATCAGTCCTAATTTACCAAAATATACTGTCTTTGTGCTAAAAGATACAATTTTAAAGGTGTTGTGACTCTATAATCAGTTTGGCTGTAAAAATCAGATTTGTATTTATTAGGCAATTATATCTATCTTTAAAGGAAATAATTTACCTGTCACATATACACGAATGCATCCTAGTGAAATAACATTCATGAGAAAATATTGTACCGACGATGAATGTTTGCCCCTAACCATCCGAATAAAACAAAATATTTCTCCAGATGATAATTACGAACCAGTTGAAATGTATTTTAACATTAATAAAGCAGGCTCATTTACTGTTAAAGTTAAGTATAAAATAAATGATAAGCTGCACGAGTCGGTGGCTTATGTCAACAGGTTTGGTGTTGTAACACATCTTGAGCATATGCCTGATAGGTGTTGCTAATTACCACTATAAATTATTTATACCAAAATTCTCATAATTTTTTTCATAAAAAATTATGTAGTTAAATAACTACGCATATATTTGTAGTTAAATAGCTACATAATGAATTTAAGACGAGACGTATTTCAGGCAATAGCAGATCCGACGAGGAGGGCTATATTGCTATTAGTTGCTTCGCAAGCCTTAACTGCCGGTGCAATTGCAGCCAACTTTGATACTGCAAGGCCAACAGTTTCAAAACACTTGCAAATACTAACCGAGTGCGAATTGCTTGAACAAACACAAACTGGCAGAGAGATTTACTATCACATCAATGCGAAAAACATGAAACAAGTAGCTGATTTTATTGAGCCCTTCCGCAAAATGTGGGATGATAAGTTCAATAAACTGGAAGCAGTAATGAAAGCCTATCAATCAAAAAAATAGTCCGCTATGGAACAAAAAACAAAAGTAGAAGCCGAAGATGGTAAACAGGATTTGTTGATCACAAGGGAGTTTGATCTGCCGGTAGGATTGCTTTTTAAAGCATATACGGAAGCCGGATTTCTTGAACAATGGATGGGAGCTAAAGTGCTGAAATTGGAAAGTAAAAAGCATGGCAGTTATCAATTTGAAACAAGTGATGGCAAAGGAAACGTGGCATTTAAGGCCAGCGGGGTAATTCATGAGTTTAGCCCGGACCAGAAAATTACAAAGACATTTGAAATGGAGGGTATGCCTTTTGGTGTGCAGCTTGAGGTTTATGAATTTGAGCGGCTTACTCCTGATACCAGCAAACTCCATATGCATGTAATATATGAATCGGCGGTACAGCGAGATCAGGTATTGAAATTGCCTTTTACCCAGGGTATAAATATGGCGCATAACCGTATGCAAGAAATTCTGAATAAATTAAAATAACCCATCATGACAAAGAAAAATAAAATTATTTATTGGATCGCTACAGCTTTATTTGCTTTTGGTATGCTGGTAAGTGGCTTACAGCAAATATTTCATGCAAAAGAGATGGCAGGCATGGTAGCTCATTTGGGTTATCCGGCTTATTTTATGGATATAATTGGCGTTTGGAAAATCCTTGGAGTTATAGCTATTTTAATTCCAGGATTTAAGCTGGTTAAGGAATGGGCTTACGCAGGTTTCTTTTTTACAATGACGGGGGCTTTGGTTTCACATCTGGCGATCGGTGACGATGGCTTAAAGGAAATTATTGGCCCATTAATGCAAACTGTTTTTATTATTTTGTCGTGGTATTTTAGGCCTGCTGATAGAAAAGTCATTTCGATAAATTAACCAATAAATATTTAATATGATAAGTAAAAAATATAAGGGGAACGAAATTACAGGCCATTTGGACATCGTTGTTTCGAATATTGAGGATGAGTTTGAAGATGAAATAGAAAAGTGGCAAGAGGTATTAATTCATGGCGACCCGGAAGGGTTAAGATCTTTTGCCAAACTTTTAATGACAATAGCCGACCTAAATCAGGAAAATAAAGAAGATCTCTCGATAGGAGCAAGAGAGCATTATCATTTACGGCCGAATCTGGAATTAAGCAAAAGTTCGATAGAGGTAATTGTAGGCAGAATTGATGCGAAGGGCACAGGCAGTTTTTATGATAGTTTCGTTGCAAAAGACACTAAAAAATAAATAGAATTTAGTGACTCGTTAGGTCAATAATTTTTGCACTATAATTTACCATAACAATGAACCCTAAAGTTGATTTTTATTTTAACAAAGCCAAAAAGTGGCAGGAAGAATTGGAGCAGTTACGAGTAATAGCTCTTGACTGCGGATTGGAAGAAGAATTGAAATGGGGCTGTCCTTGTTATACGTTAGAGAAAAACAATATAGTATTGATACATGCTTTTAAAGAATATTGCGCATTCCTGTTTTTTAAAGGTGCATTACTAAACGATTCTCACGGTATCCTGATCCAGCAAACAGAGAATGTGCAGGCAGCGCGGCAGGTCCGTTTTACTAATCTCCGGGAAATTGTTGAGATGATACCTGTCTTAAAAAGCTATATTTATGAAGCCATTGAAGTTGAAAAAGCCGGTTTAAAAGTGGAGCTAAAAAAGACCACAGAGTTTAAGATGGTTGATGAGTTTCAATATAAGCTGGATAAGATCCCTGCCCTTAAAGCCGCTTTTGAGGCCTTAACACCCGGGCGGCAGAGAGGATATTTGTTGTATTTTTCTTCAGCCAAACAATCTAAAACCCGGGAGGAGAGGGTTGAGAAATATATACCAAAAATTTTGGATGGGAGGGGTTTGGATGATTAGCGGATTAAACTATCAATTACAGTTTATGATCAACTTTAGTCACTATATTGTTTTTATAGCTTTCTGGATTGTCATTGGTATCGGGACTAGCGTATTTCTTCTTCGAAAAGAAGCCCCATACGGCCGATTCAGCAGTAGAAACTGGGGGCCGATGATCAGCAACAGGGTGGGATGGTTATTTATGGAAGCTGTTGTAATGATTGCTTTTTTATGTTGGATACCACTGCGGCATTATGACTGGAAAACACCGGCCAGTATAATGATAAGCTTATTTTTTATCCATTACCTGCATCGTAGTTTTATCTACCCGTTAATGATCCGTACTAAAAATAAAAAAATGCCGGTTATCATTATGCTTTCAGCTATGTTATTTAATACAGTAAATGGTTCATTGCTGGGTATCTGGTTTGCTGATTTCGCACATTATCCCAATAATTGGTATTATTCTCCATGGTTTGTTGCGGGAGTGCTGCTTTTCTTTGGGGGAATGCTGGTTAACTGGCATGCTGATTATACACTGATCCGTCTTCGTAAAAATGGAGAGTCCGGTTATCAAATACCACGTTCGGGGCTCTTTAAATTGATATCTTCACCTAACCTGTTTGCTGAAATAATAGAGTGGGGTGGCTTTGCCTTATTAACCTGGAGCTTACCCGCATTGGCCTTTTTTATATGGACCTGTGCCAACCTTATACCCCGTGCCGTAGCTAATCATCGCTGGTATAAAAAAGAGTTTTCTGATTATCCCCCCGAAAGAAAGATATTATTACCTTATTTGTGGTAGCTCTAACTCAATATTAATTATGGATTGCGCAGTGATCTTTTCACATATTAACATAAAAAAGAATGATGCTTTGCGTTTGTTTCAAACATATCGCCGCATGATCATTTTAAAGTTAAATAATGTTAAATAGACCGCGCCCGGCGGCCGAGCGAATAATTTAAGCTCTGCAGTATCGTTTGCACGGTGATATTACTGGTCAAACACCTTTTTCACCACATGCGGGAACACAATAAAGCATCTTTACTTTTCGAGATACTATTACATCTCGCATTTTGGACCTGTATTTCGGCATTGCCGCTACTCACCCGCCCGCAATTGCCGTATATGCACGCCGCGTTTCCGGTATGGCACTTTTTACTTCTTAACCTGCTGCTCGCGGTACAATTTTACCTTAATGCATTTTATCTCATCCCTGTATGGCTGAACCAGAAAAAACAACCCTGGATCTATTTTGCCTTCACCTTGTTAGCCTTCATAGTGCTTAATATTTTAGGTATGTATATGAGGCCGGCAATGCCTTTCCCTGATCATGGCATGCCGCATGGCCACCCGCCGTTATTATTTAATTTTAGCTTGTTACCGCTGTGTGCTATAACGGCGGCGGCATTCGCTTACCGCTACCTGTCCGACAGTTTCAGGCAGATCAGCAACCGGCAAAGCATCACAAACGAAACGCTGGTATCCGAACTGGCCTTTTTACGCTCCCAGATAAGTCCGCACTTTATTTTCAATGTCATAAACAACGTGGTTGCGCTTTCGCGGGTCGATCCGCCAGCGGTTGAGCCTACTTTAATGGAGCTGTCGCAGTTGCTCCGTTATATGCTTTACGTTACCGACGAGGTGCAGGTAACAATGAAGCAAAAGGCTGAATATCTGGGTAGTTACATCCGGCTGCAGCGCATGCGTTTTGGGGACGAAGTAAAGGTGGAATTACTGATAGAAATAAAAGCACCCGAAAAAAGCCTGGAACCTATGCTGCTGGTGCCTTTTGTTGAAAATGCTTTTAAACATGGCACGGGCGATATTGATAGCCCCGAGATCAGCATAGCCCTGATCTCCGACGAAAAGATGCTCTACTTTAGGGTAAGCAATAAATTTAACCCGGCCGAGGTACACAAAGACGACAGTCATGGTATTGGGTTGAACAATGTTAAACGCCGGTTGGCGCTGCTTTATCCCGGCATGCACCAGTTATCGATCCGGCAGGATGAAAATTATTATACCGTTAACCTACAAATCCAATTTAAATGATCAAATGCTTACTAATTGATGATGAACCCCTGGCCCTCGGCCTGATGGAAGATAACCTGCGCCACGTACCCGACATTATTGTTGTGGGGCGTTGCCGCACCGCTTCCGAAGCATTAACAATACTGCGCACTACGCAGGTAGATCTTTTATTCTGCGATATTCATATGCCTGGTATCAATGGCATACAACTGGTAAAAAGTCTTGCAAGCAGGCCCATGGTTATTTTTGTAACAGCCTATGAAAAATTCGCTATTGAAAGTTTTGAACTGGATGTGGTTGATTACCTGGTGAAACCGGTGCCGCTGGAACGATTTTTAAAAGCCTGCCATAAAACCATTCAGTTATTCACACTCAGAAAGCTTGCCGAGGCACAGCAAATGCCTCAGAAAAAGCATTTGTTCCTGTATACAGACTATACCCTTGTGAAGATTAATCTTGATGAGATAGAATACATTGAGGGGCTTAAGGATTACGTAAAGGTGCATGTAGCAGGCCGCGAAAAGGCAATCCTGTCACGCATCAGCATTAAAGCGCTTGAGCAGCAGCTGCCGTCCGGCCAGTTTTACCGGGTGCATAAATCGTACATTGTTAATGTTGATTTTGTAACGCACATACGGCGGGGCAAGTTAAAAACAGCTGGTGCCGAGTTGCCGCTAAGCGATACTTATCGTGAAACAATAAGCCTGATGACGGGTCGCGTACTTACAGATGGCGCACAATCGGCGCTTTCGTCGGCACTTTAAGCCCCCTCGTCTCATTTATTTTAGAGGTTGATGGTCAAACACCATTTTTGAGCTTCAGCACGTGAACTTGATGAGAATAAAGCTACTTCTTTTTTTAATGCTCAGTACCGGTTGCGCTGCCACAGTTTACGGCCAGCAAACTAATAAAGTACTACAGAAAACAACTGTAAATTATCTGTTTACCTGCACGCTGGATAAGATGCTGGATACGCTTTCTATGAATTATCACCTGCATTTTGTGTTCGAGCGTGATTCACTACAGCGCTTTGATGTGGTTGAACACTTTTTTGAAGAAAAACTTAAAGATGTTATAGGAAAAGTATGCGAGGAAAATGGCTTGCATTACTGGGTAAACAATGATGGTGTTATTTATATTTTACAGAACGTAGATGACTATGCCCGCCTCAAAAAAATTGCCGACAGCATGCTCAGGGTATCCCGGAAGGTTTCGCCTATGCCGCCGCCACAAACAAACAAGCACCAAATGTTGCGCGCTATGCAGATGCGGAGGAATGTTACCGTTAGCGGGCGAGTGATAGACCAGACTACAGGCGAAGTGCTCCCCTCGGCTACGGTGCTGATACGTAATACCAACCTGTCGGCATCCGCCCGGCAGGACGGCGGCTTTACTATTTTTCGCGTGCCGGCCGATACTTGTTCGGTTGAAGTATCATACGCAGGTTATGAGGCAGCTATGGTGCAGCTGAATAGCAAGAATGTGGATAGTACGCTAACTATTGGCCTGTACAAAGCCATAAACACACTTGATGAGGTGAGCATACAAGGCAAAAAAAGCGGGGTAATGAATACCGATACCAAAAAGGTTGGTGTATTGCAGTTAACCCCGGCTAACCTTGATAAGCTGCCTAATCTGGGCGAAAAGGATGTAATGCGTGCCTTTCAGCTCATGCCGGGAGTTAGCGCCACAAATGAATCATCATCAGGGGCTTATGTTCGTGGTGGTACGCCAGATCAAAACCTTATTGTGTTTGATGGTTTTACGGTTTATGAGGTAGATCACCTTTATGGTTTTTTCAGTGCCTTTAATGCTAACGCTATAAAGGATGTACAACTTTATAAAGGGGGCTTTTCGGCCATGTATGGCGGGCGATTGTCAAGCGTAACTGAGATCAACGGCCGGGATGGTAACAGCAACCAGGCAAATTACGGGGTAGACCTAAGTTTGTTAAGCCTTAACGTTTTTATGGAGACGCCGGTGAACAAGGAATCGTCGCTGGTGCTGGCTTTTCGCCGCTCATACCAGGGGCCGTTTTATGATAAGATCTTCGGCCAGTTTAATGCATCCACTACTGCCGGAGGAGGTGGCTTTGGTGGTGGCGGCGGCGGCGGATTTGGCGAACAAACTACGCCAGCCTCACATTTTTATGATTTCAACGCACATTATGTCTATCATCTCGATCAAAAAAATTCGCTGGTATGGAGCCTGTACACAGGCGAAGACAAAACTGATAACAGCAGGCAACTGGATTTGCCCTCTTTTATCAGCTCATCAGGCAGCACTGATATTACCGATTATACCAAATATGGTAACCTGGGCAGCAGCGTAAAATGGTTTAGCCAGTTTAACTCAAACCTGCATGCTAATACTTACATTACCTATTCATCTTATTTTAACGACCGCAACCGCAGTACGTCCGGAACGACTACAAATAGCGATGGGGATGATGTAGCCTTTGAGAATGGGACCGTTGAAAACAATAATCTGCAGGATGTTGGCCTAAAAAGCGACTGGGTGTGGCAACAAAGCAACAAGGTGCAGCTGAATTTTGGCGGATTTGCCGACAGACTTCATATCAACTACGATTATATTCAGAACGATACCAGTTATCTTATCGATCAGCATAATACCGCTATTAACGCGGGAGGCTACGCCGAACTGGAATATGACCCTAATAGTAAACTGCACCTGCAACCCGGGCTGCGCGAGACTTATTATTCACCAACTTCACAATTATACTTTGAGCCGCGTTTTTCAGCAAGCTACCTGCTTACTGATAAGTATACACTCAAATTCGCTACAGGGCAATTTTATCAGTATATGAACCAGGTTACCCGTAACGACATTGCCGATGGTAACCGTAATTTCTGGATACTATCAAACGGCAGCAGTATACCTGTTGGGCGCTCACAACACCTGATGGGGGGCATAAGTTACGAGAACAAATCATTCCTGATAGATGTGGAAGGTTATTATAAAAGGCTAACAGGGCTTACGCAATATACAATTATACAAACGCAAACCGGTGGGTTCGGCGGGGGAGGCTTTGGCGGAGGCGGTAATGATGGCGATGTGGTAGAAGACTTTTATTCAGGCACGGGCCGTGCCTATGGGCTCGAAGTACTGCTGCAGAAAAAACTCGGCCATTACACTGGTTGGATCGGTTATACACTTGCCGATGCGCAAAATAAATTTTCTGTATTCGGGAACAGTTATTACCCTGCCGACCAGGATATCCGCCACGAGTTTAAAGCGATTAACATGTACCACCTTAACCGTTGGAACTTTTCGGCGGTGTTTATCTTCGCCACAGGGCACCCTTACACAGCACCGCTATCAACTTATTCATTTGTAACTGCCGATGGCAATACCGAAACTTATTTCAACGTAAGCGGAAAAAATGCCGAGCGTTTGCCCGATTATCACCGCCTCGACCTGTCGGCAACTTATGACTTGCTCAGGATCAATGGCGACAAGATCGGCAGCATAGGCCTCTCATTATTCAATGTATATAATCACGTTAACATATGGTACAAAGAATATTATGTAGTTGATAACGCTGTTGTTACCACCAATGTTAATTATTTAGGTTTTACTCCAAACATTACGCTTAGCCTGCGATGGAAATGATTTATTATTTAGTTAAACGGATGAGTTGGGCAGCAATACTGCCTGTAATTTTACTGGGTTCCTGTAAAAAGGATAGTCAATCGTCCACCGGTAAGCCGGTAGTACAATCCTATCTTGTTGCCGGCAAAGTATTAACAGTGAGGCTATACACCCAAAAAACACTTACAGATACCGAAAAATATGGACCTGCGCTTACAGGCCTTAAACCAACTGTTTCTGACGGTACCACCATTGTAAACCTTACCGAAACAGCTAAAGGTATTTATACCTATGCCGATAGTACCTTCCTGGTTTCCGGGAAGACCTATGCGCTGTCTTTTGTTTATAATAGCGTAACTATTTCAGCAAAAACAGTTATGCCTGCAAAACCACAAGGTTTCGCTACGCAATTTACTTCGGTGGATTATACTTCAACTGACGCAACTACCAGAGATACAATAAACAGGTTCACCTGGCAAAATCCCGATTCGCTTAACCATGTACTGGTATTTATAGGCCTTGATGGGGCATCATTCCCTGTTAACTCTTTTTATAACGGGTCAACCAATTTTGAGGAGGATACAAAGCAGCGGTCAGTATACTATGTATTACCCTCAATATTTCCCTACTACGGGCGTTACCAGGTGTTGCTTTATTCTGTTAATCAAGAATACATTAACTTGCTAAAAAGCAATGCCAGCGGTGCAAACTCGCAAAACCTGTTAAACACACCTACAAATGTTATTAATGGTGTGGGGATATTTACCGCTATGCAAGCCGATACGGTTAGTTTTGCATTTTTATAGAAGGCTTGTACTGTATTTACCTCGTTAGAATTGTAGGCACCATGTTGTCCGGTTTCCCCTAAAATACTACGATAGTTCAATAAAAAGCCCTTCAATGTTATATTGAAGGGCTTTTTATTGAACTATAAATTGAGCTATATCTTTACACTAATCCGTGACCAATGTGCCGTTAGGCTTGAAATAAACGGGAAACCTGTTTCAGTTATTTCCATCCTCCGCCTAAATCCGTATATAAATTAACTACTGCTTGTAATTGTTGTAACTTATCACTTACCCCGGCTAATTGCGCTGCCAATAAGCTTTGTTCAGATGTTAATACATCCGTATAATTTGTAGCCGAGCTATATGTTAATAATTGCTTGGTATAATCTACGGATTTCTCCAATGCATCCAGTTCTTTCTTCCTTAATTCGGCTTTCTTTAATGCCTGTTTGTAGGAGAATAAGTCGTTGGCTACTTCCTGTCCGGCAGTTAAAATACTTTGCTGATAGGTATTAAAAGCTTCCAGTTGCTGGGCCTTGGCTATACGATAACGGGCTTTATTCTGTCCCTGGTTAAATATGGGCTGGGTTAATCCACCCACTAAATTGTAGAAGATAGAGTTGTTGAATAGATCTTTTAATTGCAACGTTGACAGGCCGCCCTCTGCGGTTATAGTAAGTGTTGGATAAAAATAAGAATGCGCAACATTAGTATTCTCAAAAGCCGCCATAAAAGCAAATTCCGATTGTTGTATATCAGGCCTGTTTTTTAATAATTGTGTTGAAAGGCCTGTATTTAGTGTTTCAACAGGCGCTTGCTCTCCAATGGTCAGGCGCTTAATCGGCCCCGGCCCGCGACCGAGTAAAATACACAAGGCATTTTCTGTTTGCCTTATATTCGCTTCCAGATCAGGAATAGTGATTTCTGCCGCATACCGGTTTGCCTCACTTTGCACTACAGCGGCACCGGTAACCACATCAGCTTTTAATAGCGACTTATTGGTTTCCACATCCTGAATATCGTTCTTCACCGTTTGCTGTGTTATAGCCAACTGCTGATCGTAAGATAGTAATGTATAGTAATCATTAGCAATACTTGCTACCAACGCTGTTTGTACAGCCCGTTTTGAGGCATCGCTCTCTAAAAACTGGGCTACTGCCTGGCGTTTTAAACTACTTAGCTGGCCCCACACATTTACAGTCCAGCTTGCGCTTAGCTGTGCCTGGTAGGTTGTACTGTTTAAGTCGATACCTAACCCGGCTGGAAAAGTTTGTGCTGACTGCGATGCTTTCGCTTTGGTAACTGTTGCACCCGCGCTTAAAGTAGGGAAGTATGCAGCTTTAGCTTCTTTAAGCGTTGCATTGGCTTCAGCTATTTTTAATACGGCTGTTCTCAGGTTCAGGTTATTACTGATGCCTTCCTGTATTAGGTTTTGCAATACGGTATCAGAAAATAACGAGCGCCACGGCAGGTTAGCCATTGAATTGGTGTCTGTTGCCGAGCTATCGCGGTATAAATTGTCGGCCGTTACATTTGGTCGCTTATATTGCTGCGATACTTTGCATGATGCTACCATAAGCAATCCGGCCGCGGCTAATAAAAAATATCTTGTTTTCATTGGATTAAACTTAATCTTAAAATTTAGTTGATTACCGGTTCTTCAGATTCTTCAGGTTCCGGTTTGCCGCTGATCCTTTCCTGTAATGACTGGAAAACGATAAATAATACCGGGATCACAAAAACACCAAACAGCGTACCGATGAGCATGCCACCCACAGCACCTGTACCTATAGACTTGTTACCCACTGCGCCAGCACCTGATGACAGCATCAACGGAAGCAGACCCAGGATAAAGGCAAATGAAGTCATCAATATAGGGCGAAGCCTTGCGGTTGCACCTTCAATGGCTGCATCAACCAGCGTTAAGCCGTGCCGCCTGCGGGTTACCGCAAATTCAACTATCAGGATAGCGTTTTTGGCTAATAAACCGATGAGCATGATCAGTGTGATCTGCAAGTAGATATTATTTTGCACACCAAATATTTTCGCGAAGATGAAAGCCCCTGCCAATCCCACAGGTAACGATAGCAGAACCGCAAATGGCAATATATAACTTTCATACTGTGCGCTAAGCAGGAAGTAAACGAAAATAAGACAGAGTATAAATATGTAAACGCTTTGGCTGCCGCCCGCAATCTCCTCACGGGTAATACCGGCATATTCAAACCCGTAACCAACAGGAAGGGTTTGTGCAGCTACTTCATTAATAACCTTAATAGCATCGCCCGAACTATAACCGGCATTTGGCGCGCCCTGAATATCAATGGAGGTATAGAGGTTAAACCTGTTGATAGATTGCGGCCCATAAACCTTGGTAAGTGTTACAAATTCCGATATCGGCGCCATGGCGCTGGTGCTGTCGCTTCGTACATAAATATCATTTAAACTTGCGGCGTTGGCACGATAGATGGCATCGGCCTGTATCATTACACGGTACTGCTTTCCAAACTCGTTAAAATTTGAAGCATATACACCGCCATAATAACCTTCAAGCGTACTTAATACTGTATTTACGGTAACACCTGCCTGGTGGCACTTAGCCACATTTACATTGATCATGTATTGCGGGAAGTTGGTGTTGAACGATGTAGTAGCGTATTGAATTTCCTTATGTTTGGCAAGCGCGGCAAGGAATTTAGCGCTCACATCGTTAAACTTATTGATATCGCCGCCGGTCTTGTCCTGCAGTTGAAACTCAAAGCCGGCGTTTAAGCCGAAACCTTGTAAAGTAGGAGGGGCAAAAAATATCACCTGCGCATTTTTAATGCCCGACGTCATGCCGAAGAGTTGCCCGGTTACACTATTAATATCCTCACCTTTCCCGGTACGCTTATCCCATGGTTTTAATTTGATTACAACCATGGCGTAAGAACCACCCGCACCGGCAATAAAGCTTTGCCCGGTAATGGTTAAGGTTGATTCAACCTCCGGCAATGATTTAATGATGCCTTCAACCTGTTTGGCAACTGCGGTACTTCTTTCCAGTGAGGAGCCTACCGGTAAGCTGATATTGGCAAACAACACCCCTTGATCCTCATTTGGCACAAAGCCTGTTGCAGTTGTTTTTATCAGGAAGTAAAAAATACCGGCAAAAATTAAAATGATCAGTCCGGCGAGCCATTTCTTCCCTATAAGAAAATGTACCGAGCGTTTGTATTTGCCGGTTACCGATTCAAAGCCAGTATTAAACGCTGTATAGAATCGCTGAATAAGGCTTGAATCCTTATGTTCACCTTCGGGATGCGGCTTTAAGAACAGGGCGCAAAGTGCCGGGCTCAAGGTTAAGGCGTTAACTGCCGAAATAATAATGGCAATGGCCAGTGTTAAACCAAACTGTTTGTAAAATACGCCCGATGATCCGGAGATAAATGATACCGGAATAAATACCGCGGCCATTACCAATGTAATTGAAACGATGGCCCCGCTAATATCGCGCATGGCGCTTATAGATGCTTCCTTGCCCGATTTGGCACCCTGATCCAGCTTGGCGTGCACCGCCTCGACGACGACTATCGCATCATCAACCACAATACCAATAGCCAATACCATAGCGAACAGTGTTAACAAGTTGATGGTAAAGCCAAATAGATTAAGGAAGAAGAATGTACCAATAATTGCTACCGGAACAGCGATTGCCGGGATCAGTGTTGAACGGAAATCTTGCAGGAACACGAATACCACTATAAATACCAGGATAAACGCCTCAACCAACGTATGAATAACTTTCGCGATGGATTCATCTAAAAAGTCATTAGCATTCAGCAAGGAGGTATATTTTACTCCCGGTGGAAAAGATTTGGAGGCAGTGGCAATAGTAGCCTCGCATTGCTGTATCAATGAATGTGCATTTGAACCGGCTACCTGTGAAATAGCTATACCGATTGAAGGGTTACCGTCAGTTGTAGTATAACTGGTATAATCAAGCGAACCCAATTCCAGGCGTGCTACATCTTTTAACAGCAAGGTTTGCCCGCTACTGGTTGATTTGATTACAATGTTTTCAAAATCGGCTACAGATTTTAAGCGGCCCTTGTATTTAAGCGTGTACTGGTAAGATTGATTACTGTTTTCGCCAATCTTTCCCGGTGCCGCGTCAACGTTTTGCTCAGCAAGGGCGGTGTTTATATCATCAGGTATTAAATGATAAGCTGCCATTACGCTTGGTTTCAGCCAAATACGCATAGAGTAATCTTTACTGCCGAAAGCTGAGGCATCACCTACACCGTTTATACGTTTTATCTGCGGCAGCAAATTAATGTTGGCGTAGTTCTGTAGAAAAGTTTGATCGTATGATTTATTGGTGCTCGACAATGAAAAGATCATGATGTCGCTACTTTGTTGTTTCTGTGTGGTTACACCCGCCTGGGTAACTTCTGCAGGGAGCAAAGGTGAAGCCTTCGAAACGCGGTTCTGCACGTTTACAGCAGCAATATCGGGGTTAGTACCCAAAGCAAAATAAATAGTAATGGTGGCTGATCCGTCGTTAGCTGCGGTTGAGGTCATGTAGGTCATGCCTTCCACACCATTTATCTGTTCTTCTAAAGGAACGATAACGCTGGTCAGCACCACATCGGCGTTAGCACCTGAGTAACTGGCGGAAACAACAACAGTAGGGGGAGCAATATCAGGATATTGGGTTATCGGCAGCTCAATAAGCCCGATGATACCCAATATTACCAGTATAACCGATATAACGGTTGATAATACCGGCCTTTGTATAAATGTCTTGATCATCTTTTTAGTTTTTTAGATCCTGGTAAACCTTATCGGCACTCATGGTTTGCGGGGCAATTTTGGTTGACTCTTTTAAGGAGATTGTACCATCATAAACTACTTTATCACCTGCTTTTAAACCGCCGGTAACTACATAGTACTGGCCTGCGGTTAGTTCCATTACCTGTATTTCCTGATTTTTTACCAGGTTGTTATCATCCAGTACGTATACAAAATATTTGCCCTGTAATTCATAGGCAGATCTTTGCGGCACCAGGATAGCGCCGGTTAATGCCTGCGGAATATCAACATTACCCGAGCTTCCGCTCCTTAACAGGTGTACCGGGTTAGGGAATGCAGCCCTGAAGCTTGCTGAACCTGTAGTCGTATTCAATACACCACTAATGGTTTCTAAACGGCCTTTTTCGGGGTAGGAAGAACCGTCAGCAAGGGTCAAATTTACATCAGGAGTGTTTTTAAGCTTTTCATCTAATGTGCTGCCTTTCACCGAGCGGGAGAACTCCAATAATTGTTTTTCATTCAGGGAGAAGTACGCGTATACTTTACCAATATTAGCAACGGTTGTTAACGGGCTGGCAGTTGCACTGGTGATCAGGCTGCCTAATCGATAGGGTATTGAACCTACAACACCATCTACCGGGCTGTTAACGTAAGTATAACCCAAGTTTACTTTTGCGGTAGCCAAAGCGGCTTGTGCTTGTGCTAAAGCGGCTTTTTTAGTATCAAGTGTATTTTGATCTGTTTGCAGTTCGTATTCAGAGATGATGCCTTTTTCAACCAGTGGTTTGGTTTTATTTACCGCTATTTCTGCCGAATTGATATCGGCTTTTGCGCTATTGATAGCGGCAACCGAATTGATAACTGTTTGTTCGTATTCAGGCGCGCTTAGTTTAAAAAGCAACTGGCCCTTCTTTACTACCGAGCCCTCATCAACATAGATCTTTTCAACATAACCATCCACCTTGGGGCGAATATCAATTGTTTGCTCGCCCTGCATTGTTGCCGGGTAGCTGGTATGTAATGTAGCCGACTGTGGTGTTACCGTAAATACCTGGTAATTTGCAGGCGGTTGTTGCGTGTTAGCAGTTTGGCTCGCGCCGCCGCCGCAGGAACTTAACGCAACTATTGCTGAACTAAGCATGGCCAGGCCGACACTTATCTTCTTTACTTTATGAGGCATTGTATTCATTGTTTTTAGTTTGATGTGTATTTGTTGACTTGTAAGTTTGACAGCGGTGTCAGTTTATGTTCAAAAAAATTTAATTAAATAAAATATCAACTATCATTTTCTTTCTGTCCTGCATTAGTTTTTCAAAGTTTGTATCGCTAAGCTCAAGCGTGCGCTCAAATAGTCGACGGGTTAATAACGGATAAGCAACCAGTGCTAATATATTGATCAGGAAATTAATAGGTAAAATTTTTTTTATTTCTCCATTATCAGATGCCAGCTTCACTTCCTTTAAAAACTGCTGCATACCGGGAGATGAATCTTTAGTAGGTAAGCTAAAGCCATGCGTGTTTATTTCGCTGATTAAAAAGGATTCTTTATAAGGATACTTTGTTAGCTCAGTAGTAAACATATCAATAAAGGCAATAACCTTCTTTTTAAAGGGCATCGCTGCGCCTAGCACTTCGTTCATTCTTGTCCCGGTATCTGTCATTGCTTCCCTGAATACCTGTTGAAAAAGGATATCCTTAGAACGGAAGTAATAATTGATAACTGTTCTGCTTACACCGGCAGCTTCCGCAATATCCTGGGTAGTGGCATTGAACTTTCCTTCTGCAAAGAAAATTTGTTTTGCAGTGTCTTTGATCATCTGTTCAGTACCTGTATCTCTGGCGGCCATTGTTTTACTAAAATGTCTGACTTTTGTGTCAGACAAATATAGAAACCGATGAGATATAATTGTGTCAGTAAAATCTCATTTTAAAAATGTAGGGAATCTGCTTTTCCAAACGTCCAACCTCTATTAAAAACTATAATATTTATCATTAAATAATATAGTTGCATTCTTTTAATGGTGATAAAATAATATTTATAAATGATAAAATGATATTGATGAAATTTCCATTATTTAGATACTTTTATGTGCCAATTTTTGATTAAACCTTTTTCATTGAAAAAAATATTTGCAATTGCTATGCTTGTGCTGTTCCTTTTTAATTTGGGCGGTTACCAGCTGTTGTTTCAATATTTTATTTATGAGTCTGATGTTTCTATCACCCAGCAGATCAATAACAATCATTATAAATCCTCTGAATTGGTTGAAGTAAAGATCCCTGTTCATCTGAATAATTTCCAAAGCTGGGATGAGTTTAAACCGGTTAGCGGGCAGGTAAAGGTTAAAGATAACTGCTATAACTATGCGGCACTTAAAATGACCCGTGATACTATGTTCCTGATGGTTATCCCCAACCATGATAAGGCACATATTATATATGAAAAAAATACTTATGCCAAACAGGTTAATGATAACCCATCGGGTAAAAAATCACGCCCTCAATTGGTTAAAAATAATATCAGCGAATTTGAATGTGGTTATATTATAAAATATGATGTGTTAATATCTGCTCTGCAAGGAAAAGCGGCTCATAGTTTCGCATTTTCCGATATTATCAAAACCACTATTTGCGTTCAGGGGCAACCACCCGAAACTACCTTCACTCTTCTTTCTTGATTAAATTTTTGCGGTACATCATCTGCATTACGCAGTATGCTCACTCGCTGGCAAATACCTGTTTCAATTAATAATTGTTCGGATAATGCTTTACGTGTGATTGTATTCCGCTATCATTATTTAAACCCATTATTATGCCTTATATAGAACTGGAAAGCCATTTACCTGGCATTACCGGCTTGCTGGAATATCGTAAAGATTCCGCTCAGCCTATTCGTGATCTTACCCAATACTTATTCCGTGGGCCTTCAACACTTACCGAAGCCGAACGTGAGCTAATCGCCACCATTGTATCGTACGGCAATGAATGTAAATTTTGCACAACCGCACATACTGCGGCTGCCGATCTTTTAACAGGCGATGCATCAATAACAGAACAAATAAAACAGGACATACAAACGGCGCAGGTTAGCGGAAAAATGAAAGCGCTTTTAAACATAGCGGTACTAACCCGTAAAGGCGGCAAAAATGTAACTGCTGAAGCTATTGAAGTAGCAAAAGCCGCTAATGCCACTGATCTGGAGATCCATGATACAGTGTTGATAGCCGCATTATTCTGCTTGTATAACCGCTATGTTGACGGGCTGGCAACAGCATTACCTGCCGATGCCGGTTATTACAATGTGCTTGCCGAAAGATTGGTGAACCACGGCTACACCAGGCTACCACAGGGGTATGATCATTTAAAGAAAACAGCGGCCCAATAATCAATTAATTACTCACGAGGCCACTTTGTTGATAATATCAATACTAATGTCCTCTTCAAAAAATATCACATGAAAAAACTCTTTACATTTTTATTATTACTGTCGTTAGGACATGCTTTTGCCCAACAGGTGAAAATTAGCGGTACCATAACCGATGCCACCACCAAGGCACCGGTTACAGGCGCAAGCATCCATATTAAAAATAAAGTGACAGGTACTATTACCGATTCAAAAGGTAATTATTCATTAAGCATTAATAAGATACAATTGCCTTTTACAATACAAATATCAGCCATGGGATATGCCAGCCAGGAAGTTGCAGTTGTTAGCCAGAATCAAACTATAACTGTAGGGCTTGAGCAAAAAAGCATCGTTTTGAATGAAGTGGTATCGGCTGCTACAAGGGTAAACCAAAGTATTCTTCAGTCGCCTGTCAGCATTGAAAAAATGACTTCAAAGGCTATTGTTGAGAATCCGTCTTTTACATTTTACGATGGCCTTGAAAGCTTAAAAGGTGTTGAAGCCGTTACCAGCAGCTTAACTTATAAACAGGTAAATACAAGGGGGTTTAATGATACCGGCAACCCACGCTTTCTGCAATTGATTGACGGGGTTGATAATCAAACACCGGGACTGAACTTTGCTGTAGGTAATCTATTTGGCGCATCGGATATTGATATGGAAAGTGTGGAAGTGGTGCCCGGCGCTGCGTCTGCATTATACGGCCCGGTAGCATTTAATGGCGCGTTGCTGATGCATACCAAGGATCCGTTTGAATACCAGGGGTTAAGTTTACAGATAAAATCGGGTATTAACCACGTAGGCGAACAGGGTGTTGATCCTAAGGGGCTTTATGATTTTGCAATTAGGTATGCCAAAGCGTTCAATAACAAATTCGCCTTTAAACTAAATGCCTCCTATTTAACCGGGACCGATTGGTATGCTGCCAATTACACGGATGTAAGCGCCGCCACCCCGGCAGATATGCGCGGCCCGAATAACCCTGGCAGAGATGCGCTGAATATTTATGGCGACGAGATTTCAAAAACATTACCGGGTATTGGCCTGGTTTCCAGAACAGGCTACGAAGAAAAGGACCTGATGAACTACAATGTTTACAGCCTGAAATTGAACGGTGAGTTGGAATACCGCTTTACCAATAACCTGGAAGCCATATACGCCTACAATTACGGTCGCGGTACGGCAAGCTACACCGGCAGCAGCCGCTATGATTTGAATGACTTTGTGTTACAAACGCACAGGCTTGAATTAAAAGGCAGTAACTTTTTTATCCGCAGCTATGCGGTGATGGAAAATTCAGGCAATTCATACAACACACGTTCGGCTGGTGAGGAAATTAACCGTGATTGGGTGGAGGATCTGAATGGTAACGTAGTATCGGCCGCTAATGCTGATAATATGTGGTTTACCCGCTATGCTGATGCTTATAACGGAACCATTAGTGGCGTTACTGCGCATGATAACAATGCAGCCAGGGCATTTGCCGATCAGGGTAGGTTTTTACCCGGCACTACTCAATTTAACCAGGCAAAAGATGCGGCTATTCATGATTATAGCATATCAGGAGCAGGGGTGATCAGCCGGAGTAAATTTTATCATACAGAGGGCCAGTATGATTTTAGCAATGCTATAAAAATATTTAATTTATTGGTTGGTGGTAACTATCGCTACTATGATATGTATTCTGACGGTACTTTGTTCGATGATTTGACGCATAAGATAACTATCGGCGAATTCGGTTCATTTGTACAGGCCTCAAAAAAGCTGCTGGATGACAAGCTGAATATCATAGGTTCATTACGTTACGATAAGGATGAGAATTTTGCAGGCAGCTTTACGCCGAGGATAGCTGCAGTATATACCGCAGCGCCCGATCAAAATTTTAGGGCATCGTATCAAACCGGTTTCAGGAACCCAACACCGGTAGATCAGTATATCCACCTCAACGTAGGTCCCATTACTATATTGGGTGGCGTACCTAACAACAGTGTAGGACTTAATGCTTACACCAACTCATTTACTGCGGCTTCGGTAAGCGCGTTCGGAAGTGCTTTCGGGCAGGAAGTTGCCAGTGGTAAACCATTTCCGCAGGCAGTTGCTGATAATAAGGATCTGCTAAAAAAATCAAATGTACCTTATATTAAACCCGAGCAGGAAAAAGCTTTTGAATTAGGTTACAAAGGCATCATAAATGACAAGTTGCTAATAGACGTAAATTATTACTATAACAAATACAAGGATTTTATTTTAAATACCGTTGTAATAGCCCCAGCAGATAATGTTTTAGGCAGCGATGGCAAACCAAGTGCCACTGCCGCTGCTGATATACTGAGCGGTAATGAACATGCCTACCAGCTGTATACTAATGCTCCCGATAAGGTATCGGCACAGGGAGGTGGTGTTTCCTTAACCTATACCATGCCACGAGGGTACACACTTACAGGTAACGGTACATTATCTCTATTTAGCCTGGGCAGTGCCAACCGTGATGATGTGGCTGAATTTAATACCCCACAGTACAGTACCAATTTAATATTCGCCAACAGCAACGTAGTTAATGGTTATGGATTTAATGTTAACTGGCACTGGCAAAGCGCGTTCGACTGGTATGGTACCTTTAATGCAGAAAATCCGGGTCGTATCAATGCTTATTCGCTTATCGATCTTCAGTTGAACAAAAAGATCCCGAAATTTAAGGCTATGGTTAAAATTGGTGCCAGCAATTTACTGAACAACCATATTTACGAAGCGTATGGCTCACCAACCATCGGAGCAATATATTATGTAGCAATTACCTTTGATAACCTTTTAAGATAGTATGGAAACACTAACAATTAAAGCAGATGAAAAAGCCGGTACAAATACTATAAAACTGGCCTTGTTATTTATTGTATGCTTTATCAGCAGCATGCTTGGCGGCACGGTTTCAACCTTAATGTCGGTTTACCTGCCGGTAGTGGTACGTGATGTACAGGGCAATCTTAAACCCGATGAGCTTAACTACATCAGCGCCTATATTAACGCATTGTTTATTTTTGGATGGGCCTTTGGCGGCTTTATATGGGGTGTTATCAGCGATAGGATAGGTCGCAAAACGGCACTACTATTGGCAATAGGCTGCTATGGTATTTTTACCATGCTTATTGCCTTTATGCCCTCCTGGACGGGTATTATCCTCTGCCGGTTTATGAGTGGCTTTGGCGTTGGCGGTGTGTTGGTAGTTACCTTTACGCTATTGAGCGAAACCTGGCCTGAGCGTAGCAAAGCTGTAGTTACAGGCATTATTTCTATCGCTTTCCCTGTCGGGATATTTTCAGCAGGGCTCATCAATTACATGGTTACTTCCTGGCGACAAGGGTTTTTAATTGGCGTGATACCGCTGGTGCTGGCGTTGTTAGGGGTTTGGCTCATACAGGAATCTGGCAAATGGCTGGATCACCGTGCCGGTACTGTTAAAAAGAGCGAGCTAACACAGTTATTCTCTCCCGGTCACAGGCGGCAATTATTGTTAGGGTCGATAACATTTGGTACCATGCTGATAGGCCTGTGGGCAATTTTTTCGTGGATGCCTACCTGGGTGCAGAGCTTGATCACAACTTCCGATGCACATAAGGAACGTGGATTGAGCATGATGTTTTTGGGTATGGGCGGTTTAACCGGAGGTTTTCTATCGGGCTGGCTGGTGAATCTGGTGGGGCTGCGCCGCTCAATGATCTGGTGTTTTGCCGTATGTGCGGTGATGTCGTTCATCCTGTTCAAAACAAATTTAACCTTCACCCCGGTTATTTATGTAGAGATTGCTGTTATGGCGCTATTCTTTGGTGCCAGTCAGGGAGTATTATCAGCCTATATACCGCAATTATTTACCACCGGTGTACGTGCTACGGCAACAGGTTTCTGCTTTAATATCGGCAGGCTGTTCACGGCAACGGCAGTCTTATTTATAGGGGTACTCGTATCAGGCTTAGGTGGTTATGGCAATGCCATATTTATATTTTCACTGGTATTTGTTATTGGCTTGCTGGTAGTATTATTGGTGAAGGACAGCATGGGGCCGTCGATTAAAGAATCTAAAGATCAATCAAATTAAAAACTAATTATATGGCACATATCAATGTCCCCGAGGGGATACCGGGAATACGTTCACTGGTTATGTTCAGGCCTGAAACCGGTCAGCACCTGTATGAGCTGGCCCAGGTATTATTACGCGGCGAATCTACCTTATCAGAGGCCGAAAGAGAGTTAATAGCTACACATGTTTCATCGCGCAATAATTGTTCGTTTTGTATGAACAGCCATGCCGCCGCTGCAAGGTATTTGTATGGCGAAGAAGACGCTATAATTGTTGATGAAGTTTTAAATGATGCTGAAACCGCTCCCATAAGCAACAAAATGAAGGCCTTACTAAACATTGCAGGCAAAGTGCAGATATTAGGCAAGGAAGTTACGCCCGATGATATTGCCGCGGCTAAAAGCGAAGCGGCAACCGATAGGGAGATCCATGATACGGTTTTAATTGCCGCTGCTTTCAGCATGTTTAACCGTTATGTTGATGGCTTGGGAAGCCTCACACCAACCGACCCTGAAGCCTACGTTGCCATGGGCGAACGTATGGCTAAGGGTTATAAATTACCTGTTCCACAACTTTAATTTAGCTATTATGGCACATATTGAATTAGAAAATGAACTACCCGGTATAAGAGGCTTGATGGCTTTCAGGCCTGAAACTGCCGCGCCATTAAACGCGCTGGCCGAGATCTTGTTAAGAGACGATAACAACAGCCTGAGCAGGGGCGAGCGTGAACTGATAGGTACCTACGTGTCCTATTTAAACGATTGTTTTTTCTGTCAGAATGTACACGGGGCGCTGGCTGGGCATTACCTTGATTGTAATATTGAGCAGATAGATGCCATTAAAAACGATCCTTCATCAGCTCCATTATCCGCCAAGATTAAAAGTTTGCTCAGCATTGCGGCGAGCGTACAAAAAGGGGGCAAAAATGTAACTGCCGATCAGATTGAGGCGGCAAAAGATAACAGGGCTACCGACCGGGAAATACATGATACTGTATTGATAGCAGCATCTTTCTGTATGTTTAACCGTTACGTTGATGGCTTAGGTACCTGGGCTCCCCCCGACAGGGATTTTTACGTGAGTCGTGCCCCTCAGCGCGCGCTGGATGGCTATGAATCCAGTGTATATAAATAGGAGTTACGTCGACTAATTGATCGTGTAATTCGTTGTTTTAATGTGTGATAAACTCCAACCCCGGGCTGTGCAAAAAAGTTCGGGGTATGGTTGTAAAAAGTATTGAAAATCGCCGTTTACAGATGAAGTTGTTTAGCAAATTCAGATGGCCTGGTTCCGGTTAACTGGTAGAATATATTACTAAAGGCTGATACGTTGTTATACCCTAAAGTATAAGCTATCTCGCTCATCGACTTTTCTGTTTGCAACATCATTTCTATCGCTTTAACCATGCGCAGTAATTTAAAGTATTGCAGAAAAGAGATTTTCATGGTTTCTTTAAACAACCGGGTCAAGGTGCGTTCGCTGAACCCGGTTTCCCTGCTTAATGTTTCCAGTGTAAGCAGGTCAAAAACATGATCGCCTATATAATCAATCACAGGTTGCATCCGTTCGTTTTCTGTTGTTGGTAAAGCAATGGGTAAAGCTTTCCTGCTAATCTCAGGCAATATGTTTTTTATTCCGGCCAAAAAAGCGAAGGCCTTATCAGTTGGCAATACATCGCCTTCCCATCTTACCGAATAGCTTAGCATCTGCATTAAAAGTGTATTGATAGGATAAATGCCGCCTTTATTAAAAAATGGGTGATCGTCATCGTCATCGGCATAAAAATAAATAGAGATGATCACTACCGATCTGTGCATCTCCACAAAATGTTTCATCTCTTTAGGGATCCATACATAATGCCGCGCAGGTATGATCAACGTTTTCTTCACTAAATGGATGTAGGCAACGCCTCCTTCAATATAGATCAGCTGCCCTTTATGATGCGAATGCTGCGGCAGCCGGAACTCGTTCTGCTCATACATCACATATACCGATTCCGGTATCCGGTCAATAGCATTAAAAAACTCACCTGGTTCAAGCATATGTTTGGCTGGAATGAGTAAAAGTTTGGCAATGTAGTTAAAATTACTTAATGCGAATAGTGGGACCTTTGTATTATAATTTTATGAAACACTATTTTAGTTATTTTTTAATCACACTGGCGTTTACTTCAATAGCGCGCCCGGGACATGCAGCAAATTTGCCCACAGATTCTGCTAAAAAGATTCCCTTAACTTTAAATGAGGTGTGGGAAAAAGCAGAGATGAACAGCAAAGCTGTACAGATAAGGGATCTCAGCATTAAGAGCAGTGACGAGGGTATTAAAGATGCCAAAGCCGAACGCCTGCCCGATATTGACATTGACGGTGAATACGCCCGCGTAACTAATATGCCGGTTTATGAAAACGGACTTTTTAATGTGCCTGAGCAATTTCCTGTTTTGCATACCTATTACAAAGCCGAAGGCAGCGCTTATTTTAATTTATATAATGGCGGCAAAACCAACCTGGAAATTGATGCCCGCAAAAGCGAAAACAAAATTGCCGGCGAGCAAAGGAAATTAACTGTATCAGAAATAAAACTTCGAGCAGCGGCTTATTACCTGGATATGCAGCGAAGCCTCATCTTTAAAGACCTGTTGTTAAAAGATATTACCTCGCAGGAAAAACAATTACTTCAAATACAAACACTGCAAAAAAACGGTGTTGTTTTAAAAAGCGATGTGCTGCGGGCCGAATTAAAGCTTTCAAAACAAAAGCTGTCATTAGTTACGCTGGATAATGACCTGGCTATTGCCAATCAAAAGTTAAATATACTAATAGGTTTACCTGATGATCAGCGGGTTGATCCTGTTCAGCCAGTAAGCATTGATTCTATCAGCACAAAAACTTATGCTGATTATTTAACTGATGCGGGGAGTAACGCTTACCAGGTAAAAATATCCGAACAGGAAACGGAATTGCGTGGCTTGCAGTTGAAAAATATCAAAGCTAATGTATCACCCAAAGTAGGGTTGTTTGCCGAATACAGTTACAATTATCCCCAGATTTTATTTTATCCATATTCGGGCAATTTGTACGGCCTCGGTTTTTACGGTATAAAAGCATCATTCGCTATTTCGTCCTTTTATCATAACAGCCATAAAACCAAAATAGCCAAGCTTAACTACGAGAGCCAGGAAATTGAACATGCCGAAACACAGGACAACATCCGTCAGCAGGTTAATGAAGCTTATTTACGATTTAAGGAAGCACTCAATCGTGTGGATGTGAGCAAAACCAATATTAAACAGGCAACAGAAAATCGCAGGATAGTTAATAATACCTATTTCAATCAAACTGCATTGATAACCGACCTGCTCGACGCTGATACGCAGTTACTGCAAACACATTTCGATTTTGCAGCAGCGCAAATTGCTGCCCAGCTTCAATATTATCAATTACAACATATTACCGGCAAACTTTAACATGAACAAGCAACACCAAACTTATACAACTACTGATAAATTAATTACCAGGATCACTACATGGATAGCAGGCATCATCACATTGGCCCTGTGCATTTGGGGAGTGATAACCGCATTTAACCTTCTGAAGTACGAAGAAACCGACGATGCGCAGGTGGAAGAATATATTAACCCTATTACATCAAGAGTAAGTGGTTTTATTAAAGAGATCCGTTATGATGAAAATCAGGAAGTGAAAAAAGGGGACACCCTGTTAGTTATAGATAACCAGGAGTATGCTTTACAACAACAGGAAGCGGAAGCAGGTATACAAAGCGGCAAAGATCAGATAGCCGCGCTGCAAAGCAACGTGGAAACCGCCTCGAAAATTGCAGAGGTAAGCAAAGTACAGATAACCGCAGCCAAAGCAAAATTAGTAAGGCAGCAGCAGGAGTTTGCCCGTTACCAAAAACTGTTCGATGCGGAATCGGCCACCAAACAACAAATGGAAAATGTGCAGACCGCATTAGATGTAGCGCAATCAGATTACCAGGCGGCATTGGATAATTACCAGGCAGCTTTATCAAAAGTGAATGACAACAGATCGCAGATCTCTCCTGTATTATCTGAAATTAAGCGCCGCGAGCTGATATTAAAACGTAATAATCTGGATGTGTCATACACCGTTATTACAGCGCCCTATGATGGTGAAATGGGTAAAAGGACTATTCAGCCCGGCCAGCAGATACAGGTAGGGCAAACGCTTGCTTTTATTGTTGATAAGGAAACAGGTAAATGGGTGGTTGCGAATTTTAAGGAAACACAGCTGCATAATATGCACATTGGCGAAACGGTTTATATTACCACCGATGCTTATCCCGATGTAAAGATCAAGGGTAAAATATTATCCTTATCACCGGCTACAGGTTCAAGGTTTTCATTACTGCCACCCGATAACTCGACAGGTAACTTTGTGAAGATTGCCCAGCGTATCCCCGTAAAAATAAAGATTACCGATGATAACCCTGTTGTGGCCGGGCTAAGCGCCGGAATGAACGCCAATGTAAGTGTAAACAAAAGCTCAACAGGTCATGAGTAACACCATCCCCGTTTTTAAAACATGGGTACCAGAGTGGCTCGTCCGTTTTGCTTTGCTTATTGTGGTTTTGCCCGGTGTAGTACTATTTGCACTATCTGTGAGCAATGTAAACGCCGCCGCGGGTTATTACGGCGTTAGCCCTAATGATGTGCAGTATTCACTCATTATACTTTATGGGGCTATGGCCAGTTTCGTGGTGTTGGAAGGCCGTTTTTTTAAAAATATCGCCAGTAAGGAATATATGCTGGTTGGGGTAATGTTGTTGATAGGCACTTGTTACCTGTGCTATATCACACATTCATTCCTGCTGCTTTTGGCTATGCGCTATATACAAGGTTTGCTAACCTGCGGCACCATCAGTATCACGCTTACATTGATGTTCAGCAAGCTGCATAGCGAACGTTCAAAGGAGATCGGTTATTCGGTGGTGTATTGTGTATTGTTATGTGTTATACCTTTAACCACATTAATTACTGCTACAATTATTGATGCCTTTGATTATAACGTGATCTATAAATGTGCTATTTATTCGTATGTGCCTGGTGCAGTGATTTTGTTTATCATCATGAACAATGTAAGGCTGAATAAAAGGCTTCCCCTATATCGGCTTGATTGGGCCAGCTTTGCTATTTATTCTACCGGTTTATGCCTTATCGGTTATGTGCTGGTTTACGGGCAGCAATATAACTGGCTCGATGATCCACGGATATGGGTGAGGGTGATTGCGGTAATTTTACTGTTGATTTTATTCATCATCAGGCAATTGAACCTTAAAAAGCCATACATATATTTAGAGGCATTCAGGAATCCAAAATTTGTACTGGGTGCCATATTGCTGTTTGTGTTTTATATTATCAGAGGGTCTTTTGGTATCACCACTTCGTTTATCGGCGGTGTGCTTGGGCTTGATCCCATACATGTCGGGTATTTATTGCTGTACAATATCGCGGGGATCATCCTCAGCGTAATTATTGCTTCAAGAATGTTGCTTTTGAAGAGAGCAACCAGGCTTATATTTATTACCGGCTTTATTATCCTGCTTATATTTCATGTATGGATGAGTGTTATTTTTACCACCCAGGCAGACGCGGTTGATCTCATTATTCCGTTGGTGTTGCAAGGTATGGGAGCAGGGATGCTGATGGTGCCGATTATTCTTTTTCTTGTTTCTGCTGCTCCTGCCCATTTGGGCAATACCGGATCTGCAGTAGGTATTTTCGTCCGGTTCTCAGGCTTCGGGAGCAGCATCGCGCTAATTAATTTTTTCCAGCTTTACGGCCAGCAAAATCATTACAACCGTTTACAGGAGCAACTGAGCCCGCTTAATCCCGCTGCGGTGCAAAGGTTAGCTACTTACCAGCAAGCCTTGATCAGCCGCGGAACAGCGCCCGACCAGGCCATAAAAATAGCCAATGGGCTTTTAACTAAAGGTATTACAGTACAAAGCCAGCTTAAGTTTTCGGTTGACTATTACCATTGGATAAGCTGGCTGATTTTAGGGACGATTTTATTGATTGCACTTTTTCCGTCGGTTGGACAAGTGGATATCAGCGTAAAAAACAATCAACCGGCTGCTGTTGCCTTCTAATTACAAAAATGAATAGGCTGTGGAGGGATTACCCAATCGGTTTTAAGTAATATCATATCTTTTTCTGTAGGAAACAGCTATCATAAAGCAGATTGCAACTAATGTCCCCAAAATAGATGGGATAAACTGGCTGTAGGGTTGATATTGCGGGAATACTGTTCCTGAAAAAGCAGATAGTAACCCGGTGAAAGCGCTTATCATTTTTAAAATATGTTCATGTATCCATATGTTTATGTATGCTTTAGTTGGTATAAAGTATCTGCCAAGATCATACGCTATAATCAAAAACAAATAGCCTACCGTACTATAAATAATCACCGGTGACCATATCATTCCGATAGATTTAAAATAGTAAAGGAAGTACAATACGGATATTAGGGATAATAGGCATATACCTATATCTATAAACTTAGGGCTATTTGATTTTGCTTTTATAACCCGGTATCCGGAAAATGCCAGATAACCGCTCAATACTGTTATAACCAGTAAAAAAGTATTTCTTCCGAACACGAATACCCCAATCAGTCCGGTTATAATAACAATAGACATCAGGATCAGGAATAACCGCCCGGCTAACCTGTGCGGCTTTTTTCCCTTACTTACAATAATGGCTATTAAACCAATAACTAATGCTAAAGAGCCTGCTGCGATATGTATCGCAATATTAATTTTGTGAACAACTGTTAAAGTTTCCATTGCTTTATTTTTAGCAAATGAAAGTTTAAAATGAATGTCAATCGTCCGAAAAGGTAGGGAAAGACCTGTAAATCTATTAACCAACAGCCTTTCGGTATTGTAAAGGTGTTTGGCCTGTAGTTTCCTTAAAAATTTTATTGAAAGAAGACTTTGAACGAAAGCCTGAATCGTATGCGATGCCCAATATTGAATAAGCGGCCAGGGCGGGATCTTTAAACTTTTCTTTAACGGTTGCTACCCGATAACTGTTTATAAAATTAAAAAAATTGGAGCTGGTTTTTTGGTTGATAACTTGTGAAAGTTGGTTTGCTGTGATCTCCAGCTCCGCTGCCAATGCAGCAAGGCTCAGATCTTCTTTCAAAAAAGGTTTCTTTTCATCCATGTGAAGTTTTAACCGAACAAAAATTTGATCAGTTTTTTCATCGCTTAGTCCTGAATTTTTATAGTTTGATGTTACAATGTCTTCTTCGTTGAGATATGCCTGAACGAATATATCGTTATTAAATACGGCATTCTGACGCAAACCAAAGAGACCGATAAAAAAAACATAGATCGTAAGGATTGCCCCAACAACTGCAAAAAGGTCAGGGTAACTCACAATACGGTAAGTGACCCCATACCTGATGAACAGAAATAGCCCGGCGAAAAGAACAAGCAGTGAAATAACAATCCATTTTAGCCAGTTCAGGTTTATTTTTTCGGTATAGGAATAATTATCCGGCAGTCTTTTTTGATGCTGCAAAAGTACAAGCAGGCTTAAAACAGTGTAGTACCCGGGAATAATTGCCAGTAAAGCGGTTAAGAAATAGCTAATTGTTGAATTTAATGTACTGCTAAAATGCGGGAACCCATCTTTTAAATAAAGGTCATGAGCTTGGGTGTAATGAATGAAAAAAGTTATGCAGTTAAAAATCAGGAATGGCAATAAATGGATCCATATGTTTTTCCATTTAAAGCCTGCTCCAAGAGATAAGGAACGGATATAGAAATAAAGTATCGGAGAATTAACTAAAGGCAGTGAAAAACCTAACAATTGTAAATAGCCCGGAAAAATGGGGTTGGTAGATAAGTTATCATAATAAAAGCCTAATTGCAGCGAAATAATCCCCATCCATACCATTAATATTCGGTCGTTATCCGAATTTTTAGGTTTATTCTTCAAAAGAAAGATAAAAAATAAGCTATTAATAGCACCAGTAAATATTATGGATCTAAGCAGCATTTATTTCAAAAATCCAAATTAGCCAAAATAAGCTTGCAATTTTGGGTCATATTATAAAATCGACATAAAAACAAAAAGCCCGGTACTTACAAGTATCAGGCTTTTGTATGCTTAGCGATACAGATTAAAAAGGGATTAGTCGAATAGCCTTACAAAATGATTTTCAAGGTGATTGCGTATACCATTTCTAAGTTTTTCAGCCGAACCTTCTTCTATTAACTTGATCAGGCCTGCATGTGAAACAAACTCCTTTAATACTACTTGTTTTTTTAATAAACCGCTCTGGTGTACATAATCAAATACCGGCAAAAGCATTTTTTGAAAATTCTTAAGGGTTTCGTTCCCCGTAATATCATATAATTTGCCATGGAATTTAATCTCCTGCTCAATCTGGAATAAATGTGTCTGTGCCTTTTTTGGTTCAGATTTTACGATTGCTTTTAAATCAGCTATATCTTTATCCGTAACACGTTGTACAATAAAATCAGCCATACCTATTTCCAGGGACAGGCGCATCTCAAATATCTCTCTTAGTGTGGCTTCATCCAGCATTTGCGGATTCATGCTTTTTTGCAGAATAGTGGTCAGGTCGGGGCTGGTAATAACGGCTCCCCTGTGTTTTTTTGAGTCGATGAGCCCGATCATCCGGAGGCGGAGCAGGGCTTCTCGGATCACCGTCCGGCTAACGCCCATTGCTTCTGTCAGTTCAAGCTCAGTAGGTATGGTATCGCCAACCTTAAACTCCTTTTCAATAAAAAGCTCAATTAAATTTTTTTCCACCCGGTCAACAAGTGAGCTCGTATCAACATTACGCAGACTTTCAATAAGATTGCTTGATTTCATATCGATTAAACTTATGAAAAGTTTAAATTATTTAAATGTTTTGGTGTAAATAAACAACAACTTTTTTAAAAACTAAATTAATGTTGAAAAAAGTTTTATGTATGACATAAGAAAAATCTTAATAAATATATTTTTATTAAAAGCCTCCGTGCGTTTAACCAAGCCCATTTTTTGCCGGTTTAGCTAAAGTGTACTTATAACACACAGGTATTTAAGTGATTGATTATTGAAAATAATTATTTGCAAATATTGATTCTAATAATTACAATTGTATTATGTATGACATAATACTAATTAAACTAAATTTATTATGAAACAAAATTTTACTTTTTACCGGGCCTTGTTAATAGCAATAGGAGTATTCCTGTTTGCTGTAGCTCATGCCCAAACGAAAAAAATTAGTGGTCAGGTTTCCGCCTCTGATGATAATAGTGCCCTGCCGGGGGTATCTGTTTCACTGAAGGGAACCGCAAATGGCACACAAACCGATTTAAATGGCAAATTTAACCTTCAGGTTCCGAGTGGGGGGGTATTGGTTTTTACAATGGTGGGTTATGAAGCCCGCGAAGTTAAGGTTACCAGCCAAACTGTAATTAACATATCCCTTAAAGTGGATGCCAAAAGTTTAAAGGAAGTACTGGTTGTTGGTTACGGTTCACAATCGAGAGCAACAATAACCAGCTCGGTTGCAAAGCTGGATAACCAGGTTTTGGAAAGTGCGCCTCGGGCCAACATTGCTTCTGCATTGCAGGGAACCGTATCAGGTATCCAGGTAATTGCCGCGAGTGGGTCACCCGGTTCAGCGCCGCTATTATTATTACGCGGGGGCGCTTCTATTAACAGCCCAAGCTCGCCGTTGATAGTGGTTGATGGTGTCATCAGATCTTACCAGGATATCCCTACGGAGGATATCGAGTCGGTAAATATCCTAAAGGATGCTGCATCTACCGCCATATATGGTGCAAGGGCCAATAATGGGGTTATATTGATCACCACTAAACATGGTAAATCAGGCACATCAGATATAACCTACAAATTTACAACCGGCTTTAATCAGGAAAGACAGGGCTATAAGTATGTAGATGCTGCGGACTATATTTACTATGGCCGTTTGGGCAGGCTGAATACTTTCCTGGCGCTTAACCCTGGGGAAACAAGCCTTACTGCCGCTCAGCTCAACACGCTTAACCAAACCAGGGGGTATGGTTTATTAACAGACCCTGCCGATTTGGGATCGTTTGATATACAGGCAGAAACTCCTGCTAATATCGGGCTTTTGCAGCAAGGCTGGCAGGATGAGGAAGATCCTGCAAATCCAGGTCATAAAATAATCTTTAAAGATCATAGCGGACAGGTTTCAGATGCTTTATTCCGGAACACGCAGACCGTTGATCATTATTTAAGTGCATCTGGTGGAAACGATAAAGGAACTTACTTTGCAAGTTTGGGATATTATAATGAACCCGGGGTAATTGTTGGTTCGTCGTATGACCGCTATTCAGGCAATTTCAATGGTTCTTATAAAGTAAAACCAAATGTTGAGGTAATTAGCGGCCTTACCTTCTCTACATCCAGCCAGCTTGGCGTGGTTTCAAACTCAGAAACAAATGATATTTACAGGACGTTATCATTATGGCCAACGTTTAATCCATGGCTTGATGCTGCCCAAACCCAGCCCAATCCGGGTAACAGCGTAACTGATGGTAACCCTTTATACTGGTTGCAGAAATACCATAACAGTAATGAAAATGATAAAATTACAGTTAATGCGGCTGTTAACTGGCAAATATTGCCCGGCCTGTTTTTCAAAGTATCCGGCAGTGGGTATTATAACAACATCATAAATCAAAGCTTTCAGGATGCTACACAGCTTTATACCAACATATTTGCTAATCCTCAAACTTATAACAGCACTACCCGGCCAGCTACAGCCTATTCCGAAAGGGATTTTCAACAAACCTATGATGCTACTTTAAACTACAATAAATCATTTGGTAAAAATAATTTTAGCCTGTTGCTGGGAGGGGAATATTATGATTATAATATTTTTGATCAGCAGGTTTCAGGTACCGGGGCATCAACAGACGATATATCAACGGCTAACGCGTCAACAACTTTTGCCGCCGGAAGCAATTACAGTAAAACTTCGGAAACCCGCATTATATCAAGTTTTACCAGGTTAAACTATGATTACGATCAAAAATACCTGGCGTCATTTGTACTGAGGGAAGATGGTGTTTCAGTGCTTTCCCCTCAAAAAAGAATAGGGTATTTTCCGGGCATGTCTGCCGGCTGGAATTTGCAAAGAGAAGATTTCTTTCAAAACTCAGGTATAAGCAAAATTATATCCACAATTAAGCCGCGCATCAGCTACGGATCAAACGGTAACGTAACCAATATCAATGCTTATGATGCACAAGGTATATATAGCGCAACAAGTACTTATAATGGTGTAGGTGGTATATCCAACACAGCACCAACACTTTCAACCCTGCAATGGGAAACCAGTAATACCAAAGATGCAGGTATCGACCTGGGATTTTTCCATGACCGTATAAGCTTATTGTTTGATTATTATGACCGTGTAACCAGTAACCTGATCACCAATTTGCAGTTGCCAAGCTATGCCGGTTTCAGCACGCTGGAAACAAATGATGGCAGTCTTCAGAACAAAGGGGTTGAGTTTACCTTAAAGGCTAACATTATTAATAATCCAAATGGTTTAAGACTGGATTTTGGCGCTACAGCATCCTACGATAAAAATAAAATATTAAAGTTGCCATATAACGGCCAGCCAAATAACAGGCAGGGCGGTGTGCAGGTTTACAACCCAAAAACTGGTCAGCTTCAATGGGTAGGCGGTTTACAGGAAGGCCAATCAATGGGCCAGATATATGGCTATAAAGAGCTGGGTATTTTTGCTAACCAAGCGCAGGTACAGGCAGTAGCAGGTAACCGAACCGACAATATAGCAGGGATTACCGGGCCAAATTTGCCAGCTGGCAAAGGCGGGCATATTCAACCAGGAGATGTGAACTGGGAAGATGTGAATGGTGATGGTATCATTGATTCGCGCGATCAGGTGTATCTCGGCAATATTTACCCAACCTGGACAGGTGGTTTTAATTTTAATGCTGCTTACAAAGGATTCTCGCTATATACCCGTTTCGACTATTCATTAGGAAATACCATTTATAATGATTTTGTAGCCCGGTCATTAGGTGGTTACCAGGGATCATTTAATTTTATTGATGAGATAAAAGATGCCTGGACACCAACCAATACCAATACCATGATACCTAAGGTGTATTATGCCGACCAGGTAGCAGGTTCAAAAGATAACTATACACGTGGCAACAATGCTGTTGCAAACTTACAGGGCGAAAACTCTGAATTTTACGAGAGTGGTGATTACCTGGCTTGCCGTGAAATTACACTATCGTATACTTTTGCTAAAGCATTGCTGGCCAAAACCAGGGTATTTAAATCAGCCAGGATTTATGTAAGCGGCACAAATTTATTTTATATAAAGAAGTTTAGCGGCCCTGATCCCGAAGCACCTGTAATACCGGGTACCAACACCATTAGCGGGGTATACCAGGGTACTTATCCAACACCACGTACTTATATATTAGGTGTTCAGGTTTCCTTATAAACTATTAATCAAATTAAAATGAAGAAGTACATAATCATAATTTTATCAGGTTTAGGGTTTCTTACCCTGATAAGCTCATGCCGCAAGGACTTAAGCCTGGCACCAGTGAGCAGTATATCAGATGTTAATTATTTCCTAAATGCAAGTCAGTTTGATGCATTTATTGCAGGTATACATACTAATTTCAGAACCAGCACCAATAACTTTCAGGTATTAGGTGAAATGCGTGCCGATATATTCGGCACCGACCCTGGTTCCGGTTCAGCTTTTACCGGCGAAGCCACACAGGGAGAAGAGCGTTTATGGCAGGAGAATCTTAACCTGGATAACCCGGGAGTAAGTAGTTTTGGTAACTTTTACTACAATATCGATCAGATCAACCTGATGATCTCTAAGTTAAATTCTACCAATATTGTTACTGCCGCCAACAAAAATTACTATTTAGGCATTTGCTATGGGATGCGTGCATTTTACTATTTTCAGATGTACCGTACATGGGGTGGCGTTGTTATACAAACCGACCCGGTAACCGGCAGCAGCATAAATATCTCAAACCTGGCTAAAGCAGCTTCAGACCCTACAGTTGTAATGGCACTGATCAAATCTGATATTGATAAATCGGTAAGCAGTTATGGGACTGATTATTCATTCAAAAACTCAAAAGGGTACTGGTCAAAATCGGCAACATTAATGCTTAAGGCCGAGGTTTATCTTTGGACCAGCAGCCGTGGTGGCGGATCTGCTGATGCAACTACCGCTGAAAACGCGTTAAATGATATCCAAACCAATGCAGCCGGTTTACAATTGCTGGCTTCTTATCCCTCAGTTTTCGCAAGTACAAACAAGGGTAACAACGAGATCATATTTGCCATTCACTACCAGTTTAATGAGTCTGCGGCTACTGCTGGCAATAATGGTATGGCTTGGGTACAAAGTACCTATGTGCCACAATCGGGCCTTATCTCCAACTTTTACGATTCAGTGGCTAACCGTCAGTTTAACGTAAATACAGATAACTGGGGTGGCCTGTTGCGTGCACCTGTTACCATTGCCGCATTCAGAAAATTTAATACGCTTGATACCAGGGCACTGGCCAGTATTCAGCCAGCATATAATAAATTGAGCAATGGCACGTACCAGATAGCCGGTTGCTTTGTCGATAAGTATCAAGGCGAGCAGGATGGAGGAGTGAGGTACATCACTAATGATTTTCCGATATACCGGTATGCTGATCTGCTGCTGCTAAAGGCAACAGCCGAAGTGTACCTGGGGCAGGACCCCAGCAATGAGATAAATCAGGTAAGATCCAGGGCTTATGGTACAAATTATAATGCTGCTACTATGGGCTATCCTAATCAGGCTATAGATGCCAATCCGAGAGAGGCCATCTTACAGGAGCGTTTGTTTGAATTTGTATTCGAAGGTAAAAGATGGTACGATTTAAGAAGCATGGGTGATGCTTATGTATATGAGCATACAGCATTACTGCCCGCCAATTCATATGCATTGCTTTGGCCAATTGATCGTAACACGCTAACTAATAATACTTTACTGAAGCAAACCCCTGGGTATTCTTCATTTTAATACAGAATAATATAAAAAGAAACTGTGCTTTAGTGCATGGATTAGTTTGGTTAATGAGTACTTTATACCGGGGGCCAGGCCCCCGGTAAATAAAGTGATTAGACCGATAACACCGATAACAACAAATATAATTTATGAAATTTGAACATTTACAGGGATTAGTAGCTGCGCCATTTACCCCAATGGATAAAAACGGAAATATTAATACATCCATAATTCCTGCTTATTACCAATTTTTAAAACACAACCAGGTTAAAGGCGCGTTTATATGCGGGTCGACCGGCGAAGGCGTGTCATCAAGTACGCCAGAAAAAATAGCTATTGCTGATGTATGGGCCGCATGTACTGCAAATGATAAGGATTTTAAGGTAATGACCCTTTTAGGCGGCAATTCTGTTACGGATTGCAAAGAACTGGCCAGGCATGCAAGTATAGCGGGCTTATATGGCGTATCCTTTACTTCTCCTTCATATTTCAAGCCGGCAAATGTGGAAGTTTTAGCGGCAATGTGCCGGGAGATAGCAGCCGAAGTTCCTGAAATGCCTTTTTATTATTACCATATTCCGGTATTAACAGGTGTTAATTTTGCTATGATAGATCTGTTAAAGGCCATTGATGGAAATATCCCCAACTTCGCAGGTATAAAATATACCCATGAAGACTTTATGGATTTTCAAAGCTGCATGAACTTTAAAGGTGGCAAGTATGATATGCTTTGGGGCCGTGATGAAAATATGCTGTCTGCATTAGCATTAGGCACAAAAGGAGCTGTCGGCAGTACCTTTAATTATGCGCCATCACTATACAATGATATGATAGATGCCTTTAATGCCAATGATTTTACTACGGCAAGAGCATTACAGCAAAAATCAATTGATATGATCCGCTTGCTGGGTAAATATGGCGGCATTTCTGTGGGTAAAGCTTATATGAAATTAGTTGATCTGGATTGCGGCGAATTCAGGCTTCCGGTAAAAAATATGAACGAAGAACAGTTTGAAAAGTTTAAATTAGATGTAGCTGAATTAGGATTTGATGCTTTTAAAGCAAAATACCCTGCTAGTATGGCTAACAAACATCATGAATAAATTCAATTTTTCTTTTGTTGTATTTTTTTTATTTATGATGATTAACACAAGTGTGCCCGCTCAAAAGGTAATTGATGAACCTGTTGCATGGCAATTGGCGGCTCAATTAGAAAATACCGATGGCACAACATCTACCGGTTTCGCAGGCGCCATTAATAGCGTTTGCGGCAATGTATTTGTTGTAGCCGGAGGCGCTAATTTCCCCGATAAACTGCCATGGGAAGGTGGCAAAAAGCATTATTCAGATGAGGTTCATATCCTTGAAAAAAAAGGAGAGAAATTTGCCTGGTATAAAGAGGCAAATTTTAAATTGCCCGAACCAATTGCTTATTGTGGTAATACTTCAACACCGCTTGGTGCAGTATATGCCGGGGGTGAAAACGATAAAGGATTATCGGATAAAGCTTTCTTACTAAACTGGGATGCTGAAACGGAACAGGTGCTCATTAAAGAATTGCCTAATCTGCCCCTGAAAGTAACCAATATAGCTTTAACAAGCATTGGTGATGTAGTTTACGCGATAGGGGGGGATGAGCAGCATAACTCATCCGATCTTTTTTGTTTTATTGACTTAAAAAGCCATAACCCGCAATGGCAGCCGTTGCCCAGGCTGCCTTTAGCATTGGCTAATACAACGGCTGTTATACAAAAGGGAACCGACGGCTATAATATTTTTATAATAGGTGGCAGAACCAAAACACCATCACAGATAAGTACATTGCACCATACTGTATTTGAGTACAAAACTTCGAAATGTACATGGAAACGGCTTGATGATATTACCAATGGTGGAAATAAGATGAATTTATCTGCCGCAGCGGGCATTCCGTTTGGAGATCACCATATTTTAATTTTAGGGGGCGATAATGGCGTAGTATTTCATCAAATTGAAACCTACTTATCAAAAATAGCGCTTGCAAATACATCTGCTGAAAAAGAGCGGCTTACCAGCGAAAAGAATAAACTGAATACCAATCATAAAGGTTTTTATAAAGGCGTGTTATTGTATAACACTTACACTAACAGGTGGACCAAGGTAGGGGAATTACCATTTGCCGCGCAGGTAACTACGACAGCCACCCTATGGGGGGATACTGTTGTACTATCAAACGGTGAAGTTAAACCAGGGGTACGTACACCTGACGTACATATGGGTAAAATATTGATAAGCGAAAAAGATGCAGAGTAAAAATTATCCGTGGATAGTAGTCGGCTTGCTTTGGGTAGTAGCATTGCTCAATTATATGGACAGGCAAATGCTATCCGTAATGCGGCCAGCCATGCAGGTTGATATCGCGCAGCTAAATTCGGCAAGCAATTTTGGACACTTGATGGCTATATTCCTTTGGATATATGGCATAGCAAGCCCTCTTTCAGGAATTATTGCAGATAAGACAAATCGCAAATGGCTGATCGTTTATAGTTTGCTGGTATGGTCGGCGGTTACGTTTGCTATGGGGTATGCAACCACATTTAACCAGATATACTGGTTAAGAGCCATCATGGGCATAAGCGAAGCACTGTATATCCCGGCAGGCTTATCACTGCTGGCAGATTATCATTCATCAAAAACGCGATCGCTGGCCATAGGTATTCACATGACGGGTTTTTATATTGGACAGGCATTGGGTGGTTTTGGCGCTACAATTGCCGCAAGGTTCTCATGGCAAGCAACCTTTCACTCGTTTGGCATGGTGGGTATATTGTATGCTCTTGTGTTAGTGATCTTTTTAAAGGAACGCAAAAGGTTATTTGACATACCTGTAGAAACGCACTCAAGATTTAAAGGCCTAACTGTATTATTCTCCAGTATTCCGTTTTGGATCATCCTTTTTTATTTCGCGGTGGCCAGTCTTCCGGGTTGGGCTGCAAAAAATTGGCTGCCAACACTTTTTGCTCAAAACCTGCATATGCCGATGGCAAAGGCGGGGCCGTTATCAACCATAGCGATAGCCGCTTCATCATTACTTGGTGTGATTTTAGGGGGACTTCTGTCTGACAGATGGGTTCAGAAAAATGTGAAAGGAAGAGTTTATACCAGCGCAATCGGGCTCTCATTAACCATACCATCCTTGTTACTATTGGGGTTCGGTAATACTACTTATGCTATAATTGTGGCGGCTGTTTGCTTTGGTTTGGGCTACGGAATTTTTGATGCCAACAACATGCCCATTGTTTGCCAGTTTGTGCCGGATAAATATAAAGCTACGGCTTACGGGATGATGAATATGACCGGCGTATTCTTTGGCGCATTCATTACCGATCTTTTAGGGCAATCATCTGATGCCGGGCACCTTGGGATTGATTTTGCAATGCTTGGATTTGTTGTATTGATAGCAATAGGTGCACAATTGTATTTCCTGCGTCCTCGGGGAAAAGATTTTGCAGATAACTCCAATACTATTGTATGATGAGTATAAAACAGTGTAGATTACTCGTGCTGTTATCAGCTATTATTTTGTTCAATGCCAACGCGTTTGCACAGGGAAAAATTATAAAAGTTGCCTGTATAGGCAATTCGGTTACTTATGGATATGGGCTTGAGCACAGGGAATCGGAATGTTATCCTACCCAATTGCAAGGCCTGTTAGGCGATAATTATTCAGTGATGAATTTTGGGCATAGCGGTGCAACTTTGTTAAAACACGGCCATAACCCATATTATAAAACTGCTGAATTTAATAATGCGATTGCCTTTGCTCCAGATATCGCCATTATCCATCTCGGTTTAAATGATACCGATCCGAGAGACTGGCCTGATTACGGACAGGATTTTGAGGCTGATTACTCGTGGCTGATAGATACGTTTAGAAAGGCGAATCCGAAGGTAAAAATATTTATAGCCCGGCTATCGCCAATCTTCAGTGGGCACCCGCGTTTTAAATCGGGAACAAGGGATTGGTATTGGCAAATTCAAAATTTGATCCCTGAAATTGCGAAAGCAAATAATACCAGTTTAATTGATTTTCATGAACCACTATATAACAGGCCCGATCTGTTTCCAGATAACCTGCACCCAACAAAGGAGGGTGCGGCAATATTGGCAAAAACCTGCTATCAGCGCATTACCGGGAAGTATGACGGGTTAAAACTGCCTGCCGTGTTTATGGATAATATGGTATTACAACGAGATCGCACAATACCCTTGTATGGCACAGCCAATGCCGACGACATAATCACTATTACTTTCAATAAGCGCTCATCTCAAACAAAAACAAATGAATATGGCCAATGGAAACTTAATCTCCCGGCTATGAAAGCGGGCGGCCCTTATACTATACGTATAGCGGGTAGAGATTCAGTTATTACCTTGAAAAATATATTTATGGGTGATGTATGGTTATGCGCGGGGCAGTCAAATATGTTCTTTCCTTTAAAAAAATCAGCTGGTGGTGCAGATGAACTCAGAAAGAACGCGCTCAATAAGAATATACACCTATATAAATTGAATTTACAGGCTGAAACTGACCCAGTGGTTTGGGATTCGGTTGCATTGGCGAAAACAAACCAGCTCAAGTTTTTTTCAGGGAGTTGGAAAACATGCGATAGCTTGTCTGCCGCTGATTTCTCTGCCGTAGCCTATTACTTCGGCAAAAAGGTAGCTGGCAAAGTAAAAGTTCCGATAGGATTGATAGAAGTAGCAGTAGGCGGTTCTCCAACGGAATCATGGATTGACAGGTATACAATGGAGCACGATGATTTGCTGGTTGATATGATAGCTAATTGGCGAAAATCGGATTTTGTAATGCAATGGTGCCGTGATCGTGCCGATATTAATTTAAAGAATGCGAAATCGCCCAAACAGCGCCATACTTATGAGCCATGTTATAATTACGAAGCAGCAATCGCGCCCTTAACTCAATTCCCGATAAAAGGTGTGGTTTGGTACCAGGGTGAAAGCAATACCCATAATACAGAACTTCACGAACACCTATTTAAAACACTGGTTAACAGCTGGCGTAAAAAATGGGTTGAGGATCTTCCTTTTTATTATGTGCAGCTATCGGGGATAAATCGCCCGTCATGGCCTGTTTTCAGGGATAGTCAGCGCAGGCTGCAACAGCAGATCCCGGATGTACATATGGTTGTAAGTTATGACGTTGGCGATTCCTTAAATGTACATTATACTAATAAACAGCCTGTTGGTGAGAGACTCGCTAAACTGGCGCTGCATTATTCTTATAACGAAAACATAAGAGCAAATGGCCCCGAACCGGTTATAGCGAGAAGATCAGGTAACAGGATCGTTATCTCGTTCACTAATACAACGCGACTGAAAACGATGGATCAAAAGCCATTATGTGGATTTGAGCTGGTAAATGATAAGGGTAATCAAATCAAACCGGGGATGTCAATCAAAGGGAATAAAATTGTTCTCCTTATCCCGACAGCAGAAACTGTACAAGCAATAAATTATGCAATGCAACCTTTTACAAGGGCAAATTTAATTAATGAAGTAGGGTTGCCTGCTCCAACTTTCAGCATAAAAATACACCATAATAACCTGTTTTATTAAACTAAAAATATGAGTTATACTACTACAGATATATCGAACTTAAAAGATTTTTACCAGCACCAGTTGCTGAATGATACCGTGCCTTTTTGGTTTCCGCGGTCTGTTGACGAAGAATACGGCGGTTACCTGCTGATGCGTGACCATGATGGCACGCTGCTCGATGATGATAAGGCCGTTTGGATTCAGGGCAGGGCAGCGTGGCTATTATCGACACTTTACAATACTGTTGAACCCAAAAAAGAATGGCTCGAGGGCGCTAAAAAGGGAATAGATTTTCTGAATGAACATTGCTTTGATACGGATGGCAGGATGTTTTTTCATGTGAGTCGTGATGGCAGCCCGATTCGTAAACGACGGTATTTTTTTTCGGAAACTTTCGCAGTTATTGCCATGGCGGCTTATGCAAAGGCGGCAGGAGATGAAGAAATTGCTGAAAAAGCAAGGGACTTATTTGGCAAGTGTATTGAATATGCAACCATCCCTGGCTTACTGCAACCAAAATTTGAGCCAACACGCCCGGCGAAGGGTATAGGTGTACCCATGATCATGATCAATACCGCACAACAATTACGGGAAACTATAGGCGACCCGCGTTGTGATGAATACATTACTAAATGGATGAAGGAAATTGAGACAGATTTTGTGAAGCATGACATTAAATGTGTTATGGAACAGGTTGCGCCGGATGGAAGTATTATTGACCATATAGATGGCCGAACCTTGACACCGGGCCACGCAATTGAAGGGGCATGGTTCATTTTGCATGAAGCGAAGTATCGTAACAATGATCCTCATTTAATTGACTTGGGTTGCAAAATGCTGAATTATATGTGGGAGCGCGGTTGGGATAAGAAATATGGCGGTATTCTATATTTCAGGGACGTTTATCATAAACCGGTACAGGAATATTGGCAGGATATGAAATTCTGGTGGCCACATAACGAGGCCATCATAGCTACTTTACTGGCATATACGCTTACAGGGAACGAAAAGTACGCTGAATGGCACAAAATGGTTCACGATTACTCCTACAACCATTTTCATGATAAAGAGCACGGCGAATGGTTTGGTTACCTGCACCGTGATGGCACTATAGCCCAAACAGCCAAGGGGAATTTATTTAAGGGCCCGTTCCATTTGCCAAGGCAGGAATGGTATTGCATGCAATTATTAAATAACTATAAAAAAGGATGAAAAAACTGATTATATATATACTGGTTAGTTTAAGCGGTATCATAACGGCCAATGGTCAGAATAAAGAAGTGCCTGTTTTTGTTTCAGGAACAGATGGTTTTAGGTCATTCAGGATACCGGCAATTGTGAAAGCCCCGAATGGAAGCCTGCTGGCCTTTTGTGAGGGCAGGCTAAATGGAGCCGGCGATTTCGGTAATATCAAAATAGTGATGAAACGGAGTTTGGATAATGGCCAAACATGGGGTAAAATACAAATCGTTGCCACAAATGATACCCTGCAAACAGATAATGCCGCACCTGTTGTTGATATGACAGATCCGGCTTACCCAAAAGGCAGGTTGTTCCTGTTTTATAATACGGGTAATGTGTCTGAATCCAGGTTACGTAAGGGGCAGGGTGTACGTGAAGTGTGGTATAAAACTTCGGTTGATAATGGATTAAGCTGGTCGGCACCGGTAAATATTACCTTACAGGTACATAAACCTAAGCAGCCAAATTTTAATAAAGCCTATAATTTTAGTGAAGACTGGCGCAGCTTTGCCAATACTCCCGGCCACGCCATACAATTTGTTGCGGGGAGATACAGAGGGCGTATATATATCGCAGCCAATCATTCGGCAGGAGAACCACAAAAGAATTATGCTGATGGCAGGGCTTTTGGCTATTATACCGATGACCATGGCAAAACATTTAAAATAAGTGAAGATGTAAATATGCCCGGTGGTAATGAGGTAATGGCTGCTGAGTTATCAGGCAACAGGCTGATGATGAATATCCGTAATCAATTGGGAAATGTTAAGCAAAGAATAATAGCCATCAGTAATGATGGGGGGAAAAGTTGGAATACCACACATTTTGATCCCCATTTACCCGACCCGGTTTGTCAGGGTAGTATTCTCAATATTGGTGGAAAAACGGAAAAAACTTTAGCTGTATGCAATGATGCAGATACCAGCAACAGGAACAATTTAACGCTTCGCATCAGTTTTGATGAAGGTAGATCGTGGAAGATAAATAAATTGATTGCTAAAGCTCCTGAACGATATAATGGGGATTACAGCGCTTATTCTGATCTCATTAAGCTTTCCGGTACTACAGTAGGCATATTTTATGAAAAGGACGGATATAAGCAAATCGTATTTACTACAGTTAACTGGAAAAATTGATTAGGGGAAGAATGATACAGCTGAACATGAAAAAGATCCTGATCCTTTTGTTATTGACGAGCTATGGTGGCGCTTTTGGTCAGATTAAGCCGCAGGGATTAAATGACCAGGCTTTTCCAACCTTTTACCAACAGCGTTCATCGTTATTCCGGCTTTTACCCATTACCAACAGTGATGTAATATTTTTAGGCAACAGCATAACCAATGGCAGCGAATGGGATGAACTGTTTGGCGACCCTCACCTTAAAAACCGTGGGATAAGCGGTGATGTTACAGCCGGCGTTTTAAACCGGCTTGACGAGGTTACCGCCCGCAAGCCTACCAAAATATTCTTACTTATTGGTATAAATGATCTGGCTGCCGGTAGGTCTCCGGATTCTGTAGCCCATAATATTTTTCGGATGGCAGATAGGATCAACCGGGAAACACCATCCACCCGGCTGTATGTACAAAGTATCCTGCCGGTAAATGATGCATTTAACAAATTTCCTAATCATGTAAACAAAGGCGAACAGATTAAGCAGGCTAATTTGATGCTTAAAGCAGGAGCTGCGCCAAATCATTACACTTTTATTGACCTTTATCCATCATTCTGTAATAACGAAGGCAAACTGGATACGGCCAATACTAATGATGGATTGCATGAAAAGGGTATTGGTTATATGTTGTGGAAACACCTGGTATACCCCTATGTTTACGATTTGCAAAGTCATCCATCGCTTTTGCCGCAACCGCAATCTGTTTTATGGACAAACGCCCAATTTCCGCTTTATAAATGCCATTTTATTGTAGTTAAGAGTCCGTTATTAAAAAGCGAGGCTAAGATTCTACAGGAAATGCTGCTGCAAAAAGGACTGAAACTGCAAGTTGTTGATCACCCGGTTGATGATAATACCCTTGCAATAGTACTTGAACAAAAGCCTATTGTTACACCCGGCATAGCGGATGAGGCTTACCAGCTTATTGTAAATAACACCGCTGTAAATATTACTTCAAATACCCCACATGGTTGTTTCAATGCTTTGCAAACGCTGGGGCAGCTTATGTGCGATAATAGTATTATACCAGGCGTAACTATTACCGACTACCCGGTTTTTTCCTGGCGGGGATACATGGTTGATGTAGGGCGTAATTATGAATCCATAGATATGCTAAAACAGCAGATTGAGGTAATGGCAAAATATAAACTCAATATATTTCATCTGCACCTTACCGAGGATATTGCATGGCGTTTGCAAATCAAACAGTACCCTCAGCTTACCAGTCCAGAAAACATGCTAAGAAATGCCGGTGCTTATTATTCAGTAGATGAATTAAAGGATCTGATTGTATTTTGCAGGGATAGATACATTACATTGATACCTGAAATTGATATGCCCGGGCACAGTGCCGCGTTTAGGCGTGCCTTTAACTGTGATATGCAGAGTGATAGCGGGATCAGGATCGTGAAAAATATTTTGAAGGAGGTTTGTACAACTTATGATATACCTTACTTGCACATAGGCGGCGATGAAGTAAAAATAACCAATAGTAATTTTTTGCCGGAGATCACCCATTATATACATGCATTGGGCAAGCAAACCATTGGCTGGTCGCCGGGTGGCAACCTGGATAAAGAAACTATTCACCAGCTATGGATGAAGGAGGGAGCGGTAGATCCACAGGTAAAATATATCGATTCCCGTAATTTATATATCAATCACATGGATCCGCTGGAAAGTGTACCGAGTATTTTTAATCGAAAAATTGGCGATACTGATCACGGAACAGCCAATATATTAGGTGCTACTTTATGCTTATGGCCCGATCGTAATATTACCCGGCAGGAAGATATTTTGACAATGAACCCGGTTTACCCAGCTATGCTAACTTTTGCGGAAAGAAGCTGGCGGGGTGGTGGAGCAGATGGCTGGCATATAAACATACTTAATGCTGATACTTTTTCGGAATTTGAAAACAGGCTAATTGATCAGCAAAAACAATATTTTTCGGCTTTACCATTCCCTTACATTAATCAATCCGTTATAAAATGGAAGCTCTATGGCCCTTACGCAAATAAAGGAAATTTAAACGCCGTATTTCCACCTGAAAAAGAGGGATTTGAAGCTAAGAAGATAAAATATCAAACAATCACCGGTGGTACAGTAATTTTAAAGCACTTCTGGTACCCTGATGTAAAAGCCGTGTTGCCTCAACCTAAAGATAGCACCACTTATTATGCGATCAGCCATATTTGGAGTGCCAGGGACACTACTGCTTTAATGTGGACCGGTTTTTATAATATATCTCGTTCTGTAGCTACGGCCTCTCCTGATTTGGGCACATGGGATGACAGGAACAGCGCTATCTGGATAAATGATAAAAAAATAACACCTCCGGCATGGGACAGAGCAGGGGAAAAGGGCGACCTGGAAAAACCACTTACAGATGAAGGTTATGAATATAGGCCACCTACTAAAGTGTCCCTTCATAAGGGGTGGAACACGCTGAAGGTGAAGCTGCCTGTCGGAAGTTTTCAACTCTCAAAAAATCAATCACCTGTAAAATGGATGTTTACCGCAGTATTTGTTAAAGCGGTTGGTGAGAATTTTATTGCTGACGATCAATTGCTTTATGATAACTAACCTCCCGGGTTGAATTTGTTTGATAGTTTTTTGTTCATAGCGCAGGAAACATGCAAAAGTATACGGGGGGGGGTAAATCATTAAGGCACCGGGTAGGTGCCTTAATGATTAGATGCTTATTGTTAAAATATCAGGCTGTATGATCAAAACCTGTCCTGGTTCATGACTTTAGTCCAGGCAGCTGCAAAGTCTTCTACAAGTTTTTGCTGACCGTCCGCGCTGCCATAAACTTCGGCAAGTGCCCTTAGTTCGGAGTTGGACCCAAATACCAGGTCGGCGCGGGTAGCTGTCCATCTTAACTCACCGGTGGCCCGGTTGCTGCCTTCGTAAAGTTCTTTGTTTTGGCCTGTAGCTTTCCATTGTGTGTTCATGTCAAGCAGATTAAAAAAGAAATCGTTAGTAAGCAGGCCCGGGCGTGATGTGAATACGCCATGTTTTGAACCATCGAAATTAGTATTTAATACACGCAAGCCTCCTAACAAAACGGTTAACTCTGGTGCTGTGAGATTGAGCAACTGGGCTTTATCAATCAGCAACTCTTCAGTAGCTACAGGTGCCTTCGTTCTGCGGTAATTACGGAAGCCGTCAGCAGCGGGTTCAAGGTAACCAACCGATTCTACATCAGTTTGTTCCTGCGACGCGTCCATACGGCCGGGTGTGAATGGAACGGCTATGGTATTTCCGGCATCTTGAGCTGCTTTTTCAACACCAGCAGAACCGGCAAGCACAATCAGATCTGCCAGCGAAACCTTTTTACCATCTGCCTGAGCACTATTAAATACGGTTTGAATGTTCTCCAGCTGGTTCAATACCTTTTGCAATTGTGTTGGGTTATTCACCTGCCAATATTTTTGAGGTGCCAACCTGATGCGGGCGCCATTTGCACCACCGCGTTTGTCAGAACCACGGAAGGTGGCAGCCGAAGCCCATGCTGTTGAAACCAGTTCTGATACACTCAAACCTGATTCCAGTATTTTTGTCTTTAATGTTGCAATGTCATTTTCATCTATCAGTTCATGATCAACTGCAGGGATAGGGTCTTGCCAAAGTAGTACTTCTTCAGGAACATCAGGCCCCAGGTAACGTGCACGGGGACCCATATCGCGGTGTGTGAGTTTAAACCATGCCCGGGCAAAAGCATCTGCAAATGCTTCGGGATTTTCAAAGAAGTGCCTTGATACCTTTTCATAAGCCGGATCGAACCTTAAAGCAAGGTCAGTAGTTAGCATAGTTGGCAGATGCTTTTTTGAACTATCATATGCATCAGGAATAATGGCCTCCGCATTTTTAGCCACCCATTGCTGTGCGCCCGCCGGACTTTTAGAAAGCTCCCATTCAAAACCAAATAGATTTTCAAAGAAATTATTGCTCCATTGGGTTGGTGTTTTTGTCCAGGTCACTTCCAGTCCGCTGGTAATGGTATCAGCACCTTTACCTGAACCATAGCTGTTGCTCCAGCCAAATCCCTGCAATTCTACGTCGGATGCTTCAGGCTCTTTGCCCACATTGTCGGCACTTGCTGCGCCATGCGTTTTACCAAAACTGTGCCCACCGGCTATTAAAGCAACGGTTTCCTCATCATTCATAGCCATGCGGCCAAACGTATCACGAATGTCTTTAGCAGCCATAATAGGGTCAGGGTTACCGTCTGGGCCTTCCGGGTTCACATAAATCAGGCCCATTTGTACGGCGGCGAGTGGTTTTTCCAGATTACGGGTATGAATATCTCCATCCGCATCATCATCCGATACCAATACGCCATGGCCTTCCACTACGCCCGGCGAACCATGGGCATATCGTACATCACCGCCCAACCAGGTGGTTTCCGAGCCCCAATACACGGATTCGTCCGATTCCCATACGTCTGCACGCCCACCGGCAAAACCGAAGGTCTTAAATCCCATAGATTCCAGCGCAATATTGCCGGCGAGGATCATCAAATCTGCCCATGATATTTTGCGGCCATATTTTTGTTTAATAGGCCAGAGGAGCCTTCGGGCTTTATCCAGGCTCACGTTATCGGGCCAGCTGTTTAACGGCGCGAAACGCTGCAACCCTGCGCCTGCACCGCCACGACCGTCACCTACCCGGTAAGTTCCCGCGCTGTGCCAGGCCATACGTATAAATAAGCCGCCGTAATGACCGAAGTCTGCTGGCCACCAGTCCTGAGAATCAGTCATGAGTTCATGCAGATCTTTTTTTACACTTTCAAGGTCGAGGCTGTTAAATGCCGCTGCATAATCAAAATCAGATCCCATTGGGTTAGATAAGGACGAATGTTGGCGAAGGATACTGAGTTTTAGCTGATTTGGCCACCAGTCGCGGTTCCGGGTTCCCCCGCCTGCAACATTAGTCTTCATGCTGCCATTATGAAAAGGGCATTTACTGATGTCATTTGATGATTTGTCCATAATTTAAGTTTATAAATAATAAGCTGATGTGATTATTATAAAATTAAACTATTGAAGAGGATAATCATAATCGATTTATTCTATAGTTAATAGATAAAACTTATGTTTAAGGCTGGCATGACGACAAGAATTGATACGAAACTTAAATAATAGTTACAGTTGCTTTAACGGGTGGCCGAAGTCATGCTTGATATGATGATCCAACGTCTCGGGATTCCAATAGCCGCAGGCTACGATCCGGCGGATGGTCATGATGGGATATTTAAGGTCGCGAGGCTGATCCAGTTGGAAAGCCGCCTTAAAGCCTCGTTTGTAAAGTTCCGGCAGGCCCTTTACATTCCAATAACCGTAAGGAAAGGCAAAATAGTTTACTGGCTTACCGGTGATTTCCTCCAGTTGTTTTTTGGGCAGACTGACTTCCGTTTCCCATGCTGCTCCTTTTAAGTTCTTAAAATTGCCGTGGCTCAAGGTATGGCAACCGATCATATTTCCTTCATCTGATAATTGTTTGATCTGCTCATGATCCATATACCATTTATGTGTGCCTATATGGCCGGTAACAATAAAATATACAGCTTTAAAATGATATTTCGCCAGTTCGGGCCGGGCCACCGCGTACTGGTCTTCATTTGTATCGTCAAAGGTGATCATTACGGGTTTTGATGGCAAGGTTTTACCAGTTATCAAATAATCATAAAGTTCATCGGGCAAAATGGTATGATAGCCGCTGTCAGCCAGCATTTTCATCTGAGCCCTGAAGGCAGCGGGAGGAATGATGTAATCTTTATCTATCTGCCGGTCTTTTGCTTTCCAGTTGCGAATTTGATGGTAGCAGAGGATGGGCACTTGCTTGTGAGTTAGGATAGGGGTGTTACTAATGATTTGCGCCGTTGAAGCCAGTTTTAATAATAAAGGAAACAGAAGGCAGATGGTTGGTTTCAGCACAGTCGGAAATATTTGCCAAAAGTATAAATTACCCGCTTTCTTACGTAAATTAAATTTTCTGAGCGTTCGCCGGAGATTTGCTGCCGATCAATAGCATAAACTCGGCCGGGCCGCCTTCTTTTCCGCAGCCGAAACATTTAAAGATGTTTTTAGCGGGCGAAACCATAAAAGAGGCCGAAGTATCAGCGTGAAAAGGACAATTGCCCTTTAATACATTCCTGCTTTCCTGGAGCGCTATATATCCCGAGACAATTTTAACCAGGTCGGCGTTGGTCGTTATAACAGGTATGGGGTTTGATGGCATCATATAAAACAGCTTATACGATCCAAAAAGGCAAAAGGTATAGCGAAATCGCTATTGTTGAAAATTCATAGTTATTAACATGTTACCCTATAACCAATCATGCACCGGCGACCCTGGCCATAGCAGGCGACAAACCGGTATACTTTTTATAAAAATTGGTAAAATAAGCGGGCTCTTCAAATCCCAAGCCGTTAGCTACCTGTGCTACGGTCCAGTCTGTATATTTGAGTAAAGCATAGGCTTCTTTTAGGATTCGACCGGAAATATGCTGCGTAGTTGTTTTTCCGGTGATCTCCTTTACAGAGCGGTTCAGGTGATTGGTGTGCACCGCAAGGCTTTGCGCAAAATCATTGGCTGTTTTTAGCTTCAGGAATTGTTCGGGCGAGTCGATTGGGAATTGTCTCTCCAGCAGTTCCAAAAAATGCGCGGTGATCCTGGTGGCCGCGCTGGTATGCGTTTCAATATTGCTTAACGGTGCTATTTTTAAAGCTTCGTGCATAATAATGCGCAGGTAGTTACGCAACAGGTCGTATTTGCCGGCATAATCAGAGTCCATTTCCTCCATCATTTTGCTGAGTATTGATGTTAAAAAGGTTAGTTGGGGCTGATCCAGAAAAACAACAGCATTGCCGCCCGCTTTAAATAAAGGGAAGTCTTGCAGTGCGCCGCTATGTTCAGGTGAGCTGGCAAAGGCCGGGGTAAACAGACAGAACCAGCCTGTTTGCGTACCCGGACCGGATTCCCAGGAAGAGGGGACCGAGGGGCTGGAGAATACGAGTGCAGGTCGGTCTATCGGTACCTGTTTGTCCGAATAAATCATCTTGCCGTTACCAATTATCAACGTTATCTTATAAAAATCGCGCCTGCTAAATGGCGTTCTTTGTATACAGTGTTTGCGGGCAAATACGTTAAAATGCCCTTGCCCGGTATTATTCTCCGCAAAAACCAACTGGTTATCGACCGGATGGCGCCGGTAAAACTCTTCTAATGTTTCTATAGATTCCACTTTCAAAGATAATATTTGTTTGATTATTATAAGTGAATATGACTATTTAATGATGATAAAAGCAGGGAATGTTTGAATGTTATAAATTCCTGTTTGAATAGTATAAACAGAGGCACCGGAGATGCGGCTACTTTTGCCTTATGGAAACCGGTTTCAGAAAATGGATCATCGTTGTTACGATCATCACCTCCACTATCATCGAACTGATCGATACCACGATCGTTAATGTTTCGATCAATACCATGAGCGGTAATCTGGGTGCATCGCTTGAAGATACTGCCTGGGTGATCACCTCTTATGCTATTGCCAATGTTATTGTCATTCCGATGACCAGCTTCCTGGCCGAGAAGATTGGCCGGAAACAATATTACATCGGGTCTATTCTTTTATTTACACTGGCTTCGGCCATGTGTGGTTTTTCACATAATTTGTGGGAACTGGTCGCCTTTCGCTTTTTTCAGGGTATTGGCGGTGGCGCTTTGCTTTCCACCTCGCAATCCATTCTTTTTGAAACTTTCCCGATTAAGGAACGGGCGACAGCAAGCGGTATTTTTAGCCTCGGCATTATCATCGGCCCATCTATTGGCCCGGTGATGGGTGGTTATATAGTTGATAACTTATCATGGCAATGGATCTTTTATGTGAATATACCTATTGGCCTTTTAGCTGCCCTGCTTTCATATATATACCTTAAACCCAGCAAACCCTCCCAGGACGGGCGAAGTGTTGACTGGCTCGGCATCTTTTTACTGGCAGTAGGTGTTGGTTCATTGCAGGTGGTGCTTGAAAGGGGCGAAACTGATGATTGGTTCGCGGCGGGTTATATCATTTTGTTAACAATAATCTCCGTTTTGTCATTAGCGGTGCTCATATGGTGGGAGTTAAAGATCAAACACCCTGTCATCAATCTGCGGGTATTAAAAAGCACCACTTTGTCTATTTCCGCTATCATGACCTTTGTGCTGGGTTTTGGTTTGTTCAGCGCTGTATTTGTATTTCCATTATATGCGCAGCGGATCATCGGTTATTCTGCCTTTCAAACCGGGAGTATGCTACTGCCGGGCACGCTTATGGCAGCTATAATCTCGCCATTTCTGGGTAAAATGCTGCAAAGCGGTATCCGCCCTCAATACCTTATTATTATGGGTTTTGGCTTATCGGCCATCTTTGGTTATATGATGTCGGGATCGAACCTGGAAACAGGAGGCGCTTACTTTTTCATTCCATTGATATGCCGTGGTTTGGGTGCTGCGCTGCTCATTGTACCGCTTACTGCACTGGCAGTTTCTGAGCTTAAACCTGCTGATATACCGCAGGGTGCCGCCTTAAATAACATGATGCGGCAAATGGGAGGCTCTTTCGGTATAGCCCTTATCAATACCTATATTGCCCAGCGTGCTGCGGCCAACCGTACTTCATTAATAGCTCATATTACTGCTTCTGATCCGTTGACCATTCTGCGCAGGCAATCTTATATGGCTAATTTTATAGCGCACGGTTCTACTTATCTCCGGGCAGTACAAGCCTCACTTGGCGCGCTGGAAAATACGGTAGTGCGGCAAACCTTCCTGCTGAGCTACATGGATGCCTTTTTGTTGCTGGCTATTTTAAATGCCTGCTGTATACCGTTGGTGATCTTAACTATTAAAAAGAGGGCCGCAGTAAAGACTGGTAAGGTGGAACTGCCCGACGCGCATTAAAGAGCCCGCGGCATAAATGGTTGACCAATTACTTTAACTTCGTTTGTAACCAATACCGGTAAATGATGATAAGTGCAATAATTGTAATGGCAATTGAAACGATAGAGGCCTGGTAAACACCATGTAAGATCGCGCTGCTATTTCCTGCAGCCATGGCACCAAATACCGCGACTCCGATTGCACCGGCGGTTTGCCGGGAGGTAGTAAGCACGGCTGAAGCTGTTCCTGAAAGTTGTTTATCTACGCTGGCCAGTACACCGTTTATCATGGCCGGTACAGCAAGCCCCATGCCTGTTGAGATGACCAGGAAAGGTAAAAAGAGCTGCCAATAGGGGGTATCGGTATGCGCAACAAACAGGCCCGCAAAGCCCAGTGCAAACAAGCTCAAGCCAAACAGGATCGGTTTCCATGTGCCGTAACGGCTGATGATCCGGGCGCTGGCGACGTTAGATAATACAAAACCGGCGGTAAGCGGGATAAAGGCAAGCCCGGCACTCAATGAAGTGTAGTGCAATACCTTTTGCAGGTATAAGCTCAATACAAATACGCTGCCATAATAACAACCATTCAGAACTGCTCCCAACATCAGTAAGGCATTGAAAGCCCCTGAATCAAACAGATGAAAGGGGAGTACAGGGTGATGCGCCTTCCTTTCAACTGCAAGAAAAGTAATGAACATTACTACGCTGAACACTAGTCCCCCTGCAACTACCGGATTTCCAAAGCCCAGCTTTGGACCTTCAATGATGGATGCGATTAAAGCCGTAATTCCCAATGTCCAGCTTAGCTGTCCGGCCCAATCAAATTTACTCTCGCCCGAGCTCACCTTTTCGTTTTCCAGCCTGAAACTCATCAGAAAGCCCGCAAGACAGATGGGTATATTGATCAGAAAGATAAAGCGCCAATTGACCAGCTCGATCAGCACACCGCCGATAGTGGGACCAGCCGCCATCGCCGCGCTGCCTGCCGCTGTCCATAAACCTATGGCCCGTGCGCGCGTTTCGGGCTGGTGGGCAAAATGCCTGTTGAGGAGCGATAGCGAACTGGGTATCATCATGGCGGCCCCGATACCCTGTGCTACCCGGAATATGATCAGCGATATGGCATCCGGAGCAAAGGCGCAGCCAGCAGAGGCCAGACCAAAAATCAGCATGCCCAGCTGGAAAATACGTTTAGACCCCAGACGGTCACTGATACTGCCCGCAGAAAGCATCAGCACAGCAAAAGCCAGTGTATAAGCATCTACCACCCATTGCAGGGTGCTGATCCCGGCCTTGTAGGCCCCGGCTATCTGTGGCAAAGCCAGGTTGACAATAGAAACGTCCAGTTGCGCCATAACAAAGGCTAAGCTAGTTGCCAAAACAACCCATCTGAAAGAAGGTGAATTCATAGGATACGCCAAAAAATTGAGCAGACAAAGCTAATCATCTGATCGGAACAAAAAACTGGTAGGGAGTATAAAACAGCCGAAACTGCGAATTAGAGGTTAGTGCAATTCCGTCATGTTATACCGGGTTTTATCCATATAGTCTAAGTTTCGTCGTCCATTATTATTGTATCTTAAATCGGCTTCTAAATCAGTTTACAAAGTGATATTTTGGCGTTGATATAGTATAATTATTAATTAATATAATTCCTATAGATTTAGTAGATTATAAAATAATCCCTATTATTGTAGTTGGAAATTAACAATGAAAGCTTTTGCAGACGCTTTAGTAAAATACATATGATATTAAGAAATTATTATCTTAATTTTATTTCATTGATCTTACAGGAGGCGCTTTTCTTAATAAATGATTAAAAATAGTAGTGATACGGAACTTGTACATTCTCTAAAAGTAGGGAATGCCGCCGCTATGACTGAAATTTATAATCGCTATTGGCGAAAAATGCTTTTGGTAGCATATAACTTAACAAAAGATAAATCTACTGCGCAGGAAATTGTGCAACAGGTTTTAATCAAATTATGGGATCGCCGCAATACGGTTAATATCGATTCCTTGCCCAATTACCTGGCAGTTGCTGTAAAGTACTCGGTATATACTTATTTAAACAGGGAGAAGAGAAGGAGTGAAGTTGATGCCACTAATTTACCGCTAGGTGTCAATAATCTGGATGAAGAGAAGATTTATGCAAATTTTCTGAAAGAGTATATCGGCGGTGTTGTAGATACCTTACCTGAAAAATGCAAACTGGTATTTAAATATAGTCGGGAAAATGGGAAAACCATTCCTGAAATAGCCCGCGATTTATCAATCTCCGAAAAAACAGTTGAAGCTCATCTTACAAAGGCGCTAAAATCCATAAAGTATTCTCTTAAAAATAGTGGAGCATTAAATATTGCTGTTTTTTTGACATATTTCTTAAAGTAAATTCCGGTATCTTACTATACTGGTAAAACAAGTTTCGTTAATTGGGTGCAATTATTGCCTGTTTAAACGAACTTTGGAGCTAAAACGCGATTTTTTTACCCTCTGTGTCAAATTTTTTAAAGTTTTTTTCAAAAAAATAAAAAATAACTAAGGGTAAATGCTGATTTCATGAGACTGTATATATAACTAATCCAATAAAATGGAAGACGATATATTAAAGTCACTCTTAGAAAAATACCTGTCGGGTACGGCTACGGAAATTGAGCAAAAAGAGCTCAATGACTGGTATACCGGGCAAAGTAACACTGATGCCATTTGGGAATCTGACTCAGATTCGGAAGAAAGGGATGTGGAGCAAAAAATGCGCAACCATATCCAGGATCATTTACGTTCATCCAAAAGAAAAACTTTTGTATTAAACCGTAGTTTTTTGAGCAAAGCTGCCGCTATATTTTTAGGGGCTATTTTGCTTTTGGGAATTTATGATGTGGCTAATAAAAAGAGTAAACCCACAATTAAAACAGCTTTGGTTAAAGCGCCGGAAAATTTCACAGAGAATAAATACATTACGCTGCCTGATAGCAGTACGGTGTTACTTAGCCCTGGCAGTAACATTGAATATAAGTTTGATGGCCAAACAAGGCAACTCAGCCTTGTAGGTGAAGCCTATTTTGATATTAAGCATATAGCTGCGCAGCCATTTATAATACATACTGGCAAAGTTATTACAACAGTATTAGGTACAGCCTTTAATATAAAAGCCTATAAAGGTCAGGATGTTATAGTGTCGGTTACCAGGGGCAAGGTAAGTGTAACGGATACTCACAATAAAACGCTTGCCATTCTTTTGCCTAATGAACAGGTAGAATACATTGAAAATAAGCAAGTTGCTGATTTTCATAAAGTAAAAGCTGCGGAAGTTATTACCTGGGCAAATGCCGATATGCAGTTGAATGATATGCCGTTTAAACAGGTTGCTGAAAAACTAAGCAGGCGATACAGCGTGAAAATTAATTTTAAGAACCCCGAACTGGCCAATTGCCTCATTACAGGCAGGTTTAACGGAACAGAATCTCTTGACAAGGTATTGCAGGTAATAACAGAAACAATGAACTACTCCTACAAAGTTAATGGCGATAACATTACCGTTGATGGGGCAGGATGTCAATAATATTAAACCCAACTATTTTTTTAACCCCTAAAAACTAAAACTATGCAAAAAATCTACACACTATAAGTTACCCTTCTGTAGCCTTTTGAGGGATTCATCAGGTTGCAAAAAAAAACTCCCCGGCCTTGGACAGCAATAGGGAGTTTTAATTAAAAAATCATTTCGATCATTTTTAACTTATACAAATAATGCAAAAAAAAACTGCTTTTGCAAAGAGGGTATTCTACCCCTTTTTTAATATATATTCTCGTATTAACTGGTTGTTTATTATGAAATTAAGCGTTTGTTGTGGGGCCATTTTAGCGTGCAGTTTAAGCTTGCTCGCTTCCTCCAAAACATCAGGACAAAGTATCGGCAAAGAAAAAATAACCATACAGGTTCAGCATCAATCCTTAAAGGCTGCATTACAAAAAGTGCAGGACCAATCGGGGTTTAGCATCTTTTACCCTTCAGCCTTGGTTAATGCTTATACTGATGTTAGTGTTGACAATGAAAACAGATCGGTTGCTGAAACTTTAGATCTTTTGCTTAAAGGAACAAATCTCATTTACCATCAGGATGGTAATAAGATCATTATTTCACAAAATCTTGTTAAAGCAAAAGAGATAGTTACCGATAAAGCCATACATATTATTGGGATAGTAAGGGATGACAAAGATCAGCCTATTGCCGGTGTAACTGTTCAATCTAAATCAAACTGGAAATTAAGTACCGCTACAGATCAAAATGGACATTTTTATATCGATCTTCCCTCAGCTAATGATATACTTATCTTTAGATTTATTGGTTATAACAGTAAAGAAATTGCGATAGCTGGTCAAACCTCAATACAGGTACGCCTTGAAACTGCCGCAGGTTCGTTAGATGAAGTGCAGATCATTGGTTACGGGCAAACCACCCGGAGAGATAACACAGGTTCGGTAAGTTCCATCACTGCTAAAGATTTAAGTAAAGAAACTATAGATAACCCACTAGAGGGTTTGCAAGGCCGTATTGCCGGTGTACAGATCACCCAGGACAATGGTTTACCGGGCGCAGCACTGCGCGTGAATATCCGCGGCGCTTATGATCCGGCATCGCAAGCTGGTTTTATTCCATTATATGTAATTGATGGCGTGCCTTTTACTTTGTTTAATGGCGGCTCGCCTGCGAGTGATAACCTTAATGCTTATGGTACCGATGGTGCAAATGGCGGTATTAGCCCTTTCAGCATGATTGCGCCCGAAGATATTGAAAGGATTGACATTTTAAAGGATGCCGATGCAACCGCTATTTACGGTTCAAGAGGTTCCAATGGTGTAGTATTGATCACTACAAAAAAAGGAGCCAAAGGCAGAACCTTATTTAATTTCAATGTAAATAATGGCATTGGAGAGATCTCTCATTATATCCCGATGATGGATCTGCAGCAGTATCTTGATCTGCGTAAAGATGCTTATGCAGCTGCGGGTGAAACACCAAGCGCTGACAACGGCGGCCTGGATTTAACATCCTGGAGCCAAACCAATAGTACAAATTGGCAAAAATACTTTTTAGGCGGTACCGCACATAACACCAATGCTACGGCATCAATTTCGGGTGGCGACGCTCAAAATGATTTCTTACTTTCTTCTACTTACCGCAAACAGGGAACTGTTTTTCCGGGTGATTATGGTTCAAATTCATTTTCAGGCAGGTTAAATGCAGGCCATAAAAGCGCAGATAACAAGTTCAGCATTGATGCATCTGTAAATTACGGTTATATGAGCACAGACTTGCCGAACACTGATTTAACAGCTGTTTACAATTTACCGCCAAACTACCCCCTTTATAATACCGATGGTAGCTTAAACTGGGATGTAACAAACCCTTTATCTTATTTACAAAGCAATACTACTGCACAAACTACTAACTTAATAGCCAATGCAAACCTATCATACAATGTGTTTCAGGGTTTTACATTAAGGGCGAATTTAGGCTATAGTAATACGCGGTTAAAGCAACAGCAAGAGGAACCGGCCAGTGCTCAAAATCCTGCTTATAGTCCTATTAGCAGTTTAACTTATACTGATAATGATAACTCAAATTATATAATTGAACCACAGACTGAATATACGCGCCAGATTGGTAAAGGTAAGCTGGATGCTATTGCAGGTACAACGTTCCAGCAAAATTTATCGTCGGGCATTTACCTGTATGGCACGGGCTACGCTTCAGATGCATTGCTGGGCTCGTTGCTTGGTGCATCAAAGGTGGTAACCTATTACAACAATTACTCGCTATATAAGTACAACGCGTTTTTTAGCCGTGTAAATTATAATTGGGAGGGTAAATATATAATTGATGCTACATTCAGGAGGGATGGTTCATCCAGATTTGGTGAAAATCACAGGTTTGGCAACTTTGGAGCGGTGGGTGCTTCATGGATATTTACAGATGAAGAATTTGCTAAAAACCTAAGCTTTTTGAGTTTTGGTAAGTTACGCGGCAGTTATGGTGTAACCGGAAACGATCAGATTCCAAACTACCAATATTTTTCATTATACCAGGCAGCAGGTTCAGCTGGCGCATATGACGGCTACCCGGTGTTAAATCCAAGCAATATTGCAAATCCCAACTTATCGTGGGAACGAACAAATAAATTAGATGCTGCGTTAGAACTGGGCTTTTTACATGATAGGATTTTATTAAAGACCGACTACTATCGTAACCGCAGCTCTAATATTTTAACCTACCAGGCTGTGCCAACACAAACAGGTACAAGTTCCTTTTTAGGCAACCTGGATGCAACTGTTCAAAACAAAGGATTTGAGTTTGAACTGAATACCATAAATATTACGAATAGTAATTTAAAATGGACCACTAACATCAACTTAACCTTTAACCGCAATAAACTTTTAGCATTTCCGGGGCTTTCTACGTCCTATTATGCATCATCGTACATTATTGGCCAACCAACTGATGTGGCTTTACTATACCATTATACCGGTCCTGATCCTAAAACAGGGTTACCTACTTTTCAGGATAAAAATGGAGATGGATCAATTGATTATGCTAACGACAGATACATTGCGCCTTACGGGCATCCATACTATGGCGGCATAACCAATAGTATTGCGTATAAAAGCTTTGATCTTGATTTTACCTTTCAGTACAATCACCGTATGGGGTATAAGAATGCTACGCTTAGCTATGCTTACTCACCGCTTGGCTCCAGCTATCAGAATGAAACAACTGCTATCTTAAACAGGTGGACGGCACCTGGTAGCAGTGGCTATTTTCCGGCTGCCAGCGTAAATTACGACCCATCGTATTCAAACCTGCCTTCATCTGACTTCAATTGGGGCGATGCATCATACCTGAAACTTAAAACAGTAAGTTTAAACTATTCGCTGCCTAAAAACTGGATTAAGAGTGCGGGTATCTCCAATGCAACTATTTACCTGCAAGGGCAGAACCTTTATACATGGGCAAAACAAAAATATGTGTATGACCCTGATACGACAGTTGATGGAGCAGGCCCTGCACCCGGAACGGGGTCAATTATTGCCTTTCCTCAATTACGCACAATTGTTTTGGGTTTAAACTGCACATTTTAATAAATAGAAATTATGAAATTGATAAATATATCTTTCAAAAATATTTTTGTAGGGCTTACCTTAACAGCTATCGTAATTATATCCTCCTGCAAAAAATATGTAGAAATTCCGGTAGCACCAAGCATGCTGTCGAATGCTGAATCTTTCTCGTCTGATAGTGCGGCAACAAGCGCTGTACTCAGTATATACTCAACATATAATACCTATAATGCGGAGCAATATTTTACTTACGCAGGTGGTTTAGCTGCTGATGAATTGCAAAATACACAATCAAATGCACAGCTTGGGCAATTTTCAAAAAATCAGGTGCTTAAAACGAACTCTGATGTAGAAAGTTTTTTATGGGCTTATCCGTACACAATTATCAGGTTTTGTAATTTGTCAATAAGTCAAATAACAGCTTCTACAGGTATGTCGCAGGCTGCCAAAAACCAGCTGACCGGCGAAGCTAAGTTTATGCGGGCGTGGACTTTCTTTTACCTGGTTAATTATTTTGGAGCGGTACCTTTAAGTTTGGATGCTACCCCGCTTAATAATGGTAATTTACCACGGGCAGCCACGGCAGATGTATACAACCAAATTATAGCTGATTTAAAGGATGCTCAATCATTATTACCCGCGGTTTATGCTGGTAATAGTGCCCACCGGTCAAGGGCTAACAAATGGGCTGCCGCAGCCTTATTGGCCCGCGTTTATTTGTATACTAAGGATTATGCAGATGCTAAAACTGAAGCCGGATTGGTAATTAATTCGGGAGTATACACCATGCCTGATTTAAACAGCGTTTTTATAAATACCAGTACTGAGGCAATTTTTCAATTTGCTAATACCAAAGGGATATCAAAAATAGGCAGCGCTTATCGTACAGACCCTGCGGGCAGTACGGTAGCCCCGCCGGCTTATGTTTTATATTCTGGTTTTACAAAATCATTTGAAGCAGGCGATAACCGGAAAAAGGATTGGGTTGATTCTACTATTTATAATAATATAACCTATTACAGGATCAATAAATACAAATTGGCAGATCAAAATCAAGGCACTAATGAGTTTGATGTTGTGTTGAGGGTTGCTGAGCAATATTTAATTAAAGCAGAAGCAGAAGCGCAATTGAGTGATGCGACAGATGCCCAAACCGATCTAAATGTTGTGCGTACGCGTGCAGGTTTACCAAATACAACGGCATCAACACAGGAAACCTTGTTGACTGCAATATTGAATGAAAGAAAGGTGGAGTTTTTTGGCGAATATGGCCACAGGTGGTTTGACCTTATAAGAACAGGCCAGGCTGACGCAGTCCTCGGCGCATTAAAAACAACGTGGACTTCTACTGCTACCTTAATGCCAATACCTCAAAACGAAATATTGTTAAATCCGAACTTAACTCAAAACGCGGGATATTAATAGCCAATAAGTTATAGCCATTGCACCACACTAAAGCTACTGGTGCAATGGTTATTCATCAACCATCAAGTAAAAAAACCTAAGAAGAAATGAAAACAAGAATAAATTTTACCATAGTAGTCTGTGTGTTAAGCTTAACTTTTTTAGCAAACATAGGGTTTGCACAATCTGCACAACCGATAGATAGCACGAGGAAAACGTTAAACAAGCTCATCGCATCAAGCAATCAGCAGGACAAAATAGCACTGAATAGTGATTTAAAGCAGCTTGCGGCCAGTAATAACGAAAATGAAGTGATTTTGGCTACTAACTTTTACTATCAGCTAAAAAATCAAAAAGCAGTTGATTCCTTAAATAATTTGAGGCCGGTTAAGTTTCCAAATGGATATGCCGCCAGGGAGAAGGGAGCGGAAATAATTTACAATTTAAAAACGCCTGAAGAAAAGGATGTGGCTTACCAAAAATGGGTGCAGCAATTTCCTCCGGCCAATTTTCCCGATGTTGATTATGATCATATCAGCTACGATTACGTTCGTGCTGCTATAGCCGCCTCATACGAAGAAAATCATAATACCGAAAAAGCTATAGCTTTTATTAACATGCTGGAAGAGGAATTCTGGAAAACCAATGGTTATAGTGAATTAGCCGGAGCTTTTAAAAAGAATGGCGACACGGCAAATGCAGCGCTATACATTAAAAAAGCGATGGATATTGCAGGTAAATTTTATTACGCAAAAGATAATGACAATGCAGGTAAATTTGCCGCTTCGGGTTACCCGGGCTTGTTGGCAAGTTATGCTCAGCTGTTAGTGGCTGATAAAAAATATGATGAGGCATTAAAATATACTGAGGCATCATACAAATTAAATACAGAACTAAACCCATATACCAATTATTCATACGCCCAGGTACTGATGAGGCTTAACCGTAACAAAGAGGCATATGATAAATTAGAACCAGTTGTTAAAGCAGGAAAAGCCAACCCTGAAATGGAAGCAACATTTAAAGAACTTTATATAAAAGTAAATGGCAGCGATAAAGGATATGATGCTTATTCAGCATTGATCAGGAAGGGATTTTTGGAAGATCTGCATAAAAGGCTAACCAAAGAGATTATGAATGAACCTGCTGCTAACTTTACCCTAACTGATCTGGATGGGAATAAAGTTACTTTGGCTGATTTAAAAGGAAAAATTGTGATCCTTGATTTTTGGGCGACCTGGTGCGGCCCGTGCAAGGCATCCTTTCCGGCAATGCAAATGGCGCAAAATAAGTTTAAGAATGATCCTAACGTGAAGTTTTTATTTATTCATACCTGGGAAAGGGGAGAGGGCGATCCAATAGAAAATGCAAAAGCATTTATAAAAAGTAAAGGCTATAATTTCCAGGTATTAATGGACTTAAAGGATCCGCAAACGAAGGAAAATAAGGTGGTTGCCAGCTATAAGGTTAATGGCATACCGTCTAAATTTATTATCGATAAGAACGGTGTTATCAGGTTTCACCTGATGGGATTTGATGGTAGTAATGAAGCTGCTGTTGATGAATTATCAGAGATGATAGCGCTGGCTAAAGATCATTCTTAATTATCAAAGATATGGACATCATATGCAATGGATGCGATATGATGTCCATTATCCAAACCGGTTCCTGATTTTTATCAAAATTTAATCGGACGAAAAAATGGTGACAGTAATTTCAGAGACTAATCAAATGTGTAATTGATGGCTTGTGTTGATACCCTTAAAGTCAGTAATGGTATTCCCATCATAACGATACACCCCATCTACAGCGCCAAACCAAATATTTCCTTTACCATCTTCTAAAATCCCGAAAATCATTGGTTTATTAATTATTTCGGTTACAGTTGGCTTTTTATTAGACAAAGACTTTCCGTCGTACCGGGAAAGTGCCCAACCCTGGCCATAAGTACTTTGTGAGTTAGTCAAACTTTTTTCATAAGAACTAGTCCAACTTTTATCATGAGCACTTTGTGAACTAATCAAAATGTTTCCTTCTTTATCTTCATAAACATAACCGACAAATTTCTCTGTGAAGTTGGTAAAGGTATTGCCGTCGTATCGCCAAAGGCCATCAGATCCACCAAGCCAAATATTGCCTTTTTTATCTTCGATTATGGTACGAACATTCGTAAAAGGTTTGCCCTTATGGGTAAAAACGGTAAAGGTTTTTCCATCATAAACGGAGGCATACCCCCTTGTTCCAAACCAGAATTTCCCCGTTTTGTCTTCGATGATTGAATTAATATCATTACTGGGCAAACCTTCTTTCATTGTGTAATTTCGAAAGGACTTTCCATTGTAGCGGCTTGCGCCGTCGCCAGTACCGAACCAAATATTGCCGGTTTTATCTTCGTAAATACAAGTAACCTCATTACTGGCAAGCCCCTCTTTTGTTGTGAAATTTTTAAAGGATTTCCCATCGTAATAATAAATACCTGAACCAATAGAGCCGAACCAAAAGTTGCCTTTTCTGTCTTCTAAAACAGAAAAGAACCGTGCGCAACTCACTTTCATGGTAATATTAGTAAACGATTTTCCATCGTATCGAAAAACGCCCTGCCATGAAGCAATCCAAATGTTACCCTTTCTATCTTGTATGATATTACGGGTGATTCGGTTAGGTCCGGAAGAAGTGATTACGTTTGCGGGTTCGGACTTAATACTGCCTTTGGGGAGTTCTGTTTTGACTTGTCCTTTACAGGAAGTAAAAAAAACAAGCGTTAAGAATAAAGCGTAAATCTGTGGGTAGCTTTTCATTTTTTCTTTTAATTACGTTACAATTGTTTCTTATTAAATACCAGCTCCAGGCTGACCGGGATGTCATCGTCAACAAGGTTGTCTTTTATGCTTGCAAGAAGGTCCCAGGGTGCCGGCTGTGGTTGATGGTTGATAGTCCACTTTTCGCGGCTAATGTTCGTTTTTGCAGTTGCTGTAATCGTATTGCCATTCTGCTTCATAATGGTTGTAAATTCGATGGGTTTGGTCACACCTTTGATGGTCAGCTCACCCGAAACCTTGTAGGTAGCAGGGTTCTGTTCCGGAAGTATCTGTTTAACGAGCATGGTGGCTGTAGGATATCTTGATACAGCAAAGAAATCTTCGCTTCTCAGTTTATCGTCAACGTTTTTTCTTCCGGCAGCTGATGCTTCGTCAGTACTTATCATACTGTTCATATTTATACTGAAAGTACCCCGGGTTGGCCTGCCGGCAGTAAAGTTGCTAAGTGTGCCCGAGTTGAATAATATAAAACCATTATGCCGGTTTTTGGGCGCCTTCCAAAATAGTTTACTTTTTTTAACATCGAGCTGGTAAACAGCATCCTGAGTGTCCTTTATTTGCTGAGCCAGTACGGGAAAGTAAATTACTCCTGCCAGCATAATAATCAGAGCGCATAAGACATTTTTTTCATTTTTCATATCACATCAAAATTGATTCAGCAAATCTACTTTGATGTTTTTCGGCTTGAGAAATTTGGATTGTAAATAAAATTGTAAACTTTGTAAATAAAAAACTTGACACTATGCATCTTAGTCGAAATCTCCTCGCCGGGAAACGCAAATACCTGTTCGGATTGATATTACTCCTGTTTATCTCTGTAATCTGCGTGGCTTTCAGTATGGAGGGCAATGACGACTTTGATATCGCCAGAAGGGAAGTGTTGCTTCGCAGGATCGGAGATGAACTATTAGCACAATCGGGCGACCTTACATCAAGGGTGCTCCCGGTAAAAAAGATCGCTGAAAATGAATACCAGATAAGGTTTGAAAAGGATCTTACTTTTCTACCGGATTCCCTGGTGAATACTACCCGGCGTTTGTTGGCCAAAGACCCGCTCGCGCGTGATTACGTTGTTGACGTTCTGAACTCCGGCAACTCCAGTGTAGCCTATGGCTACGCTATATCAAAAAATAAAAAAAATGATATTATAGCATGTATGGGAAGAAAGCAACCGAAAGCATCTTATATGATCAATATTAAATTCAAACCGGCAGGAATAAATACAGCAAAGAATGGATATCTTCTGGGCAGCCTGCCATTTTTAGCATTTGTTGGTTTCATTTTTTTGAGATCTATTAAGCCTAAGAACGCCTTACCAAAAGGTCAGGTTACCGAGGTATTCACTTTTGGCTCGGCCTTGTTTGATGAGCAGAAGCGGCAACTGGTAATAAATAAAAAAACTATAAATCTAACTGGAACTGAAACACGTCTACTGCGCATATTCGCGTTATCGCCTAACGAGACTATAGAGAGAAGCCGGCTGCAAAAAGAGATATGGGAAGATGAAGGTGTTATTGTGGGGCGTAGTTTGGATATGTTCATATCAAAACTTAGAAAAAAACTGGAACCTGACCCTAATATCAACATTGTTGTTGTACGCGGCAAAGGATACAAGCTGGAAATCAGCTCTAAGAAGAATCTCCTCGCCCAAAACTGATCTTATCAGAATTCAATCTGGCATTTGTAAAACATTATCGTGAACTACTAAACGGCATTATAAAAAAAATTATCCTTTACTAATATTCAAATTAAACGCATTATTTGAAATGTTGGAGAGAGGAGTACCTCGTTCGGGCAGACGAGCGGCAATCGTTGATTTTTGTTGTTAGGCATTATTAAATTGCGTTAGTTAATAAAAGCCATCTGCTGAATTTTAAAATAAGCTTCCTTGTTCTTTTTCGGGAGTCAGAAAGCTGCGAATCATTTGAATGAGTTCCGGGCCGTATTGCGTAGTTTTTTGCGGGCCTACGCCTTTGATGGCGCTGAGTGCTTTGACAGTTGCGGGGAGCTTCTCGGCAATGGCCGCGGCAGTTCTTTCAGATAAGATAGCGGTAGGCATGATCGTTTCTTTTTCCGCCGTTTTTTCTCGCCATTCAATTATTTGTTCGTAGAGTTTTTCGTTGGGTTTGGCGTTGAGTGCCTTTACATAAGAGTGGCCTGGTTTAGTAACTGATGCTATAGCTTTGCGGTAGGCTGAAGCGCTAAAATCATTGGTCGAAAAATGTTCCATTAAACTGATGCGGGCCATGATCCATTGTAACAGATGGTCGGCTTTTGCGGCTCCTTCTTTGGAAGTGCCGATTAAGGCGGGTATTTGGCTATGCAGGCTTTCTGCCGCCTGCTTTAATTCATTTAAGAAATAGTCCGCAGCTTTTAGGATGCGTTCGGATTCATTTAATTTAAGCTGGCGCGCGGTTTTCTCTGCCACCGTTATGATGGTGGTATTTAATAAGTTCTCAAACTCTTGAACTCGTTTTTTTAAACCGTTGAAGTTGAATAATTCAGAAAGGAGGAAGGCAGAGTATTTCTCGCGGTCAGCTTCCAGATCGGGAATATTTTGTTGCGCTTGTTCGTTATATCGGATAACGGAAGGGTCGTTGATAATATTTTGCGCAGCTATTGGATTGCGTAATACCATGCCGGAAAGTGTACGGCAGCGGCTAAGCGCGACATAGGCCTGCCCGTGAGCGAAGGCTTCACTGACATCGATGATGGCTTTGTCAAAGCTCAAGCCCTGGCTTTTATGGATAGTGATGGCCCAGGCCAGTTTTAAAGGGATCTGAGCAAAGCTACCCGCATTGGTTTCGCTTATCTGCTCGTCTTCGAGTTTGTATTTGATATTTGACCATTCCTGTGCTTCAACTGCAAGCTCATTTTCTGATCCGCAGGTCACAAATACAGAACTTCCTTCTATGCGGTTCACCGTACCGATCTTACCATTGTAATACAGTTTTTCGGCCGAGTTGTCATTTTTGACGAACATGACCTGTGAACCAACTTTTAGTTTTAGTTCAGTTTCTGTAGGATAGGCATCTTTTGGAAAATCGCCCTTTATGACAGCCTTAAATTCAAATGTATCACCCTCCAGCACCGCTAAATATTCAGTATTGAGTTGATTAGCTATGCTGTTATGGGTCGTTAAAGTTATATAAGGTTCAATTGCTGATGGGATATAGTTTGGCCGATAACGTTCATTTAAAATTGTTAAATTTTCAGAGCTGAGCGTTTGATTGCGCACCTCGTTTAGTATATCAACAAAGATCTGTTCTTTCTGGCGATAAACATGGTCAAGCTCAATACGGATGTAGGGCATCTTTTTTAAAACCTGGCTGTTGAAAAAATAGGGGTTGCTATAAAAGCGGCTGAGCATAGCCCATTCCTCCTCGCGGATGATCGGGCTCAACTGTGACAAATCACCGATAAGTAAAAGCTGCACACCACCGAAAGGATGATTTGACTCTTTAATATTTCTCAAGATCAGGTCGATCTGATCTATTATATCAGGCCGTACCATGCTTACCTCATCAATAATGAGCAATTCTAAATTATAAAGGAGATCTTTCTTTTCAGGACTATAATGAACTTCCGGCCGACTATCACCGCCAGGTATAAGCGGCCCGAATGGGATTTGGAAAAAAGAATGTATCGTCATCCCGCCCGCGTTGATCGCAGCCACGCCTGTTGGTGCAACCACCGCCAGTTTCTTTTTGGCTTCTTGTTTAATTTGCTGTAACAGCGTGGTTTTACCAGTACCGGCTTTGCCGGTCAGAAAAACGGTGGTATTGGTGGATGCGACATAATCGAGGGCTAACTGCGCCTTGGCGTTCATACCGCAATTTTACACATTTTGCCATTATTTTTAGCATTTAGTAAAAGATATTAGCGATGATGGATTTATCAGTAGGCAGTATTTGCTTTAATATGCTACGTGACACAGTCACAAGACTACCGAGGCTAATCAGCACATCTTGGGGAGATTATTGAGCCTTTAAAAAGACTTTTAACCTGATTAAATCATTTATCTAACTTTTACTCTAATCAAAAAAATAGAATGTAGAACTATTTTGTATGTCGTTTTAATAGTGTATGTAGTTACGTATGTTCACTAAATAAAAAATACAGTAAGTGATTAATTTACTGTATTTTATCACGTCGTGCAGTACCGATACCGGGAAATTAATTGAACACATTTATGGCTTCCTGGTGATTGTAGAGCGGATTTTGCAGAAATACGATGAGAAAAATCCTGACAGTTAAAGCGAATAATTGCTGTGATTTTTCTTATTCAAGGTGTTCAAAGAAATTAACATGCTGGATTTTTAAACACCAAATGTCTTATAAAAATAACTATTTGACTGTACTAATGTTTTTACTTCTGACTGAATGTAATCAAACACCAAAAAAAGCGTCAATTAAGAATTCGGCACAAATTGTTCCTGGTAAAAGCAGAAGTTGGACAATTTAACGAAGCCGTAACTATAACCGCCTTGATCCGCCAACTCTTAATAAATAATTGCATTGTATTGAGGCGTTTTTACGATGTTGCTAATTAAATAGAAAAGCCTTTCAGTTAAATAATCATCAATGGAGGCTTTCCGCATATTACCGATTTAATTGCTTAAAACGGTAATTTTGAATAAGGCGGCGGGAAGAAGATCAAACGTTTAGTGAATATAAAACTGATACCACTGACAGCCCTTTTAAATGAAAACAAACATCAATAACAAAGCATATACGTGTATATATATCATAATTTATTACTTAGCAACCGCCTTTGCGAGGGGCACGTTTATAAATTATTTTACTATCTCGTTCTACATAGTCGCCCGATACGATTGGATATGAATATTTGGGCGCGTACGATACGCTATGGCTTTTTATAATTATTTTGTCGTTAACTTTAAGGCTATGCAATTGCTTAAATTCATTGTTAAAGTTCAAAAAAAAATTGTCAGACTTTTCCGGCCCAAAACTAAGAATATAATCGTCGTCATTGATCTTCACCATCACTCCGAAACCTAATAATGAGCCTGGCGGAAGAGAAAGAGAGGTTACAACTCCCTCCATATTAGTATAATCCTTAATGTGCTTCCTGATTTTAGCAGCACCGGCATACACTTTTTTACCTTCGGGAGACCCTTCCCATTTTTTGTACTTTATACCATCAGGGGTAGCCTCCCATTTTTTCATTGCAGCTTCCCTTTCAGCAGCAGAGAGGGGCTTTGAAGTTGATTTTTTAGAAGCGTCATTTTTAATTTCATGATTAGCAAATATTAGTCCGCTTACCACAACCAGCGGTAAGATCAGCGCATAAATGATTTTTTTCATATTTTTTGTAGGTTTAATTAACATAGTTTTATCTCCTGATAAATCAGATCCATTTAAGGAACTCTTTTAATTTTTCATATCATATTATGCAGCAAAATTACTTTGATTGCCTTCAGCCCGAGGAATTAGGATTGTAAATAAAATTGTAAACTTTGTAAATAAATCAAAATACTAAACTGTTATAGTCGATGGGCGACTGGGAATAGGGGGCTTGGTGGGTAATTCACAGGGCTCGAACCCAAAACAAAAAAGCCTGACACATTTCTGTATCAGGCTTTTTTTGTTCGATTCTTTTAAAAGTACTCAGAGCGGGAATCGAACCCGCACTCCGTTTACGGGAACAGGATTTTAAGTCCTGCGTGTCTACCAGTTCCACCATCTGAGCAGGTGTCTAAACCTTCTAACAATAAATCCCTTCTTTTTGTGGGAAGGGATTTGAGCGAAAGACGAGATTCGAACTCGCGACCCCGACCTTGGCAAGGTCGTGCTCTACCAACTGAGCTACTTTCGCATATGGTAAGAGTATCATATTTTTCTACTCTTTTCCTTTCAACTTTGTAAGCTAAACCGCCTCTTCGTTGTTGGGAGTGCAAATATAGGCAGAATTGAATATCCTGCAAGGAAAATTTTCACTTTTTTTATAAAAGTTTATAACTCGCTGGTTTTCAAAATATCATTTGTGATGTCAATCTCATATCCGCGGCTAAAAGCGTACTGTTGCAGCCTATATCTGCGTTTATAAGGGTCTTTCTCGATAAACGATGCAGCTTTTTTATTCAATAACCTGCTCAATGTATCCAGGTATTCATCACCATCAATGGTTTGCAGGGCTTTTTTTATCAATCCGTCGGGCACCTTTTTTAGTTTGAGGCCTTGTTTTATCTTTATTTTTCCCCAGCCTTTTTGCTTGAACTTACCTCTTACATAGGCTTTGGCAAAGCGTTCTTCACTTAAAAAGTTACTGCCAATAAGTTGGATGATGATGTTCTCTACGGCATCTGTCCACAATCCCCATTCATAAAGTTTGTTGCGTATCTCATGCTGCGATCGCTCCTGGTAGGCGCAAAAAGCTTCGGCTTTAGTTAAGGCTACTTTTTCGTCGGTAATTTTAGGGGGCTTGGGCTGATCCATTTAAAAACCAAAATTCGATAAAAATTCTTCTATTGGCAGAAATATAATCAAATTAGTGCCATGCTTAACAGCCAATATACCATAACTAAAATAAAAGAGATTATAAACGCCAATGGCGCTATCGTAAGTGAAAATAGCGTTAATGTTTTGCTTACTGATAGTCGCCGAATCAATAATGCCGCTGAAGCCTTGTTTTTTGCATTAAGCGGCAGGAGGAATGGCCACGAATTTATTGCCGAAGCCTATGCAGCTGGTGTCCGCAATTTTGTAGTAAAGCAAGGCCCCGAAATAAAAATGCCCGGCGCAAATTTTTTAATTGTTGATGATGTATTGGTCGCTTTACAAACACTGGCAGCCTATCACCGCAATCAATTTAATTTAAAAGTGATTGGCATAACCGGCAGCAACGGTAAAACCATAGTAAAAGAATGGCTTTACCAATTGATGGCCTCTGACCATAATATTGTACGCAATCCTAAAAGTTATAACTCGCAAATAGGGGTACCACTTTCCGTGTGGCAAATAAGCGATAAGAATGACCTTGGTATTTTTGAGGCCGGAATATCAACCATTGGCGAAATGCATCACCTTGAGGCTATAATTAAGCCGGAGATAGGTATACTTACCCATATTGGTTCGGCGCATGATGAGGGCTTTGAATCGCGCGATCAAAAGATAAAAGAGAAATTGGGCTTATTTAAACATTGCAAGCTGGTTATCCATAATTACGATCAGCTGATAGATTATCAAAAAGTCATAAAAGCGGAATGTTTTACCTGGAGCCAGAAATTTAAGCAGGCCGATCTGTATGTTTTTAGTGAAGCGGTGATCAGCAAAAACTTTTATCTACGTGCTAAATATAAGGGCCATGAAATTGAATGCCTGGTACCGTTTATGGATGAAGCTTCGGTTGAAAACGCCATCACCTGTTGGGCAACCATGCTGGCGATGGGCTACAGTCCGGTTGAGGCTGATAAACGAATAGAGCGGTTAGCGCCTGTCAGCATGCGGCTGGAACTAAAAAACGGTATTCATGATTGTTCAATTATTGATGATTCCTATAACTCAGATGTACAATCATTAGAAATAGCACTCAATTTTTTAGGGCAGCAAAATCAACATCAAAAAAAGACTTTAATATTATCTGATATATTTCAATCTGGCTTAGAGGAAGATGTGTTATATAAACAAGTGGCAAATCTCATCAGCGCTAAAAAGATAGATAAGTTTGTGGGAGTGGGGACTGCGGTGTTTAACCATCAGGAGCGTTTCGATGTGCCTGAAAAATACTTCTTTCATGATACGGCAGCTTTGCTAAAAGACTTGGTGAAACTCAATTTCAGGAATGAAGACATACTGATAAAGGGTTCGCGCAGTTTCGAGTTTGAAAGGGTAAGCCGGGCATTAGTGCAAAAAGGCCATGAAACGGTACTCGAAATTAACTTGAATACACTGCTTAATAACCTGAACTATTATAAATCAAAGTTAAAGCCGGGTGTTAAGGTGATGGCAATGGTTAAGGCTTTTTCGTATGGTAGCGGTACCTTCGAGGTAGCCAATATGCTGCAATACAATAAGGTTGATTACCTGGCAGTAGCTTATATTGATGAAGGAGTTACGCTTAGGCAAGCTGGTATTACCCTGCCAATTGTGATCATGAACCCAGAGGTATCGGCATTTGATAAACTGGATGAATATAAACTGGAGCCGGTGATCTATAGCTTCGGCCTGTTTGACGATTTTATTAAATACGCTCAATCAGCAGGGCTGGTAAATTACCCGGTACATCTTAAAATAGATACCGGTATGCACAGGCTCGGTTTTGAGGATTTTGAGATAGAGACATTATGCGATCTTCTGGAAGAAAATATCTATGTGCAGGTAAAATCAATATTCTCGCACCTGGTAGCCAGCGAAGCTCCAAAGCACGATGCATTCACCCAAAAACAAATAACAAAGTTTGAGAAAGCATACAAGCAGATTGAGAAAGCTCTTGGTTATAAAGTAATAAAGCATTTAAGTAATACATCTGGCATAACTCGATGGCCTTCAGCTCAGTATGATATGGTTAGGTTAGGTATCGGATTGTATGGGATCGATTCGGCAGTACCAGCTTCTGAAAACGCTTTGCAACCCATCGCCGGATTAAAAACAAGTGTATCGCAAGTTAAAAAAATACCTGCAGGTGAAACAATTGGCTATGGCCGAAATGGTAGTTTAGCAAAAAATGGTAAGATAGCCACCATCCGCATAGGCTATGCCGATGGTTATTTGCGTGCCTTTGGTAACGGTGTAGGTAAGATGATGATCAGAGGAGTACGGGTGCCAACAGTAGGCAATATATCAATGGATATGTGTATGCTTGATGTTAGCAATGTGCCGGATATACGCGAAGGGGACGAAGTTACCGTTTTTAATGAAGAGCTTAGGATTGAAGAACTTGCCGCTCAAATTGGCACTATCCCTTATGAAATACTAACTAATGTTTCGCAGCGAGTAAAAAGAGTGTACTTTTACGAGTAGAATTTTATGAGAAGAGTTGCCAAAGCATTACTTAATTATTTTGTAAAAGGCCTGCTGATTGTAGTGCCGCTTGGCGTAGCTATTTTCCTGATTTATTGGGCTGTAGCAAAAATTGATAGTGCCCTGAACCTGAGCAGTATTTTTATTGAAGATAGTAAGGGTAAACCTATTTATATACCCGGCTTGGGTATAGTTAACGTAATACTGATAATTTTAGTAGCCGGTGTATTGGTTACCAACGTGGTAACCGAACCTATAAAACAATGGTTTAACCGCTGGCTTAATCGTTTGCCATTATTCAAATTCCTGTACTCATCAATAAAAGATTTGACAGAGGCTTTTGTGGGTGAAGAAAAGAAATTTAATGAACCTGTACTGGTTGATGTAAATGAATTTGGCTTAAAAAAGATCGGGTTCCTGGTAAAGAAAGATATGGCTGCGCTGAACTTACCGGGTGAGGTTGCTGTATATTTTCCTTACTCTTATTCTTTTGCGGGGCATGTTGCAATTATTTCGGCAGATAAAGTGCATCCAATAGACAAAAGTGCTGCTGAAGTAATGAAGTTTGTGATCTCGGGCGGTGTTAGTGGCTTGGATTAGGAGTCAAGCTGATTATAAAAGAATAGACATTTCCTTAGCCCTTTTAACCGTTTCGGTACGGCAATTTGCATGGAGTTTTTTGGATACGCGTGTTAGGTGCCTTTTAACCGTGCTTTCTGCAATAAATAGCTTGCCTGCTATTTGCTCGTCATTAAACCCTTCATCAATCAGCAATAATATCTGGCCCTCACGATCGCTGATACCAGCTTTTTCCATTTGATCATGGTTTATTAGCAATGGCCTTGGCCTAAACATGGATGAACGTTTTTTTACTGCTCTTTTTATTAATATAACGCTTGTTGTAATAAATGCCAGGGTAAAAACAACTGTCCATATATTATCAGTTGAGGAACTATAAAAATGATCTATTCTGGCAAGTAAAAGCAATGCCAGTATACCAATAATCAGTAACTCAAAATTAATGATCAGTTGTTTCATTAAATCAAACTTATGAAATTATGTTGTTAAAGTAACATCTTTTTTAAAGCTCCTAACAACCAATAAAACACTAATTAGTATTAGCAATGCCCCAAGTATATAAGGTGAGCCGGGGAAATATAATGCAGAATCTTTATGGGTAAAAAATTTGAAGCTATAACCCATTACAAGGGGGCCAACCACCAGGCTTATACTCGAAAGTAATGACAATCCGCCTTGTAGCTCACCTTGCTCACTTGCCCCAAATTTACTGGTTATAAAGCCCTGCAATGCCGGGCCCGATATGCCTCCAAAGCAATAAGGCACCATGAAAATATAAACCTGCCAGCCCTGGCCAGCGAATGCGATGAGCGTTAATCCCACTCCGTAGGATATTAAACCTAATATAATGTTCTTCTTTAATCCCCATTTAGGGATAAGGTATCGAATAAGCCAACCCTGTATACATATCAGTAAAAAGCCAATAAAGAGCCCGAGGCAACCCACACTTCTCATCGTCCATTGGAATTTTTCATAAACGTAAAAAGGCATTTGATATTCAACTGCTTTTTGCGCTATATAAACCAATGTAAATGCAAGTGCCAGTCCGGCAAGCGCCTTATATTTAGTGAGCTGCATAAATGAGCCTATGGGGTTGGCACGTTTCCACTCAAATTTGCGGCGATGTTCTTTATCTAACGATTCCGGCAACACAAAATACCCATAAAGTGCATTAAACAAAGCTGCACCCGCAGCCACCATAAATGGGAATTTGATATTGATATCACCCAAAAAAGCCCCGCCCGAAACACCTATTATAAAGCCCAGGCCCGATGCCGCGCCAACAATACCAAAGTTAGCCGCTCTTTTATCGCCGGTGCTTATATCGGCAATGTATGCTGTGGCAGTGGACATAGTTGCGCCCGTTATGCCTGCAATTGTTCGCCCCACAAACAGCCAAAATATGGTTGGTGCAAAGGCCATGAAGGTATAATCAACACAAAAGCCCAATAATGATATTAGTAGAATTGGCCGCCTGCCAAACCTGTCGCTGAGGTTACCCATTATAGGCGAGAACAATATCTGCATGCTGGCATAGGTGAAAGTAAGCCAGCCGTTGAGTTCAGAAGCTACTGAATAATCTACATTTCCCAGTTGCTTTAACAGATTTGGGATCACCGGAATGATGATAGCCAAACCCATCACATCAATAAATATGGTGACAAATATAAAGCGTAACGCGGCTGAGGTTTTAACTTTGGGTTCCTGATCCATCCGATAGAAAATAATAATTAAAGGGGATTTGTTTTAAATGGAGGTGGTTTTAATTTCTTTTAAAGCTTCGTACAGCTAATATAGCACTCAAAAGCATCATTGCAGCACCTATTACAAACGGCGCTCCTGGAAACTGGAAATAGGGGTTAGGCTGCGTAAAATAATGGAATGACCCCAGCATAACCATCGGCCCCAAAATTGAACTTAAACTCATCAGGCTGGTTAAACCTCCCTGCAGTTCGCCTTGCTCATTGGCGGGTACACTGGCGCTCATATATCCCTGCAAAGCAGGGCCCGCTATACCGCCAAGACAGTATGGAACCAAAAAAGCGAACATCATCCAGCCTTTACTTGCAAAAGCAAACAAGGCCAGCCCGATGGCATATAGCAACAAACCTATCCAGATGCTTCGTTCTTGCCCAAGTTTTGGAATGATGATCCTGATCAATCCGCCTTGTACCAAAGCTACAAATAAGCCCACCGCGCCAAGCGAGTAACCAACCATGGCTTCATTCCAGCTGAATTTATCCATAGTATAAAAAGTCCATGCGCATTGTACGGCTTGCGCGGCAAAATACACCAGGAACAAGGATACTGCCAAACCGATAACCGATTTGTATTTGCTCAGTTTTATTAATGTGCTTACAGGGTTAGCTTTCTTTATTTCGAAAGGGCGCCTGTGTGCAAGATCCAATGATTCCGGGAGAATGAAATAGCCGTAGGTGGCGTTTAGCAATGCCAGTACCGCTGCGGCAATAAACGGGTAATGAATATCATATTTACCCAAGACACCGCCAATTACCGGACCTATTATAAACCCTAAACCAAAGGCCACTCCAACCATACCAAAATTTGCTGCACGGTTTTCGGGGGTGCTGATATCGGCAATGTAAGCCGAGCCTGTTGTAAAACTGGCACCGGTAATACCCGCAACAATACGGCCCACAAACAGCCAGGCTATTGTTGGTGCAAAGGCCGAGAACATATAATCTACACTAAATCCTAATAAAGAAAAAAGCAATACGGGCCTGCGGCCAAACCTATCGCTAAGGTTACCAATCAGTGGAGAAAACAAAAACTGCATACCCGCATAAGCGGCGGTAAGCCATAAAGCATAGCCCGATGCCTCACTTAAATTACCGTGAATTAAGTGTTCTATCAGTTTGGGTATAACAGGTATAATAATACCTAAACCCATTACATCAATTAAAAGTGTGGCAAAAATAAATCCTAAAGCAGCCTTACGCTTTTCAGGTACAGGTTTATTCATGCCCGCAAAATAGCAAATAAGTTAAATATTGATTGTTAATTTTTTGTTAGGGGTTAACTATGGCTCTATCCACAAAACCGAATTCCCGGTACCATATTGATTCTGTTCCCATTGTTTGTTGCCGGGATCAATAATCCAGTTACCATCAACAATAAATTTGTATAAGTATTTACCGGGTTTAAGCCGCATGCTGATGCTCCATTCATTGCCGTTATGCGCTAAAGTATAGCTGTTTTGGTTCCAGTCGTTAAAACTTCCTGAGAGATGTATAACCTTTGCATTATCATAGCCTTTTAACTTAAAAATATGGGTAGGACTTACCGCTAAAAAGCAATTGGTTTCGCCATCAACCACGGTGTGGTTCTGATTAAGCGGATCTAATATCCATTGGCCATCCACAACAAACTTATAGCTGTAATTACCTGCAGAAAACTTAACCGTAGCCACCCATAAATCACCTGATTTATTAAGACGGATCTTGTTGGGTTTCCAATTGGTAAAATCACCGGCTACAAATACATTTTTGGCATTTGGATAGCCATTGAGTTTAAAACTTATTGTTTCGCCAATATTTAAAACCGAACTGATATTTCCATCTTCATCAACATGTTTATCGGGGTTAGCGGGGTCGGTCATCCATTTACCATCTACTTTAAAACGGTATTCATGGGTGCCCTCACATAAATAAACGGGTATTTCCCATTCACCTTCATTTTTCTGCATTTGTAGTTCAGTCGCATTCCAGTTATTAAAACTGCCTGATAAAATGACACTATTCGCACTCAGGAAACTTTTTAGTTTGAAAGTATAATTGCACTTGTAATAAACCGAGTTTGTATTCCCCGCTCCGTCATTCATCTTCAAAACATTATAAGGATCGGTCATCCAGCGACTGTCAACAATATATTTATATTCATAAGCACCGGGTTTTAGTTTCAGGTCAATGATCCAGCCTTGCGGAGTCTTTGTCATTGCACCCCTCAATGTACTCCAGTCATTAAAACTTCCTGATAAAAATACTCTTCTGGCGTTTAAATTACCCGGTAAAAAGAACCGGGTAAAGCCTGATGATGCTTCAGTAACCGTAGCAACTGCAAAATTATTTACGCCATATACCGCGTCAAGATAACCCGGTCTTGGGTTAGTTTTTATAACACTTGCAGTGATGATGTAGGGGTTTTCCTGCGGATTGCCTTTCATATCTGTAAGTGAGCGGTTAAACTGCACTACGTTATTTTGTTTTTTCGCCATTACCCAGCCATCTTTTATGATCGCCGAGTAATCGCCAGCCAAAAATGCGCGTTTATCAACGCCTGCAATAGCTGCTTTTTTAAATATGCTATCAAGCTCAGCAGGAGATGAATGAAGATCAATAAGCAATATAATTTTGCCTTTACCGGCTATGAGATTGTTACGGCTTTGGGCAATAGCATTCACCATGCCGCTTAACAGCAACATCAATGTGAATATATAAGGCCAGCACCGTTTCATATTATTGGTTGTTGTAAATGTACATTTCAAATTCCTTTTTAACGAAATTGATACTGAATACGCCTCTTACAAAAAAGTCGTAGCCCAGTATCCCGTCAATGGTGTGGTCATAGGCTTTGCCCATTTTTTCAAGGTTAGTTATCAGTATGCGGTTATGCATAAAATCCTGATCGCCAACAGTTAGTTTATCAAACCGTGCATATAAAACCTCAAAACTTGAACCTCCAACGCCAATTAGTTTCGACCTGTTAAGGATCTGCATATTTTTTATGATCTTTTTTGATTTGCCGTAATCCAATAGGTTAGTTTCAGCTCCGCTATCAAAAACAAACCACATACCTTTGTCATTAATACTGCCTTTTAAAAATATAATATCATCCAAAAACTTGAATGGAGTCTTTAAAACGGGGTTATGAAATATTTCTTCTTCAGCAGGAATATTGCCGTCATCATCAAGCTTGTGAATATAAAGCAGGTTATTTTGCAGGTCGACAGTAACTGCAAGCTTTGAGAATAAACGTGTTCCCAACAAGCCCAGAATCTTTATGCCGCGACCGTTTTCAATACCTGACAGGTCAGTAACATCGGCGGTAAGCCTGCTGTAATGCAGGTCGAGTATAGTAAAGTTGTGAACTACGGTTGTAAAAGTTGTGCCTGCTTCGCCGTTTATGCCTGCCGCATGCTGTTCGTTTATTTGCGGCGCATCTCTAAAATAAGTAGCATTCAAAACCAGGTACGGAGCCCCTGTATCAAACACAAAGTTACCTTCGAGTGAATCGACCTGGGCTTCCACTATGATCAGGTTTCCTGACCTTTTTATAGGGACGATAAGTGTTTTAAAATCTCCGTAGGGAGCGGGGTCTATATCAATAAAAGTATGTTTAAAACTCACACCGCCAATGGTTGCATTACCCGCGCATTTACCCCTAAGTGCCAGTGAAAGCACCAATAAAGTAAGCATATAGGGTAAGAGTTTGCGCATTAGGTTGTATATATGTCAATAAGACAAGATGAACGCGATATTAGTTACATTAAAAGGCATTATTCGGCAGTTTATTTAGGTAGTTGTAAGTAACAAGCTCATTATCATTGGTTATATGTTTTGTGGCACCGTTATGCAGTAATATTATCCGGTCGCTTACCTCCAATATGTTATAATATTGATGGTCGGTAAGTATAATGCCTTTTGTTTTTCCGCAGCTGCGGATAGCCGCTTTGAAGTAATCTGCTTGTATAGGCGAAATATGGGTGAAGGGCTCATCCAGTAAAATAAAATCAGCTTTATTATAAAGTATCATAAGGGTTTCCAGTTGCCTTAATTCGCCGCCTGATAACTGGTTTACCGTTTTATGATGGTGATCTTTATATACATGGTAGCTGGTAAACTCATCCCAAAGTTTATGATCAATCATCATCTTAGCCAGTTGACTAATCTTTATGCCATTAGGCAGATAATTGTGCTGTGGTAAATAAGCTATTTGTTGGTGATGGTAACCTTTTTTAATAAATTGATCATTAATACTTACGTATTTATATGCGGGATTGAGTGTGCCAAAAATTATCCTTAACAGTGATGATTTACCGGATCCATTTCTGCCTAATAAACCTACAACCTCGCCCTGCGTACATGAAAGCCACACATCTTGCAATATTTTGCGGTCGCCAAATTCCAGTTGCACACTATCAACTTTAAGCGTATTTAATTGCATAGTGGAACAGGTAAATAAGTGAGGGATATAGCACCGGAGCGGTAGCTACAAGAAAGATAAAACTGTAAAACAATGGTTCGGGTATTTAACATTTATTAACGGCTAATGGTTGAAAAAGATCAAAACTGTTTACTGTTTCCCGTCCCTTAAATGCCTCGTTTTATACAGTTTATCACAAAACGATAGTTAGAAATTAATATTGCAGGGGAAAATGTTAAATAAGAAAACCTCTGGTGAAAACCGGAGGCTTTTTGTTGTTTTCATCCTCTTTCCGCACAGCGGAGAGAGGATCGACCAGCGAAGCGTAGTCGAGGTGAGTCAAACGGAGCGCGTTCATAATCGCTCGCATAGCCGACTCACCCGGTCTTCGTTTCACTCGATCACCCTCTCTATCGCAAGCGATAAAGAGGGTGGTCAAATTAACTTTCTACTTATTTCAATTCCCTATCGCCAGATTGCCTTTCAACCATCCATCCCGGATACTCTTTTGGCAAGGCACTTACTTCATCAATCTTTTTAAGATCATCTTCCGTTAAAGTAACCTCGGTCGACTTGATGTTGTCGTTTAGTTGCTCGATGTTTTTAGCACCAATAATAGTGCTGGTTACGCCTTTTTGCTGCCTTACCCATGCAAGCGCAATTGCCGCGGTTGATACATTGTGCTGCTTGCCGATCTCGCTGATGACATCAAGAATATCAAAGGTTTTATCTTTATTGATGGGAGGGAAATCGAATGTATCGCGCCTTGAGTTGCCTGTTTTATCTTTATCACGGGTAAATTTTCCGGACAGGAAGCCACCCGCCAGCGGGCTCCACGGCATCATCGCCAAATTTTGATCGGCTGCTAATGGCAATATTTCACGCTCAATATCACGCCCGGCTAAGGAGTAAAAATATTGCATACCTACAAACTTATTCCAGCCGTTCAGCTGGCAAATGCCTTGCGCTTTCATTACCACCCAGGCAGGCCAGTTACAAATAGCTACGTAGCGTACTTTGCCTGTTAATACAATATCGTTTAACGCGCGCATGGTTTCCTCAATAGGAGTTTTTGGGTCGAAGCCGTGAACATATAAAATATCGATATGATCCAACTGTAAGCGCTGCAGGCTTTCATCAACCGAATTAAAGATATGATAGCGTGATAAGCCAACATTATTTTCCCCTTCACCCATGCGGCCGCGTACTTTGGTAGCTATAACCAGGTTGTTACGGTGCAAGCCAAGGTCTTTTATAGATTGACCAAGTAATTTCTCTGATTCACCGAATGAATAAACGTTGGCGGTATCAATAAAGTTAATGCCGGAGTCTACAACAACCTGCATTAGTTCATTTACTTCCTGTTGTTGGATTTTGCCTATGGCTTCCCAATAACCCTTGCCGCCGAAAGTCATGGTACCAAAGCATAGTTCAGATACCACCAGGCCGGTGTTCCCTAAAAAATTGTATTTCATAATGTGTAGTGATTGTGTGTTGTAAAATTAACTACATGGATTGGGTTTTGTTTATAATGAATAGTCAATTAAGGGTAAAATAGCTGATACAATAATTCTCATAGGCTTCCGCAAGTTCAAGCGTCCACGCTTGAACTTAAATATTGATGAGCGTCCACGCTCATATTTGTTTAACGAGCGAGGACGCTAATATTTGCTGTCATTCAAGCGTGGGCGCTTGAACAGGTGTAAGTTCAAATGTAAATTAATTTGAAGTGTTAAAACTTAACTATTTCAACATTGTTATTCTCACAATGAACCGTCTCCTCAAAAAACTTGAAAAAATTGGCCGCGACCCAAAAAGCACCGCCAAAGCTGTCGGATTACGCCATGTGTCCGATTCAATACCCGGTTATACCCGTAAAAAAGTCGGCAAGGGCTGGAGTTATTATGATGCTGATGGTAAGCTTACAAAAGATAAAGAACTCATACAGCGTTTTAATAAGTTGGTTATACCACCGGCTTACACCAACGTATGGATCTCGCCCCATGAAAACGGACACTTGCAATTTACAGGTACCGATACCGCAGGCAGAAAGCAATATCGCTATCATCCCGATTGGAATAAGATCCGTAACCAATCTAAATATCATCGCTTGCAGTTATTTGCGGAGCATTTACCAGCTATACGTGAGCAAATAGATAAGGACCTTGCCCGTCATAAGCTGGATCATGAAAAAGTAGTGGCATTGGTAGTTAGGCTGATGGAGTTGACCAGTATCAGGGTAGGGAATGAATCATACAAAAAGCTATATGGCTCATTCGGGTTAACTACGCTTATGAACAGGCATGTTAAGATTGATGGTACAACCCTGAAATTTGAGTTCAAGGGTAAAAAAGGCGTTTTTCATAAGGTATCGTTACAAAGCAAAAAACTGGCGCGACTTGTTAAGCAATGCCGCGATATACCGGGTAAAGACCTTTTTCAGTATTATAATGATGAAGGACAGCATTGCAATATAGGTTCGGGTGATGTGAACGATTATTTAAAGAATATTACCGGAGAAGATTTCACTGCGAAAGATTTTCGTACCTGGGCCGGCAGTGTAAGCGCGCTGCATGCTTTTAAAGAGGCGGGAGAATTTGCCAATATAACTGAGTGCCGCAAAAAAATAGTAAACGTTTTGGATGAAGTGGCGCTGAACCTCGGTAATACCCGCACCGTTTGTAAAAAGTACTATGTGCACCCGACCGTAATAAAAAGTTATGAGGAGGGTACCATCTTTCATTATATTAAAGAACTGGATGATGACCATGATGTTAAGGCTGCGGACCTGAATCTTGCTGAAAAAGCCCTGCTGCAAATATTGGAGCATGAAAAATTGGCGGAAGCCAGTTAGTGGCTATATTTACGGCATATTCATCATCATACCCAAATGGCTATAAAAACTACCGTAATTACCGGTGCAACTTCCGGTATAGGGAAAGAAACCGCTTTAGCGCTTGCTAAAAAGGATCATGCGCTTTACCTATTGGTTCGTAATGTTGTTAAAGGCGAAGAACTTAAGCAGGAGATTATCACCAAAACCGGCAATAAGAATATTCATGTTATAAAGTGCGACCTGTCTGATCTGCAAAGTGTGCGTGAAGCCGCTGCCGAACTTAATAACGGTAAACTATTCGCAATAAATGTGCTGATCAACAATGCCGGTGGTATGTTTGATAAAAAGGAAATAAGCAAGGATGGTTTTGAAATGACGTTTGTAACAAACCACCTTGGGCATTTTTTATTGACCAACAGTATATTGCCTTTGCTTGAAAAAGGCCACGCCCGCATCATCAACCTAAGTTCCGAGGGGCATAAAATGGGTAAGGCCAATTTTGACGACCTGCAATGGGAACAGCGCCCATACTCGGCAATAAAGGCTTATGGAACGGCAAAACTATTCAACATATATTTCACGAAATCGTTGGCCGAAAAATATGCTGATAAAGGAATTTCGTCATTCGCAGTACATCCGGGTGTTGTAAGAACCTCTTTCGGAGCTGAATCAAGCGGACTTTCAAAGTTTCTGTTATGGCTTGCCAAGCCATTTATGATATCACCGGAGGAGGGCGCTCAAACCAGTATTTTCTTAGCGACAGAACCTGGCATGGAAGCCAAAAGCTGTCAATATTTCATAAAATCCAAAATGGCCAAATCATCCTTGTTGTCCTGGAGCGAGGCCAACAGGAATAAGTTGTGGGATATTAGTAAAAAGCTGGTAGGGAAGATTGCTATCGTTGGTGAAGATGTCAGCAAGAAGAATTAGCCGTGTTTAATCTTTTACATTTTATCCCGATGTTTGTGTCCTCACAAACATCAGTAAGATGATGTCTTTATTTTTTTACTTATTAATAGTTCCATATTTTAGTCCCGCATCAATAAAGTATTTTTTTAGTAAGATGTATTTTTGATTGCACAAAGTTCCAACAGTAATTTTATCAGATAGTGATTCTGCTCCAAGGCATTCAAAGCATATTTCTATATAGTCAAATACTTTTCCATTTTTATCGTAGAAAATCAATGCATTACGAGGGTTAAAACATGCTCCATGGTCTGCTGCATTAAGACCGGGCTTTCTGTAATTGGTGTTGTAAATTAAATTTGTTAGGTCATTAACTTGCTTTTGACTCAATGTTCTAACTTCAATTAGTGAGGAATAATTTAATCTTCCGTTTTTGATATGTAGTCCTGATTTTAGCGTGTCAACAGGATTTATTGTATGTTTCGAAGTGTCCACAAATATCTCGGATGGCATATCTTGCAAATGATATGATACCGCCAATATCTTTATAGCTTTTGAAAAAGGATAATATTTTAACCGTTTTACAATCGAATATTTATTGGTAAAAATGCAATCATCGTTGATTATTTGCTGTGCTGACAATTTAGGAGGTGAAGGTAGATGTTTAATTTTTCGCTTTTCTTTTTGCTGCTTTTTGACAGTATCGGCTTTGATATAAGTGTGGCATGACGTCACCTTACCTGATACAATCATCTCTGCCTGAAAAAATAAAAATATAATTAAAATGAGTTTAAGTAATTTCACGCGCTGATTGATAAGGCTTGAACAAATAGGTTTGAGAAACTAAAAATAGCATAAATATTAAACAATGCGCATAACAATAATAGGCTCCGGTAATATAGCTACTCATCTGGGTGCCGCGTTTAAAAATGCGGGGCACCGTATCATACAGGTTTACAGTCGCAGTGCCCATAATTCGGCATTGCTGGCTTACCATATTGGTGCCGAAGCGATCAATAACATTGATAGTATTAACCCGGCAGTCGATATCTTCATCATAGCCGTAAGCGATGATGCGATACCCGGTATTGCCAGCGAACTGGCTAAGTATGGTAAACTCATGGCGCATACTTCTGGCGTTACCAACCTGCAAACTTTACTAAATTATACCGATAAGGCGGGCGTGTTTTACCCGCTGCAAACCTTCAGCAAAACCCGTGAGATCGATTTTTTAACTGTGCCTTTATGTATTGAGGCTGCCGATGAAAATATCCACAGCACTTTAAAAGAACTGGCGCAAAGCATCAGCAATAACGTTTATGATATTGATTCCGCGCAGCGCAAAGTATTGCACCTGGCGGCTGTATTTGCCTGTAATTTCCCTAATTACCTTTATGGTGTGGCGCAGGATCTTTTAACTCAAAATAATATCCAGTTTGATTTGCTTCGCCCTTTAATTTTAGAGACTGCACAAAAGGTACAGGAGCATTTTCCTGCTGATGTACAAACCGGGCCAGCTATCCGCGAGGATTTTAAGACCATGGATACCCACCTCGAAATGCTGACCGGCGAACCCGGCCTGGAACAGGTTTATAAGATATTAAGTCAGGGTATTATCAAAAAGGGTAAATCTAAACACGGAGCGTAAGTTATTTTGTTACTTTTGCCCAAATGAATATTTTTAAAGTTAAGATCAACTTTGAGGAAAAAGGGCACGAGCCTGTTGAGTTGCCTATTGCCGAGGGGGAATCAGTTTTAGACGTTTGCCTGGAGAATGGCATTGAACTGCAGCATAATTGCGGTGGGGTTTGCGGATGCAGCACCTGCCACATATATGTAAACAAGGGTATGGATAACGTTCAGGAAATTTCTGATAAGGAAGAGGATTTTATTGATCGTGCCGTTAATCCGCGTATAACCTCACGCCTGGGCTGCCAGTGTGTGATGATTGATGGCGATATTGAAGTAACTTTACCCGATCAATCGGATTTCATGGGCCACTAATACCAGTACCATATAGTATAAATTTTACTTACAAGAATTAAAATGACAGATAATAAATTCACCTTACCTATTCACTGGAATGATCATGAAGATATTGCCATTGAGCTTTACGAAAAGTTTGGTGACGATTTTGATGAATCGAAAATATACCGCATCCGTTTCACCGACCTGTTGGAATGGATACTTACTTTACCAAACTTCGCCGGTACGCGCGAGCAATCAACCGAAGGCCACCTGGAGCAGATCCAATCAGCGTGGGTTTACGAGTGGCGCGATAACCAATAGTTTCAGTTGGCGGTAGCCGGTTTACAGTTTGCAATCGGTGAAATCATAACATAATCAGTGTAATTATAATAATGGAATCATTCCTGAATAAACTTAAAGATATAACCACTTTTATTTTTGATGTGGATGGCGTACTTACCGATGGCTCTGTATTTGTAGCAGAGAACGGTGAGCAAAGCCGTGCCTTTAATATTAAGGATGGTTACGCTATACAACTGGCCGTAAAATGCGGGTACCAGGTTTGTGCTATTTCTGGCAGCCGCTCAAAAAGCGCGGTGTATCGTTTAAACAGCCTGGGGGTAACCGATGTTTATATGGGAACCCACACTAAAACCGAGCGTTTAAAGGTTTATCTTGAAGAAAAAGCTACGCATGCATCTAATGTTTTATACATGGGCGATGATATCCCCGATCTGGGTGCGATGAACCTGGCTGGTTTACCAACGTGTCCTGCGGATGCTGTAGAAGAGATCAAAGCAGTGAGTCAGTACGTATCACCATATCCTGGTGGTAAAGGCTGCGCCCGCGATGTAATTGAAAAAGTGCTGAAAATACAGGGCAAATGGATGAGCGAACAGGCATATAGCTGGTAGGTTTCAAAAGTTAAAAGTCAAAAGCTCTTTCAGATGAATTCAATACCAAAGATTATCCTTGCATCAAAATCACCACGCAGACAGGAGTTGCTGAGGTTGATGGATATTGATTTCAGGATAGTTTTGAAGGAGGTAGATGAATCATATCCTGATCACTTATCACCTGAAGAAGTTGCGCTTTACATCGCCAGTAAAAAAGCCGAAGCCTTTGATGAAGCCATAGGGGATGAGGTAGTACTTACAGCCGATACCATCGTGTGTATTGATGGGCTGATACTTGGCAAGCCCGAGACATCTGAACATGCCATAGAGATGCTTAAAATGCTTTCAGGCAGAGTGCATAAGGTTATTACCGGAGTTTGCTTATTGCATAAACACAAATACAATAAATTTTTTGATGTATCCGAAGTATTCTTCCGCAAATTAACTGACGAAGAAATCAGCAGTTATGTTGAAAAATATCAACCCCTGGATAAAGCCGGCTCATACGGCATACAGGAAAGGATAGGGCTTATCGGCATTGAACGCATTAATGGTTCTTATACCAATGTGGTTGGTTTGCCTACTGAGAAGCTGTATCAGCAATTAAAGAATCTTTAAATTTATTTATGGAACAAAAAGAGACACAAAGTATTGTGTCTCTACGGCATTTTTTCCTTTAATGTAGAGACGCGATACCTCGCGTCTCGTAATGATGTCTTTAATAATATTAAGTCGTATAACCCAGTATCTTCAATACCTGTTTACTGTTCTGCTCTTCGCCAAACACCTCAAAGTTAAATGTCTCATCGCGGTTACGCCTGATGATCACATGCTTTGGAGATGGCAGCAGGCAATGGTGTATACCGCCATAACCGCTTAATACTTCCTGGTAAGCGCCTGTGTTAAAGAAGCCTAAGTATTGCACCTTACGGGTCTTAGGCATAAACACACTGTTCATGTGCGCTTCCTGATTGTAATAATCCTGACCATCGCAAGTAATACCACCTAAGTTAACGCGTTCATATTCACTGTCCCAGTTATTGATTGGTAACAAAATGTATTTTTGGTTCAGCGCCCAAACGTCTGGCAGGTTGGTGATGAATGAACCATCCAGCATCAGCCATTTTTCACGGTCGTTCTGTTGCTTACGTCCTAATACTTTGTATAAGATACCTGAAGCCTCTGCTACGGTATATTTACCAAACTCGGTAATGATATCCGGCTCAATGGTATCATTTTCGGCACAGATCTCTTTTATACGGCTCACTATCTCATTGATCATGTATTCATAATCAAAATCAAACACCAGTGAATCCTTGAAAGGCAAACCACCACCGATATCAATTGTATCCAGTGCAGGGTTTATCTTTTTAAACTTGCAATACAGTGTTACATATTTTTCAAGTTCATTCCAGTAATACGGCGTATCAGATATACCTGAGTTGATAAAGAAGTGCAGCAACTTAACCTGGAAGTTCGGATTGTTCTCTATCTTGTTATAGTAGAAATCAATAATATCTTCCAGTCTTACACCTAAACGCGAGGTATAAAATTGAGAATCCGGTTGCTCTTCAGCTGCTATACGTATGCCAAGATTACATGGGGTATCCATCTCGATCTCATCGTCGTACAGGTTAAATTCCTCTTTATTATCCAGTACAGGGATGATGTTTTTAAAACCATCATGCAGCATATCAATAATATACTGTTTGTACTGAAAAGTTTTAAAGCCGTTGCATATTACCGTAACATCCTTATTAAGCGAGCCTTTTTTCTCAAGGGCATCAATCATGGGCATATCAAATGCCGAAGATGTTTCAAGGTGGATCTCGTTTTTAAGCGCCTCTTCAACAATATGCTTAAAGTGCGAGCTTTTTGTACAATAGCAATATTTATAGCTGCCGCGATAATTGTTTTTAATGATCGCCTGCTGAAACAACAGTTTTGCCTGTTGTATCTTTTTCGAGATGATTGGAATATAAGTAAAGCGCAGGGGAGTGCCATACGTTTCTATCATTTCCATCAAATTAAGATCATGAAAGTATAATTCATCATCTATTATCTCAAAACCTTCCTGCGGGAAACCTACACTTAGGTCAAGAAATTCCTGGTAACTCTGCATCTATTAAAATTTTGGCAAAAATGTAAAATTTAAACGGAAATTATGATGATTTTTTTATAGATATAATGTAATTATTTTAGAAGCCAAGTGTTTATGGTTAATAGCCCATAGCTTTAGGTTGTGTATTACAATTCAAAAGGCAAATGTACCTCGGCTATCATACACCTGGCGCTGCCTCCGCCATTGGTTTCAATAGTATTTATGTTGCTGTAAATCAGCTTTCCATGTTTTTCAAGTGTGGCTTTTTGAGCTTCAGTAAGCGACTTAAAAGCGCTTTGCGACATCACAATCAACACCTCACCACTTTTATTCTGTACCTCTAACATGTTACCGGCAAATTGATTCATTTGCTCAAATGATATTTCAATAATTTCTTTACGGGTTGATTGCAGCGATTCTGTAACCATAATGCGCTCATGCGGGTTAGCAATACTATCCAAACAAATCACGGCGAACTTGCTGCCAACACACATTAAAACATTGGTATGGTAGATAGCTTTTCCATGCTCATCAACCGCATCAAAACAAACAGTTTTGTAACCTGTTTGCTCACAAAAAATAGCTAATACATCCCTGTCAGTGCGCGGTGATAGGCATGCGTATGCTATTTTGCCAATTCTATCTAACACCATACTGCCTGTGCCTTCCAGAAACTTATGATCGTGCTCAAATCTGCTCAGGTCAACGATGTGATGCACCTTAAAACAGTCCTCTAATTGGTTAATGATATCTTCCCTGCGTTCCAATCTGCGATTCTCGGCCTGCATGGGATATAGGAATATGTTACCATCACTATGGAAAGATACCCAATTATTAGGGAATATGGAATCGGGAGTATGTGGTTCAGGAGTGTCGTCAATTACGGTAACATCCACATCATTATTCCTTAATACAGTCACCAGGTTATTAAATTCGGTGAGGGCTTTTTCTTGAACCTCATTTTCAACACCCTGCTTTACCTGGAAAGCGTTGCTCCCGGCAGTTTGCTCGTTAAACCCGAAATTAACCGGGCGGATCATTAATAGGTGTGAGGTAGATTGTTGATTGGTCATTAGTCAGTTGTCATTAGTCATTTCTGTCATTGGGTCAGTTCTTCACCAGCCAAATAATGACTAATGACTCAAATGATCAATGACTTTTTACAAAACCTTATCCCTAAAAAGCGGCATACTCATACAATGAAAACCGCCTCTTGCTCTTGATAACTCTGCTGATGGCATCAAAATTAAAGTATCCTTCATCGTTTGCGGATCAAGTTCATTATTCTCAAATTTCTCTAACAGTTCAGCTACTTTAACCACTTTAAAACCATTTTGTTTAAATGCCTCAACGGTTTTATCATTGCGGTCATAACCCAGCACAACGCCTTCTTTTACTGCCAGCAAATTGCAGGAGTCTGTCCATTGCTCACGTGCATCATATGGAAAGGTGTTATTGCCAGAATAAATGAATTGTGTTTTCTCTTTGCTCTCCAGGTCATGTTCGCTGATGTTTGATAATAGTTCTTCCAAACACTCAAATCTTTTAGGCTTTTTACCTTTTCTAAACTGAATGATCTCTACCTTATCCTTTGATTTTTTATCAGCAAACCAGGCTATCGGCTCTTTATCCTCAACCGGACTTTCAGCAATAGCCAGCGAACCAAGCAATACCCACATATTTCTTTTTACCTGAGTAAACACGGTATCAATATGCATGTAGTCGCGCTTGTGCGGTATTTTTACTACAGTTACTTTTTTTACTACATCATTGTCAAACAATAACTTAATAGCTTCATTTGCACCACTTGTTGAGGTTCGCTCGCTGCATCCAATAATCAAATGCTGCGGACTAACCATCATCACATCGCCGCCTTCAAGGGTAGTTTTGTCGGTGTTATCCTCGCCGGGGCGCAAAAAATGCTGCATACTTTCGGGGATTTCCAAAATGTTTCCGCGGTAGTTAGCGAACAAAGGATGGTTAAAAAATATGTATCGCGCCAGCAAAGTTTCGCGTGCCCTTGCCTTTTTTGCGGGCTTGTTAAGCAGCATAAAGTTATTTATGGCGATGCCTATATCCCTCGAAAATATCAGATTCGGGATAGGCGCGAAGATCATCTCATCAGTAGTTAATGAGCCTGATATAAATATTTTAGCCAGTTCAACGGGATTGGTATCGATCAGCTTTTGCTGCAGGCGATAATTGCAGCTCTCGATAGCGCACACAGATGCTACCAGTTTTTCGCGAATATTCTTTTCTTCAAGTATATCGGCCAGCAGGGTTTGTATCTCAATTACTTTATCCGATGCGTGGAAGTTTTTATTATCAGGCTTAAAAAATGAACGCTTATTAGCCGCGCTGTCAATTTGTTTGAGTTTTCCTTTTATCTTATCCGGATCAAGGAAATACATGAGCAGTTTTACATAATAATCGTATTCATTTTTACGAACAGTATCCAGATGTACTATATCTTCAAAAAGCCAGTCTTGCGCCTTTGATGGCACCACTTTACCCAACCCACTATCCGGACTATGTATTAATAAACTGCGGAGATTACCAATTTCAGAAGTTACATCTATTTTAAAACTATCGTTTTTGAGTATCATAAAATGAATAAGAAGAAATACAAATCTATATTTTTTAGTTGGCAGTTCACAGTGTTCAGTTTGTGGCGGATAGGTTGCCGTTATGTATAGCAAATCTAAAAGCAAACTGCTCACCGCAAACCGCCCACTGAACTATGGACTAATTATATTATTTTTGCACAATATGGATTTTATTATTGCAACCGTTGTTAAAGCGGTTAAACACTTATACCAAACTGATATTACCGCCGACGCCATAAACTTGCAGGAAACCCGTAAGGAATTTGAAGGCCAGGTTACTATAGTTACTTTTCCGTTCACTAAATTCTCACGCAAATCACCGGAGCAAACAGGAGCAGAGATAGGTGAGTACCTTAAAGCTAACTTACCCGAGGTTGCCGCTTTTAATGTTATAAAAGGTTTTTTAAATATATCAATTGCTGACAGCTATTGGCTCGATCAACTTTATACCCAAATTTTGCCCGATACTTTTGCCGTTGCTAAGCCAAATGGTAAAAAGGTAATGGTGGAGTATTCATCGCCAAATACCAACAAACCATTGCATTTAGGTCATGTACGTAATAACCTGTTGGGCTTTTCAGTTGCCGAAATTTTAGCTGCAGCAGGATATGAAGTAGTGAAGGCTAATTTGGTGAATGACAGAGGTATACATATTTGTAAATCAATGCTGGCATGGCAGCTGTTTGGTAATGGCGAAACGCCTGAATCAACCGGCATGAAGGGCGACCATTTGGTGGGTAAGTACTATGTGATTTTTGATAAAGAATACAAGAAAGAAATAGAATTCCTGAAATCCGAAGGGCAAACCGAAGAGGAGGCCAAAAAGAACGCACCACTGATTAAACAGGCTCAGGAAATGCTGCTAAAGTGGGAGGCTAACGATAAAGAAGTGATCAACCTCTGGAAAACCATGAATACCTGGGTTTATGATGGCTTTGGTAAGACTTATCATGCTTTGGGTGTCACTTTCGATCAATTTTATTATGAATCAAACACCTATTTATTAGGAAAGGATATTGTTGAAGAAGGATTAGCAAAAGGTGTTTTCTTTACAAAAGAGGATGGTTCTGTTTGGATAGACCTGACCGCTGACGGTCTTGATGAGAAATTGGTTCGCCGTTCCGATGGCACTTCTGTTTACATGACCCAGGATTTGGGTACCGCGCAGCTAAAATATGATGATTACCAAATGAATGAATCTATTTACGTGGTAGGTAACGAGCAGGATTATCACTTTAAAGTATTGTTCCTGATACTGCAAAAGCTGGGAAAGACATGGGCGCAAGGATTATATCATCTATCATATGGTATGGTTGATCTGCCATCAGGCAAAATGAAGTCGCGTGAGGGAACCGTTGTTGATGCCGATGACCTGATCAATGAAATGGAGCAAACCGCCAAAGAACAAACCGAAGCTTTAGGTAAGGTTGATGGCTTTAACGAAGAAGATAAACAGCATTTGTACCATACTATAGGTATGGGCGCACTGAAGTACTTCCTGCTCAAGGTTGATCCTAAAAAACGGTTATTATTTGATCCTAATGAATCGGTAGACTTTCAAGGGCATACCGGGCCGTTTATACAATACACGCACGCCCGTATCAAATCAGTAATGAGCCGTGCAGGTGTTGATTATGCTGATAAGATTGACATTCAGGAATTGTCATCAGTTGAACGCGATCTGATTGTAATACTAACGCAATTTCCAGTTATTATAAACGATGCGGCAAAAGGATACAGTCCTGCGGTGATCGCCAATTATATTTACGAACTGGCTAAAATTTACAACAAGTTTTACCACGAAAAATCGATATTACAGGCAGAGGATGAATCACTGAAGAAATTCAGGCTGCAACTTTCAGCTGCATCGGCTAAGGTGATCAGTAAAGGGATGGGTTTGTTGGGGATTGAAGTACCGGAACGTATGTAATTTTAGTTTGCAGTATTTAGTTGGCAGCAGGCAGTTCATGCAAACTGCTAACTAAATTCTGCAAGCTCATTTTATCTCCAATGCCCTTTATGCCATGCATAACCACGTTGGCCATGATACCATGCACCTTCAACCCAAACACGACCGCTACGCGGCCTTGCCCAGTAACCTTGGTGTCGAACATATCTTTGTCCATTCCATACCCAATCACCGCTTATCCAAACAGCGCCGGGGTAAGGTGTTACGGGCCTGGTATAATAAACTTCAGCAGGCTGGTTACTTACGTAATACTCCCCAGCACATGATGACATAAACAGCGAACCTGCCAACGCAGTCAGGATGCCTAATTTTGATAATGTTTTCATCTGTATATGATTGATAAATAATACGTATTGACCATCATATACCTGAAAAGGTTTAATATTTACACTCTGAAAAACTTATCAGCCACTGTAATTTCTTTACTACCAGCCACATATTTATAAAATCCGCTGCCCGATTTTACACCTAAATGCCCCGCCGTTACCATATTTACCAACAAAGGGCAAGGCGCATATTTTTGATTGCCAAAACCGGTGTACAACACATTTAAAATAGCCAGGCATACATCTAAACCAATGAAATCGGCAAGCTGCAGCGGACCCATAGGGTGGGCCATGCCCAGTTTCATTACCGTATCAATTTCGCTCACACCTGCTACGCCTTCATATAAAGTATATATGGCTTCATTTATCATGGGCATCAAAATACGGTTAGCTACAAAACCGGGATAATCGTTTACTTCAACCGGGCTTTTATCTAATTGTCGAGATAATTCCATCACTTTGCTGGTCACTTCATTAGTGGTTGCATAGCCTCTTATAACTTCCACCAGTTTCATTACCGGTACAGGATTCATAAAGTGCATGCCTATGACATTCTCAGGATTTTTAGTTACCGAAGCTATTTGTGTGATAGAGATAGAGGAAGTATTGGATGCCAGAATAGTATCATCCCCACAGATCTCACTCAGCTGTTTAAACAGCTTTAGCTTAATGTCTCGGTTTTCAGTGGCGGCTTCTATTGCCAGGTCGGCGTTTGAGGCGGCGGCTGATAAGTCGACATAGGTAGTAATATTATTTAATGTATCCGTTTTTATCTTTTCATCAATAGCGCCTTTTTTCAGTTGCCGGTCGAGGTTATTGGTTATGGTTTGGATGGAACGGTTCAAAGCATCAGCATTAATATCAACCAAAGCCACATTAAAGCCATGTTGCGCAAAGGTGTGCGCAATGCCATTACCCATAGTCCCGGAACCGATCACTGTTATATTTTTCATATCAGGTTATAATATGTTACTAAGTTGATGCTATTTATTTAATTGGCAAAGTCCAGCTTGTGATTTATAAACTGATATATTGGCCTGCTTCAATAATCGTCTTTTTATCTATCGAAGTATATTCAGGTATATGCCCAAGCAACTTTAAGCCGGTATATTTTAGGATATAAGATTCGGAATCAACATCAACCTTGCCATTAAATAATATCCCTTTTATGGGAATATTATATTGCTTTAATATAGCAACAGATAGCAAAGTATGATTTATGCTCCCCAAATAATTTTGCGAAACCAGTATAACTTCCGCATCCAGTTGCTTAATAAGGTCTATCATTAAAAAATCATCATTCAACGGCACCATTAAACCACCTGCACCTTCAATTAATAGTTGGTTTTCGGTTTGAGGAATGATAAATTTATCTTTTTCAATGCTGATGCCATCAATTGCAGCAGATTTATGCGGCGAAAATGGTTGGGTTAACCGGTAAGTTTCGGGGTGAAATACGGTTTGTGTGTTGGAGATCATACTTTTTACTTTTAACGTATCGCTGTCATCCAAATCGCCCGATTGTACCGGTTTCCAGTAGTCAGCCTTTAGTTTTTCCGTTAATATGGCTGATATGACGGTTTTACCTATTCCGGTTCCTATTCCTGTAATAAATAATGGTTTATTCTGCATTTATCAATTCATTTATAGTATTAGTAAGCAAAAATATTTCTCCGACCGTATTATAGGCATGCAGGCATATGCGGATTCTTTCGGTTCCCATAGGCACAGTTGGGCTAAGTATTGCCCGCACATCCAATCCTGCATTTTGTAAATATGCTGCCATTTGTTTTGCTTTTTCATTGCTGTTTAATAACAAGCATTGTATAGCACTATCACTTTTAAGCAGAGGATAGGTCGCATTGTTTTTTATATTCTGCTGAAATAAGCTGATGTTATCCTTTAATTTCACTATCACTTCATCCGACTGCCGCAGCAGCTCATAAGCCATTTTTATTGATGCGATCTGATGAATTGATGCCGCCGTGGTATAAATAAACGACCGGGCAAAATTGATCAGGTAATTCCGCAGTAAGTCACTGCCTAATATGATGGCTCCATGGCAGCCCAGCGCTTTGCCAAAGGTAATTATTCGGGCAAATACCTGGTCCTCTAAGCCAAGACTGCATATAAGTCCTTGTTTATATAAACCAACAGCGTGTGCCTCGTCAACTATCAAATAAGCGTTGTACAGATCTGTTAAAGCTAATATCTCCTTTATTGGCGGCGTATCGCCATCCATAGAGTAAACGCTTTCAATAACTACATAACAGATGCCCTTTGCCTGCTTTAGCTTACCCTCCAGACTCTCCAAATCATTATGTTTGAATGTATACCTGTTGGCATAGCTTAATCGCGCTCCGTCAATTATAGAAGCATGTATCAGTTCATCCGTAATAATGGTATCACCACGCTGTGGAAGGGATGAAAATAAACCTACGTTAGCATCATAACCGGAGTTAAATATCAGTCCAGCTTCACTGTTATGAAAAGCTGCTATTTGTTGTTCAAAAGTTTCTGTATAGGTTAAGTTCCCTGATAACAACCTTGAACCTGTTGATCCGTTCAAAGCAATAGGTAAACTATTTAATTCCTGTTGAATTTTATCTTTTAATGCAGATGAATGCGCAAAACCCAGATAATCATTCGAACAAAAATCAACCAGCGTGCTTTCAGGCTTCAGCGTTCTATAAGTGCCGGCTGCTTTCCTCTCGACGAGCCTTTTGTCTATATGATCTTCTGATAATTTCAACGCAGATAATTTGTGCTAAAATAAAGAAAGCGCCCCGATATTTATCAGCGCGCTTTCTTTATTAAATTAGTTTTTAATTAGTGGCTTAGTTACCACCACCACCGCCATTCTGCATTTTGGCGCGCATATCATCCATCATTTTTTTATAAGCTACTTTTTGATCGTCAGTAAGTACTGCCTGAACCTTGTCATTAGCAGCCATCATGATAGGACGCATAGCCGACCTGTCGCCACCTGCTTTCGTTACACTATCTCTTTTTGCACCGGCATCTTTAAAAATAGCAAGTATTTTAGCCGATTGATCATCAGTTAAATTTAACTGTTTTTTCATGCCTGCAACCCTGTCCTCAGGACTCATACGCATACCCTGCGCGCGACTTACTGCTGTAATCCCAATCAGGAAACAACACATCAACAATAATTTTTTCATCTTAGATTTTTTAAGTTTTTAATAAGTGTAAGATAAAGATAGGCTGTTATGGTTTAATAACAACCTTGTAACTTAATTGTTGCAGCTAAGTTTATTGAGTGAATGAGTGATTTAGTGAATGAGTAATTTTAAATAAATGGATATGAATATTCACTAATTCGCTAACTCACTCATTCACTAATTATCAGTTGCTTCCCTGTTGCAGTTTCGATATGGAACGCTGCATTTGGGCCATCATGGTAGTCAGGCTTTCCATGGTTGGCTCGGGAGTAGGGAGCGGCATGTGGGTGGAGATGTAAGCTTTAGCTTTCCAGATCTCTAAAATATCTTCACCATTAATATCATATGGTTCATATACCGGATTGTCTGATATCAATTTCAGTTTCTTGTTCTCTTTAAATTTATTGCCGATGCGCTTGTAAACCACGCCCTCGCTTTTTGAAATAATTACATAGGTATCGGCCGGTTTTACATCGCCCCAGTTTTCCATGTATTCACCTATTATAATAGTACCTGATACAAGTGGCAGCATCGAGTCACCTTTTATTTCAAATGCCCTGAAGGTTCCCTGTTTAAACATCGGAAGATAGAACTTAGGCAGTTGCGCCACATATTCCGGATCTGCATAACCGTTCAGATAGCCCGCGCTTGCTTTCATGGGCACAAGCTCAATATTTTCATTATCATCCTTATCAACAGAAATGCTCAGGATGCGCAGATTGCCTTTTGGTGCAGGTGCCCATTTTTCATTTATGGTCTCTTTTATAAAATCATCAAGACTGATCTCGAAGAAAGATGCTATTACTTTTAGTAATTCGTACTTTGGTTCGGCTCTTTCTTCTTCGTAGGCACCCACCAATGAACGTTTTATACCTACCTGATCTGCAAACTGTTGCTGTGTTAAACCTTTCTTTTTACGGAGAAATTTAATATTTGATGAAATAATTGACATAAAATTTGGAATTGCTAAAATTATTAGTAATTTTATGCTCATAAAGTTAGTAATTATTTTTTAAACACCAAATTTATTCTCAG